>DATIWB010000076.1:0-35025 GCA_035519675.1 Myxococcaceae bacterium
GATGCGGTTCAGCACCTCCTCGGTGTTGAGACCGGTGAAGGGACGCCGCCCGCAGAGCTGCTCGTAGAGCATCACCCCGGCGGCGAAGAGGTCCGCGCGGTGGTCCACGTCCTGGCCGGCGATCATCTCCGGCGACATGTAGAAGAACTTCCCCTTCAGCGTTCCGGGCTCGGTGCCGCCGGGCACCGCCGCGGACTTGGCGATGCCGAAGTCGATGACCTTCACCTCGCCGGTGACGCTGACGTGGATGTTGTCCGGGGTGAAGTCGCGGTGGACGATCTGCAGCTCCCGCCCCTTGCTGTCCACCGCGCGGTGCGCGGCGTCGAGCCCCCGGCAGGCCTCGGTGAGCACCCGCAGCGTGACGCCCAGCGGAACGCGCCGGCCCGTCTGGGCCGCGGTCTGCCGTAGCTCGGCGAAGCTGTGCCCCTCGAGCAGCTCCATGGCGATGAAGGGCTCGGCCTGGACGTTGCCCAGGTCGAGGATGCGGACCACGTTCGGATGGGCAATCTGCCGGGTGATCTCCGCCTCGTTGAGAAACATCCGGACGATGGCCGCGTCCGTCGTCAGGTGAGGCAGGAGCCGCTTCACCGCCACCGCGGGCCCAAACCGTCCGTCAGCCTGGAGGGCGCGGCCCAGGTACACCTCGGCCATGCCGCCCGTCGCGATGCGCGACGTCAGTCGGTACCGGCCGAACCAGGACGAGCTCGTGCTGAGGGTCAACGGTGTCGGAAGTCTACACCGCCGGCGTGGGGAGACTCCCTCGGGTCATGCGGTCATAGCGCGACGCCGATGCCGATCCACGGCCCCTGGTACCGCTCGGTGTGCGGGACGCCGTCCACCAGCCCCCGGTCGTCGAGGTAGGTCCAGTGGTAGCCGCCGCGGAGCGCGAGGTGGTCCCAGCCAACGCTCACCCCGGCGAAGGCGTCGAACTCCACGAAGGGGGTGGGCGTGTAGCTCACCTGGCCCTCGATGCCGAGCGGGCCGATCAGCCCGAGGGCGGTCGATACGCCGATGGACGGTCCGATGCGCGACAGGTCCGGAGCGAAGGCGCCGCTGCCACCGAGGTGCAGGCGGAGCCGGCCCTGCGGACCGCTCAGCACCGCGTAGGTCGCATGGAGGTGGACGAGGTTGATGTTGTCGGTGCCAGGGCCGGTGAGCGAGTCCAGGTAGAACCCGTTCCACTGCGCCAGCACCCCGAGGTGCTCCCCCTCGACGCCGAGCCCGAGGCCGAAGGCGCTGCCCTTCGACTCCACGTGCTGGCCGTCGGCCGTGATGCTGAAGATGGTTCGCCTGACCGAGCGCTCGGGCACCGGCGGGAGTCCGTCCTCGTCGACGGGCGTGCCCGGCGGCGGGAGTGGGGCGACGTAGGTGCCGTACGGCGCGACGAGGGTGGGTGGCCCGACCGGAACGGGCTCGGTCCACCAGGGGTCCCACAGCCAGCCGCGGTAGCCGAATCCCCAGCCGTACACGTACGGGGGCGGCACCGGGCGGACGACCGGCGGACCCCGCGGGACCCATCCACCGCCGGCGTTGCCGCCGGAGGCAGGGGGAGGGGCCACCGGGTGCGGCGCCGAGCTGGGAGGCGCGGTGCGCACGCCGAACCGCCCCTGGGCGAGCGCCGGGCCGGCGACGAGGACGCCGAGGAGCAGGGGGAGCAGTCGAGCTGGAGACGACATCCTGAGCACCCTGGAGAGGGCCGGCCGCCAGTTGGAACGGGTGTCTGACGCAGTGGCGTGTCAGGGATTCATCGACTCGTCACTCATCCTTGGCTCCGGCCCCGCGGAGGAGCTCGGGCACGGCGGTCTCGACCGAGACCAGGTGTAGGTCCCGCTGGGGGAAGGGAATGGCGATGCCCGCCTCGCCCAGCACCCGGTCGATCGCCGTCCGCAGCTCGCTCGCCACCCGGACCCAGGTGTCCGCCGCCGTCCACACCTGGAGCTGGAAGTTGAGCGCGCTGTCGCCAAAACCGGTGAAGAGTGCGACCGGCTCGGGAACCTTCAGCACCTCTGGATGCTGGGAGGCGACCTGGAGCAGGAGCTCGCGGACGCGCTCGGGCGGCGTGCCGTAGGCCACGCCCAGGTCGATGTCGGTGCGGCGCCGGCGGTCGGAGAGCGTCCAGTTGATCAGCTCGTTGGAGATGAGGCTGGCGTTGGGGACCACCACCTCGGCCCCCTGCGCGGTGGCCACGGTGCTCGAGCGGATGCCGATCCGCCGGACCGTCCCGACCACCTTTCCTACCTCGATCACGTCGCCCACCTGCACCGGGCGCTCGTAGAGGAGGATGAGCCCGGAGACGAAGTTGTTCACCACGTTCTGCAACCCGAAGCCGATGCCCACCCCGAGGGTGCCGACGATGACCGTGAACCGCGTCATCTCCATCCCCGAGGCGAGGAAGGCAAGCACCGTCCCGATCGCGACCACGGCGTAGGTCGCGGTGCGGGAGATGGCGGTGGGCACACCCCGCGCCAGGCCGCGGTTCGCCAGCCCTTCCTCGAGGACGAACCCCACCAGCCGTCCGAGCAGCACCGCCACCCACAGGGTGACGGCGAAGGCCAGCACGTCGCCGAGCGACAGGTCGAGCGCGCCCACCCGCCCGTGCCACGAGAGGAGCCGCTGAACCCAGGCCCAGATCGGCGCACCGATGCGGAAGAGCTGGGCGGTGGCGAAGAGCCAGAGCAGGGCGACCGCCCAGCGGAGGTAGCGGGTGCCGCGGGCCCGGAACAGCTCGGCGTTGTCCGCGACCATCGGCCAGCGGCTTGCCATGGGGCTGCGGAGCACGATGACCAGCAGCCCCTGGAGGACCTCCAGCACCCCGGAGAGGAGGAGCATCGTCGCCCCGCTCCACAGGGTTCCGCTGGTCAGCAGCCGGGCCAGGGTCACGTTGCCGAACAGGTTCGCGACCACCGAGGTGAGCAGCAGGACGATCCCGGCCACCAGCGCGGCCCGGAAGAGCCACCGCCAGCGAGGCCAGGGCAGCTCCGACTCCCATCCGCGCCGGCGGAGCTCGCCGGCCAGCACCGCGGTCGCCGAGAGGCTGACGGCCAGCAGGACGACCCGCCGCAGGAGCGACAGCTCGGGCGCGAGGGAGGAGACCACGTGGATGGCGACGATGATTGCCAGGGCGTAGGTCGACCACCGGGCCCGCGAGGGGATGAGGCTCCGGCCCGCGGCGAAGAAGGCGGCCAGCATCCCCAGCAGGAGGGTCTGGGAGACGACCAGCGGGGGTCGCTCGAGCGCGGCCGCGGCGAGGGCGAGGGTCAGCAGCGAGGCCGCGGCGAAGGGATGCAGGAGCACGTCGACCGCCGTCGAGACGCCAGGGTCCCTGGCCATCTCCGCTCCGAGCCGTCGCCGCCCCCGCCAGAGGGCGATGGTGAGCAGCACCAGGCACCCGAGGAGCAGCAGGACCCGGCCGCTCTGGACCCACAGGAAGTCGTTCAGGGCGATGGCGTGGATGCGGAGCGCCTGGACGATCTGCTGCCGCACCTTCTCCCCCTGCGCGGGGCGGGAAAGCAGCCTCCACAGCGGGACGCTCTCCACCTCGAAGAGCTGCTCGGCCTCGAGCGATTCCGCCCGTGCCACGCCGGCCAGCGCATCGGCGACGCGGAGCCGGACGGTGGCCACCTGGTCCTGGGTGGCGAGCAGCCCATCGAGCTGCGCTCGCGCCTGCGCAGCCGCCGCGGCGATCGAGGCGCGCAGGGTGGCGATGCGTTCCAGCACTGCGGGCGGGACCCCGTCTTGGCGGGCCTCGGCCTCGGTGAGCGCCCAGACCGCGTCCATCCGTTGCAGCTCTTGCTTGTTCGCGTAGACCGAACGCACGGCCGACTCGAGCCCGTCGTCCCAGACGCCAAGAGTCTGGTCTGCACGCTGGAGCGCCGGGCGGAGGTCGGCCTCGTCCCGTCTGGAGACCAGCGCACCTTGTCCGGCGAGGGGGTCGACCTTCTCCACCAGCGCGGGGAGTCGCTGCTGGACCTCCTCGATCAGCCGGCGGTCCCCGAGAGGCTCCGCCATCGACTTGACGGTCCGGTGGGCGTCCTCCGCCGAGCGGAGGAGCTCCGGGAGCGGGATCGCCGCGACCCCGCCATCGCCCGGCTCGACCGCCGCGGCGGGCGCCGGCGCCGCCGAGGGAGCCGCCGGCCCGAGCGGCCACTGCAGAAGCGCGGCGAGGAGGACGAACCGCATCGGCCGCCGAGCCTAGCGTCCGCGGCAGGGGGCGCCACCTGGATGAGAGGTCAGTCCCCCGATCGGCTCGCCCTGGGCGGCTCGACCACCGAGTAGGCCTCGCCGTCGATGAGCCCCACCTGGAGCGAGTTCGGATCCACGCCGTCGAGACAGCCCACGTTGACTCCGTAGAGGTCCGGCGCCACGCGCGGGCGATGGAAGGTGTAGATGCCGCAGACCTTGCAGAAGTAGTGCTTCGCCACCCGGGTGTTGAACTGGTACAGCGAGAGGAACTCCTCGCCGGAGAGCAATCGGAACCTCTCCGCCGGCACCCGCGTCATCACCGCAGCCCGGCGCCGGCAGAGCGAGCAATTGCAGCGCGCGGCCGGAGCGAGCGTCGACTGGATCTCGAACTGGACCCTCCCGCAGTGGCAAGCGCCACGACGGGTCTGCATCTCGTCTTGCATCGGCTCCTCCTCGATCGCCGGGTGTGACGCTCGCATCCTCGGCTCCCCCGACCTGCGGAGTCCACCACCCGCCCCGGGCCTACACTCCGGCGGCGTGCATGCTCACTGGTAGCCCTTGGCCTGCAGGGTGAAGAGGTGCGCGTACCGGCCGTCGAGGGCCATCAGCTCCTGGTGAGTGCCCTGCTCGACGATCTGTCCCTGCTCGATGACCACGATCCGGTCCGCCCGGCGCACCGTGGAGAAGCGGTGCGAGATGAGCAGGGTGGTGCGCCCGCGCGCCAGCTGGCGGAAGCGCTCGAAGATGGCGTGCTCCGCCTCGGCGTCCAGCGCGGCGGTGGGCTCGTCGAGCACCAGGATGTCTGCCTCCTCGCGCATGAAGGCGCGGGCGAGCGCCACCTTCTGCCACTGGCCACCGGAGAGCTCGGTCCCCTCCTTGAACCAGCGCCCGAGCGGCGTCTCCAGACCGGCGGGCAGCGTCCGCAGCACCTCGTCCGCACCGCCGCGTCCCACCGCGCGCTGGAGGCGCTCCACGTCCTCGGCGTGCTCGACGCTGCCGAACCCGACGTTGTCCCGGAAGCGGAACTGGTACTGGTTGAAGTCCTGGAAGATGACCCCGATGCGCCGGCGGAGCGTCTCCTCCTCCCACGTCCGCAGATCGCGCCCGTCGAGGAGGATGCGTCCCTCGGTGGGCTCGTAGAGCCGGGTCAGCAGCTTGATGAAGGTGGTCTTCCCCGCGCCGTTCTGCCCCACCAGCGCCAGGCTCTGGCCGCGGGGGATGAAGAGGGACACATGCCGCAGCGCCCAGCCCTCGGCGCCAGGGTAGCGGAAGCCCACGTCGTCGAAGCGCACCCCCTGCTCCTGCCCGCTGGGGAGCGCAGCGAGCTCGGGGGGAGCGGCCTGCCGCCCGGTGGGGATGGCCAGGTACTCGAAGAGGTTCGACATGTAGAGGTTGTCTTCGTACATGCCGCCGATCGCGGCGAGGATGCTCTGGAAGGCCTGCTGGCCCTGCCGGAAGGCGACGATGTAGAGCGTCATCAGGCCCAGCGTGAGCCGGCCCGCCGCGGTGGCCACCGCCATCAGCGCGTAGCAGACGTAGAAGGCGCCGGTGCCCACCAGGCTGAGCACCGTGCCCCACCCGGTGCGCTGCACGGCCAGCTTCCGGTCTTCGAGGTAAAAGCGTTCGCCCATCGAGCGGTAGCGATCGAGCAGCAGCGGGCCGAGCCCGAAGAGCTTCACCTCCTTGGCGTGCTCGTCGTTCGCCAGCACGTACTCGAGGTACATGAGGCGGCGGCTCTCGGGGCTACGCCAGTTCCGGACCCGGAAGGCGAGCGCGCTGAAGCGCATCTCGGCCACGGTGGCGGGGATGGCGGCGACGACCAGGCCGAGCACCGCCCATCCGGAGAAGCGGATCAGCAGCGCGACGTACCCGCCGAGGGTGAGCACGTTCTGGACCAGCTGGAAGGACTCGGTGACCACCGAGATGGGACGGCTCGAGGCCTCGCGGCGAGCGCGGGTCAGCCGGTCGTAGAACTCGGGGTCCTCGAAGTGGCGAAGCTCCAGAGAGAGCGCCTTCTCCAGGATCCGCCCGTTGATGACCAGGCCCAGCCGGGCGCCGAGGAGCTGGCGGACGAGGCCCAGGCCACGGAGAACGAATGCCTGGAGGGCGACCACCCCCAGCTCGATCAGCACCCAGCGCAGCGTGCTCGCTCCGTCGTGGGCGACGACCGCGTCCATGATCTCCTTGCCCACGTAGGCGACCGCGAGCGGGACCACCGCCGAGACGAGGGTCAGCGCGGCGAGGACGAGCGTGAGGCGCGGCGAGGCGGACCACACCAGGGCCAGGGTGGCCCGGGTGTGCTGAAGGCTCTCGCGCAGGACGGAGAGCCGGAATCGTGTGACGTCCTCGGCCACCGGTAGGAGTCGGGCTAACCCGCGCGGCTGGATGCCGCAAGCGCCGAGGACGGGACTCTGCCCGGACAGTCAGCGATTGGGGCGACCATCGAGCCGGCCCATGCGGAACGTGGGGCGAACCGGTCACGCGAGCGCGGCAGGACGGCCGGCCTGCGCGGTTCCAGGCGCTCAGGGTTTCGCAAGCGGCCCCGAACGGGCGTTCCATCCGGTTTCGGAAGCGCGGTTTCCGAAACGGCCGCTGGTGTCTGCGCCGTTCCGCGTTCTCCCGGGGCTGCTCGAGGACGCTCGACCTGAATCGCCCGTGACGGCGTTCCAGGCCCCGGGGGCGACGGTCACCCGCCGGTCGTGGGTCAGCTTCTGCCAGCCGGAACCGGTGCCGTCCCGAGCGCGACCACCCGCCCGGTCGCATCCTGGACGAAGGCCACGACTCGCAGCTGGTCCCGCTTCCATCCGGAGGAGACTCCCAGCCGGACGTGGTGCTCGGCCGCGACCTGCCCCTCGTCGACCAGGAGCCGCGCCACCGGCGCATGGGCCAGGGTGAGGCCGCGGTTCTCGCCGCGCTCGACCTTGCTCGACAGCCGGTCCTCGGACACGGCCACCAGCAGCCGGCCGGTCAGACCCGCCGGCGGATGCACCACCACGTCGAGCCCCGCACGGCCGTTCGTCACCAGCACCTCGAGCCGCGCCTTGTCTCGCGCCGCTGCCTTCGCCACCCCACGCCGCAGGCCCGACGAGGACGCCACGCCCGACACCCATCCGTCGACGACCATCTGAGGCGTGTACAGCCCGTCCCCCCCGAGGACGCGCGCGTACTCCTCCTGGCGCGCGGTGAAGCCGGGAGAGGAGAACGGGTCGGCCCAGCCGAGATCATCCCAGTAGTCCACATGCAGCTCGAGGGGGATGACCTCGGCGGTCCGGTACGCGGGGTCACGCGCCAGCGCGGCGAGCGCCGCATCCGCCGGCGGACAGGAGGAGCAACCCTCCGAGGTGAAGAGCTCCACCAGGACCGGAGGACGAGGCTCGGCGGCGGCGAGGGTGGGACCGAGGACGGCGAGGGCGAGAAGAGAACGCATGGATGAGCCTCAGGGGACGTGACTCTCCGTCGTCAACGCACGCCGGAGCGGGATGGCGAGCAGGGCCAGCGCCAGCCAGGGAAGGACATGGAAGCCCATGAGGTGGGGCACGCTGCCGTCGGTGCAATGCCAGTGAAGGGCGAAGAGGCCGGTGGCCGCCGCCGAGAGTGCCAGGGCCATCGTCCTCGCTGCATCGAGCGCCATCCCCCGGAGCAGTGCCAGCCCCACGGCCAGCGGGACCACCGCGGTGAGGACGACGGTGACCAGGCACGGCAGCGCCGCCCCCATCGTGGTGGCGGTGTGGGCGCCGTTGCCGGAGAGGACGAGCAGGAGCGGCACGATGGGCACCAGCACCAGCATCCAGCGCGGCCTCCGCCCCCCGGGCGCGAGCGCCAGCGCGCTCCCCAGGGTCACCACCGCGAGCAGAACCGCGCCGACGACGGCGAGCGCCATGTGGTGGGCCATCGGAGAGCCCCAGTTGCGGGCCCCGAGCATCGCCGCCACCGCGAACGCCACCGCCGCCTGCAGGAGGGCAATCCGTGCCGCGTCCCGGGTCCAGGGGCGCACGGGCGTGGTCCGGAGCGCCTCGAGCGCACGGCTCCGGATCGCCTCGAGGGAGGGCGTCGGCGGTGAGGCCTGCGGCTGCTCGACCGGAAGGAGCGGGCCGCAGATGGGGCATCCCGCGGCGTGCGCTCGGGCCGCGTCGTCCAGGCGGTCCGAGGCGAGCGCGTCGAGGAAGCGGTCGCAGCCGCTCATCTGGACTCCCTCTCGGAGGCGAGCAGGACCCGGAGGCGCTCGTAGCCGCGATGCGCCCGGACCTTCACCGCGGTCTCGGACACCCCGAGCAGCTCGCCGATCTCCTTGAACGAGAACCCCTCGAACCGGTGGAGCACGATGGCCTCGCGCTGGGAGCTGGGCAGCTTGGCCAGTGCCCTCTCCACCGTGCGTGACAGCCCAGGATCCGGAAGCGGCGCGGGCTCGGCGGGCGTGTCGGGTAGCGCATCGATCGGGTGCGGCTCCTCGCGGCGGTTCCGGCGCAGGTGGTCGCGCGCGGCGTTGACCGCCACCGTGTAGAGCCACGGCCGGAAGGGCGCGCCCCGCTCGTACCGCCCCCGGGCGCGGACGATGGAGAGGAACGTCGTCTGGAGAACGTCGTCGGCGGCAGCGCCAACCATGCGGCGCAGCGCTCCCTGGAGGCGGCCGGCGTGCCGCGCGAACAGCTCGGAAAATGCCGCTTCCTCTCCCTGGACGAATCGCTCCATCAGCTGCTCATCGGTCTCGGTGCTTCCCGAGGCGGTACGCAGGAGGGGCGGAACGGGTTTCACCGGCCCCCGGGCTTACCACGCGGCCGCCTCTACGCTGTGCTAGGTGGTCGCCGGCCACCGTCGGGCCCGGGATGGTCCCGGTTGCCCTGGGTGCTCGAGGTAGCCCAAATGAAGACGCTTCTCACCGCGCTCGTGCTCTCCCTCCCCCTCGTCGGGTTCGCCCAGTCCGCGGAGAAGATGGCCGGCGACACCAAGGCAGCCGCCGACAAGGCGGCCAGCGACACCAAGGCCGCCACGGACAAGATGGCCAGCGACACCAAGGCCTCGGCAGACAAGATGGGCGCGGAGGCGAGCAGCACCGCCAGCAAGACCAGCAAGAAGGCCAAGAAGAGCGCCAAGAAGGCCACCAACGACGTGAAGGCGGCCGGCGACGCGATGACGAAGTAGTCCCCCGATGCCCCACCGAGGGTTCCAGACGCCCCGGTCGTCTACGCGGTGGCCGGGGCGTCGTCTAGCCTCGCTCCTCGCCGGGGTGTCGACAGTGGCCGCCGCCATGGAGCCTGAGCTGGAGCTTCCCGCCGGGTGCCGGCGCTCGGAGATCCACGGCCTCGCGCGAACCGCCGCGGGCGTCGTGGGGAGCGACCTGGACGGCGACGGCGTCCCGGATGCCCTCCGGGTGACCGTCGAGGACTCGGGTTCTGGTGGGGGAGGGACCGACGTCGAGCTCAGGCTGTCCAGCCTCCTCGGGCCGATTCGGATCTCCGAGGACGTCTCGTTCTCGAGCTTTCTGACCCTCGTGCCGGTCCCACCCGCGCTGCTCGAGCCTCGGAGGGCCGCGGCGCTGCAGGCCGTCAACGAGGTGCTGAACATGGTGGTCTGTGAGCGCCCCGATCCATCGCTCGCGTGGCTTCTCGCGGAGTCGAGGACGCTCGCGTGGGTGCCCGGCCCCCCCCGCCTCCCGGAGTCGTACGGCATCGTGTCCGTCGATCCATCCCGGGTCCCCACGATCCAGGCGGCCTGGTTCGAGGGCAGCTTCGCGGTGGTGGACGTCCGGCTCAGGTTGGCCGGGCGCCGGGGCATCGTCCGGGTGAAGCTGGAGGATGGAGCCCTGAGCCAGTCCTTCTGCGAGGAGCAGGAGTGGGATGCGCGTACCTCGGCCTGCCGCGCCCGTTGATTGTTGTGCCTGGGCGAACGGTCGATTCCTGCGCTCCGGCTTGCGGCGGGGCCTGGAACGATGAAGCTGGAGCCACACGGAGATCCACGATGCCCACCCACCGGCCCGTCACCCGCGTCATCCAGGCCCAGACCCAGCAGGAAGGGGGCGGCTTCGTCGTCCGCCGTCCGTTCCCTGCACCGGGCCTGGTGCAGATCGACCCCTTCCTCCTCCTCGATGAGATGGGCCCGGTGGAGTACCGGCCGGGCGAGGCGGTGGGCGCGCCGGATCATCCCCACCGCGGCTTCGAGACGGTCACCTACCTGCTCGAGGGTGACTGGGAGCACGAGGACTCTGCGGGTCACCGTGGGCACATCGGGTCCGGTGACGTGCAGTGGATGACCGCCGGTGCCGGAGTGGTGCACTCCGAGCTGCCTGCGGCGCGCATCCGGGAGAAGGGCGGCCGGGTCCACGGGTTCCAGATCTGGGTGAACCTCCCCCGGCGCGACAAGATGATGGCGCCGCGGTACCAGGAAATCCCCAGCGCACGTCTGCCCGAGCGCACCAGCGAGGACGGCCTGGCGAAGGTCCGGCTCCTCGCCGGTGAGGCGCTGGGGGGAAAGGCGGTCATCGAGACCCGCACCCCGGTCCTGCTGCACGACTGGACGCTGTCGCCCGGCGCGCAGGTCGAGGTTGCGGTGCCGGCGGACCACCAGGTCTTCGCCTACGTGTTCGGCGGCGCGCTGCGCGCCGGCCCCGAGGGGCGAGAGGTGCGCAATGGACAGGCGGCGCTGTTCGGGCCGGGCGATGCCGTCCAGCTCTCCGTCCCGGCGGATGCGCCGGAGCCGGTGCGGCTGCTGCTCCTGGGCGGGGTGCCGCTGCGCGAGCCGGTGGCTCGCTACGGCCCGTTCGTCATGAACAGCCCGGAGGAGATCCACCAGGCCATCGTGGACTTCCAGGCCGGGCGGCTGGGAGCGATCGACCGCTGAGCGCCATGCGGTGCGCGAGCGCCGGGCGTCACTTCGCGGGCGTCGGGGCCGCGGCCGGCAAGACCGGGGCAGCCGATCCGGAGGGTGCCGAGGTGGCGCTCGCCGTCGCCGCCTCCGCCCGGCGCCTGGCGTCCGCCTCGGCCTCGGCCCGCATCGCGCCGAGTCCCTTCTCGAAGTCCTTGCCGATCATCGCGTCCATGTCGGCGACCAGCGAGAAGGCCTTCCCCATGAAGTCGTTGGTGCCGGTCATGACCCAGCTCACCTGCGTTCCTCCGGACTCGGGACGGAAGCTGAACTCGGTCTGGCTGATGCCGGCCATCGGCTTGATGAACTCGAGCCGGATGTCGACCTTCTGGGCGGGCCGGCTCTCGGTGATGCGCATCTTCCCCTCGCCGACCTTGGAGTTGCCGGTCCAGGCGTAGCTGGCCCCGGCGCCCGAGGTCGGACCGCCGTAGGTGGTCTTCATCTCCGGGTCGAGCTTGGCCCACGGGGACCAGCGGTCCCAGGCGTGAAAGTCGTTGACCAGCCCGAACACCACCTCGGGCGGCGCGGCGATGCGGGTACTCCGCTCCACCCGGTAGGTCGAGGGACGGGTGGCGATGACCACCAGCAGGACGACGACGAGAGCGGCGAGGCCGATGAGCACCTTGCGGAGCATGTCGATGCACCTCCACCCGCGGGCGAGGCTGCGCCGCGGGGAGCCGTCTCGCCTAGCACGGGCGCGGTCCCCGCTGCAGCCCCGGACTCCGCCAGTGGCCCTGCCTGGTCGGCTGACCGGACGCCACTCGCCCAGCAGCGGGTCGATGTCGGCCCGCTCACCCGCGCGAGCGCCGGAGGGCGCCCCGCGCGGGGGGCGAGTCAGCGGCGCTTGAGGACGGGCAGCGGCGCGGGACCGGCGAGCTCGGTCGCGCCCTTCATCGCCTCGGCCACTTTCGCCCGGGCGGTCAGCGCGGCCAGCCGAGCCTTGCCGAACATCGCCGGCACGGTCTCCAGGGCGGCCTGCTCCTCGGGGGTGTACTTCTCGAAGGCGTACTTCACCGCGTCCGAGGGCAGCCGGAGGTCCCGCACCAGCCCGAGCGCCGACAGGGCCCTCAGGACGTAGAAGGTCGCGTCCAGCTCCCACCAGAACCAGCCCTGGTTGGCGGTGTTCTGGTGGTAGTGGTGGTTGTTGTGCCAGCCCTCGCCGCAGGTCACCAGCGCGAGGAGGAAGTTGTTCCGGCTGGTGTCGGTCGTCTTGTAGCGGCGCGAACCGAACACGTGGCTGAGCGAGTTGATGGTGAAGGTTCCGTGCCAGAGCACCACGGTGCTCACGAAGAAGCCCCACACCAGCAGGGGGAACCCGCCGATGAGGAACGTCGCCACGGCCAGGAGGGTGGGGGGAAGCAGGTGGAAGCGGTTGAGGAACCGCAGCTCGGGGAAGCGGGCGAAGTCGCGGATCGCCTCCTCACGGGTCTCGACGTGCTTGTCGGAGAGGATCCACCCCACGTGGCTCCACCAGAAGCCGTCCTGAAGCGGCGAGTGCAGGTCGGTGGGCTGGTCCGACTCGCGGTGGTGATGCCGGTGGTTCGCCGCCCACCACAGCACCCCCTTCTGGGCGGAGGTCTCGGCGAAGAACGCCAGCAGGAACTGGAACACCCGGGACGTCTTGAAGGCTCGGTGGGCGAAGTACCGGTGGTACCCCGCGGTCACCGCCCACATCCGCACGTAGTAGAGCGCCAGCGCCCACACCACGTAGGACCAGCGGAAGGCCACGAAGAACGGCGCCACCAGGGCGAAGAGGTGCACGGCGAAGAACGGGATCGAGGTGACCCAGTTGATGCTGTGTTCCCGGGTGGGGGCGACGGTGTCCGGCATCGAGTCCTCTGGCGAGTGTGCGAGGAGGAGCATGCGCACTCCCTGTCAGGGCTCTGTCAGGACGCCGCAGATTTCCCGAGCGATGCCAGCCACTCCTGGAACACCGGCTCTCCGGACAGGGGGGCGAGGTCCGGATCGCCGGCGGCCGCTTCACGGTCGGAGTAGCCCAGCTCACGCGCACGGAGGAGGAGGGTCATGGCCCGGCGCGCGTCCCCTGCCCGGGCATAGGCACAGGCGACCTCGTACGCCCGGTCGGCGGAGGGTCGGCGGGCCAGTGACTCCTCCCCGAAGCGCGCGGCCTCGGAGTACGCACCGCGGAGGAAGGCGACCCGCTCGGCGCGCTCGAAGGCCGTCGCCAGATCCACCCCGGGGAGGGCCGAAGCCGCCGCCACCTGGCCCTGCCGGATGAGCGCCCCAGCCCACTCGTGGAGGATGGTGGGGTCACGGGTCTGGCGCGCGGCCTGCTCCCAGAGCGGGATGGCCCGCGCGTCGTCCCCGATCAGGCTGAACGCGGCGGCGATGGCCTGCGGCTCGATCGGACGCCCCTGCACCTGGCTGAACTCGTCCAGCGCGCGACGGCCCTCGCCCTCCTTCAGCGCCACCCAGCCCAGCAGGTGGTGAATGCGCGAGCGAATGGCGACCGGAGGGTCACCGCGGAGCAGAGCCGAGGCCAGCTCGCGGGCCTGCTCCACCTTTCCGGCACGCAGCAGCGCCTCGGCCTCCGCGAGCTGCGGCGGTGTCGGGCCGTCGGGCTCGGTCCGCCAGAAGCCGATCAGCGCCTGGAAGTTCTGGAACCCGAACAGCAGCAGGAAGACCAGCAGCACCGGGTCGCCGCCGCCCGAGCGGTAGAGCAGGAGCGCCAGCCCGGCGCAGGTGAGCACCCCGATCCCCAGCGCGGCGACCACTCCGCCCCGGCCGAAGATCCGCCCCAGGAGCGCCCGGCTGACCCGCCCCCCGTCCATGGGGAGGATGGGGAGCAGGTTCAGGATGGCCCAGGCGGCGTTCGCCGTGGTCGCGAGCCGCAATGCGCGGGACGCGGTCTCCCCCCAGGGGAACGCGTGGGAGGTCCACCAGCAGAGGAGGCCGAGGCTGAGCCCGAAGAGGGGGCCGGCGAGCGTGCAGACCACGTCCTTGCCCCAGCTGAGCGGCGCATCGGTGGCCGGGGTGGTGACGCCCCCGAACATCACCAGCTGGATGGTCGACGGGTAGCCGAAGGCTCGGAAGGCGAGCGCATGGCCGAGCTCGTGGACCAGGACCGAGATGAACACCACCACGATCCAGGTGACCACCAGGGTCGCCTTCGCGCCCGGCCCCGCGTCGAGGTTCTCGACGCCCCACAGACCGAACACCAGGCCCACCAGGAAGTGGGCCGGATGGACCAGGACGGAGATCGGGCCGAGACGGAAGCGAAGCACGGCCCGTCACCTAGCATCCCGGCCGGGGGTCCTGCGCGGAAGAAGGTGGTCGTGTTATGCGCGGTGGCCGATTCGATGCTGCGGCTCGGTCCCTACCTGCTGAGGAACCCCTGGGTGCTCGCCCCGATGGCCGGGGTGAGCGAGCAACCCTTCCGCGTCCTCGCCTTCCGGATGGGTGCAGCGCTCTGCCCCAGTGAGCTGGTGAGCGCGCAGGGCCTGATGCGGACCAACGCCCGGACGGTGCGCTACCTCCGGCACGACGCCGAGGTGGAGCGTCCGTACTCGCTGCAGATCTTCGGGGGTGAGCCCGAGGTGATGGCAAGGGCGGCCCTGCTGGGCAAGCAGTGGGGCGCGCAGATCATCGACGTGAACATGGGCTGCCCGGTGAAGAAGGTGACCAGGAACGGCGCCGGCTCGGCGCTGCTCTGCGATCCTCCCCGCGCCGCGGCCATCGTGCGAGCCATCCACGAAGCGACCGGGCTGCCGGTCACCGCGAAGATCCGCAGCGGCTGGGACGCGCAGCACCGGAACTACCTGGAGATGGCGGCAGCGCTCGAGGAGGCAGGCTGCGTGGGGCTGGCGGTCCATCCGCGCACCCGCGCCCAGGGCTACGCAGGGGAGGCGGACTGGTCGGTGATTGCCGATCTGCGGAGGCACGTCCGCTCGATGACGCTGATCGGAAACGGCGACGTGAAGACGCCGGCCGACGCGGTGCGGATGCGCGAGAGCACCGGCTGCGACCTGGTGATGATCGGCCGAGGCGCGCTCGGCAATCCGTGGATCTTTCGCCAGCTCGAGGGTGGGGAGGCGCCGGACAACGCCGAGCGGTGCCAGGTGGTGCTCGGGCACTTCCGGGCGCACGTGGCCTTCGTCGGCGACGCGGCCGCGGCCGTCCGGAGCTTCCGCAAGCACCTCGCTTGGTACGCGCACGGGCTCCGGGGCGCGGCGGCCTTCCGCGCGGAGGTGAACCAGCTGGTCCAGCCGGAGCAGGTGGAGCTCACCGTCCGGCGCTTCTTCCAGCAGGCCGAGACCGACGCCAGCTCGGCCGAGGAGCAGGACGTGGACTACCGCGCCGCCCTCGGCTGACGCCCGGGGACGCTCATCACCCGCGCAGCGCCTTGCGGGCACGCGGCGGACCGGCCTCGGCGCCGGCCTGCCGGAGCACGTCGACCAGGACGGTGCGGAGATCGGCGATCGCTCCGGACGTGCCCTCCCCCGCCGCCTCCACCCGGAAACCCATCCTGGGCAGCGCAGGCAGGCTGCGGTGGGTGAAGGCGGCGACGCGCGGCGGCGTCCCGAGCTCGGTGCGCACCGTCACCCCCAGGCCGGCCGACACCGCCGCCCACAGACCCGAGAGGCTCGGGCTGCTGAAGGCCACCCGCCAGGGCAGCTCGGCGCGATCCAGCGCCTGGAGCGCCAGCCGGCGGAAGGTGCAGGGCGGCTCGAAGAGGACGAGCGGGAGCAAAGTCCCGGGGGTCCAGCGAAACTCCTTCGATGCGAGCCAGCGGACGGGGAGCTGCACCTCCTCCGGATCCGGACGGCCGGGCTCGGCGTCGAAGGTCACCGCGAGATCGACCGCGCCGCTCGACACCATCTCCTTGAGGAGCACGTTCCGCTCCACCCGGACCTCCAGCTGGACGTGTGGGCGCGCCCGGGTGAAGCGCGCCAGCGCCGAGGGGAGCCACCGCTCGGCGACGTCCTGGGGCAGGCCGAGACGCACCGTCGCCCCGGCCAGGTCCTCGCGCAGCGCCTCCAGGAGCTGGTCGTTGAGGGCGAGCATCCGCCGGCCCGCCGCCAGGACGCGCTCCCCTTCGGGGTTGAGCTCGAGCCGTCGGCCTGCCCTGTGAAAGAGCGGGCGCCCGCACTGCGACTCCAGCCGCTTCAGCTGCAGACTGACCGCAGAGAGCGTGCGCCCGACCCGGCGCGAGGCGCGGGCGAGCGTGCCCGTCTCCTGCACCAGGCAGAGGGTTCGGAGCAGGTCGAGGTCCAGGGTTTGCACGGTGCGGCTCCAGCGGCGGAGGCTTCGAGGGTGCGGGCGTCGAGGTGCCAGACACCTCGTTACATCGAGATAGTTGAGGAGAACTCGACTATCAATCAAGAACTTCGAGATTTCATCGACCTATCCCCGACGCTACGAGATGCGCCGTGGCCGCACCCCTCCCGGCCGGCCCGACACAAGGAGCCCGTCATGCCCTTCATCCACGTCCGCTACTCCACCCCCACCGAGCGAGACCTCCGTCAGGCCCTCGCCGCCTTCGTCACCGAGACCACGGCGAAGGTCCTCCGGAAGAAGACCGAGCTCACCGCCGTGGCCGTGGAGCAGGTCCCGGCCGACAGCTGGTTCATCGCCGGCAAGTCCCTGGCCGAGCACCGGAAGGCCACCTTCTTCGTCGAGGTCCGAGTGAGCCGTGGAACGAACGTCAAGGAGGAGAAGGCGGCCTACCTCCGCGAGGTCTTCCGCGGAATGGAGGCGCTCCTCGGCCCGGTCCACCCCGAGTCGTACGTCCACGTCCACGAGGCCGACGACGACGCCTACGGCTTTGGCGGGCTATCGCAGGAGGCCCGCTGGGTGCGGGCGAACAGCTAGGTCGGGGGCGCCCGCGGTCAGCCAGGCCTGACGGACTTTCAGCCGATGGCGGCAGCCCGTGCGGGCGCGCGCAAGGGCGGGCCGCTCTCCGATGGCGGCCGGAGCTCCCGCTCCAGGGCGACCGAGCGGAAGTAGTCACAGGCGGGAGTGGCGCGGCGCTCCAGGGTGGCGAAATCCACGTGGTAGAGGCCGAAGCGCGGTCCCCAGCCCTCGAGCCACTCGAAGTTGTCGAGCAGCGACCAGTAGAGGTAGCCCCGCACGTCGATGCCCGCGGACCGCGCCTGGAGCACCGCTGCCCAGTGCCTCCAGAGGAATTCGCTCCGGCGGTCGCCGACCCGGTCGTCGATGCCGTTCTCGGTCACCCAGACCGGCAGCCCGTAGCGGCGGGTGGAGAGCAGCACCTGGGCGAAGCCCTCGGGAAAGAGCTCCCAGCCGATGTCGGTCAGCCCGCGGTGGAGCGGGTCGCGGTAGTGGAACTCGACGTACGGCGCACGCCGGACGAACCGGAGGTGGGCGCGCGTGTAGTAGTTGACTCCCACGAAGTCGAGACTGTCGCGCGCGCCATCGAGCGTCTGCCGGGTGGTGAAGAGCCCGGGCATGAACATCCGCAGCTCGCCGGTCACCAGCGCCTCGAGGAAGGTGTGGTTGTAGGCCTCGTCGGACAGCCGCACCAGCGCGTGGTCCATCGGGTTCCAGGCCCGGTCGGCGGTGAAGGCCAGCATGTTCTGGCTGGTGCCGATGGGGAGCTTGCCGGCGTGGGTGAGCAGCTCCTCACGCGCCGCGGCGTGGGCCCGCCCGATGTTCCCTAGCGCGGGCATGGCCAGCTTCGGGTCGGCGATGCCTGGAGGGATCGAGGCCTGCACGTAACCACCGAGCAGCAGCACCATCGGCTCGTTGAAGGTGAGCACCAGCGCGTCGAGTCCCCGTAGCACCTCGGCGCAGGCGCGGGCATAACGGCGGAAGGCGGCCACGCTCTCCGGGCGGTGCCAGGGCGTCTCGCGGTGGAACCAGGCCGGGTGCGTGAAGTGGTGCAGCGTCACCACCGGCCGGAGCCCCACCTCGGTCATCGCCAGCAGCCGGCGGCGGTAGCCGTCGAGCGCCTCCTCGTCGAAGCGGCCGCGCTGCGGCTCGATGCGCGCCCACTCCAGGCTCATGCGGAAGGCGGTCGCACCGAGATCGCGGGTGAGCCGGTAGTCCTCGCTCCAGCGGTTCCAGTGGTCCACACCCGCGCCGGCGACGTGCTTCATCCGTCCCGCGCGCTCCCACTCGCTCCAGTCGTTCTCGATGTGCCCCTCGACCTGGTACGCGGCGGTGGCGACACCGAAGACGAAGTCGGAAGGGAAGCGAAGGGGAGACGCTTTCATCGCGAGCGAGAGGTCGGACCCTACCAGCGTGCGCACGTGATCCGTGCATCGGACGTCCCGGCCGATTCGTTGACAGGGGGGTGTTCACGTCACTACCATCCTCGTTCACTCACTCGCCCGAGTGACGAACACGAACCCCGGAGGGACGGATGGCGCCGAAGAAGAAGACCGCGAAGAAGAAGCCAGCTGCGAGGAAGGCAGCGAAGAGGAAGACAGCGAAGCGGAAGAGGTAGCGGTCACTCTCCTCCGGGAGAATCGGACGGCTCGGCGACTCGCCGGGCCGTTTCGCTTTTGAGCGGCCGGAGATGCCCAGGTGTCGCTGAGACCGGACGAGCTGCGAGAGGTGGCCGAGGCGCTCGGAGCCGAGCTGGCCGGCGCGGTGGTGCAGAAGGTCCGCGCGCCCTGGCCCGAGCGACTGGAGCTGGAGCTGCGCTCGCCCGGCAGGACGGTGCGCCTGCTCCTGAGCGTCGAATCGGGACTGGGGAGGCTCTCGGTCATCGAAGCACGGACGCTCTCCACGTCAGATACCGGTCGCTCCCCGTGGTTGCTGCGAGCGCGGAAGGAGCTGACCGGTCGTCGACTGTCGACGATCCGCTGCACCGGACCACGGCAGGTCCGCCTGGGCTTCGAGAAGGGGAACACGGTGCGCTGGGTGGTGGCCGAGCTCGGCTCGCCAGGCGTCCTGCTCCTCCTCGGGGACGGCGACGCTCCGCTGGCCGCCTCGCGGGGACCGGCGAGGGCTCCCGCGCCACCCGCCGAGACGGTGAGCGAGAGCGGCCCTGCGTCGCGTCTCGGCGGCGCGTCCGGGCTGGAGGCGGGTCGCGCGGCCGAGGCGCTGGTGGCGGCGCGCGAGTCGGTGGTGCGCCGCGAGGCGCTGCAGCGGGCGCGCATCCAGCCTCTTCGCTCCACGCTCCGGCGACTCCGTCGCACCCGGGCCAAGGTCGAGGCCGAGGCGAACCGCGACGTCGCGGCCGAGGAGCACCGGCGGTGGGGCGAGCTCCTCTCCCGCGCCCTCGACCGGATTCCGCGTGGTGCACGCTCGGTGCGCCTGACCGAGTGGACCGAGGCCGGGCCGCGCGAGGTGGAGGTTCCGCTGGAGCCCACCCTCGCTCCGCGCGCCCAGGTGGAACGCCACTTCCATCAGTACCGCCGGTTGTTGCGCGGAAGCGCGCTGGCGCGCGAGCGGCTCGCCGCGGTCGACCGGGAGATCGCCGGGGCCGAGCGAGCGCTTGCCGAGGCCGAGGCCAGCACCGAGGCCGAATTGGCGGCACCGGTCACGCCGGTCCCGGCGCGCCCTCCCCGCAAGCGCGCGGTGGCAGCCCACCGCCCGTACCGGGTGTTCAAGAGTGCCGGCGGAAAGTCGATCTGGGTCGGCCGGGCCGGCGAGGACAACGCCGCGCTCAGCTTCCAGGTGGCGCGCCCGCATCACCTCTGGATGCACGCCCGCGGCGTGCCCGGGGCGCACGTGGTGGTGCCTCTGGCACGGGGAGAGGAGGTGGAGCAGGAGACGCTGCTCGACGCGGCGCACCTCGCGCTCCACTTCTCACGGATGGCCGGTGAGCCACGCGGTGAGGTGGCCTGGACGCGTGCGCGGCTGGTCAAGCGGGTGAAGGGTGGCGCGCCCGGGCAGGTGACGTACACCGGCGAGAAGGTGCTCGGGGTACGGATGGAGCCGGGGCGCCTCGAGCGGCTGCTCCGCGCACGCGAGGAGCCCTGAGCGAGCGCCGCCGGCGTGCGGCCGCCCTGACCTCACCGACTATCGCCCGCCGGACGTCACCTCGACCTGGACCTCGACTGCGGCCGCCCTGACCTATCGCGGCTTGCCGAGCGCCGGTGACCGGGGCGGGACGGGCGTCCGCTCCTCGACCGGCGGTCGCGTCTCGGGGGGTGCGGCTGGATGTCCCAGCACGGCCTCGGCGGCCAGGCGCTCGCGGCGGGCGGCGAGGAGCTCCCGGACGAGGATCTGCGCCAGCGCCACTGCGGGCACCGCCACCACGGCGCCGGCGATCCCCAGCAGCTCGGCGAGGAAGAGGATGCCGAGCAAGGTCACCAGCGGGTCGAGGTGGACCGTCCGCCGGAAGACGAACGGCCCGAGCACGTTCCCCTCGAGCTGCCCGTAGAGGAGGAAGTAGCCCAG
The DNA here is from genome assembly GCA_035519675.1 of Myxococcaceae bacterium. Classification (GTDB taxonomy): domain Bacteria; phylum Myxococcota; class Myxococcia; order Myxococcales; family Myxococcaceae; genus RPRB01. The sequence goes on from DATIWB010000076.1 coordinate 20,374, forward strand.
GGTGATGAGCCCCTTGACCGCACCACCGGTGATCAGCGTGACCAGGGTGATGAACCCGCCGGTGAGGATCGGGCCGGCGTAGGGCACCAGGCTGGAGAAACCGCTCAGCAGGCCGAGCGGCAGGAAGTAGGGCGTGCCGATCAGCGCCAGGACCGTGGTGGTCAAGGTTGCGTTGACCGAGCAGATGAGGAGCACCCCGCCCAGGTAGCCGCCCACCGCCTGGTAGGACTTGGCGAGCACGCCCTCCCAGCGTGGTCGGTCGTGCGCAGGCACCAGCGCCAGCAGCCGTCGCACCAGCCCGCCGCCGAACACCAGCATGAACACGGTGAGGGCGAGCACGGTGACGAAGCCGGCGATGGCGCTCAGCGCGCCGGTGACCGCGGTCAGGATGGGGTTCACCGCCGTCTGGGCGATGCCGAAGGCGCCCGAGAGCGCTTCCTTCAGCCGCTCCTCGATCTCGAACCGGGCGTTCAGGCTCTGGAAGCGAGGCGACTGCCGGAGGTCGCCGAGGATTCTGGGCATCGAGGCGATGAAGTCACGGAGCTGGTGCGCCGCGGTGGGGACCACGATGAGCATCAAGCCGATCAGCAGCAGGACCACGGCCAGGGTGGTGAGGGCGATGGCCCACCCGCGCCGGATGCCACGTGCCTCCATCCGGCGCACCACGTGGTCCAGGGCGATGGCCACCATCATCGCCGCGACGGTCAGGGTGAGCGCCAGCCGGGTCTGGAGGACGAACAGCACCAGCGCCGCCGTGGCCACCACCGCGAAGCAGACGGTGAACGCCGTCCTCAGTGTCACCTGTGAGCGCACGGCGGTAACCTTGCTCCACTCATGGCCGCTGGCAAGGACCGCTCGCCCTGCGCACGCTGCGCCCAGGCGCTGGGACGCTCGTGTTGCCAGCCCGGCCCCGGCGAGCGCCTGGCCACCCTGACCGCCACCGACGTGGAGCGGATCCAGGCCGCGACCGGCTGGAGGCGGGACCGGTTCGTCGAGCACGAGCCGCTCTCACCCGAGGAGTCGCTGGCCTACGAGGCGCGGCGGCCGGGTTACCGCGGGTACTTCCGGCGGACGGTGGTCCGCTGGGGCCTGCGCTCGGAGCGCGGAGGCTGCGTCTTCCTCGGCGCGGCTGGGTGCTCGCTCGCGCCGGCGACTCGCCCCACCGCCTGCCTGCTGTATCCGTTCGAGCCGGCCGAGCACGGGTGGACGCTCGCCGTGGAGCGCTCCGGCTCACCGGAGCTCGCGGCGGTCAGCGCCGAGCCCCGCTGCCTCGCGGCCGAGGAGGCCCGGAGCAAGGGCGGGCTCCTCCGCAGCTTCGCGCTCGACGTCGAGGGCTTGACTGCGATGTTCGATCGCCTGCGGGCGGAGGTGGAGGCCCACCCGGATCCGCTCGACTCCGTCAAGCAGCACCGGGATCGCCCCGTCGCCGGGAGGGCGGAGGACGATCGCCCCGATCGCTTGCGGAGGGCGCGGCTGCGGTAGAGTGTCCCCTCGCCAGTCCCGTGAGCGATTCGTCTCCTCGTCAGCTTCTCCTCTTCGAGCCTCAGCCGCGTGCCCGCGCCCGGGTCCCGGCCCGCGAGGTCGCAGTTCACAAGGCAGCCTCGCTGGCCCAGCACCTCGCCCGTGACCTGGGGATGCCGGTGCGCCTGTCGGTCACCGACAACCGGAGCACGATGATCAGCTTCCGGCGTGCTCCCTCGGCGCTGCGGCTTCGTCTTCACCACATGTTCCTCGATGCGCCGGGGGCGGTGGTCCAGGCGGTGGCCGATTACGCGGGCCGCGGACGGCCGCAGGCTGGCCGGGTGCTGGACGAGTTCATCAAGCGCGAGCAGCCCCGCATCCGTCAGGAGCGCGCCCCGTCCGACCAGAGCTTCTCGCCCGAGGGACGCTTCTTCCACCTGGAGGAGATCCGCGACGCGCTCAACGAGCGCTTCTTCCAGTGCGGGGTGCGGGCCAGCATCGGCTGGGGGCGGGCCCCCGGCCGCCGGAGGCGCAAGTCGATCCGTCTCGGCGTCTACGATCATCAGACCCGGGAGATCCGCGTCCACCCGGCGCTGGACCACCCCGAGGTCCCGCGCTTCTTCGTGGAGTTCATCGTCTTCCACGAGATGCTGCACCAGCTCTTTCCCAGCTCGAACGGGCCGGGCCGGCGGGTCCACCACCCGCGGGCCTTTCGCGACCGCGAGCGCGCCTTCCCTCTGTACGAGGCGGCGATCGCCTGGGAGCGCGAGAACCTGCGGGCCCTCCTCCAGCGCTAGGTCACCATGAGACGTGCCAAGATCGTCTGTACCCTCGGACCCGCGTCATTGAAGCCCGAGGTCCTCGAGGAGATGCTCGACGCCGGGATGGACGTGGCCCGGTTGAACTTCAGCCACGGGAGCCACGCCCAGCACGCGCAGACGCTGTCGATGCTCCGTACCGCCTCGCTGAGGGTCAGGAAGGCGGTCGGCGTGCTCGGAGACCTGCAAGGGCCGAAGATCCGGACCGGGAAGCTGATGGAAGGAAAGGTGGAGCTCGTCCCTGGGGCCACCTTCTCCATCACCACCGACGAGTCGGTCCCCGGGACCCCGGAGCTCGTCTCCACCACCTACCCGTTCCTCGCCTCGGACGTGAACCCCGGAGACCGCATCCTGCTCGATGACGGTCTGCTCGAGCTGCGAGTGCTGGAGACGGACAAGAAGCAGCTGGTGCGCACCGAGGTGGTGCACGGCGGTACCCTCAAGAACAACAAGGGCATCAACCTCCCCGGAGTGGCGCTCCGGGCCGAGGCGTTGACGCCCAAGGACCGGGACGACCTGGTCTTCGGCATCAAGGCCGGCGTGGACTACATCGCGCTGTCCTTCGTGCGTCAGCCGAGCGACATGGACCAGGCTCGGGCGGCGATGGCCGAGGCGGGCCGGCAGGTGCCGATCATCGCCAAGCTGGAGAAGCCCGAGGCCATCGCCCGGCTGGACGCGATCCTGGAGAAGACCGATGGGGTGATGGTGGCCCGCGGAGACCTGGGGGTGGAGCTGCCGCCCGAGGAGGTCCCGGCGATCCAGAAGGACATCATCCGGCGGGCGAACCTCCGCGGTCTCCCGGTCATCGTCGCCACGCAGATGCTCAACTCGATGTGCGAGCATCCCCGGCCCACCCGCGCCGAGGCCTCGGACGTGGCCAACGCGGTCTACGATGGCGCGGACGCGCTGATGCTCTCGGGAGAGACCGCGTCGGGCAGCTACCCGGTGGAGTCGGTCCGGATGATGGAGCGCATCATCCTCGCGGCCGAGAGCGCGGCCCGGACGCACGGCAAGGCGCCGGCGCGCATCGGCGGGGTCACCTTCCCGGCGTCGTTTCCGGACGTGATCGCCGGCGTGGCCTGCGAGGCAGCACGGGCCGCGGGGGCGGTGGTCATCGCTGCCTTCACCCTCTCCGGTCACACCGCGCGGCTGCTCAGCCACTACCGCCCGCCGGTGCCCATCGTGGCGTTCTCGCCCAACCAGGAGGTGCGGCGAAAGCTGTCGCTCCTCTGGGGCGTGGTGCCGCGGGTGCTGGAGCCGGTGGACCGGACCGAGGAGATGGTCCGCCGCGTCGAGGAGGAGCTGCTCAGCCGGGGGCTCGCCCACCGCGGGGACCGGGTGGTGATCGTCTACGGCGCTCCGGTCGGGCAGCCGGGGAAGATCAACAGCATGCGTCTCCACGAGATCGCCTGAGCAGCGCCGCACGGCTGCACGAGACATCTCCACCTCGGGAGGAGAGCTGGTGGTGGCGGCCGGCCCTACACCTCTACCTCGGCTTGACCGTCCGGCGAGTCTTCGCCCCTGCCGGGGCTCTCTGGCGAGCAGTGGCCTTCTCCGGCGCCGGCCCGTTCCCTTGCGCCCTGGCCCAGAGCTGCTTCGGCGCGATGAGCCGGTAGCTCTCCCGCACCAGCGCGCGGACCTCGGCCCAGTCGCGCACGCCTTTGACGTCCATGCTGATCCAGCCGTGCGCCCCGACGTAGGGCGCGCGGGTGAAGCGTGGGTCCTGGACCGCGGCGTCGGCGTGCTCGCGCTCCAGCTTGAAACCGATGGTGAACGTTCCCCCGTGGTCCCCGAAGCCGGCGAAGATCTTCCCCCGTACTCGGAAGTGCGGCTGACCCCAGGTCATCGTCTCCGTGGTCTCGGGGAGGGCGAGGCAGATCCGGCGCATCTCGGTCAGCGGACTGGAGCGGGGCATGCTCGCTTCCTCCCTCGATGCTCAATGAAGATCCAGCAGGAGCAGGGCCGGGCGGCCCGGTGGGGCTCCGGGACGGAGCGCACCGTCGTCGGTGAACCGGCCCCACCCGCTGTCCATCAGGGTGAGGACCCCCTGGCGGCTCACGACCACATGGGTGGGATCACCCAGCTGCGGACCGCGGGCGAGCACCGACCAGCGGGTCACCCGGCGCCCATCGAGAGAGAGCCACAGCCGCACGAGCCGTGGCTCGACGATGCCGTTCTGGACCGCGAGTAGCCCGCCCGGCGCGAGGGCCAGGCCATCGATGCCGCCGGTCACCAGGTCGTCCGGTCCCACCACCGGCTCGGGCACGCCGCCCCCGAGCGGCAGGGCGAAGAGCCCCAGCGTCCAGTCCGGCACGAGCAGGGTCCTGCCATCCGTCGCCAGCGCGGGCGTCTGCGGGCTGGCGAAGGTGTGCGCCGGAACCAGCGGCTGGAGCACGCTGCCACCCGGCTCCAGGCGGTACACGGTCCCGGCCAGCGCGTCGGAGACGAGCGCGGTCCCGTCGGCCAGGATCGTCATGTCTCCCAGGAGGTGGGGACCGTCGCCCGGAGGCTCGCGCCGGGCGACCTCGGTGCCGTCCTCCAGCCGGTAGGTCACCAGCGCCGAGCGCCCCTCGTCGGCCTTCCGGAACCCCTCGGACTGCGGGACCGCGCCCACGCTCACGTGCAGCAGCCGCCGCTGCGCATCCAGCCCGAGCGCGAACGCGCCGCTCCCCTTCGCCGCCGGATGGGCCCACGCCCGCCACGCTCCGTCGTGACCGCGCCACACCTCGCCCGTCCGCACGCTGGAGACGAACACCGCGCCGGTGCGCGGATCCGCAGCCAGGTCCTCGACCAGGCCGAGCTCCGGGGGAATCGCCAGGGTCGCTCCGCCCGATCTCACCGGCCCGCGCCCCGCGGCGAACCGCGCGACCAGCGGCGCCCACCGGAGGTCGGAATGGAGGGCCGCCAGATCCGGGTCCCCGCCAGGGTCCACCGCCAGGCCGGCACCGGCCAGTGGCCCGAGCGCGGCGAACGCCCGCTCCGTCTGCCCGGCCCGTGCCTCGACACAGGCGAGATCGTACTGGACGTCGACCCGCCCCGGCGCCGCCGTGCGCCGTCGCCCGAGCGCCTCCCGCGCCTCGTCCAGCGCCCCGGTGCCGATCGCCCGGGCGAACGCGCGCCGCGCCTCGGCGTACGCGGCCGCTCGTCCCGGCGGTGCCGGAGAGCCGCCGTCAGCGCCGAGCACCACCGCCACCAGCACCCCGAGCGTGCGCATCGCACACCTGAGCTCTCACACCGCGACGGGCTGGCGTGCCACAATCCGCGGTCCATGCTCGCTCTGCAGCTGGCTGCAATCCTGGCGGCCGCCGTCCCCCAGAAGCTGGATCTGGTCATCGAGCACGGCCGGGTGGTGGACGGCTCCGGCAGCCCCTGGTTCCGGGCCGACGTGGGCATCCAGGGCGACCGCATCGCCCGGATGGGCGACCTGCGCGAGGTGCCGGCGAAGCTCCGGATCGACGCGCGAGATCACCTGGTCGCGCCAGGGTTCATCGATCTCCTCGGCCAGAGTGAGCTGTCGGTCCTGGTCGATCCCCGGGCCGAGTCGAAGATCCGCCAGGGCATCACCACCGAGCTCACCGGCGAGCTGGGCACGGTGGCCCCGGTCCGGGAGGAGATCCTCGGCGGGGTCATGGGCTGGCTCTCGCTGCACCGGATCAAGATCGACTGGAAGGACCTCGACGGGTACTGGAAGCGCCTCCGGGCGACCCGGCCGGCAATCAACCTCGGGACGCTGGTCTCCACCGCCCAGGTCCGCGCGGTGGTGATGGGACAGGGCTCCGAGGCTCCCACCCCCGAGCAGCTGCTCCGGATGCAGATCGAGGTGCAGAAGGCCATGCGCCAGGGCGCGTTCGGAGTGGCTGCGGCGCTGGAGTACCCGCCGGCCAGCTACCAGGGGACCGAGGAGCTGGTGCTGCTCGCCCGCTCCGCGGCGAAGTTCGGCGGGTTCTACGCCACGCACCTCCGCAACGAGGGAGACACGGTGCTCCAGGCGCTCGACGAGGCGGTGGACATCGGACGCCGGGCCGGGCTTCCGGTGGAGATCTGGCATCTCAAGGCCCGCGGGAAGCAGAACTGGGGTCGGATGCCCGAGGTCCTCCAGCGCATTGCCGCCGCCCGCGCCGAGGGTCTCGACGTCTCGGCCAACGTGTACCCCTACCTCGCCATGGCGAACATGCTCCACGCCGACGTGCCGGACTGGGCACAGGCCGGTGGGGTGTCGGCGATGCTCGGCCGGCTCAGGGACAAGGAGCATCGCGCCCGCATCGAGCAGGAGATCACCGCCCGGTGGAAGGATGCCTCGGAGCCCGAGCGGGTGGTCATCCTCCTCGCGCTCTCAGCGGAGGCCAAGCGGTACGAGGGCCGGAGCCTGACCGACGTGGCGAAGGAGCGCGTGACCTCGCCGGCGTCCGCCCTGGTCGACCTGGTGCTCCTGGACGGCGGGAGCACCCAGGTGCTCCGGTTCATGGCCAACGAGTTCGATCTCCGCGAGGCGCTCCAGCAGCCCTGGGTGGGGATCGGGATCGACGCCAGCGCCGACGCGCCGGACGGGCCGCTGGGTCCCGAGGGGACGCACCCCCGCGCATTTGGCTCGATGGCCCGGCTGCTCGGGACCTACGCCCGGGAGGAGAAGCTCTTCAGCGTCGAGGAAGCGGTGCGGAAGGTCACCTCCGGCGCCGCCCGTCGACTCGGGCTCACCGACCGGGGGCTACTGCGTCCGGGAATGCTGGCCGACATCGTCGTCTTCGACCCGGCCAGGGTGCGGGACGTGGCGACCTACGCCCGGCCCAAGCAGTTCCCCGAGGGAATCGAGACGGTCCTGGTCAATGGGCAGCCGGTGCTGGTGGACGGCATCCGCACCGAGACCAGGCCCGGGCGCCCGCTGCTCCACCCCGTCCCCGACGCCGTCCGCTAGGTCAGGGCGGCCGCACCGAGGTCCGGGGCACGGGATCCTCGGGCGCTATAGTCGGCGAGCTCAAGGCGGCCGCAGTCAGCTATGACCCTACAGGCTCCTGGTGGGCGGAGCGCGGCTCGGTGCCGAACCTCGGACCGATCAGTCGGGCTCGCCGGGCCTCGAGGGCTCGGGGAAGCGGCGGAACCAGCTGTTGGCGTTCCAGGCGGGGCGCGCCGGCGCCTGGGCGATGGAGACCCCAAGGAGGAAGTTGAACCGGGTCAGCTGGGCGAACGGCTCCCAGTCGCGGTCGGCCTCGAACTCGTCCTGCGGCTGGTGGTACCGCTTGCGCCAGAAGTCGTGGTCGGCCGCGAGCTGCTCCGTGGTGAGCCCGGCAACGCCGCTGAAGGTCTGCGCGGCGGGAATGCCCTTCTTCACGAAGTTGAAGTTGTCCGAGCGGACGAAGTAGCTCTCCTCCGGCTCCGGATCCGGCGAAATCTGGAGGCCCAGCGCCGCGGCGGCGCGCGCCACGTCCGCTCCCAGCGAGCTCTCGTCCGTCCCGAGGGCGACCACGTCCTTCAGCGGATGGGCCGGATAGGCCCCGTCCACGTCGATGTCGGCCACCACGTCCTGGAGGGGCACGGTGGGATGGCGGGCGAACCACTCCGAGCCGAGCAGCCCGCGCTCCTCGGCGGTGACGAAGAGGAAGAGGATGCCCCGTCTCGGCGGCTGGGCGAGGCGGGTGAAGGCCCGGGCGGTCTCCAGCAGGCTTCCCACTCCCGCCGCGTCGTCCGAGGCCCCGTTGTAGATGCTGTCCCCGTTCACCGGCCTTCCGATGCCCATGTGGTCGAGGTGGGCGCCGTACAACACCATCTCCCTTGCGGTGGGCGACGCCGGGTCACCGGGCAGCAGGCCCACCACGTTCTCCGACGTGATGTGCCTGATCTTGCTCTCCCGCCGGACGCGGGCGCGGAGGCCCAGCGCAAATCCCCGGGGCTTCCCCTGCGCCGAGGCCTCGATCAGGTCGACCACCGTCTCGGGGCGCCCTGCCTGCTTCAGCAAGGCGGCGAAGGCAGCGCTGCTGATCATCCCTGCCGGCAGGAACGGCGGCGAGTCCTCGAGCCGCATCGCATCGAACGCGTAGTGCTCCGCGAGCCGCTTGAACGGCGTGAGGGCCTCCTTCGCCGGAGGCCACACCGCGATGACCGCCCGGGCCCCGCGGCGCATCAGCCCGCGGGCCACCCGCTCGCTCTGCCCATGCACCGCCGAGGCCAGCGAGGGGAAGAAATCCGGACGTTCCGAGCGAGGGGCACCGAGGAAGGCGAGGACGATCTTGTCCCGGACCTCCACCTGGGCGAAGTCGTCGTAGCCGTACTCGGGGACGCTCAGGCCGTACCCGGCGAACACCACCTCGCCGCTGACGTCGGTCAGGCCCTGGTCCAGGTCGGTCAGCAGGAGCACGTTCTCGCCCAGGACGAGCGTCACCGGGGTGCCCTGGCCGCCGCTGAACTCCACCGAGCCGGACACCGGCGTGGCCCTGACGAAGGGGACCTTCTGGAAGTACGTTCCGCCCTCGCCCGCCGGGCGGAGCCCCAGTGCCTGCAGCTCGCTCGCCACATACCGGGCGGCCACGTCGTAGCCCGGTGTGCCCGGGTCGCGACCGCCGAGCAGATCGTCGGCCAGGAAGCGGATGTGGCCGGCGAGCGCCTCGGGGCGGATGTCTGCGGCTGCGGACTTGGCCGCATCGGTGAAGCCGTTTGCGTCGGCGGTCGGTGGCCGGGGCGCGGTCGTCGCACAGCCCAGGATCAGGCAGAAGGGGAGCAGGGTCAGGAGGCGCATCAGGACCCCGGAGACAAGCACGGTCGCCCCCCGGATTGACGCGCGGTTTGCAGTCAGCTGCCGGGCCGGGGCTGGAAGAAGCTCGCCGGGAGCAGCCGGGGCCGCTCGGGACGCTGGGCCACCGACAGCCCGAGCAGGAACTGGAACCGGGCCAGGACGGCGGCCGGCCCGTGGTCGCGGTCGGGTTCCCAGTGGTCGGCGGCGCGGTGGTAGTGGGCCTTGCGGTAGGCGGCGGCCTCCGCGCGCTCGCGCTCGGTCGCCCCGCCGAGCCCCACCCGGGTGGCGGTGGCGGGGATGGCGGCGCGGAGGAAGCTGTACTGATCGCTCCGCACCGCGAACGCCTGCTGCGGGTCCGGGTCTGCCCCGAGCGTCAGTCCCAGGGCCGTCGCCGCGCGCCGGGCGTCTTCCCCGAGCGAGCTCTCGTCCGCCCCGAGCGCCACCACCTCCCGCGGGGGAAAGACGGGCAGTCCCGAGTCGGCGTTCACGTCCGCGACCAGCGCCTCGCGGCGAACCGGCGGGTGCTGGACGAACCACTCCGAGCCGAGCAGGCCCTCCTCCTCGCCGCCCACCAGGGCGAACAGCACCCCGCGCCGAGGTCGCTGCGGAAGCCGGGTGAACGCGCGGGCGATCTCCAGCACGTTGGCCACGCCCGAGGCGTTGTCCGAGGCTCCGTTGTAGATGGCGTCCCCTGCCTCCGGCTTGCCGATGCCCAGGTGGTCGAGGTGGGCGGTGTAGACGATCGCCTCCCCCGCGGCCGGCGAGCCCGGCGCCGCGCGCCACAGGCCGACCACGTTGGCGGAGTGCACGGTGCGGAGCGCGGCCTCCACCCGGAGATGCCCCTGGGTGCCCAGCAGCAGAGGGGTGTGCTCGCGGCGCTCGGCGGCAGCCACCAGGGAGGCCAGCCGCTCGGGCCGCCCGGCGGCGGTGAGCAGCGCGTCAGCCCCGGCCATCGACACCGCTGCCTGCGGCAGCGCGTCCCGCGCGGGGACGAGGCCGTTCTCGACCAGGGCCATCGCGCCGCGCTGGGCATGGGCGAGCTGCTCGGTGAAGGGGTGAATCTTCTCCCGGAGTGGCGTCTGCACCCACAGCACGCCGGCGACGCCCCGGGCCATGAGGCGGTCCAGCTTCGACCGGGCCGAGCCGTACACCGCGCTGGGAATGGGGGGGAAGAAGTCGGGGGTGGTGCCCAGGGGAGCGCCCACCAGCACCATCGCCAGCTTCCCCTTCAGGTCCAAGCCGGCCAGGTCGTCCCAGCGGTACTCGGGGGCGACGATGCCGTACCCCAGGTACACCAGCGGGGCGGTGACCTCGGCGACGCCGCCCGCCAGCGGTGCCCGGGCGATGAACTCCCGCTCGAAGGCGAGCGGGGCGGCGTCCCCACCGGGAGTGCCCACCTCGAGGCGTGCCGCCCGGGTCCGTCCGGCCCGGAACGTGATCTGCTGGAACCAGCTCCCCTGATCGCCCGCGGGTTCCACCCCCATCCCCTGCAGCTGGCTGGCGACGTAGGCCGCGGCGATGTCGAAGCCGCGCTCGCCGGATGCGCGTCCCTGGAGGAGGTCATCCGCCAGGAAGCGGATGTGCGCGGAGATCGCCTCGGGCCGGATGGCCTCCGCGGCCCCCGCCGCCCCGGGCGCGATGACCTCGGGTCCACGAGGGCTCGACGGAGCCGCCGCCGCGGCGGCACAGCCGGCGAGCAGCAGACAGGACAGGGCCCGCGGGAGGGGCGCAGCGCGACGAGGCGGGGCGTGCATCGGTGCGGCGGAGCCTAGCCCGTCCTGCGGGGTTCGCCCCGGGCGAGGTGTGGTCAGAGGCCGGCTGGGCGCAGCGCCCGGCGGGGCACCTCGCCCTCGACGAACACCCGGAGCAGCTCGCCGTCCAGCATCCCGTTCCGCGCCTCCTGGTGGAGGATGTCGAGCGCCGCGGGATGGGGCACGGCCTTCTTGTACGGCCGGTCGGCGGCGGTGAGCGCGTCGTACACGTCCGAGATGGCCATCATCTTCGACTGCACCGGGATGGTCTCGGCGGGGATCTTCCGCGGGTACCCCGAGCCATTCAGCCGCTCGTGGTGGGCGTAGGCGATGTCCGGCACCCGCTTCAGCGCCCGGGTCCACGGAATCTGCGAGAGGAAGCGGAAGGTGTGGGTGACGTGGCTCTCGATCTCCAGCCGCTCCTCGGCCGAGAGCGAGCCCCGGGCGATGCTCAGCCGCTCCACCTCGCGCGGAAGCAGCAGCGGACGTTCGGCCTCGCGCTCGTCCCGGAACTGCTGACGGCCCAGGTCCGCCAGCCGCTCGAATCCGCCCGAGGGCAAGATGGTGGGGCGGTTGCAGGCGAGGACGAACTCCAGGGTCTCGTCCAGCTCGCGCAGCTCGGCCCCGAGCCGCTCGACCTCCTCGCGCTCGACCGAGGGGTGCAGCCTTCCCTCCCGGGCGGCCTCGAGCCGGCGCTCCGCGCTCCGCAGCTGCCGGTCCTTGCGCGCCAGGGCGAAGCGGGCCCGCAGCCCGTCGAGCTCCTGGGGATAGAGCTTCTCCGCCTTCACCAGGACGTGCTCGCGGACGCCCACCTTGCCGAAGTCGTGGAGGAGGGATGCGTAGCGCATCTCCTGCACGTCCTGGCTGCCGAACCGGAGGCGGGCGTAGGGCCCGGTGTCGAGGTGCTCGAGCGCCGAGGCCAGCCCCACGGTGAGCGAGGCCACCCGCCCCGAGTGACCGGCGGTGGTGGGATCGCGCGACTCGATGGCGACCACCGAGGCGGAGACGAAGCCCTCGAAGAGGCGGTTGATCTCGTCGTGGAGGAGCGCGTTCTCGATCGCTCCCGCGGCCTGTCCGCCCAGGGCCAGGAGCAGCTCGGCATCCTCGTCGGTGAAGACCCCGGCGTGCCGATTGAGCGCCTGGAGGACGCCGGTGACCTCGCCCTGAGCGTCGCGCATCGGAACGCAGAGGATGGTGTGGGTGCGGTACCCGGTGGCGGCGTCGACGTCGCGGTTGAAGCGCGGGTCGGCGTAGGCGTCGGTGATGTTGATGACCTGGCCGGTCTCGGCCACCGAGCCGGCGATGCCCCGGCCGAGCTTCACCCGGATCTCGTGGGCGGCGCCCTGGGCCACCTTGCTCCACAGCTCGCCGCGCTCGCGGTCGAGGATGAAGAGCGTGCAGCGGTCGGCGTCCACCACCTTCGCCGCCTCGTAGATGATCAGCGGAAGGAGGAGGTCGAGGTCCCGCGCCGCGGCCATGGCCTTGGCCACGTCGAGGATGGAGGTGAGCTTCGAGACCCTTCCGGCCAGGTCCTGTGGACTCTGAATGTCCGTGCTCACCTGAAGAACGCTACCCCAACGGGCTGCCGGAGGAGGGGTCGGGAGGTCTAGTGGCGCTCACCGGCTCCCGCCAGGCGGGCCACCTTGGACATGAAGGACGGATCGAAGGGCTTCACGTCGTAGTCGTCCGCCCCGAGCTCCAGGCAGACGTGGCGGGTGAACTGGTCCTCGATGGCGGAGAGCACCAGGACCTTGATGTCCCGGGTCCGGGGATCCCGCTTCAGGGCGGCCAGGAGGTCACGACCGTCCACGTGCTGCTTCAGGTCCAGGATGATGACCGCCGGCTGGTGGCGGACCGCCAGCTCCAGGACCTGCTGGGACGTGGTGTCGGTGATGTAGGACAGGCCAGCGCGACGGGCCTCGCGGGCCAGGGCGGCCACGACGCCGGGCTCGTCGTCGGCGATCAGGATGGTGGGCTTCTCGGACATTGGACTCTCGCGTCATGGATGGATCGCAAGATCCACACCGGCGCTTACCTCCAGAGGTCGCGCGGGGTTGAGCGTGGGGTGCATGGGTCACCTCGGATGTGGGGGTCGCTCCGCACGCGGTCAGCCCTGACCTCATGCAAAGTTGACCCTCGGGGGCCTGATCCGTTACGGAGTGCCTCCCTCGAAAGAGGGGTGTCGGCCTCGGGGAGTGGCTCAGCCTGGTAGAGCACTTGGTTCGGGACCAAGGGGTCGCAGGTTCGAATCCTGTCTCCCCGACACGCTGAAGGGGTCGGAGTCGCTCGGGTTTCCTCCGCGCGATTCCGGCCCCTTCGGCGTTTTTCGGAAGGTGGGGGACACGGGGGGGACACGGCCAGCGTCCACGGCGCGGAGCCGCGCGCTTCGGGCATGCCCTCGAGCTTGAGCCGATTCACCTCGGCGCGCAGGTAGTCCGTGGCCAGATGGCCGTAGACCGCCTCGGTGAGCTTCGGGTCGCGGTGGCGCAGGACCTTCTGGACCACGACCAGCGGAACGCCTGAGCGGAGCAGTAGCGTCGCCGTGGTGTGCCGGAGGTCGTGGAAGCGGATGGGCCGCACGACCGGCTTGGGCCAGAGCTTCATCCGGCACTTCGGGCAACGCCGCTCGGTCTGCTCCTGGCGCTCCTCGACGTGTCGGCACCCTCGCCGGCGGCACACGTGGCGCCAGTACCGGACGATGCCCGCCCGTCCGAGCGCGCGGCGGAGAATGCCTTCCAGGTCCACGTCCCGGCGAAACATCGTCCCGCCGGGCCCGGGGAAGACGAGCGCGCTCTCCGAGGCAGCCAGTGCTGCTTTCAGCCAGGGCACGAGATCGTCGGCGATCGGGATGGCATCGGCGTGCCCGCCCTTGGTGGTCTCCCGCTCCCAGCTCCGGCGGACGAGAATCGCGTGGGCGGAGAGGTCCACGTCCTCGCGTTGGAGGGCGAGCAGCTCGCCTTTGCGCATCGCCGTGTAGAGCGCAGTGGCGTACAGCGGCCGCCAGCGCGGGGGCAGCTGACCCAGCACCCGCGGGACCTCCTCGGCCCGGAGGAAGTCTCCGGAATGCCTCCCCGAGACAGGAAGCCGTGCCACGGCAGTGACCGGATTCCTCCCCGGCCAGCGGCCGACGGCGATGGCGGAGTTGAAGGCGCGCGACAGGTAGCCGCGAAGGTGGTTGACGCTCCTCGGACTCAGGCCCTCCCGCCGCTTGCGGTCCATGAACGCTCTGACGTCGACCGGGCGAAGCGCCCGGAGCGTGAGCCGGGCCAGGTCCGAGTCGAGGAGGTGGACCCTCAGGCTGATGGCGTTCGAAGCGTGGGCGGCCAAATGCGCAGAGTAGTTCTCGAGCCACCATCGGAGAAGCTCGCCGACCGAGCCTCCACCGTCGTGGGGTGCAAGCGGCTCGAGGCCATCGAGCTGGCGCCGCGCTCGAAGCTCCAGCTCCTCGGCGAGCGCCTGCGCGGTCAGCTTCGTGTTGGGAATGGCGCGGCGCTTTCGCCACCGCCCGGTGGCGTCCTTCCACCGGGCGAGCCAGTAGCCCCGCTCGTTGCGGACTGCCGAGGCCATGTCAGGCGCTCTCCATGGGGCTCTCAGGGGCCCTGAGAGCGAGCACCCTAGCTCCGCTTGCTCCTGAGGTGGCGAATCGCCGGACTTCGGTCGGGTCGAACCGCAGCAGTCCGCCGACCCGGAGCGATGGGAGGTCGCCACGCTCGGCTTTGGCATAGACCCAGGAGCGGCTGACCTTGAGTGCCCTGGCAACCTCGCGCCAGGTCCAGAGCTCCCAATCCTCGGTCGAAGGTCCCGTCACGACCTCTCCAGCCGTCTTCCGAGTCTCGGTCCTAGCGCCGCTTGCGCTCTCGTGGCTCGGAGGCGACGCTCCGGCTGGGCGTTTCGTGGC
>DATIWB010000077.1:0-101611 GCA_035519675.1 Myxococcaceae bacterium
GATGTGGGGTTTCCTGGTGGGCGCGGTCTGTCTCTACGGCCTCGCCCGGACGATGCGCGGCGGGGGCTGGGCCTACGCCCACGGTCCCGGCCACTGGGTCGGCCACCGCTGGGGCGGGTGGCGGCGCGACGGCTGGGACGAGCCGGGCCGCCCGGGCGGACGGGGGCCGCTGCGCTGGCTCTTCCAGCGCATCGACACCTCGCCCGGGCAGGAGAAGGTGATCGCCGAGGCGGCGGACGCGCTCCGGGGCACGATGCGCGGCTGGCACGACGACGCCGAGCGGATGCGGTCCGACGTGGCGCGGAGCATCCGCGGCGAGACCTTCGACGCCGCGGCGCTCGAGGAGGCGTTCGCCCGGGCGGAGGCGCGGCTGGCAACGGTGCGGGAGACGCTCCGCGGACAGGCGGCGCGGGTCCACGAGGCGCTCGACACGCGGCAGCGGGCCGAGCTGGCGGACCTGCTCGCCTCCGGCTGGCGCCGGCGCTGGAACGGGTGAGGAGGAACCATCATGCGACGTGACCTCCGCATCGCGCTCCTCGCCGCCGGCGTGGTCCTCGGCTTTGGCTGGGGGCTCCACCATCTCCGGACGCGAAGCTGGGAGCGGCGGCTGGCCTGGGAGCGGCACGTGGCCGGGCTGTGCGTCGACGCGGCCCGGGGCGCGCCGGCCCGGCACTCTCCCTCCCTGTCGCCCGGCGACGAGCCCGTGCGCTGATAGAGTCCTTCCGCGCGCCATGTCCGTCCGGGTGCTGTGCATCGACGACGACCGTCGGCTCCAGGAGTTGCTGGTGAGCTGGCTGGGCCAGAACGGCGTCCAGGTGACGCCGGCCTACGACGGCCAGAGCGGCATCCAGGCGCTGGACACCTCGGCCTTCGACGCCGTGCTCCTGGACGTCATGCTCCCGGGCATGGACGGGCTGGAGGTGCTCCGGCGCATCCGCACCAGGAGCCGGGTGCCGATCCTCATGCTGACCGCGAAGGGCGACGAGACGGACCGGGTGGTGGGCCTGGAGATCGGCGCGGACGACTACGTCCCCAAGCCGTTCAGCCCGCGCGAGCTGCTCGCCCGGCTGCGGGCGGTGCTACGCCGGAGCGCGCCGGACGCGGTGAGCGAGAAGCTGGCGGTGGCCAACGTGCAGGTGGACGTGGGCTCGCGTCAGGTATTGGTGGAGGGCAAGGCGGTGGACCTCACCGGCCTGGAGTTCGACATCCTGGTCGCGCTGATGCGGCGGGCGGGCCGGGTCATCCCCCGCGACGCGCTGCTCGCCGAGGCCGGCCGGAGCGACGTCGTCGTCGGAGAGCGCACGGTGGACGTCCACATCTCGCACCTCCGGGCGAAGCTCGGTGACGACCCGCGCTCGCCCCGGCGGATCAAGACGGTGCGCGGCGTGGGCTACGTGCTCAGCCGGGAGCAGTAGGGCCGTGGTCCCGCCCTGCCATCCGGAGCACCGCCGGGGCTGGCCGAGGCGCTTTCAGTGGCGAAGCCGGGCGAAGCTGCAGCGCCGGCTCTTCGTGTGGTTCGGCATCTCCATCCTGGTGACCGCCCTGGTCGTCTCTGCGGTGACCGCCGGCGTGGAGCGGCTGCGAGGCCCGTCGCCCCGCGCGCAGTGGGAGAACGTGCAGGCGCTCATCGGCGCGCAGGCGGCGCGGGTGTGGGCCGATCCCCGCGAGCGGGACGCCTGGGCCTCGGAGCTGTCGCAGCAGCTCGGCTGGGCAGTTCAGCTCGAGGACGCCCGCGGGAAGGAGCTGGGCCGCTTCGGTCCGTCCGCGCGGCGCTGGTCGGCGAGCGCCCCGGTGGTCCAGGGCGGGGCGACGGTGGGCGTGGTGCGGGTGCAACCCTGGCCGCGCGGGGGATGGAGCGGCTGGACCGCGCTTCTGGCGCTCAGCGTGGCGCTGGCGATGCTCTGGGCGATGTCGGGCCGCATCGCCTGGAAGCTGGCCTGGCCGCTGGAGGAGCTCACCCGCGTCGCCCGGGACCTGGGCGAGGGCCGGCTGCAGAGCCGGTTCGACGTGCGGTTCGCGCGCGGCGAGGTGCGCTCGCTGGCGGAGGTGATGAACGGGATGGCGGAGCGCATCGAGCGGCAGCTGAAGGACCAGCGCGAGCTGCTGGCGGCGGTGAGCCACGAGCTGCGCACGCCGCTGGCCCGCATCCGGCTCCTCCTCGAGCTGGGACGGGGCGGTGACACCTCGGTGCTCGACCAGCTGGAGCACGAGGTGCTGGAGATGGACGCCCTGGTGGGTGAGCTGCTTGCCTCGGCACGGCTCGACTTCACCGCCATGGCCCGCCTGCCCCTGGACGCCGGGGACCTCGGAACGCGGGCGCTGGAGCGGGCGGCGCTGCCGCCGGCGCTGCTGGAGGTGGAGTCGGCGCCGGTGTCGCTGGAGGGCGACCCGACCCTGCTCCAGCGCGCCCTGTCCAATCTCCTGGAGAACGCGCGAGTCCACGGCGCGGGGGTGACGCGGCTCCGGGTGGATGCCCCGGACGGGGTGGTGCGCTTCTCGGTGGAGGACGCAGGCCCGGGCCTGCCCGACGGAGGGGAGCGCGCCTTCGCCCCCTTCCAGCGCGGCGAGGCGAGCGATGGGCTGGGGCTCGGGCTGGCGCTGGTGAGGCGCATCGCCGAGGCGCACGGAGGAATGGCCTTCGCCGAGAACCGTGCCGAGGGAGGCGCCCGGGTCGGCTTCACCGTTCGCGCCCCGGCCGAACGGGCCCCGGTCAGGCCTCCTCGAACATCGCGCGGATGACTCGCCACCCCATCCGCAGCTCCTGTTCCGAGGCTCCTCGGCGCCCCGCGGTCTCAACCCGGCGGAGCGTCGGCGAGCGGACGTTCCACCGCCGCCACGTCCGCCAACGCCACGACCAGCGACGCGGCGAAGGCGGTTCCCGCCACCTGGAAGGCGAGGCGAATCCACAGCACGAGCTGCCCCACGCCGAGGGCGAGGAGCGCCAGCCCGGCATTGCCCTCGGGGAGGGATGCCCGACCGCGGGCGGCGAGGAGGACCGCCGCGGTCGCCAGCGCTCCCAGGACCGCGTAGAGCATCACCGACCCGGGTGCCCTGACCACCAGCCACACCGCACGCCAGGCCGCGCGGCGGGTCACCCGCAGGTCGTCGCGGAAGAGCAGCACCCGGCCGACGTCGAGGGACAGCCTCCACAGCGCGAGTGACAGCGCCACCACCCCGAGGTGGAGCACGCTCCAGGCGGTGAACGGGCGACCGAAGAGCCAGGTCTCGGCCGGGCCGGTGAAGACGGTTGGCAGCCCGAGGGCGTGCATCCCCAGGGCGAGCGCGGCAGGGACGAGCGCGGCGCCGCCGAGGAGCAGCAGGAGCCAGAGGTAGAGCCTGGCGTTGCGCCCCACGAGCCGTCCCGCCTGGCCGAGGAACGCTCCCAGCCGGAACGGGCCGCCGGCACACGCCCGCCACACCACGCCGCCCGCCAGGAAGGTCTGGAGCACGACGAGGAGCAGAAGCGGGGCGGCCACCGACGGCGTCCCCCCGCCCTCGAACACCGAGCCGAGGCCGAGCAGCAGCTCGGTGGAGAGGAGCGGTTTCCCCGCCGCCCGGGGCGCGTGCCCGAACGCGGCCACCACCCGGGGCACCGCCGGGGCGACCATCAGTCCCGCGACCAGCCAGTTGGCCCAGAGGAGCACCGCCACCGTCCGCCACTCCCGGAGGCCCACCCGGAGCGCCTCGAGCAGGCGCCTCACAGCAGCGACCCCACGGCCACGGCGAGCAGCTGCGCCGCGTAGAGGAGCCACCCGGCGACGCCGAGCGTGGGTCCGGGGGTGGCCGCGAGCGAGCGCGCGTCGTTCAGCGGAGCGGTGTCGGCGGGTGGCGGCGAGCCGGGGTGGACCTCGGCCAGGGCGACCCGCCCCCCGGGGAGCGGCCGCCGGGTGGCGATGCGGCTCCAGCGCTCGCCATCGGGGACGTCGTGGCGGCTCCGGGTCCCGTCCTGGAAGGTGAGCTGCACGTCGAGCGGGAGCGGGAGGTCGCCGTGGCGTTCCACCAGCACCTCGCAGCGCGCCTCGGCCGTCTCGCCAGCGGTCAGGCGGGCGGGTCGGAAGACCGGCGTGCCACCATCCACGTCGTACAGGCCCGGTCCGCCGCCTGCCGGCACCTCGGTGCACCGCAGCTCGGCCACCGCGTCGTCGAGCCCGGCCGTGCCGCGGAGGAGCGCGCTGCCGAGCGGACGCAGGTCCTTGCCGCCGACCTCCGAGGCCAGCTGGAGAAAGTCGTCCGTCCCCGGATGCCGGAAGGCCCATCGCTCGGCGTAGGTGCGCATGATGCGGGCGAAGGTCTCCCGGCCCACCTCGCGCTCCAGCATTCGGAGCGCCGCAGCAGCGCGGCCGTAGGTGCTCCGGCCCACGTCGCTGCTCCCCTTGAAGCGCCAGCCCGGGCGGACGATGGTGGACTGGTAGCGCGGGACGGAGGAGCGACCGCGGACCTCGGCGTCGGGAATCGACGAGCGCAGCAAGGGCGCGAGCAGCCAGCGGGCGCCGGGCGGTGCGAGCTGGGCGAAGTCCCAGCCCAGTCCCACGCCGTCGAGGACCTCCGCGGTGGCCCAGGTGTCGACGCCCTCGTCGAGCCAGGCCTCCTCGAACTCGTTCGAGGCGAGCATCCCCTGCCACCAGCCGTGCCCGACCTCGTGCACGGTCACCTCCCAGAGCAGGACGTCGCGCGGGGGCACCGGATCGGTGCGCGAGTACACGGTGACGAACGTCGGGTACTCCATCCCGCCCGACTCGACGTTGGAGCTGATGGGTGGCGCGACGAGGGTGAGGTGGGGGTAGGGGTACGGCAGCCAGCGCCGCCCGCCGTGCTCGAGCGTCGCCCTGGCGGCGGCGAGGATCTGCGGTGTGCTCCGGGTCGCGTTCGGTGGGACCAGCACCGTGAGCGCCACCTGGGGCAGCCCATCGCTCAGGAAGACGTCGCTCGCCTCCACCGCCCCCTCCCACGCGGTCCAGGCGAAGTCGATGACGTCGTCCTGGTGGAAGCGGTGGGTGACGGTGCCGTCCGGGTTCTCGGTGCGGCCGGTGCGCACCCCGGTGGCGCCGACCAGCAGCGAGCGCGGCACGGTGAGCGACGCGTCGTAGTTGCCGAAGTCGGCGTAGAACTCGGTGGCGGCGTGGAACTGGTGGCAGTTCCAGGTGGGGGTGCGCAGGCCGCGCTGCGGGGGGACCTCGAGCACCCCCAGCTTCGGAAACCACTGGCCGAAGAGGGTGAACTTGCCGGCGACGCCGGTCCGGGCGACGAGCTTCGGGACGCGGGCCTCCCACCCCAGGTCGAGGGTGAGCGTCCCGTGCGGTGGGACCGGCGTGGGCAGGGTCAGGGTGAAGACGGTCTGGTCGGCGGAAGGGCCGTCGTCGGGCTGCTCCCAGCGGAGGGTGGAGCGCACGTCGGTGCCGTCCGGGAGCCGCGCCGACCGGAGCTCCGTCCAGCCCCAGTCGTCACGCCGGTAGGCGGCGGTGCTGGAGCGCGCTCCACCGGCCCGGTGTGTCTCCTGCGAGAACGTGCTGTCGGCGTTCTTGAACGCGTTCCAGTACGCGTGGAACCAGAGCGTGCTCTGTGGGACGGCGGAGCGGTTGGTCCAGGTGATCCGCGCCGTCCCGGTGACGTGCCTCGTCGCAGGGTCGTACCGCGCCTCGAGGACGTAGCTCGCGGTGCGGTCGCTCAGCGGTGCGCCGATGCTGCGCCCGGTCTGGTCGAAGCGCGCCGGTGCGGGGGTGACGCCGACCAGCAGCGAGACCACGAGGGGGGAGAGCATGCGTGGCCCCAGTCTACAGGCCCGGCGGCGGAAGCTCCGTCCCGCCCATCTCCAGGCCGGGGATCTCCGCCAGCCTCCGCGCCACCTGCGAGACCCGGGTCTCGTCCACGTCGGAGCGCACGTCGAGGGTGAAGCTCACCTCGTCGTGCCGGTGGCCCCGGCGCACCTGGAACCCCGGCCTGGGCACTCGCTCCAGCCGCCCGACGAGCCCGTGCAGGCCCGCGTTCCACTCCTCCACCAGCTGGTCGAGTGGCACGCCCTCCACCCGGATCCGGTACACGTCCCCCGGAAGGTCCTCGACCAGGATGCGGCCCTCGAGCGCGTGGCCGCGCCGGCGCAGCTCGGTGCGCTGCCCCTCGGTCAGCAGCTGCTCGGGACGCGGCGGAACCGGCATCGCGCCGAGGGTGTCCAGCAGCTTCGCCCGGACCGACGTGGTCCTCGGCGAGCGGGTGAACGCGGCCCACTCGCTCGCCAGACGTGACTGCCAGCTGGACGCGGCGCTGCGCCAGCGCACCACCTCGCTCTTCTGGGCCGGGGCGAGCAGCTCCAGCGACTCGGCCGCGGCGACTGACTCGGGCAGTGACAGAGGCTCGCTTCCACCCCCGAGCGGATCCGCCGAGAGGAACGCCAGGACGCCCGGCTCGCCGCCCTCGGTGACCAGGCCCGGGGCGACCATCAGCCGCAGCCGCGCGGCGGGGATGACCGCGCGGAGCTCGGCCGGCTGTCCTTGCTCCACGCGCCGGCGCACCGCCTCGGGCGGCTTCGGCCAGGTCATCCACGCACCGAACGGCACCCCGGGCTCGACGCGCGCCGGCAGTCGCTCGGTGTGCCGGACGACCTCCACCCTTCCCTCCCGGCCCAGCCGGGTCACCGGGGTGCACACCCCCGGGTCGAGGCACACCACGTCGGAGGAGGCCGCGCCCAGCAGCACGAGGAGGAGGACCGACACGCCACCAGACGGTACCAGCGGCCAGGCGAGTGTGAAGACATGTTTCCAGGGCCCGCAGGGTGCGCCGCCAGGCGGTAGGGTGCGAGCGGATGACGGTGCCCGAGCACATCTCGGTGGTGTACGTCGAGGACGACCAGCGGCTCGCCCGGCTGACACAGCGCTACCTCGAGTCGCACGGCGTGGTGGTCACGCTCGCCGCGGACGGGCGCGACGGACTGGCCCAGACCCTGCGCCTGTGGCCGGACGTGGTGCTGCTTGACCTCATGCTGCCGCAGCTCGATGGAGTGGAGCTCTGCCGGCAGCTCCGCGCCCGGGCGGACGTGCCGATCATCATGGTCACCGCGCGCGGCGAGGAGGCGGATCGGGTGCTCGGTCTGGAGGCCGGGGCCGACGACTACGTCCCCAAGCCCTTCAGCTCCCGCGAGCTGTTGGCGCGCATCCGTGCCCAGGCCCGGCGCTCGCGCGGGCGCGCCGGTCCATCGAACCGTCCCGTCACCGTGGGTCCGCTCACCGTCGACCCGGCGGCCATGCGGGTGATGCTGGGGAGCGTGGAGCTCGGCCTCACCACCTACGAGTTCAACCTGCTCCGGGTGCTCGCCGAGCGCGCCGGGCGGGTGCTCAGCCGCGAGCAGCTCCTCGATCTGGTGCACGGCAGCGCCGAGGAGGCATTCGACCGGAGCATCGATGTGCACGTCTCGCACCTCCGGGCGAAGCTGGGCGACGACGCACGCTCTCCGCGCTGGCTCATCACCGTGCGGGGCGTGGGCTACATGCTCGCCGCGGACCGGCCGGCGTGAGCCCGCCGCTGCTCCGGCGGCTGGTGGTGCGGATCTACCTGGTCTGTCTCGCCCAGCTGCTGGTGGTGATGGTGGGGGTGGCCGTGCTCCTGCAGCAGTCGCGCATCCCCGAGTCGTGGCTCCGCGGGCAGGGCCAGTACGTGGTGGAGCAGATCCTCCCGGTGCTCCAGGATCGCGTCGGGCTCGCCCGCGCGCTCGCCCAGCTCCGGGACACCGCCGGCGCCCGCCTGACGCTCTATGGCCCCGACCGCTCGGTGGTGGCCAGCAACGTCGACCCGGTCCTCCCCCTGCCTCCGGGCCCGGCCTCGACCACGGTCCTGGCCCGCCCGCCGCTTCTCGTCCTGCCGCTGGTGCGCCCCCCGCCGGGTCCGCCGGGCCCTCCGCCCAGGCGCGGTGGCGGACCCGGACCGCTGGACGTGCCGATGCGCCCCCCCGACAGCGGCGACCTCGGTCCGCCTCCTCGGCCGTTCGGGGGGACGATGGGCCCCCTGCCGCCTCCCCCGCCGTTGCAGGGCTGGGCGGTGATCGACTTCCGGCCCCCCATGCCCCCGCCCGGGCAGCTGGCGGCGGTGGCAGGGCTGGTGCTCGCCACCCTGGGCCTCAGCTCGGCGCTGCTCGCCCGGTCCATCTCCCGCCCGCTGGGCACGCTCTCCACCGCGGCGACCCGGCTCGGCGCGGGTGACCTGGAGGCGCGGGCGGCGCTGGCACGGAGCGACGAGCTGGGCGAGCTGGGCCGGGCCTTCGACGGCATGGCCGACCGGGTGGTGGCCCTCCTGCGCTCGGAGAAGTCGCTGCTGGCCGGGGTGTCGCACGAGCTGCGGACGCCGCTGGCCCGCATCCGGGTGGCGCTCGAGCTGGCGGAGGAGGGCGACGTGGCCACTGCCCGCGCCTCGCTGGCCGACATCACCGACGACCTCGGTGAGCTGGAGCGGCTGGTGGACGAGCTGCTCACCGCGGCGCGCCTGGAGCTCGGGCAATCGGTGCCCGGCGCCCCGGCGCTCCGGCCGGCCTGGATCCAGGCCTCGGCGCTGGTGGCGACCGCGGCGGAGCGGTTCCTCTCCATCCATCCCGAGCACCGGCTCGACGCGGCAGCCAGCGACTCGGCGGGGCGTCTCCGGGCCGACCCGGGACTGATCGGCCGGGTCCTGAACAACCTCCTGGACAACGCCGCCAAGTACTCGGCTCCCGCTGCCGGGTGGGTCCGGCTCGCCGTCGACGGGACCGCGGACGAGGTCACCTTCACCGTGGAGGACCACGGCGCCGGCATCACCCCGGAGGACCTCCCACACGTCTTCACCCCCTTCTTCCGGGCGGACCCGAGCCGGAGTCGGAGCACCGGTGGCTTCGGGCTGGGGCTGTCGCTCGCCCGGAGCATTGCCGAGGCGCACGGAGGCCGCCTCGACCTCACCTCCGAGCCCGGCGCCGGGACCCGGGCGGCACTGGTGCTGCCCCGGTCCGGTCCGCTTCACGGAACGACACGCGGAGCCAACGGTGGAAACGCCCTCGCGGCCTAGAGCTGCGGCCTTCACCTCACCCGAGGGGGCCGCATGGCCGTCGGTCAACGTCTCGCCACTCGACGGCAAGATCCGGGTGGATCTCGCGCCGGCCTCGGAGGACGATGTCCACGAGGTGACCTGCTTCCCCGTCGACCTGGCCGTGGATCCGCTGGACGGCGGCGTGCCGCCGTGGCGCAACGTGGGCGGAGAGGTCGGCTCACGGGTCGGGTTGCTCGTCTCCGCGCTGGCCGGGCGCGGGCGGAGGAGTCGCTAGATGGGTCTGGTCACTGCACTCCTGCTCGCCGCGGCACCGGTCGTCACCGCACCCCTGGAGGCGCGGCCGGCGGTGCCCGAGGTGAAGCCCACCGAGACCGCCGTCTCCGTCGGGCTCGGGCGAGTGCGCCAGGGCGGGGCTCTGGGCATGGGGCTCACCCTGAGCCAGCGGACCTCGCTGGAGGCGCCCGCTCCGGGGAAGACGCGGCTGGTCTACCGGCTCGAGGTGCACACCACCGAGACCGGCTTCCCCCGGTGGGTCGAGGCCCGGCTGTCGCTCACCGAGGGGCCGAGGGCGGGCGGCCGAAGCTCCGAGCTCGCCGCTCCGGGTCAACAGGACGGCCCGTTCGTCGCCGCGGTGGCCTGCGTGCTCCGCTGGCTCCAGCCGCGCGACCAGCGGGTCTTCACCTTCGTCGGAAGCACCGCTGAGTCCTCACCGGTGCACCGGCCGGACGCCGGGACTCCCGCCCGCCTCACCCTCGGTTGGGGCGTGGAGTTCTGAGCGCCGGCACCGGCAATCCGACGCGCACCGGGGCGGGACGGAGCACCAGCGCCACCGCGGCCAGGATGAGTGGCACCGCGACCACCAGGGTCTGGGGCAGGCGCTCTGCGTAGAACCCCGCCCCGAGCGCCAGGGCGATGAGCGGGTTCACGTACGCGTAGCTCGAGGCCACCGGCGCTGGCACGCGCGAGAGCAGGAAGAGGTACGCGGTGTAGGCGACCAGCGAGCCGAACACCACCAGGTAGGCGACCGCGGCCAGGGCCCGTCCCGGGACGACGGTGGGGAGCCGCTCGCCGTGCACCAGGCTGAGAGCCACGAGCACGAACCCGGCGGTGAACATCTCCGCGCCGGCGGCCATCATCCCCTTGGGCAGGTCGAGGCGGCGGCTCCACAGCGAGCCGAAGGCCCAGGCCGCGGTGGCGAACATCAGCGCCGCCACGCCGACGGTGCTTCCGCGGAGCTCGCTCCCCAGGTTGAGGATGATGATCCCCCCGAAGCCGATCACCAGGGCGACCCAGTCCTTGGTCGCCGGCCAGCGGCCCCACAGCCCGCCGAAGAGCGCCATCCACAGCGGCATCGCCGAGACCATCAGCGCCGCGAGACCCGAGCTGACGGTCTGCTCGGCGATTGCCACGCCGCCGTTCCCGCAGGCCAGCAGCAGGGTCCCGATGGCCGCCGCGTTGCGCCACTGCTTCCGGGTGGGGAGCGCCTCACCGCGGGCCCGGGCGATGGCCAGCATCACCGCCCCGGCGACCAGGAAGCGGATCGCCGCCATGCTGAACGCTCCGAAGCCTTCCATCGCCACCCGCATGACGAGGTACGTCGAGCCCCAGATGACGTAGAGTGCAAACAGGGCGAGCCCCACCGCAAGGCGACTCGTCGAGGGTGTGGATCCGGTGGGGCTCATGGTGCTGCAGCAAGTCTCCTTAGCGGCCCGTGGCGACGCGTGCCGCTTCCTGTGGCTGATCTCCCGTTGCGGCCCCGGACGTGTGCTGGTTTGGTTGACCCACCGTGTCCGACCCCCGGGCCCTGGATCCCGAGTCTCAGCGCCTGCTGGAGGACGGCCAGCGCACCCGCAACTGGAAACGCTGGGGCCCGTACCTGGCCGACCGGCAATGGGGAACGGTCCGCGAGGACTACTCCGCCACCGGCGAGGCCTGGGAGTACCTCTCCCACGACGCCGCGCGCTCGCGGGCGTACCGCTGGGGAGAGGACGGGCTGCTCGGCATCACCGACCGCGAGTGTCGGCTCTGTCTGGCGGTGGCGCTCTGGAACGAGCACGACCCCATCCTCAAGGAGCGGCTGTACGGGCTCACCGGGGACGAGGGCAACCACGGCGAGGACGTGAAGGAGCTGTACTACTTCCTCGACGCCACGCCGACCTCCAGCTACCTCGAGGCGCTCTACAAGTACCCGCAGCGCGCGTTTCCTTACCTTCAGCTCATCGAGGAGAATCGCCGCCGCGGGCGTGGCGCACCGGAGTACGAGCTGCTCGACACCGGCGTCCTCGATGGGCACCGCTACTTCGACGTCCGCGTCGAGTACGCCAAGGCGGCGCCGGACGACCTGTGGATGCGGCTCACCGTCACCAACCACGGCCCGGAGTCCGCGCCGCTGCGGGTGCTTCCCACGCTCTGGTTCCGGAACACCTGGGCCTGGGGCCGGACCACCGAGGGTTACTGGCCGAGGCCCGAGCTGCTGGGGGAGGACGGGCACGTGCTCGCCCGCCATGCCTCCCTCGGGCTGTTCCGCTTCGAGCCAGGGCCGGACCCCTCCGGTGTCGTCCCGGAGCTGCTGTTCTGCGACAACGAGACCAACGCCGAGCGGCTCTATGGCGTGCCCTCCCGCAGTCGCTGGCCGAAGGACGCCTTCCACCAGGCGGTGGTGCACGGACGTCGAGAGGCGGTGAACCCGGACCGGGCCGGCACCAAGGTCGCCGCGCACTACCGGCTGGAGCTCCCCGCGGGAAGCTCGGTCACCTTGCGCCTACGGCTGGCGGCGGTGGAGCACGGGCTGGCCTCGGACTTCGATGGCTCGGTGGACGCGCTCTTCGCCGACCGCCGCGCCGAGGCCGACGCGTTCTACGGCCGCCACCTTCCTCCCGGCGCCACCGAGGAGGAGCGGCGCGTGGCACGGCAGGCCTGGGCGGGTCTCCACTGGTGCAAGCAGTACTACCACTACAGCGTGCGGGAGTGGCTCGAGGGCGACCCGGCCGGACCGCCGCCACCGCCGGAACGGAAGCGGGGCCGCAACGCCTCGTGGGCGCAGAACCTCTACAACCGCGACGTTCTCTCCATGCCGGACAGCTGGGAATACCCCTGGTACGCGGCCTGGGACCTCGCCTTCCACATGCTGCCGTTCTGCGAGGTGGATCCAGCCTTCGCCAAGGAGCAGCTGATTCTCCTCCTCCGCGAGTGGTACATGCATCCCAACGGCCACCTCCCGGCGTACGAGTGGGCCTTCTCGGACGTGAACCCGCCGGTGCACGCCTGGGCCTGCTGGCGGGTGTACAAGAAGACCGGGCCACGCGGCCGCCGCGACACCGCCTTCCTCAAGCGGGCCTTCCAGAAGCTCCTCCTCAACTTCACCTGGTGGGTGAACCGGAAGGATCCGGACGGAAAGAACCTGTTCTCCGGCGGCTTCCTGGGCCTGGACAACATCGGGGTCTTCGATCGGAGCAAGCCGCTGCCCACCGGCGGCCAGCTCACCCAGGCGGACGGCACGGCCTGGATGGCGTTCTTCTGCACCACCATGCTCAGCATCGCCCTCGAGCTGGCGCAGGTGGACGACGCCTACGAGGACATCGCCAGCAAGTTCTTCGAGCACTTCGTGGCCATCGTCGACGCGATGAACGCCATGGGCGGCCAGGGGCTCTGGGACGAGGCCGACGGCTTCTACTACGACCAGCTGTTCGCCGACGGGCAATCCATCCCGCTGCGCATCCGAAGCATGGTGGGGCTGGTCCCGCTGTTCGCCGCGGAGGTGCTCGGTGACCGCGAGGTGGACCGGCTCCCCGGATTCAGCAAGCGGATGCGGTGGTTTCTCGAGAACCGGCCCGAGCTGGCGGCGCACGTGTATTACCGGCCGCCCGAGCACGGCGCGCCCGGAGCGCGACTGCTGGCCATCGCCCCCCGCGAGCGGCTGGTCCGGCTCCTGGGCTACATGCTGGACGAGAGCGAGTTCCTGTCTCCGTACGGCATCCGCAGCCTGAGCCGGGTGCACGCCGCGCACCCCTACGTCCTGGGGGGCCACGCCGACTGGAGCGTGCACTACGACCCGGGCGACTCGACCACCGGCCTCTTCGGGGGGAACTCGAACTGGCGCGGGCCGGTGTGGTTCCCCAACAACTACCTCCTGGTCGAGTCGCTGGAGCGGTACCACCACTTCTACGGTGAGGCGCTCAAGGTGGAGTGCCCCACCGGCTCGGGGCGCTTCCTCACCCTGGCCGAGGTGGGGAACCTCCTCTCGCAGCGGCTGCTCGCGCTGTTCCTCCCCGACGCCAGCGGGCGGCGACCGGCCCACGGCGACGAGGTGCGGTATGCGAAGGACCCGGCGTTTCGCGATCTGGTGCTGTTCTACGAGTTCTTCCACGGCGACAGCGGGAAGGGCCTCGGGGCGAGTCATCAGACCGGCTGGACGGCGCTGGTGATCGAGGCGTTGCGCGATCTCGCCGAGGAGCGGCGGCGGGCGCGTTGACCCGTGGGGGTCGCGATGACGGCGCTCAGCCGCCGAGGCGCTCGCGGGCGTGCTCCAGCGGATGCCCGAGCGCGGTCTCGATCTCCACGGTCGTCGCCGCGCCGCACTCCACCGCCCGGCGCAGCCCGTTGAGCAGGCCGCGGGCGGTCGCCGCGTCGTCGAACTCGGCGCCGAGCCGCGTCGCCTGCGCCGACTGGTCGAGGAACTGACGGAGCCGCGCTGCCGCTCCGGGGATCTCCTCGCGCAGGGTGGCGAACAGGGCGCCGTAGCGCGCGGGCAGCTGGGCGGGGTGCAGGTCCCAGCCCTGGACGATGCCGTCCCGGTACGCCCGCCGCACGTCGTCCGCGGTTCGCGCCCAGGCCCGGAACACCGCCTCGCGGTTCGCCGCTCGCTCCGCGTCGTTGCGGGGCTCGCGGTGGGGGCCGACCGGGAGGAGCGTCGTCGGCCCGTCGACGATGGTGACCCCCGTCCCGGAGAGCGCGAGCTGGAGCAGGCGACGCACCAGCTCCACCGAGGGATGACCGAGCCACTGGTGCGCCGCGCTGATGCCCAGCGCCGAGGTGAGGTCGTACGGACCGACGTGCACCGAGCGGCAGCGTCCGCCCGCCGCCTCCACCAGGGCGAGGATGCCCAGTCGCCCGTCCAGCGAGACCAGCGCCGAGGGCGTCTCCACCATCAGCTCGAGCGCGATGGCCCCGGGGGGCCAGCCGAGCCGGTGCTCGAGCGCCTCGGCCGAGCGGCGGAGCAGCTCCACCTGGATGGGGAGCACCACCTTGGGGGCGGTCAGGGCGAAGCCGGGAATGGGCTCTCCACCGAGCTGGGCCCCCACCCGCTCCAGGGTGCGGAGCGCCCGGCGCGCGGACTTCCCGGAGTAGGGCTTCAGCCGGAGGCCGACGAACGGGGGAAGGCTTCCATCCCGGCGCCCCTGCTCGAGGACCGTGCCCGCCGCCAGGGCGTGCGCATCCTCCTCCTCGTCGGGTCGGATCCCGTAGCCGTCCTCGAAGTCGATCCGGAGGTCCTCCACCGGCTCCTGTTCCAGCTTGGCGATGACCCGCTTGCGGAGCTCGGTCGCCTGGGTCGGGCTCAGCGACAGCCCCAGCGCATGGGCGTAGGTCGGCCCGTCCGGGGCGTAGCTGTCCAGCGCGGCGCGGGCCAGCGTGCCCATCCGGGCGGCCGCGCCCGCCTTGAAGAGGTGGGCCCCCCCGTACAGCACCTGCACCGGCCTTCTCCCGGCGGGACCGGACCGTCGCTCGCGATCGCGCTGGTGCAGCGCCTCGTCGAGCGACTCCAGCAGCGGCTGCAGGGCCTCGGTCAGCGGGGGCAGCGCCATGGCCGCCCCCATACCACCACCGGGGTCAGCGGTTCGACTGGAGGTGGGCCTCCAGGAACCACAGCCACTTGTCCACCCCGCGGGAGATCTCGGTGAAGATGTCCGCCGAGTCCTTGTCTCCCAGCTTGTCCACCTCGTCGATCGCGGCGCGGGCGAGCTTCCCGTACGCGGCCAGCACGCTGGACAGCGCGTCGACGTGCTCGTGGCCGGCGGCGATCTCCAGGGGGTACTCGGGGAGCCTGCTCGACTTCACCGCCAGGCGCGCCGTGCCCTCGGCCGTGCCTCCGAGCTGGACCACCCGCTCGGCGGTGAGGTCGACGTACTCCTCGACGTCCTCGTTGATCTTGTCGAACAGCTCGTGCAGGGCGATGAAATCCGGACCCTTGACGTTCCAGTGGGCCTGCTTGACCTGGGTCTGCAGATCCACGGAATCTGCGAGCCGGGCATTGAACAGGGCGATCACCTTGGTGCGGGTCGCCTCGGGCAGGTCGTTCTTGGTGGTGTAGAGCTTCGGCATGTTGTTCTTCCTCCGGGGTTACCTCTAGAACGTGGCTTCACCGTGCGCCACCCGGACTGCCCGTGGCACCGGGGTGGACGTGGCACCCGAACGTCACGGTGCATCGGCCGCTCGCCCGTGCTGTAACCTTTGCTGATGCCTGAGTACGACCTGGTGGTGATCGGCTCGGGGCCCGCCGGCGAGAAGGGGGCGGCCCAGGCCGGGTACTTCCGCAAGAAGGTCGCCGTCGTCGAGCGACAGTCGAACCTGGGCGGGGCTGGGGCGAACACCGGCACGCTGCCCTCCAAGACGCTGCGGGAGACCTCGTTGTTCCTGTCCGGGTTCCGCCAGCGCGGGCTCTACGGGGTGGAGATGAGGCTCGAGGCGCGCACCGGGGTCCGCGAGCTGCTCTTCCGGGAGCGCGCGGTGGCCCAGGAGGAGCAGGTCCGGGTGGCCCACAACCTCCGGTCGCACGGAGCCGACGTCTACCAGGGCAAGGGCCGCATCCTGGATCCCCACACGGTGCTGGTGCGCCGGCCCGGCGCCGAGGAGCGGCTCACGGCGAAGGTCATCCTCGTCGCCACCGGAAGCACGCCCTTCCACCCCCCGCTGTTCAACTTCTCGGCCCCAGGGGTGTACGACTCGGACAGCATCCTCCTCATGTCGGAGGTTCCCCACTCGCTGGTGGTGGTGGGCGGCGGGGTCATCGGCTGCGAGTACGCCTGCACCTTCGCCGCGCTGGGCATCCCGGTCACCCTGGTCGAGGCCCGGTCGCCGTTGCTGTCCTTCCTCGACCTGGAGATGTCCACCCGCCTGAAGGCGCGGATGGAGGGGCTGGGGGTGCAGTTCCGGATGCCGGCCACCGTCGAGTCCGTCGACGTCGAGGAGGGGCGCATCACGCTCGGTCTCAAGGGTGGCGACACCGTCGCCGCCGCGGCGCTGCTGGTCGCCTCGGGACGGAGCGCGAACACCGCGGGCATCGGCCTGGAGGAGGCGGGGGTCAAGCTCGGCGAGCGCGGCCGGGTGACGGTCGACGAGCACTACCAGACCAGCGTCCCGAACATCTACGCGGCCGGCGACTGCGTCGGCTTCCCCGCGCTGGCCTCCACCTCGATGGAGCAGGCGCGGGTGGCCATCGCCCACGCCTTCAATCTCTACCCCAAGGACTCGCTCGCCCCGATCCTTCCCTACGGGCTCTACACCATCCCCGAGCTGTCGATGGCCGGCGAGACCGAGGAGTCCTGCAAGCAGGCCGGGGTGGAGTACGTGGTGGGGCGTGCAGCCTACGCCACCAACGCCCGCGGGCAGATCATCGGCGACGGCGGTGGATTCCTGAAGCTCATCTTCCGCCACGAGGACATGAAGCTGCTCGGGGTGCACATCATCGGCGAGCAGGCAACGGAGCTGGTCCACATCGGGCTGACCGCCCTGCTCTGCGGAGCCGGGGCTCAGCTCTTCATCGACACCTGCTACAACTACCCGACGCTCTCCGACCTCTACAAGTACGCGACCTACAACGCGATGGCCCAGCGCAATCCGCTCTAGCCATCCGTGACCTCCCACCCCGGGTACCTCCTCTTCCTCTTCGTGACCTCCGTCGTGGCCGGAGCGATGAACGCCCTGGCCGGAGGAGGGACCTTGCTCACCTTCCCCGCGCTGCTCGCCGCCGGGGTGAGCCCGGTGACGGCGAACGCCACCAACGCGGTGGCCCTCGTCCCCGGCTCGCTGAGCGCCGGCTGGGGGTTCCGGCGGGAGCTCGGCGGCGAGACCAACCGCGTGCTGACCGCGCTGATCATCTCCAGCCTCGCCGGAGGGCTGGTCGGCGCCTGGCTGGTGGTGGTGGCCGGGGACGCGCTGTTCCGGGCGCTGGTGCCCTGGCTGATCCTCGGGGCGACCGCGCTGTTCATCGTCCAGGAGCCGCTCCGGCGGTGGCGGGAGCACCGGAGCACCGGGGTCGAGTCACGGGGCTTGAAGGAGGTGAACCTCTGGGGTCTCGGGGCGGCGCAGTTCCTGGTGGCGGTGTACGGCGGCTTCTTCGGCGCGGGAATGGGAATCCTCATGCTCGCCGAGCTCGGACTGCTCGGACTGACCAACATCCACCAGATGAACGGGCTGAAGAACTTTGCCGCGGTGTGCATCAACGGGATCGCCGCGCTGTACTTCGCCGTGGGCAAGCACGTGCGCTGGCCGGTGGCGGCGCTGATGGCGATCGGCGCCGTCCTCGGCGGCTACGCCGGGGCCTGGCTCGCGCAGCGCATCGGGGAGGCGATGGTGCGCTGGGTGATCATCGTCATCGGGCTCGTCATCGGGGTCTACATGCTGCTGAAGTGAGGAGTGTTCATCGGCTCACCCGCGGCGGCGTGCATCCACTGTTCCGCGGACCGATGGGTGCGCACCCTGTTGCCGTCGCTCTTTCACGGGAGGCCACTCGCATGCCGAGGGGAAGCAAGTCCGCGTACACGGGGAAGCAGCGCCGGAAGGCCAGGCACATCGAGGCCGGCTACGAGAAGCGGGGGGTGAGCGAGGCCGAGGCCGAGCGCCGGGCCTGGGCCACGGTGAACGCCCAGGACGGTGGCGGAAAGAAGAGCGGCTCGGGGCGGAGGCATGGTGGGGGCCGGTCGCGCCGCACGTCGAGCAGGGCTTCCCGGTCCGGGTCGCGGAACGCGCGGCGGTCGAGCGGACGCAGCACCTCCCGGAGCCCCTCCTCGCGGCGCCGAAGCAGCGGCCGTCGTGCCTCCGGTCGTCGTCGCTCGACCGGACGCCGGACTCGCAGCAGCCGTCGCCGCTGAGCCGGGACGCCGCCCGACGATCAGGGCTGCCGGAGCGCGAGCTCGGCGATGCCGGGAGGCAGCGCCGGCGGGAGGAGAGCCTCCGGGAGGGCGTGGTGCGCCTCGGCCTCCTTGCGGAGCTCGGAGTCGGTCAGCTCCTCCTGCCACTGCTTGGGATTGGTCCGCCAGTGGAAGTCGGCCGGGACCGCGCCACCGCCCTGCTGTCCGTAGCCGATCATGTCCGGGAAGAGGGGGGTCCAGCGTCCGGCGGCGTCCGGCTCCTTGGTGACGTGGGGACGCTGCCTGCGGGGCACGAACGGGTAGAAGGGCGTGGTGCTCACGGCGCGAACTTGCCCCGGGAGGCCGCCCGGAGGGAAGGGGCATCGCCTTCGCCGGCCGCGCTGCTAGCGTTCCCGGCGCTGATGGACCGCGCACGCAGCCTCGACCGGCTCAGGGACCCCTTCGACGTGGCCATCATCGGCGGTGGCGCCACCGGACTGGGCGCGGCCGTGGAGGCGGCGGCCCGTGGATACCGGACGGTGCTCCTGGAGGCCCGGGACTTCGCCCAGGGCACCTCCAGCCGCTCGACCAAGCTGGTCCACGGCGGCGTCCGCTACCTGGCCCAGGGCAACGTGGGGCTGGTCCGCGAGGCGCTGCTCGAGCGGGGCCGGCTCCGGCGAAACGCGCCGCACCTGGTGGGGGATCTGGAGTTCGTCGTCCCGGCGTACGCCTGGTGGTCCGGCCCGTACTACGGCGTCGGGCTCAAGCTGTACGACGTGCTCGCCGGGCGGCATCGACTGGGCACGAGCCAGCTGCTCTCCCGGGCCCAGGTGCTGGAGCGCATCCCCACCCTCGAGCCCGATCAGCTCAAGGGCGGCGTCCGCTACTTCGACGGGCAGTTCGACGACGCGCGGCTGGCGGTGTCGCTGGCCCTCACCGCGGACGACCTCGGCGCGGTGCTGGTGAATCACGCCAGCGTGACCGGACTCTTGAAGGCCGGTGACCGGGTACGCGGTGTGCGGGTGCACGACGAGGAGTCCGGGCGCGAGCACGAGGTACACGCGCGGGTGGTGGTCAACGCCACCGGCGTCTTCGCCGACGCGATTCGCCGCATGGACGAGCCGGGGGTGCCTCCGCTGGTCGCGCCGTCGCAGGGCGTCCATCTGGTCCTGCCTGACGCGTTCCTCCCGGGCGCCCACGCGCTGATGATTCCCCGGACCGACGACGGGCGGGTGCTCTTCGTCGTCCCCTGGCACAAGCGGGCGCTGGTCGGGACGACGGACACCCCGGTCCCGGAGGTGAGCGTCGAGCCACGGGCGCTGGACGAGGAGGTCTCGTTCCTCCTCGAGCACGCGGCGCGCTACCTGACCCGGGACCCGTGCCCGGAGGACGTCCTCAGCGTCTACGCCGGGCTCCGGCCGCTGGTCCGGACCGAGGGTGCGGAGCGGACCGCCTCGCTCAGCCGCGACCACAGCGTCTTCGAGAGCCCGAGCGGCCTGGTGACCATCGTCGGCGGAAAGTGGACCACCTACCGGCGCATGGGCGAGGACGTGGTGGACCACGCGGCGCGGGTGGCAGGGCTCCCCCCGCGCCCCTCGCCCACCGCCGAGCTCAGACTGCACGGCGCGCCGGCGGACGAGCAGGTCGAGCGCTCCGCGGTGGGAACACCGAGCGAGATGCTCGCTGCCTACGGCACCGATGCGGACCTGGTGCGCGCGCTCGCCGAGTCAGATCCGGAGCTCGCCGTCCCGATGCACCCCCGGCTGCCGTACCTCATGTGCGAGGTGGCCTGGGCGGTGCGAGAGGAGATGGCCCGCTCGGTCGAGGACGTGCTCTCCCGGCGCACCCGGGCGCTGGTGCTCGATGCGCGCGCCGCGCTGGAGTGCGCTCCGGAGGTGGCCCGGGTCATCGCCCGCGAGTTGGGCCGCGACGAGGCGTGGGTCCGGTCCGAGGTCTCGGCCTTCGAGCGGCGGGCGCGGGAGAGCCTGCTCGACTGACACAGAGGTCCGGCTCAGGCGGCCGCGTCCACCACCGACCGCAGCGCGGCCTCCACCCGGGGGAGGACCTCCCGGATCTCCGCCTCGGACACCGCGCCCACGCTGCAGCGGAACCATCCGCTCTCGTCCTGGAGCCCGAAGGCCTGGAAGGGAACCACCGCGAACCCCGCCCGCTCGAGCAGCAGCTTCCGGATGTCCTCGTTGCTCTGGATGCCGCCGCGGCCGATGAGGTCGAAGCGCACCGAGAGGTAGATGGCTCCCTGCGGGGGGATGTCGCTCACCGGCAGCCCCCGGGCACGGATCTCCATCAGCCCGTGGTGGAGCGTCTGGAGCCGCGACTCGACGCCCCGGCGCATCTCCGCGAGGTAGCGCTCCCTCGCCGTCACGTCGTCGAGGAACCGCGCCGAGGCCACCTGCTCGGCCCGGGGGGCCCAGGCGCCGGTGTGGCCGATGAGGTCCTTCATCCGCGAGATGATGGACGGCGGCCCCACCCCCCACCCCACCCGGACGCCGGTGGCGGCGAAGGCCTTGGAGATGCCGTCGACGAACACGGTGTACGGCGCCATCTCCGGGACCAGCCCCACCGGGGTCACGTGCTTCGCCGTGCCGTAGGTCAGCACCCAGTAGATCTGGTCGTACATCACGATGACCGGCGGGCGCGCGGCGTGCTTCCGCTCGAGGTTCTCCTCCACCACCGCCTCGCACAGCGCCTTGAGCTGCTCCGGAGCGAACATCGTCCCGGTGGGGTTGAGGGGGCTGCCCAGGCAGAGCAGCCGGGCGCGCGGCAGGTACGGGCGGACCTGATCCACGGTGGGCATGAAGCCCTTCTCCGGGTCGGTGGGCACCACCGCGCCCTTCGCGCCCACCATGTAGACGTAGTAGTGGTTGTTCCAGCTGGGCACCGGGTAGACGACCACCTCCCCGACGTCGACCACGCTGCGGAACGTCCCGTAGACGACGGGGCGCGCCCCGCTGGCGATGACGATGCTCTCCAGCGGGTACTGCAGCCCGAGGCTCCGGGCGTAGAAGCGCTGCACCGCCTGGCGCAGCTCGGGCATCCCGTCTGCCGGCGGGTAGTTGGTCTCGCCCGCCCGGAGTGCCTCACCGATCAGCTCGCGCAGCGCGACGGGGATGGGGAACTCGCGGGGGCTGAAGTCGCCCACGGTGAGGTTGCAGACCTTCTGCCCCTTCGCCACCAGGGCGCGGATCTCTGCGGCGACCTTGAGGATCTCGCTCCCCATCAGCCCCCGGGCCATGCCGCTGACGGTGTCCGGGTCCCGCGGGTGCCCCAGGGTGTCGTTCAGGTCGAGAGCCACGTCGCGTCCTCCGGGGTCCCCCTTACCGGAGCCCGAGGGGAGGGCGCCAGCACAGTCGCCAGCGAGCCGTCTGAAGCCCTGGCTGCTCAGGGCGACGGTTTCCGGACGCCGGGGGCGTACTTCACCACCCGGACCTTCTCCATCGTCACCAATCCCTCGCCCACCATCTCGTCGAGGATGGGGAGCAGCCGCTCGACGTGCTCGGGCGTGTCCACCAGCTCCAGGACCATCGGCAGATCCTCGCTCAGCCGGAGGATGTGAGTGGTGTGGACCACGCTGCGCGCGCCGAACCCGGCGACGCCGCGGAGGACCGTGACCCCGGCCGCTCCCTCCTTCCGCAGCCGCTCGAGGAGCGCCAGGTGCAGCGGACGGCCGTGCCAGAGGTCCGATTCTCCGAGGAAGATCCGGAGGAGCGTCTGCTCGCCCTCGAGTACCCGGTGACCCATGTCTCAGCCTCCTGCCAGCGCACGTCCTGCCGCGAGGCCCACCGCTCCGGCGGCGAGGCAGCCGAGCACGGTCGCGGCCAGGTTCAAACCGCCGAGCCCGTACGCCCGCTGGTTCAGCAGCGCCAGCGTCTCGTAGTTGAACGACGAGTAGGTGGTGAACCCGCCCATGATGCCGGTGGTGAGAAAGATGCGGAGCTCGAGCGAGACCGCGGTCCCGCTCAGGGCGACGTGCATCACCAGGGAGATGAGGAACGAGCCGGTGAGGTTGACCAGGAGCGTGCCCCAGGGGAACGCCGACCCGAGCAGCTGGGCGGCCAGCGCGCCCACCCCGTAGCGCGCCACCGAGCCGATGGCTCCGCCCAGCGCCACCAGCGCCACCCGCATCACCGGGCCGGGCCCTTCACGTAGAGGTCGATGATGCGGGAGAGGGCCGCCTGGCACACGCGGCAGAACGGCACCTCGTCGCGGGTGAACATGATGCAGTCTTCCTCGGGCCGGAAGTACCCGCGGGACTCGTACATCGCGCCCTCGAAGGAGCCCACCTTGCCCGAGTATCGATCGGTCCCGAGCATGCGGGTCACCTCGGTCTTCTCCCGGGTGAAGAGCGAGTCCATCTCCGACTCCGGACGGCGGTCGGCGCGGATCTTCTTTCGCTCCACCTGGATGGCGCGGCTCGTGAATTCGAACTCCTCCTTGCGCCAGGGGGTGGGGATGGGCGTCCCGGGCGAGATCAGCCCCTTCCACTTCAGCTGCGCCGGGTCCTTCAGCGCGGTGACGTTGGGCTCCCAGGGCTCGGTCCGGTCGGGAGCGGGGAGGGAAGGGGCGTCCGAGGTGTAGTACTCGTCGGCCAGCCCGGCGAAGTGGTGCCCGAACTCGTGCACGAAGACGTACGGCGACCAGAACGAGTCGGCGGCCACGGTGCTGTACAGCCCGAAGATGCCCCCGCCGCCGTAGGTGTTGCCGTTGACCAGGATCTCCACGAACTCGTAGGGGGCGAACGAGGCCACGTCGCGAAAGGAGCGGTTGTCGAAGGTGAGGACGTACCGTTCGCTCCCGAACGCGTCGTAGGTCGCGCCGATGCGGCTGCGGCGGTGGATGCCGGTGGAGGGCCGCGAGATGCCGGGCTCGCGCGACTCGGGGCAGAGGCCCCAGACGTTGAAGTCTTGCTTACGCTCCTTGAACGGTGACTGCGAGAAGAGGATCGAGACCAGCCGCCGGGCATCCTTCTCGAACTTGCCCCGCTGCGCGCGGGTGTAGCCGTCACCCAGGATGAGCACGTCCACCTTCGACTCGGAAGGGCCGGACCTCACGAGAGGGATGAGCGGGCCGGGGCTGTCGGGGGCGGCATCGCTCACCGTCTGGTCCTTCGGGTCGACCTTGAAGGTCCACACCGGGACGAAGGCGTTGGCCCGGTCACGCTTTTCCAGCGTCACCTCCACCGGGCCGGCGGGCCTCGGGAAGCGGAGCGATTCCTCGAAGGTGCGCGCCCGCTCCTTGGCCTCCTGGGTGTCCTCCCACTCGCCGAAGATGGAGCTGAACCCGCGTGAGTAGAGGAGGTCCTTGCTCGTCCCGTCGCGGACCAGGAACCGGTACTTGCCCGAGTCCGTGTCGTCGATGGGCCGGGCGGGGTTCCCCGGCCAGGGCAGCGGCTCCACGATGAGCCGGTCGAGGCTGAAGATCTCCTTTCCCGCGCTGCCGGTGTGGAAGTAGTCGATCCGGAACGTGCGGGCTGGCGCGGCGATGGCGGTGCCGGAGACGAGCAGCAGCAGAGCGGCGAAGCCCATGAGAGCGCGGGACCATAGGGCAGGTGCGCCGGGCTCGCACCTCCGGTCAGGGCGCACCGGTGAATCTCCGCTGGCGTGCGCTCGGTCCGCCCGGACCGACTCCCGAGACCCGTTCCGTCGGCCCTTCCCCCGAGGCGGTGTCACAGAGGTTGCGGTCCGTCGTGGTCAGCCGGGCGGGGGGGGGGACTTGACAAAAAGAACGACCGTTCGTATTAATGCTCCCCGTGAGCAAGGGCGAGGAAACCCGGTCGCGCATCCTGCGCCACGCCTCCAGCGTGGCGAGCCGTGACGGCATCGAGGGGCTGAGCATCGGCGAGCTGGCCGCGGCGCTGGAGATGTCGAAGAGCGGGCTGTTCGCCCACTTCGGCAGCAAGGAGGAGCTGCAGGTCGCGGTCCTCCGGGCCTCGGCGGCAGACTTCGAGGAGAAGGTCGTCCGCCCCGCGTTGCAGCAGCCACGCGGCGCGCCGCGGCTCCGTACCCTCTTCGAGCTCTGGCTGAAATGGGCCTTCACGCCCGAGGCCGCCGGCGGATGCATCTTCGCCGCCGCCTCCTTCGAGCTGGACGATCGACCCGGACCGGTGCGCGACTACCTCGTCGGCGAGGAGAAGCGGCTGCTCGAGCTTCTCTCCCGCTCGGCCCGGCTCGGGGTCGAGTCGGGCGTGTTTCGGGCCGACCTCGACTGCGACCTGCTCGCCTTCCAGATCCACGGCCTGATGCTGGGCTTCCACCACGCGCGGCGCCTTCTCCGCCTGCGCACCGCCGAGAGCATGGCCCGGCGGTCCTTCGAGCAGCTGCTGGCGCAGGCTTTGCCCGCGAGC
Organism: Myxococcaceae bacterium; assembly: GCA_035519675.1. GTDB lineage: Bacteria > Myxococcota > Myxococcia > Myxococcales > Myxococcaceae > RPRB01. Next base: position 24,427 of record DATIWB010000077.1, read on the forward strand.
TGACGGTTCACCTGTCGCACGCAAGGTTGCAGAGGAGGAGTTGCCGTGGCTCAAAATAGAACGAACGTTCGTATCTTGTCCGGTCTGATCTCCGCAGCGGGGGTGGTGTCGCCCCGGGCGGCGGGACGGCTGGCCTTCGAGCTGTTCTGCATCACCGGGAAGCGGCGGCTGCCGCGCCTCGCTCCCCGCCCGGACGCGGTGGAACGGTTCCGCGCCGGGTCCAGGCGGGTCACCAGCTACCTGTGGCAGGGCGGCGGCCCCACCGTGGTCCTGGTCCACGGCTGGGGAGGTGGGTCCGGCGACCTCGCCGCGTTCATCGCCCCGCTGCGGGACGCCGGACGCCGGGTGGTGGCGCTCGACCTGCCGGCCCACGGACGCTCCCCCGGGCGACGGCTGAACCTGGCCCAGGCCGCGGAGGCGGTGGAGATGTGCCTCCGCCGCGAGCCGTCGGTGGAGGCGGTCATCGCCCACTCCTTCGGCGTCCCGGCGACCGTGCTCGCCGCCGGAAAGGGCGCTCCGCTGCCGAGGGCGGTCCTCATCTCCGGCCCGGTCTCGATGGAGCCGTACCTCCAGCACTTCGAGCAGGTGCTCCGCCTCACTCCGGGCATCCGCAGCGAGATCCGGGCGCGGGTCCGGCGCGTGCTCACCGAGGGCGGCATCGAGACGATGGAGCTCAGCGTGGTGGCGCCGCGGCTCCCCGGCCGGGCGCTGGTCGTCCACGACCGGGGCGACCGCGAGGTTCCGTTCCTCTCCGCCCAGGCGCTCCAACGCGCCTGGCCGAGAGCCGAGCTGCTCGTCACCGAGGGCCTCGGACACAGGAGGCTGCTCGCCGACCCTGCGGTCGTCGAGCGGGCGGTCCGGTTCGTGGTGGGGTGGGAGCGGACGGAGCAGGAGCAGCCGGTGGTGGCTCCGGTGCGTCGGTTCGAGCTTGCAAGCTGAGCCGCTCGGTGTGCTGCCGCGGGGCTCGAGGGTCGGAGCGGGTGGGTCGATCCTCCGGTGGGTTGGACCGCGGGTGATGTGGCCGGTGGGAGTCGGGCGCGCTGGCCGTCACTCGATCCGGGTCTGGTCGCTGATCCAGTTCACCTCCCAGCTCTTCCCGCCGTCGTCCGAGAAGGCCTGCTCGAAGTGCGCCGACGTCCGGGTGATGCCCGACCAGACGTAGCGGACGAGAATGGTCCGCCCCTCCCAGACCTCCTGGTCGTAGAACTCGCCGCGGCCGTCCCGGAACTCGCCCACCGTCGGCACCCCGAAGGACGCGCCCTTCCGGGTCGCCCAGTTCAGCGACCACTGCCGCGCGCTCGGCGAGTACATCCGGAGCGTGATCGCCTCGATGCGACCCTCCGGCCCGTCCACCTGGAGCTCGTCCAGGTTCCCCGCCCCGCTCCAGAACGGACGGCACGCCGACGTGCCGGACAGCTCCACCCACTCCGTCGAGCCGTGGAGCGGTGCTTTCAGCTTCCGGATCCGGATCTTCCACCGGCCATGCGCGAAGTCGAAGTCGTGCTGGCCGTCCCGAACCGCGGCCGGGGGCGCGGGCTCGGCGAGGGCCGCGGTGGACGACGAAAGCACCAGCAGGACCAGGAGGTCGACACGGCGAGATTGTCGGGCGAGGGTCATGCCCCGCAGGCTCACCGGTGTTTGGACTGCCTGCACGGCCAGTCCAGCCGTGAGCGAGCAGACCAGAATGGACGCGGGCGGACGACCTCCGGCCTGGCGAAGGAACAGGGTGCGCATCTCGGTTCGAGCGGAACGTCGGCGTGACTGGCCGTTCCGGTCACGCGCCTCGGGCGTCGTCGATCCGGTGCCCCGCCGCGCGCAGCGCATCCACCGCCCGGGACAGTGTCTCCTCCCGGACGAGCAGCAGATCGGTGTCGAACGTCGCGATGGCGAACACCGAGACCCTCGCCCCGGCCAGCGGGCCGGTCAGGGCGTGCAGCACCCCCACCTCCTGGAAATCGATGGGCCCCTCCACCTCGAGCGCCCGCCAGCCACGCTCGGCCTGCACCTCCGCCGGCACGCGCTCGTCCGCGCAGACCACGCTCAGCTCGCCCGCGCGCCGGGTGGTGGACACCACGCCAGACCCGTCGGCCCACTCTGGAACCGGCGAGCCGCCGGACAGGCGGGCCACCGCCAGCCGTCCGGGCAGCAGGCGGAGCCGCAGGCTCTTCGCCACCTCGCTCAGCGGAAACGCCCCGTCATCCACAGGCCCACCAGCGCCACCAGGAAGTACGCGGGAATGACCGCCGCCCCGGTGTAGTCCTTGGCGATCCGCTGGCCGAAGAAGAGCGCCAGGAACGCCATCGCGGCCACGGCGATGCCCCAGAATGCGATCCGCGGCACGCCGAGCACCAGCAGCTCCACCAGCCCCACCCCGCAGAGCACGCCCGCCGTCACCTCGATGATGGTCAAGGTCACCAGCATCGGGGTCACCACGCCGCGCAGCGGGCTGCCTCCGAAGTGCTGCGTCAGCCAGCCCTGGTTGCCGCGGAAGTCGATCACCTTGTCGATGCCCGACTGGAGAAAGAGGATCGCCAGGAACAGCGTCGGCAGGGCCTGCAGCAACCAGGCGACGAAGCGGGGAGAGGACAGGGGGGGCATGGCTCACCTCTGCTCGAAGAGGAGCTTCCGGACCAGGCGGATGGGGAGCACCCCCTGGGCGAGGAAGGCGTCGTGGAACTCGCGCAACGTGCCCCCCTTCTGGCTCAGGTACTCGCGCCGCAGCTCGTAGATCTGCAGCTTCCCGTACGTGTAGTACAGGTAGGTCGGGTCGTAGGTGCCGCGCCGGGCCTCCTGGTACGCATTGGCCGGCGTCTGGAAGCACTCCTTCACGAAGCGCTCCGCGCCCTGCTCCACCGTCAGGGTGGTGGTGTGCAGCTGGATCCCCACCACGAAGCGGCAGTCGCGCAGCAGCGCCTCCTCCAGCTGGGCGAGCTTGATGCGCGGATCGCTGTCCGCGAACCCCTCCTCCACCACCATCTGCTCGGTGTAGTGCGCCCAGCCCTCCACGTTGGTCGCCGCGGCGAGCAGCTTCCGCACCTTGGTGGACACGTTCGGCATCCACAGCGCCTGCAGGAAGTGCCCGGGGTAGGCCTCGTGCACGTCGGTCATCGCCAGGATGGGCCCGGCGTAGGCGCGCAGATGCTCCTCGATCTGCGTGCTGTTCCACGTCTCCTCGGTGGGCGTCACGTAGTAGTAGGCCTGGGTGGCCTTGGTCTCGTAGGGGCCCGGCGCGTCGAGCGAGGCGAACGAGCCGTTCCGCGCGTACGGCGGAGTGGGCTCGACGATCGGTCTGACTTCCGACGGGAAGGACACCAGATTCTTCGACACCACGAACTGCCGCACGCCCTCCAGCGATCGGCGCACCGCCGGGAGGAGGTCCTTCGCCGTCGGATGGTCCGACTGCATCGCCGCCATCACCTGGGCCACCGACATCCGCCGGTCGATGAGCTGCGCGGTCTGCACCGCTGCCTCGTTGTCCGCCTTCAGCTGCGCCTCGCCCTTGGCCAGCAGCGCCTCCAGCGGCTCGGAGACCATCTCCTCGGTCTGCAGCTTCTCGGCGAAGAAGGCCGGCCCGATCGCCCAGCTCCCGGTGCTGCGGGGCTTCAGCTCCTTCTCCAGGAAGTGGATCCAGTCCTGGGTCGCAGCGTAGGCGGTGGTGTTCGCCCGGTTGAAGTCCGCCAGCGCCAGGCCGTCCCCCCCGGCCGCCTCCTTCGCCCAGGTGGAGACCGACTCCTGGAGGAAGCCCAGCGTGCCGTTGGCCATCAGCAGCGCCAGGTCGGTCCACTCCTTCGGGGGCGTCTTCACGTTCGCCTTGCCCGCGGCGTACACCGCCGGGACCGAGCGCAGCCGCGCGGTGATCGACTTCAGCCGGTCCGCCGCCGGGGCGAAGTCGCGCTTGAGCAGCGCGTCGATGCCCTCGCCCGGGATGCGCGAGTAGGTCATCGGGTTCTGCAGCCGGAACCCCATCTTCTCCCACTCGAGCAGGTCCGCCCGGATGTGCGACTCGAGCGCCTCGAGGTCGATGAGGTCGTCGTAGGGGAGCGCCACCCGCTCGGTCCACAGCGCCACCGCCCGGTCCAGCATCCCCTGGAGCTTCTGCACGTGGCCGGCCACCCGCGCGGCGCTGAAGTCCTCGAGCGTCCGGTCGAACTGGTGGAAGCCCGTCACCGTCCCCAGCGTGGGCTCGAAGGCGTACGCCTCGTCGAAGTAGTCGGAGACGAGCTTCGAGAACCGGTCCTTCGCCTCCTCGCGGGACAGCCCCTTCCCGTGGGCGCAGGCGAGGAGGCAGAGCAGGGCGAGCGGAAGCGCGAACCTTGGCATGAGGCGCCTGCTTACTACGGCAGGCGCCCCGCCATGTGCCCACCGTCGATGGGCAGGGCCACCCCGGTCACGAAGGCCGACTCGTCCGAGGCCAGGTACACCGCCGCCCACGCCACGTCGTCCGGCTTCCCCAGCCGCCCGAGCGGGATGTCGCGGGTCAAGAGCTTCGCTCCCTGCTCGGCGGTGAGCCCCAGCCCCTGCACGAAGGCGTCGACCATCGGCGACTGGGTCCACACCGGGCACAGCGCGTTGGCGCGGATCCGGCTGGGCGCCCCCTCGAGCGCGAGCGTCTGCACCAGCTGCAGCACCGCCGCCTTGGTGGGCCCGTACGCCCCGAGCATCGGCGTGCCGTGCAGCCCCGCCACCGAGGACATCACCACGATGCTCCCGCCCCGCTCGCCCTGCCGCATCACCCGCACCGCGGCCCGCGCGCAGAGGAAGACGCCGGTGAGGTTCACCTCCACCACCCGCTGCCAGTCCTCGAGCGGGAGGTCGGCCAGGAACCCCGGAGCGCCGATGCCCGCGTTGGCCACCATCACGTCCAGCCCGCCCCAGCGCTGGACCGCGTCGGCGACCGCGGCCTCCACCTCCGGCTCGCGCGAGACGTCCACCCGGCGCACCGCCGCCCGGGACCGCTCAGCCTCCGGAAGGGTGGCGACCGTCTCCTCGCAGCCGGAGAGGTTCACGTCGGTGACCAGCACCCGCGCGCCCTCGGAGACGTAGCGGGCGGCGATCGCCCGCCCCAGCCCCGACCCCCCGCCGGTCACCACCGCCACCTTCCCCTCGAGTCGCCCCATCCCGGACAGATGCTACAGGTGGGCCGAGCGCGACATCGCCGGCGCGCCGCCCAGCGCCCGGAGCAGCGGGCCGTTCTCCCAGCTGCCCACGTGGCGCTTGCCATTGATGAAGAGGGTGGGGGTGCCCGTCACGCCGCTGCGAACGCCCCCGTCGATCTCCCTGGCCACGTGCGCGCGGTGGGTCCGCGCCTGCAGCTCGCTCGAGAAACGCTCCAGGTCCAGACGGAGCTGCTGGGCGAGGGCCATCGGGTCCACCGGCTCGTCGGCGAGCATCAGCGCCTCGTGCATCTGCCAGAACATGTCCTGGCTCGCCGCTGCGTGCGCGGCCTCGGCCAGCAGTGCCGCCTCGGGGTGAAACTCCTCCCTGGGGAAGTGCCGGAAGACGTAGCGCATCCGCCGCCCGAGCTTCCTCCGCGCCACGTCCACGAAGGCCGACGCGCGGCGGGTGTACGGACAGGTGTAGTCGCCGTACATGACCAGCGTCAGAGGCGCCTCCGGGTTGCCGAGCATGTGGTCCTCGGGGCCGAGGGGAGCGGCGAGCCGGGGATGACGGACCATGCAGACCTCCAGCGAGTGCGCGGGAAACATGGCCCTGGCCCAGGACGGACCGTGTGACACTCCAGTGACGGGTGTGTGGCGCAGCCCGGGCCCGGTCGGTGAGCCGGTGCGGCGGGCATAGGCGTAAGTGCCGGAAGTCAGGCGCCGCAGGGACGTGGAGTGTCGGCGCGCGCGAAACGACGGGGGGCGCCAGTGACTCTTGCAGTGAAGTGGCGGCTCGAACCCGGACCCGGTCACAACCCGAGGCCACGGCCGCGGGTTGGAACAACGAGGCCCCGGTAGAAGTCCGTGCAATGCAACGGATGCAAGTGCGTTCTCAGGGCGAGGTGTCGCATGCGAGCAGATGGCCGGAATTGCTCGGGGTCGCCGGTGGATCCGGGCTTGCATCTCTCCGGACCGAGGCATGCGTCTCGAGGTGCCGTGATGTCGGACAATCGCTCTCCCGTGCTGGACGTCGCGCTGGTGGCGCTGCTGGTCGCGCTGGCCTTCGATGCGCTCAGCACCGCCCTGGTCTGGGGCCTCATCCAGCAGCTGCCGTCCTGAGCCGGGCGGCGAGCGTCTCACCCAGAGCGCTCGCCTGCGCGCGGATCTCGGGGATGGCAGTGGACTCCCAGAGATCTCCTCGCCGGAGCCCGCCCAAGGTCCAGAGCCGGTCCTCGAGCGGGCCCAGCACCGCGCCGTCCGATGCGGTGGCGAAGCCGAGCCCGTGCGGCCCGGCCCGGGCCTGCCCCGTCGCGAGCAGTGAGCGGACCAGCGGATCCTCCAGCCCGCGCACGTCCATCGCCGGACCGGTGGTGGGGATGGCCAGGTCCACGGCGAGGACCGCGAGCGTCCGCGCCCCCCGCGGGCGATAACGCAGCGCCACCCTTCCGCTCTGCTCGGAGATGGACACCACCCGGCCCGCGTGACGGACCAGCCGGCCCTCGGCCTCGATCGCCTCGATGCGTGCCCCGACCTGGGGTGCGACGCGGTGCCGGAGGGTGTCGAACCAGACACGGAGGTGCCGGAGGAAGCGCCGCTGCTCCCCGCCAGAGAGCCCGCGCCACAGCGCGCCCAGGTCGGGCCGGAGAGTGTCCAGCACCGCGCGCGGATCCTCCCGGACGGCGAGCTCCCGGAACCTCCGGAGCAATGGGCGGAGACCACCGGGCAGCGGCCCGAGCGCGAGCGGGGCGAACATCCGCACCGGGTGGGTGGCCGGAGCCAGGCCGTGGCGGGACAGCAGATGGATGCGTCCGCGGTGGCCGCGGGCATCGAGCGAGAGCACCACGTCCACCGCGGTGAGGCCCGCTCCGAGCAGCAGCACCTCTGCGTCCGGCGGCGGCCAGCCCCCTGGCGCGCCCCAGGGCGAGCGCCAGGCCAGCCGGGACGGCAGCTCGCGCCAGCCCGGTGGCAGCTCGGGCGGGAAGTTCCCGAGCGCCAGCACCACCGCTCGCGCCGGCAGCGGGGACGCGCGGGACAGGAGGACGCGGAGCCCTGGACCCTCGGCGGTGAGCGAGACGGCACGGTCGACGATCGGGCGAACCCGGGTGCCGGTGGCGTGGAGCAGCTCGCCCAGGTACGCACCGTAGAGCCGCCGCTGGAGGAAGGCCTCCGGGTCGGCCGGCTCTCCGCGGGCCGCGAGCCAGCCGAGCAGGTGCGACGGCTGATCCGGCAAGGCGCTCATGCGGCCCGCGGGCACGTTGAGCAGGTGCAGCGGATCCTCGGTGGAGTAGGCGACGCCGCGGGCGAACGCCCCCCCGCTGTCCACCACGGTCAGCGGGCCGAGCCCGGGCACGCCGGCCAGCGCCACTGCGCTGAGCGTGCCGCTCGCGCCCCCGCCGATGATGACCACTCCGTCCGTCATGGGTTGGACGACCCTAGCGGAACCGTGCTTCCATCGGCGCCTCGTCCACCCCACGGTGGCCGCTCGTCATGTTGCTGCGAGAACTGGAGCCGTTCCTCGGAAGCCTGCCCCCCGCCCGGATCGGGCCGGAGGAGATGGTCGCGCTCGGTGCCCGCTGGCCGGCCGCGCTCGACGTGGCCGCGCTGGCCGCTCGGGCGACCTTCTCCGACAAGGGCTACACCCGCATCCCGCTGTACCGGGGCGCGGGCTGGGAGGCGCTGCTGGTGGGCTGGCTGCCCGGGCAGCGAACCGTGCCCCACGGACACGGCGAGAGCTTCGGGATCACCTGCGTGCTCGAAGGGACCCTGAGCGAGGTGGAGTACCGGCTCGCCCGGGGTGGACGGGTGATGAAGGCCGAACGGCGGAAGCACCGCGCGGGCAGCGTGTTCCACGAGCAGCCGCACACCATCCACCACGTCGAGCACACCGGACGGGTGCGGGCGGTGAGCCTCCACCTCTATGCGCCGCCGCTGGCGCGGATGACACTCTACGAGGGCTCCACCGGGACCAGCCACCCGCGCGGGTCCGGACGCCGCGAGCCGAAGAGCTCCATCATCGCCCGGTAGAGCCGCTCGGCGATCTCGCCGCGCGTGTCCCCGAGCCGCATCGTCGTCTCCCCCCACCGCAGCTCGCCGATGGCGGAGATGGTGGCCGCGGTGCCGGTGCCGAAGGCCTCCTCGAGCCGGCCGCGGGCCGAGTGCTCGGCCAGCTCGGCGATGCTCACTGGCCGCTCCTCGACCTTCACCTTCCACTCGCGGAGCAGGGTCAGCGCCGAGTCGCGCGTCACCCCGGCCAGGAGCGAGTCCTCGAGCGGCGGGGTCACCACCGTGTCGCCGATGCGGAAGAAGACGTTCATCGTCCCCGCCTCCTCGACGTACCGGTGGGTCTGGTCGAGCCAAATGACCTGGTGGAAGCCGTTCTTCTTCGCCCGCTCGGCGGCGGCCATGCCCGCGACGTAGTTGGCGCCGGCCTTCGCCGCCCCGATGCCGCCACGGGCCGCGCGCACGTGCTCGGTCTCCACCCACAGCCGCAGCGGCGTGGGCCGGGGGCCGAAGTAGTTCCCCACCGGAGAGGCCAGCACGTAGAACAGGTACTTCTTCGACGGGCGCACCCCGAGGTAGGCCTCCGAGCCGATCATCGTGGGCCGGACATAGAGCGACGCGCCGGGCTCGGTCGGCACCCAGGAGGCGTCCTCGTGCACCAGCGCCCGCAGCGCGGCGAGGAAGAGCTCCTCCGGGACCTCCGGCATGCACAGCCGGGCCGCCGAGGCGTTCATCCGGCGGGCGTGCATCTGCGGCCGGAACAGCAGCGGGCCACGCTCCCCGGCCACCGCCTTCATTCCCTCGAACATCGCCTGGCCGTACTGCAGCGCGCTGGCCGCGGGATCCAGCGGCAAGGGGCCGTAAGGAACGATGCGCGGGGATTGCCAGCCGCGGCCGTCGTGCTCGGCGAGGAAGAGATGGTCGCTGTAGAAGCGCCCGAAGCCGAGGTCACCGGCCGGGGGCCGGGGCTTCGGCGTGGTGGTGCGCGTCACCTGGATGTCGGTCGCCATCGGCTCTCCTCGGGGCGCAGGGCCACCATCCCCCGGCGCGGCCATATACCGGTGCGGGGCGACGTAGGCCACCCCCCGTCCGGCACCGGCCAGCCGCTGCATTGAGTCCGTTCCACCCCGGACTGTCGGGATGCCGACCGGTCGGTCAGGGGAGGGTGAGGATCTCCGCCCCGTCGCGGACCACCAGAACGGTGTGCTCCATCTGGGCGGAGCGGAGGCCATCGGCGGTGACCGCCGTCCAGCCGTCGTTCCAGTGCTTCACGCCCCAGCTCCCCTCGGTGAGCATGGGCTCGATGGTGAACAGCATCCCCTCCTCGAGCAGGGAGCTCGCGCCCGGGTCGTCGAAGTGGGGGATCTGCAGGTCGGTGTGGAAGATCTCGCCGATGCCGTGGCCGCAGTAGTTGCGGACCACGCCCAGCCCGTTCGCCGACGCGTGGGCGGCGATGGCCTGGCCGATGGCGCGCACCTCGCGGCCGGGCTTCACCGCCTCGATGCCCTTCATCAGGGCCTCCTCGGTCACCCGGATCAGCTTCTTCGCCGCCTCGTCCACCTCGCCCACCGAGAAGGTGGCCGAGCAGTCGCCGTGCATGCCCTCCAGGTAGATGGTGACGTCGCAGTTGACGATGTCGCCCGTCTCCAGCGGCCGGTCGTCCGGGATGCCGTGGACCACCACCTCGTTGACCGAGGTGCACATGCTCTTCTGGAAGCCGTGGTAGCCGAGCGTGCTCGGGTAGCCACCCCGGGCGATGTACGCGGCATGGGCGATGGCATCGAGTGCGTCGGTGGTGACGCCCGGCGCCACCCGCCCACCGACCTCCTGGAGGACCTGGGCGGCGGCCCGGCAGGCGCGACGCATCCGGTCCAGCCGCGTGGATGGGTCTCCACGGACGCCCCGTCCGGGTCGGCCCGACGGCACGTAGTCCGGCCGGGGAATCCCGGGCGGCACCGTCCGCATCGGCGAGATGCGGCCCGGCTTCACCCGGCGCAGGCGGGGAGAGGGGGCGCCCGAGCGTGCATCGGCCTCGCGATGGCACTTCTTGTACTTGAGCCCGCTCCTGCACCAGCAGGGGTCGTTCGGGCCCGGGCGGGCGCTGGAGAGCTGAGGTTCGTTCACGGCCGACCCCACCTCTAATTCGGCGCGCGCACCGCCGCCAGGGGGCCCCCGGAGGGATGGGCCGGTCCCTCGGTGCGGGGCGCCGTGGTGCGCCGCCGCTCGAAGATGCGCTCGTCTGGCCGGCCCACCAGGTAGGTCACGATGTCTCTGAGCTCGGTGTCGGTCAGCCGGTCGAGCGCCATGGGCGGCATCTGCCTGGCGTCGTGGGGGGCGATCCACCGGACGCGGGCCACCAGGTAGTCGGGCTCGTACAGTCCGACCTCGAGCGGGGGGCGCATCGCGCCGTCAGCGTGGCAGCGGCCGCAGAACCGCTCGGTGAGCACCGCGCCGCGCTTGCCGTCGCCACCGGTCGGCCGGTCGATGGCCGTCTTCCGTCCGAGCAGCAGCGGGCGGTAATCGAGCGGGGGCGCCGAGTCGGGTGAGATGCGCCGCAGGTATGCGGCCAGGTCCCCCAGCTGGGTCGGGTCCCCCCCGCCGGGCCGGAGCATGAAGCGCCGCACGCAGAGATCGGTGGCCTCCTCGGGTGTGGCGGCGAAGCCGCGCCAGAAGGTCGATCGCCGGGCGCTGTTCCAGACCGAGCTGCTGGAGGAGGTGTGCCCGAGCGAGTCGAGCGCCCCGGTCCGCTCGTCGCGCCAGGAGTGGCAGGAGGCGCAGGCCAGGGCATTCTGCTCGCCGCCCACCGCCGGATCGCGGAAGAGCCGTTCGCCGCGGCCCTCGGGGCTGGTGAAGGCGAACTCCCAGGTTGCGGGCCGCGGCTGCGTCTTCGGCTTGTCCGGCCGTCGGGCCACGCTCACCGAGAGCTCGACCTTCGGCGGGCGGGACGCGGCGGCGGAGGGTGCCGAAGGCGGGGCAGCGAGCGCGACGGCCGGCGTGGCGGGCGGAGCGCCGCGGAAGGTGGCCTCGAACCGCACCTGGGCCACGGTGCCCAGCTTGAGGAAGAGCCGCGCCGGCCGCGGGATGCCATACTCGGTGAAGGGAACGTCGAAGGTGCCGTTGACCTGGAGGTCGCGGTGGCCGGCCTCGTCGATGAGCAGTACCCAGATCGGGATGCGCACCGGCTGGTCCTTGCCGTGCAGCGAGAGGGTGCCCACCACGTCGGCCTGGCCCTCGCGACCGGGGACGAGGATGCCCTGGCTCGGACGCTCGAGCCGGGTGATGGTCAGGACCGCCTCGGGGAAGCGGTCGACCGCGAAGAACTGGTCGCGCAGGTCCTCGTCACGGAGGCTGAGCCCGGTGGTGAACCCGGTCAGGGCGATGCGGATCTTCCCCGTGCCCTCGGCCCAGCTGGCCTCGTCGAAGCGCAGCTCGCCCGAGAGGCCGGCGCTGGTGCCCTCGATGGCGTCGAGGGGCGCCACCACCCGGAAGCGCGCCCGGCCGGTGCCCTTCCGGAGGGTCCAGGCGCGGGGCTCGGCGCCGGCGAGCGCGGGCAGGAGCAGGACGGCCAGCAGCGTCTTCCAGGTCATCGCACGTCCACCAGGACCCGCGTTCGGGTGAGTCGATCCACCAGGGTGGGCTTCCGGAGCGCCGCAGGGAGCGCGCCGAGCAGGACGACGGCGGCCCAGGCCGCGCCGCCCACCCCCAGCGGGCCATAGGCGAGCACCGGGGCCGAGTGGCTGATCAGCGAGTACGCGAGCGAGAGCGCTGCGAACCAGCCCCACTGCAGCAGCGCGCGCATCGCCGCCCGCGCGGGGGGAACGTCACCGTCGGCGTCGGTCCTGACCCGGAGCCGCATCAGCCACTGGCCAGGCGAGGCGCCGAGGAAGGCGATCCCCAGGGCGAGCCAGAGCGCGAACCACGCCGCGGGAGCCCAGGGCGCGGCCTCGAAGAGGAAGTAGAAGACGGCCAGCGCCGGCAGCAGATCGATCACCCCGGCGAGCAGGCGGACCAGGGGCGCTGGCGCGACCTGGGGCTGGGGGGCCGCCCGCCGTACCTCCCGGGCAAGCTCCTGGTGCGACTGGAACCGCGCCGCTGGATCCGGGGCGAGGCAGCGGTCGACGATGGAGGCCAGCGCCCGTGGAACGTCGGTCCGGGCGCGGCGGACGGGGACGATGCCGGCCTCGATCTGCTGGAGCGCCTCGGCAGGCGTCCGGGCCTTCACCGGCGGCTGCCCCACCAGCAGGTGGTACACGGTGGCGCCGAGGCCGTACACGTCCGCGCGCTGATCGAGCGGCTGGCCCTTGAGCTGCTCGGGCGCCATGTACGGCAGCGTGCCCATCACCGAGCCGGCGACGCTGAGCCCGGGGATGCTGGCCAGAGGGCTCCTCACCAGCGTGTCGTGGTCGGACGGTGCATGGGTGGTGGTGACCAGGCCGAAGTCCGCGACGTGGGCGATGCCGTACCGGTCGAGGAGCACGTTGGCCGGCTTGAGGTCTCGGTGGACGACGCCCAGCCGTGCGGCCTCGACCAGCGCCTCGGCAATTCCCAGCAAGTGCGCGGCCACCTCGGTCCAGGGCAGCCGGCCATGGCGGTCCACTGCATCCTGGAGCGAGCCGCCGTCCACCAGCTGCATGGCCATGAACCAGACGCCGCGCTCCTCGCCCACGAAGTAGATCTGTATGACGTGGGGGTGGACCAGGTTGGCCTGGCTCTGGGCCTCGCGCTGGAAGCGGGCGAGGAACTCCGGGTCGCGCGCCAGCTCCGGGCGGAGCGTCTTCAGCGCCACGGGCCGATTCAGCGAGGTGTCGAAGCCGAGGTAGACGGCGCCCATCCCGCCCGAGGCGATGCGCCGGTCCACCCGGAAGTGGTGGAGAAACGTGCCCGGCCCGAGCTCGGCGGGAACGAGCACCTCGGTGAGCGGCACCGGCGAGAGCACCGTCGGCGGCACGCCCTCGTTCACTTCGCCTCCGGATCCACGATGTCGGCCCGGGTGGAGCCGACGATGGCCAGGAGCTCCTTGGTCTCGCGCTCGGGGACGCCGTGGGTCTTCAGGGCGGCGACGAGGTCCTCGCCCAGCGCGTCGAACTCGGCGCCGCGGACGTGCATCGGCGCGTGGAGCGGCTTCATCTCCCGGCCGAGGTAGGTGCAGGGCCCTCCGGAGGCCGCGCACACCTGATCGGTGAGGTGCGTTTGCAGCACGTCCATGTCCACGAAGAGAAAGCGCACGTTGACGCGCTTGTCCCGGCCGACGTTGCCCACGAAGGTGTGCATCACCGCGTCGATGCCGGGGCGGCGGCCGAGGCGCTCGTAGAGGCTCGGGCCTCCCGGGGAGCTGCTCGAGCTGGCGGAAGCGCGGGCGTCGGGCCGGGTCGCCTCGGAGCCCGAGGCGCACGCGACGAGGAGGACGAGGAGCGGCGACCAGCGGCGCATGGGTGAGAGGAGCGCGAGCCTAGCACGCGAGGCTCCTCGCTCTGTACGGAAGTCCCGGACGCTGGATGTCGCGGCCGCGCGCCGGAGGTGTCGGACACCTCCTACCAGGCAAGTGGACGGCGGAACTTCTGGCCGTGCACCTCGAGGGGGGCGGCGGAGGCAGGCTCAGCTCACCCGCCGGAGCACCGGCTCGAGAGGTCTCACCGGTCGGTGACGAGCCTCCCAGCGCTCGCGGAGCGCGAGGAACGGATCCTCGATGAGCACGAAGGTGACCGAGGCCACGAGCGCCGACGACAGCACGGCGATCCCGAAGACGACCGTGGCGAGCAGGAGCCCCGAGCCGAGCATCGGGACGAGCGCCCGCGTCATCCCCGGAAGGATCCTGGGGAGCACCTCGAAGTGGTTGAGGTACATCCCGAATGATAGCCGGGACAGAACGTGGAACCCGCGCCAGGCAGTGAGCTGCCGGACCCGGGGACCAGCGCGCAGCCCGAGCGCCACCATGCCGCCGTAGACCAGCGCCAGCCCGCTGAAGCTGAACAGCGGTCGATCGACCTCCCGGAGGAGGAAGCCACCGACGATGGCCACCAGCGGCCACCGCCAGGGATGCGGATGCTCGGGCGACAGCGCCGCCGGGCCCCTCACCGAGACCCAGGCCAGGAAGAGGCCGACCAGCAGCCCGTCGCAGTGGGTATGGATCGGTCCGTAGATCCGGTCGAGCCCCGCCTCGCCCATCCCGTGAAGCGTCACCGCGCGCACCGGCGGCATGAGCGCCAGCAGCACCAGCGGGACCCAGGCCTGGCCGCCTGGGCCGAACAGTCGCTGGGCCCCGAGCAGCAGCAAGGGGACCACCAGGTAGAACTGCTCCTCGGTCGAGAGCGACCATCCCCCGCTCACCTGGCCCTGGACGTAGTTGGAGAGGAACAGCAGATCCGGCCCGAGGCCCCGCCACTTCCCCAGCGCGAGCGCGAGGAAGGCGACCCAGGCGAAGTAGAGCGGCCAGATCCGCAGCCCCCGCCGCAGCAGGAACCGCGGAACGTTCACCGAGCCGGTCCGCTGCAGCTCACGCTGGAGTTGCCGGCCGATGAGGAAGCCGGAGAGGACGAAGAACAGATCCACGCCGGTCCAGCCGTAGCGGAACAGGGTGAAGCTCCACACCGGCGAGGGCGCGAGCTCGGAGCCGCCGACCGCCAGGTGGTTGCCGATCACCAGGACGATCGCCGCGGTGCGGAGGGCGTCCAGCGAGGGAAACGTCCCGGGCGGGGGGATGAGCAGCGACCGGAGCGCACGCCCCGGCCACCGCTCCCCCGTCGGCCCTCCGCTGGTGCGCTCACCCACGCCCACGGGCGAAGGTGGGGCGCCCGGTCCCCGGGCGCAAAACCGTCCGGGCGAGCGGGCCTGGCATCGTCGAGTCCCGGACGGACAGGCCGCCCGGGACCCGGCCGTCAGGCGAGGTCGAAGAGGAGGACCTCGGACGGCTCGTCGCCGCTCAGGGTGAGCGAGCGCTCGTCGGAGATGGCCGCGCCGTCACCGGCCGCCAGCACCACGTCCCCGAGCCGCACCCGTCCGCGGGCGACCTGGACCCAGGCGTGGCGGCCGGGCGCCAGCGGGTGGGTCGCCGAGTCGCCCTTTCCGAGGAGCGTGCTGTACACCCGGGCGTCCTGGTGGATCGTCAGGCTGCCGTCGGCGGCGTCGGGCGAGGCGATGAGCCGGAGCTGCCCTTGCCGCTGCTCGGGCGCGAAGTGCTTCTGCTCGTACCCCGGGGCGATGCCGCGGCGGTCGGGCACCAGCCAGATCTGGAGGAAGTGCACTGGCTCGGACCGGGAGGCGTTGAACTCGCTGTGCATCACGCCGCTCCCGGCGCTCATCCGCTGCACGTCGCCGGGGCGGATGACGCCGCCGCCGCCCGTCGAGTCCTTGTGGGCCAGGCCGCCCTCGAGGACGTAGGAGAGGATCTCCATGTCCCGGTGGCCGTGGGTCCCGAAGCCCTGGCCCGGCTGGACGCGGTCCTCGTTGATCACCCGCAACGCCCGGAACCCCATGGCCTCGGGGTCGTAGTAGTCGGCGAAGGAGAAGGTGTGGTGACTGTCGAGCCAGCCGTGGTTGGCGTGGCCCCGCTCGTTGCTCTTGCGAAGGTGGATCATGGCGAGAGGGACTTAACGCATCGCCGGGGGAAGGCTCGTCGCTCGCCGGGCAACGGTCCGTCCCGTGGCGAGCAACCGGGCCGGCTCCGGTTATGGTGGGCCGGCCGTGCTCCGCACCCTCGCCGCCACGCGTTACGTCACCCCACTCCGGGAGGGCGGGAGCCTGCCGGCCATCCTCGAGGCAGAGGACGACGGGCTCTACGTGGTGAAGTTCCGGGGGGCGGGACAGGGTCCGCGGGCGCTGGTGGCCGAGGTGCTCGCCGGTGAGCTCGGCCGGGCGCTGGGGCTTCCGGTGCCCACGCTGGTGCTGATGACCCTGGACCCGGACATCGGCCGCACCGAGCCGGACGGGGAGATCCGCGACCTGCTCAAGGCCAGCGTGGGCCTGAACCTCGGGGTGGACTACCTCCCGGGCGCGCTCGGGTACGATCCAGCGGCGTCCACCCCGCCACCGGCGGAGCTCGCCGCGGACATCGTCTGGTTCGACGCGCTGGTGCTCAACGTGGACCGGACCCCGCGCAACCCGAATCTCCTGGAGTGGCACCGGCGGCTGTACTGCATCGACCACGGGGCGAGCCTTTACATGCACCACGACTGGGCGGAGGCGCCGGCCCGCGCTGCCTCGCCGTTCTCGCAGGTGAGGGACCACGTGCTGCTTCCGGTCGCCGGTGACATCCGGGCGGCCGGAGAGCGGCTCCGCCCGAAGCTGTCGGCGGCGCTGTTCCGTGCGGTTGCCGACGCGGTGCCGGCCGCGTGGCTCCCCGATGATCCGCACCTGGGCGCCGAGCGTGCCCAGCGCCACGCGTACCTGGAGTGGCTGTCCCGCAGGGTGGAGAACGCCGCGCTGTTCGAGGAGGAGGCCAACCGTGCCCGCGCCCTGCGCCTTTGACTACGCGGTGGTCCGGGTGGTCCCCCGGGTCGAGCGCGGCGAGTTTCTCAACGCCGGGGTCATCGTCTGGTGCCTGGCGCAGGACTACCTCGCCGCCCGGGTGGCGCTCGACGTCACGCGGCTCCGCGCGCTCGACCCGAACGCGGACGTGGAGGCCATCTCCGCCCACCTCGCGGCGGTTCCGCGGATCTGCGCGGGGGACGCCGGGGCCGGTCCGCTGGCGCAGCTGCCGCCGAAGGAGCGCTTCCACTGGCTCGTCGCCCCGCGGAGCACGGTCATCCAGACCTCGCCGGTGCACGCTGGCCGGGCCGAGGTGCCCGAGGCGGCGCTCGCCAGACTCTTCAAGACCCTGGTGGAGTCCAGCAGGTGAGGCGCCGGGTGCGTACCCCGGGGCGGATCTTCCTGCTCTCCCCGGCACGCTGCGACGGCGTCCGGATGTCGATGCTCCGGCGGCCGGCGGCCCCGTTCCCGCTCGCCGTGGAGCTGCGGTCCGAGGCGGGCGCAGCGCTCGGCGACGTCTTCACCTTCACCAGCGGCCTCTACTTCCGGGGCAAGCTCACCTACGCGCGGACGTTCGGCGCCTCGTGGGTGATCACTCCGGGGGCGGGGCTGCTCGAGCCGGAGCGGCGCATCACCCCGGCGGATCTGGACGGCTGGGCACGGGTCCGGGTGGATCTCGAGGACCGCCGCTACCGCCGCCCGCTCGAGCGCGATGCCCGAGCCCTGGCGGAGCGGCTCCCGGAGGCCGAGGTGGTCCTGCTGGGGAGCATCGCCAGCGACAAGTACGTCGACCTCCTGCTCCAGGTCTTCGATGGCCGGCTGCTCTTCCCCGTGGACTTCGTCGGCCGAGGGGACATGAGCCGCGGAGGGCTCCTGCTTCGCTCGGCCCGGAGCGGAACGGAGCTGCTCTACGGCCCGGTGCGCGGCGCCGTCCGGCACGGGCCCCGCCCCCCGCGCCTGCCCAAGCTCCCGCGCCCGGCCGGCGCGAAGAGCGCCTGACACCGAGTCCTCAGAGGACTGCTCACCCGCCGAGCAATGCGCGGACGAGGCCCACCGCGCCGCCGCCGAGGACGACGTACGCCACGTTCACCCGCCGTCCGCCCACCACCAGGACCGCGAACGCCACGACGCCCAGCACCAGCGTCACCCAGTCGAGCTGCCCGGCGTGGAGGACCGTGGCCTTCGCCAGCGCCAGCGACACCGACGCCATCAGCGCCAGCACGCCGGCCGTCACCCCCTGGAGGAACGGCTGCACCCCCGGCCAGGCCGTGATGCGGTCGAGATGGGGCGCTCCGGCGAGCACCAGCACGAACGACGGCAGGAACAACCAGAACCCGGCGCACATCGCGGAGGCGAGCCCGACCCCCAGAGGATGTCCCGCCAGGTAGCCGATGAAGACCCCGATGCTGATCAGCGGACCGGGCGTGGTCTCGCCCAGCGCCAGCGCGTCGACCATCTGGGGATCGGTCAGCCAGGAGAACTGCAGCACTGCGCCCTCGCGCAGCAGCGGGAGCACCGCGTAGGCGCCACCGAACGAGACCAGGCCGACCTTCAGGAAGAACAGCGAGACGTCCCGGAGGCGCTCGAGCGCGGGCACCGCCGCCTCCGTGCGCCCGGCGCCGAGCACCGCGAGGAGCACCGCAGCGCTCAGCGTCCCCCGCAGCCGTGAGCGAAGGATCGACAGCGCGCCACAGCCGAGCAGCAGCGGGACGAACCCGACCTGGAGGAACACCGACGCTCCGAAGGCAAGCACCGCCAGCACCCGCTGGAACGGCGTCCGGAGCGCCGCCTTGCCGAGCCGGAGCATCGCCGAGGCGAGCAGTGCCAGCGCCACCGGGCGAAACCCGGAGAGCACCCCGAGCAGCTCGGGCCGCGACCCGTAGCGAACGTAGATCGCCGCCAGCGCGGCCAGGGTGATGAACCCCGGCGCGATGAACAGTACCCCTGCCACCACACCGCCGAGCACCCCCAGGACGCGCCAGCCGATGAGGATCGCCATCTGCGACGCCTCGGGTCCCGGGAGGACGTGGACGAAGTTGAGGGCCCGCACGAAGTCCCCGTCCTCGAGCCAGCGCCGCCGCTCGACGCACTCGTCGTGCATCAGCCCCATCTGCGCGACCGGCCCGCCGAACGCCAGCCAGCCGATGCGGAAGAACACCCGGACCAGCTCGGAGAAGGAGACGACAGGGGCAGGCATGCCGGCGGCCGGACCATCGCTCGTTTTGCCGCAGGTGTCCCAATCCCTTGCGACCGCTGCTGGGCATCACCACCCTCAGCCGCCTGGGAGGACGCATGACGTTCCGGAAACACTGTTGGCTGGTGATCCCGCTCGCGGCGGCGCTCGGGTGCGCCGGGTCTCAGCAGGAGCAGCGGGTGGCCAAGGCGGATGGCAGCTCCACCAGGGCGGACGGCAAGGCTGGGAACTCCACGCTCATCGACGAGGGCCCGGGGTCGGCCGGCGGGCAGGGCGCGGCCACGGCCCAGGCCGGAGCGGCGCAGCTGGTGCCCTTCCAGGGCGCGAACGGCTACACCGTCCTGATGCCGGCGAACCCAGAGCGGAATGATCGCACCGAGGAGACGCCGGGTGGGCCAGTCCAGGTCCACATCGCGCAGATCCAGGACCCCTCGGGCAAGTACATGTCGAGCCTGAGCGAGTTCCCCGGCGGCAGCCTGGACAAGATGAAGAGCAGGGACCTGCTCGACTCGCTCCAGCAGGCCACCGTCCAGTCGATGGGTGGAACCCTGGTGAACAGCCGCGACATCGACGTCGCCGGCCTGCCCGGCCGGGAGTTCACCGCCACCGACCCCGAGGGCAGTCAGGTGACCGCCCGGGTCTTCGTCGGGGGGTCGAACGTCTACACCCTTGCCGGGACCTATCCGAAGGGCCAGATGCCTGGCCCGGTCCAGCAGTTCCTCGGCTCCTTCCAGCCGCCCGCGGGCACTGCGGTGGGCGGAAGCGGAGCGCCGGACAGCACGACCGACGGCGCGCCTGCCGACAGCATCAGCGATGGCGCGGCCGACAGCAGCGTGACCCCGGTCCCGGCCCAGCCCCCGAAGAGGAAGAAGGCCAGGTCGAGCTCGAGCAGCTCGTCCACCCAGTCGACCACCGGCATCGGCTCGGGCAGCCGCTAGCAACCGACGGGTCAGGTCGGCGCAGACCAGTCGCCGCCCGCTGGCCGGAGCACGAGCTCGTGCGTCCAGGCGTCGGGCCGCTGCGCGTGGAGGAAGGCGCAGGCCTCGGCGATCGACTCGGGGGAGATCAGCCGCTCGGCGGAGAAGCCCGCAGCCCGCGTCCGCTCGGAGGCGATCGGTCCGTCGACGGGGAGGTAGGCGACGTGCACGCCCCGGGTGCGCCACTCGCGGGCCGCGACCTGGACCAGCGCCCGGAGCGCGTGCTGCGCGGCCCCGAGCGCGGCGAACCCCTCCTTGGTGCGCACGCCGGAGGAGGTGCCCACCTGGAGGAAGGTGCCCCGGCCGCGGGCCAGCATCCCCGGGCCCACGGCGCGGAGCAGGTTCCAGGTGCCCTCCGGGTACGCGGCCAGCGATTGCGCCAGCTCGGCGCCGGGGATGTCGAGGAGCGGGAGGGCGCCAAACCGCCCGCCCATCGTCTGCGCCGCGACGACCAGATCGGGTGGGTCCTCGCCGAAGCGGGCCAGCGACTCGGGACGCTGCAGATCGCAGACCGCGGGCACCCCCTGGCCGCCGGCGGCGGTCACCTCACGGGCGAGCGCCTCGACGTCCGCCGCGGTCCGTGACGCGCAAACCACGCGCCATCCCTTCCGGGCGAAGTGCAACGCAACCGTACGCCCGAGCTTCCGGACGCCGACGACCAGCAACGTCTCGCTCACCGGAGGCGGCCGGTCAGCGCAGCGAGTCGCGGAGCGACTTCAGCCGGCTCAGCGCCTCGTCCATCAGCTTCTTCGAGGACTCGGTGGCCTGCTCCGCGGCGCGCTCGACCTTGGAGAGCTCGGGCTCGAGCTTCGCCCACTGGTCCTTCGCGTCCATCCCGGCGAGGTGGAGCTTGACCTTGATCTCGTCACGCAAGGTCTTCAACAGATCCACGCCCTTCTTCATCTCGTTCTTCAGATCGAGCTCGTTGGCCATGGCCGAGGCCTC
This sequence comes from Myxococcaceae bacterium, assembly GCA_035519675.1. GTDB lineage: Bacteria > Myxococcota > Myxococcia > Myxococcales > Myxococcaceae > RPRB01. Next base: position 45,105 of record DATIWB010000077.1, read on the forward strand.
CTGGCTGAGTCATAACCCCGGCCCGGAGGAAGTCCATGACCTTCGAGAAACACCCTACGGCGGGCGTCCTCCAGGTCATCGAGCCGCGACCCCGCGACCTCGGCGGCTTCTCGGTCCGCCGCCTGTTGCCGGCAGCAGGAAGCCGGATGATCGGCCCGTTCATCTTCCTCGACCACATGGGTCCGGCGGCGATGCCGCGCGGCACCGGCGTCGACGTTCGCCCGCATCCGCACATCGCCCTGGCGACGGTGACCTACCTGTTCGAGGGCGAGCTCATCCACCGCGACACCCTCGGCAGCGAGCGGGCCATTCATCCCGGAGACGTGAACTGGATGCTGGCCGGGCGCGGCATCGCCCACTCGGAGCGGAGCAGCCCCGAGGATCGGGCCCGCGGCGTGCGGCTCCACGGCATCCAGAGCTGGGTCGCGCTGCCCACCGCGCACGAGGAGGACGCTCCGGCGTTCGCCCACCACCCCGCGCGGACGCTCCCCAGGGTCACCCGCGACGGCGTCGAGCTCACGGTCGTCGCCGGGACGGCGTACGGCGCCGAATCTCCGGTGGGCGTCCTCTCTCCCACGCTCTACGTCGATGCACGGCTCGAGCCCGGAGCGCGCCTCCCGGTCGACGGGACGCACCCGCAGCGGGCGGTGCAGGTGGCGGAGGGCTTCGTGCAGATCGGCAGCCGGCGCCTCGGGCCGGGCGTCATGGCGGTCCTCCGGCCGGGCGCGGAGGTGGAGATCCAGGCCGACGGGCCGGCCCGGCTGATGCTCCTCGGCGGCGCCCCGCTCGATGGCGAGCGACACATCTGGTGGAACTTCGTCTCCAGCTCGAAGGAGCGCATCGAGCGGGCCAAGGACGACTGGAGGAACGGCCGGTTCGGGAAGGTACCCGGGGACGAGAAGGAGTTCATCCCGCTCCCCGAGGGCTGAGCGCCCGCAGGCTCAGGGCACGCGGGGAGGACGGAGCCGATCGTGCAGGCCGTGCTCGAGCTGCATGAGCGCCTCCGTCAGCGGGCGATCTCCGTCCACCATCAGATGAGCCCACTCGCCGAGCATCACCGGCTCCCAGCGCGCCTTCTGGGCGAGGTAGACCTCCCAGCCCGCATCCGAGACCACCCCCGGCTCGCGGGCGCGTGCCTCCAGCCGGGCGCGGATGACGTCGTCCGACGCGCGGACCTCGGCGAGCAGGAACAGCGCCCCGTGGGTGCGCGCTGCGTCGGCGAGCACCGTCCGCTCCCATGCCGCCTGCGCGGTGGCGTCGACGACGACGCACTTCCCCTGCTCGAGCGCCGCCCCTGCATCGGCCGCAAGCCTGGCGTAGGTCCACCGCGTCGCCTCGGGGGAGTAGAGCCCGCGGTCGAGCGCAGCCGTTACCCGTTCCTCGGGCGCGAGCCCGTGCAACGACTTCCGGACCACGTCCGAGGAGAGGACGACCCAGCCGCGGCGGCTCCCCAGCTCCCGGGCCAGCGCGGACTTCCCGCTCCCGGACAGTCCGGAGATCGCGAGGAGCAGTGGCGGGAGGTCCTCGCTCGCCGCGTCGCACGCCACTCCGAACGCCCGCCGGGCCAGCCGCACGGCCTCCTCGCGGTCGGTGGCGGAGACCTCCGGCTCCTCCGCCCGCAGACTCTCCACCTTCCCCCGCACGCAGGCGCGGTAGCAGGTGTAGAAGGGCACCAGCTGCGACAGGGTCGTGTCGCCCGAGCGCGCGACGTACCGCTGGATGAACGCCTCGCCGAGGTCGGGTCGCATCCGGAGCCGCAGGTCCATCGCCAGGAAGGACACGTCGGAGGCGACGTCCGAGCAGCGGAGCCGGGCGCTGAAATCCAGACAGTCGAAGATGGTCAGCGGGTCGGTGAAGCACACCGACGAGGTCCGGAGGTCTCCGTGTCCGTCGCGGATCCGTCGATTCGCCAGCCGCTCCGCCAGCATCCGCCGCTTGCGGACTGACCACGCCCTGACCACCGCGCGGAGGTAACCGTCCTGGAGCGAGGTGAGCGTCTTGCCGAGGAACGGCGCGACCTGGGCGAAGTGCTCGTCCCACAGCGCCTGCACCGCCTGGGGCGTTCCAAAGGCCGCGACGCCCGGGCCGGCGTCGGCGCTGGCGTGAAACGGCGCGAGCACGTCGGCGACCTGCTCCACCATCTGCCGGGTCAGCGCCCGGGCCTGGAGCAGCCGGTCCATCATCTGGTTCTCCGGAAGACGGCGCATCTGCACCGCGTACTCCACGGGCTCGCCGCTTCCTCCGACCACGAGCCCCGTCGGCCCCCGGGTGATGGGCACGACGCCCAGGTACAGGTCGGGACTGAGCCGCCGGTTCAGCCTCACCTCCTGCTCGCACATCTCGCCCCGACGCTCGAGCAGGTGCGCGTCGAGGAAGTCGAAGTGCACCGGCTTCTTGACCTTGTAGGCGTATGGGCCGGCGAGGAAGACCACCGAGACGTGCGTCTGGACGACCGCCACGCCCTCGACCGGGTGCGGATAGGCCGCCGGGCGTGAGAGGGAGGTCAGGACCTCCGCGAGGTGGCTGGCAGCCGTGTCCACCCCGCCACCATCGCACACACCGGCAGCAGCGCGGCCGGCGGAAGTCCATCACCCAATGCTCCCAGACGTCGTCGCCGGTGAGCCCGCTCCGGGGGTGACGGTTCTCGACGAGCCAGGAGGTCGGCGATCACCAGAGCACCGAGCGCGGCGTGGCGCGAAGCACCAGCTGCTCCGGATCGCCGGCGAGCTTCCCCCGGAGCGCGGGGACCACCTCCTCGGCCCAGGCGAGGTCCGCCGTGAGCAACGCCAGGTGTCGCCGGAGCGCACCCTCGTCGGGCAGCGCCGAGATGCACACCACGACGTCCGCCGATGCGCGGACCGGCAGGCGCGGAAAGTCGTTGGGCGCATGCTCGCTCTCCAGCCATCCCAGGACCGGGGCGCCGGTCCCAGCGAATGCCGGGCCGAGGTGGTCCTCGCAGAAGTCGACCAGGTCCCTGGCCCCGGGTGCGCGGTGGAAGATCCGGACCAGGAGACGGCTCGTCTCGCGGCTGCCCACCGCTCCGCGGGTGCGCCTGGGGAAGCCGCCGGCGGGACGCACCGGACGCAGCAGCAGCACGTCGTCCGAGTCCACCATGGTCGCGTTCGCCGCATCGCGGTGCTCGCGCCACACCGGGCCCTCGTAGAAGGCGGTGAGCGCCTCGCGCCGGCTCCGCATGTCGGCAAAGCCGCGGAACCAGACGAAGCGCTCGGGACGATCCAGGTCTTCGAACTGACCGAGGACACGGATCCCCGCCGCCTCCTGGGACTCGAGAAAGGTCCGCTCGAACAGCGAGACCAGCTCGTCCCTCCGGCCGGGGTGAAGTGTGTACTGGCGAAGCTCGACGACGGAACAGGGCACCATGCCCTGCAACCTGCGCTCCACCTGGTATTCTACACCAGGCCAGATGAGGACAATCGACCCAGACCAGAATCGCACCCTCGCCAGCCTGTTTCTGAGGGTGGACCGGAAGACCTCCGCGCCGCTCCACGCGCAGATCGACCAGGCGCTGCGCTCGCGCATCCTCTCCGGGGCGGTGAGGCCCGGTGCGAGGCTGCCGTCCTCGCGCTCGCTGGCCGCCGAGCTGGGCGTGGCCCGGACGACCGTGCTCCAGGCGCTCGAGGCGCTCCAGGCCGAGGGATACCTGGTCGCCGCACCGCGCTCGGGCGTTCGCGTCGCCCCCCAGCTCCCCGAGGAGGGCCTCACCCCCCTGCCGCCGGGCAGCTCCCGGCCCGCCCCTCCGCCGAGACTCTCCAGGGCGGCGCGGGCGCTGGCCGGGCTTGGCACCGGCGCGCCCCGCCTCGGTCCGGCGCCCCGGGCGTTCCGCCCCGGCCTCCCCGCGCTCGACCTGTTCCCCACCACGCGCTGGTCGCGACTGGTCGGCCGAGCACAGTCTCGAGCGAGCGCACGCCTGCTGGAGGGGGGAGACCCGGCCGGCCACCCCGGGCTTCGCCGTGCCATCGCCGAGCACGTGGTCGCCGCCCGTGGCGCCCGCTGCAGCCCGGAGCAGGTCTTCGTCACCGCCGGCACCCAGCAGGCCTTCGAGGAGGTGCTCCGGCTGGTGGTCGACCCGGGCGATCCGGTCTGGCTCGAGGATCCGGGGTACCTCGGCGCCCGGCGAGCGGTGCTCGGCGCGGCGGCGCGTCCGGTCCCGGTGCCAGTGGACGACGAGGGGCTCGACGTCGAGGCGGGCATCCGCCGCGCCCCCGGGGCCCGGCTGGCGATCCTCGCGCCCTCGCACCAGTACCCGCTGGGCGTCACGCTCTCCCTCTCCCGGCGGATGGCGCTGCTCCGCTGGGCGGCGGTGGAGCGGGCGATGATCCTCGAGGACGACTACGACAGCGAGTTCCGCCACCGCGGCCGCCCACTCACCGCGCTCCAGGGGCTCGACGATGCGGGGCGCGTCCTTTACGTCGGCACCTTCAGCAAGACGATGTTCCCCGGGTTGCGGCTCGGGTACGTGGTGGTGCCGCCGGGGATGGTGGAGGTGTTCGGCGCGGCGCGCGCCTCGCTGCCCGCCCCCGCCTCCGCGCTGGAGCAAGCCGCCCTGGCCACCTTCATGGACGAGGGGCACTTCGCCCGGCACCTGAGGCGGATGCGCGGGGTGTACCGCGAGCGGGCCGGAGCGCTGCTCGAGGCGCTGCGCACCCGGTGCGCCGGCGTGCTCGAGCCGAGGCTCTGCGACACCGGGATGCAACTCTGCGCGATGCTCCCACCGGGGGTCTCCGACGTGTCGGTCCGCGACCGCGCCGCGCGCCTCGGCGTCGAGGTGGCGCCGCTGTCGGAGTACGGGTTGACGCGGAGGCGCCAGGGTGGGCTGGTCTTCGGATTCGGGGCAGTTCGCCCCGCGGCGATCCGTGCCGGCGTCGAGACCCTGCAGCGGGCGCTCGAGGAGGGCTGACTGGGCTGGGCGTTGACGCTGGCCCGCGCCTCGTCGCGCGCCTGCCCGCCAGCTGACCTTCCCTGCACCAGTCGGGGCTCAGCGGAGCGCGGCCCCGGAGTCGCCGCTACACTCCCCGTCCTCATGGCGGAGACCACCTTCGACAGCACGCAGCTCGAGCGGCACCGCGCCGCGCTCACCGGACACTGCTACCGGATGCTCGGCTCACCCGAGGAGGCGGACGACGCGGTGCAGGAGACCTACGTCCGTGCCTGGCGAAACCTGGAACGTTTCGAGCAGCGCTCCTCCTTGAAGACCTGGCTCCACAGCATTGCCACCCGGGTGTGCCTCGATGCGCTCTCGGACCGCGCGCGTCGCCGGCGCCCGATGGAGCTCGGCCCGGTGGGATCGGTGACCGACGAGCTGTGCACCAGGCCCGCCGCGGAGTTCATCGAGCCCGTGCCCGAGGCGGAGGTCCTGCCGGACGACGCAGACCCCGCCGAGCGGGCGATCCTGCGTCAGAGCATCCGGCTGGCCTTCATGGCCGCGCTCCAGCACCTACCCCCGCGGCAGCGGGCGGCGCTGCTCCTGATGGAGGTCCTCGGCTGTTCCGCCGCCGAGGTGGCGGCGACGCTCGACATGTCGGTCCCGGCGGTGAACAGCGCCATCCAGCGGGCGCGGGCAACGCTCGACGCCCGGCAGCTCGAGGCCGACGCGGTGGCCGCCCAGACCGAGGAACCGGAGCTGGTGCACCGCTACGTCGAGGCATTCGAGCGGTACGACATGGACGCGCTCACCAGACTCCTCCATCAGGACGTGGTGATGTCCATGCCGCCCTACGCCATGTGGCTGCGCGGTCCGCAGGCGGTGCGAGAGTGGATGCTCGGGCGGGGCATCGGGTGCCGCGGCTCGCGGATGCTGCCCACCTCCGCGAACGCTGCGCCGGCGTTCGGCCAGTACCGGTCCAGTGGGCCGGGGCAAGGCTTCCATGCCTGGGGGCTGGTGGTGCTGGAGCTCGGCGATGGCCGGGTGACCGGCATCAACACCTTCCTCGACACCGAGCGGCTGTTTCCGCGGTTCGGGCTGCCGCTCACCCTTCCCCCGTAGCGCCGCTCCGCAGGGAGTGACCTCGGGCAGTGCCTTCCCGGGCCCGACCGATGATTTTTCGGCGGTGGCGCCGTCTCACCCGGTGAACTCGCAGCACGGAGATCCGCCATGCCCGTCAAGAATCCCCGGAAGCTCTAGCCGCAATGTCGAACCGAGAGCATCGGGGAAGCTGTCACTGTGGAGCGGTCCGGTTCGAGTGCGCCATCGACTGGAGCCGGGGGACGAGCCGCTGCAACTGCTCGGTCTGCGGCAAGTCGCGCTTCTGGAAGGTGGTGATCCCCTCGGCTGCGTTTCGCCTCCTCGGCGGTGAGGAGGCGCTGGTGCAGTACCGATTCGGTCGCGGGGAGATCGTGCATCACTTCTGCCGCCGCTGCGGGGTGAAACCGTTCGGCACCGGCTCGCATCCCGCGCTGGGAGGGCCGTTCCACGCGGTGAGCGTCGCCTGCCTGGATGACCTGACGCCCGGGGAGCTCGCCGCGCTGCCCGTGAGGTACGAGGACGGCCGGCACGACCGGTGGGATCTCTCACCGGCCGAGACTCGGCATCTGTGAGCGGACCGAGGGCCGGGGGCAGCCGACCGGGCGTGGCTCAGCGCCGCTCGCTGTCCAGGTCGGCCATCGCCTGCTCGGGGTACCGCGCGCCTGCCACCGATCCAGGGGGGATCGCGCGAGCGATCTCCTCGAGGTCGGGCGCGGTCAGGGTGACCTCCAGCGCCCCGAGCGCCTCCGCGAGCCGCTCGCGCGTCCGGGCACCGATCAGCGGCACGATGTCCTCGCCGCGGGAGAGGATCCAGGCGATGGCCGCCTGCGCGACGCTGATGCCCTTGCGCCGGGCCACCGCGCGCAGGGCGTCGACCAGCCCGAGGTTGTTTTCCAGGTTGGCGCCGCGGAACCGCGGGCTGAACCTCCGGAAGTCCCCGGGGGAGAGCGCGCGGTCCGGCGTCCAGTGTCCCGAGAGCAGACCCCGGGAGAGGACTCCGTAGGCGGTGATCCCGATGCCCAGGGCGCGAGCGGTGGGGAGGATGTCCGGCTCGATTCCCCGCGAGACCAGCGAGTACTCGATCTGCAGATCGACGATGGGATGCACGGCCGCGGCCCGGCGGAGCGTCTCGGCACCGACCTCGGACAGGCCGATGTGGCGGATGTGGCCGGCCTTGACCAGCTCGGCGAGCGTCCCCATGACCTCCTCGACGTTGGTGCCGGGCGGGATGCGCGCCGGCCGGTAGATGTCGATGTGGTCGGTGTTCAGCCGCTTGAGCGAGTAGGAGAGGAAGTTCTTGATCGCCGCCGGGCGCAGGTCGTAGCCGATGAAGCCGCCGCGCGGGTCCCGCAGCGCTCCGAACTTCACCGAGACGACGACCCGATCCCTCGGCCGTCCCCGGAGCGCCTCGCCGACCAGCAGCTCGTTGTGCCCCGAGCCGTAGAAGTCTCCGGTGTCGATGAGGGTGATGCCCTGGTCGAGTGCGCCCTTCAGCGTGGCGATGCTCTCGGCCTGGTCGGCGGGCCCGTAGAAGTCGGACATTCCCATCGCGCCGAGGCCGAGCCCCGAGACGGTCGGGCCGTTCCTGCCGAGGGTTCGAGTCCTCAAGGTGCTGCGCATGGGGTGCCTCCAGAGAGTTCCGGGTCGGCGCTGATGTATTGTTCCCTGCGTCGCAAATAATCTCCTCAGCTAGGAACTCAATCGTCCGCAGAACGGAACAATGGACCGACTCCGAGCCATGGAGCTCTTCGTCCGGGTGGTCGAGAGCGGTTCCTTCACCGCCGCGGCCTCGGCGCTGCGGATGTCGCGCACCCGCGCGACGACCGAGATGCAGCGGCTGGAGGCCCACCTCGGGCTCCGGCTGCTGCAGCGGACCACCCGGCGCGTCTCCCCCACCGGGGATGGGGCGCTCTACTACGAGGAGGTGCGCCGGCTACTCCGCGAGCTGCGGGAGCTGGAGGCGGGGCTCGGAGCCTCGGCTGCGAGCGCCCGTGGCCGGCTGCGGGTGGACGTGCCGGCGACGGCCGGACGAGAGGTCATCGCCCCGGCAGTGCCGAGATTCCTCGAGAGCCATCCGGAGATCGTCCTCGAGCTCGGCTCGACCGATCGCCCGGTCGATCTCGTGGCCGAGGGGGTGGACTGCGTCGTTCGCGGGGGCGAGGTCCACGACGAGACGCTGGTGGGCCGGCGCCTGGCCGACCTTCCGGTGGTCACCTGCGCCGCGCCGGCGTACCTCGACCGCCACGGGACCCCGGCCTCCCCAGCTGACCTCGGCGAGCACGTGTTCGTGAACTTCTTCTCTGCCCGGACCGGCCGGGTCTTCGAGGTGGACTGGACGCCGCCCGACGGCGGAACGCCGGTGGTCCTCCGGCCGCGGCACGTGGTCGCGGCGAACGACGCGGGGACGTGGATCGCGCTCGCCACCGCGGGGCTGGGCATCGTCCAGGCACCGCTGTCGCCGGGGGTCCGGGAGCGCATGAGCCGCAGACAGCTGCGCCTCCTGATGCCCGGCTGGCGTCCCGAGCCCTTGCCGACGCACGTGCTCTACCCCGCAACGCGAGTGCTGCCCGCGCGGGTCAGGGTGTGGGTGGACTGGCTGGTCACGCTGTACGCCGGGGAGGGCGAGGCCGCGCAGCGCTTCCTGGTCGAGGCGGAGCGGGCCGCCACCCGTCGCCGATGAGTCCGGGCGGCCGGGGGCGTTCCGTCCACTGCTCGACGGAACCTCCGGGGTCGCTTGCGGATAGTTACTAGTATGGTTAATCATTGCGCCAGTCAGCAAGTACACCAGGAGGACGCCCATGAAGAAGCCACCCGAGGGTTGGGCGCAGATCTGCCCCGCCGTCTTCTACGACGACGCCGTCAAGGCCATCGACTGGCTCTGCCGGACGTTCGGCTTCGAGGTCCAGCTGAAGGTCGAGGGCGATGGCGGGCGCATCGAGCATTCGGAGCTGCGCTTCGGCGAGGGGCTGATCATGGTCAGCAGCTCGGGCGGAAGCTCCGAGCGGAAGGTCCCGCTTCCGGGCCGGAGCCCGCGCTCCGTGGGCGGGGTCAACACCCAGATGCTGGCGATCTTCGTCGATGACGTGGACGGCCACTGTGCTCGCGCCCGGGCGGCCGGGGCGAAGATCGTCGACGAGCCCACCACCAGCGACTACGGCGAGGACTACTGGAGCGACCGTAGCTACCGGGCAGAGGATCTGGAGGGTCACCAGTGGTGGTTCATGCAGCGAGTCCGGGACGCGAAGCCTCGTGGCCGCTGACCTGGATCGCACCCTCGCCGCGCTGGCCGACCCGAACCGCCGGGCGATCGTCGAGCGTCTGCGGAGAAAGCCCCAGCGCCCGAGCGAGGTGGCCCAGGCGCTGTCGATGAGCCGCCCGGCGATGAGCCGGCACCTGCGCGTGCTCCGGAGGGCGGGCCTCATCGCGCAGGAGGCCCTGGAGGAGGATGCGCGAGCGAGGATGATCCAGCTGCGAACCGAGCCCCTGTCCCGGCTGCGGGCCTGGGTCGAGGACGTCGAGGCGATGTGGGGCGATCAGCTGCAGGCCTTCAAGGCCCACGCCGAGCAGGCGCACCGGGGACGACGCCGATGACCCAGCCAGAGCCGCGGGCCGGCGACCAGGCGCGGGCCACGGTGCTGGTCGCCGTGCCGCCCGAGGTCGCCTACCGGGTGTTCACCCTGGAGATCGACCAGTGGTGGCGGCGGGGGCTGAAGTACCGGGTGGCCGGCGGGAACCGCGGCTTCATTCACCTCGAGCCACGGCTGGGGGGTCGGCTGTTCGAGTCGTTCGAGGCCGGGGGCACGACCCGCGTCTTCGAGACCGGGACGGTGACAGTGTGGGAACCGCCGTCGCGCCTGGTGTTCGAATGGCGCGGCGTGAACTTCGTGCCGGGCGAGCGAACCGAGGTCGAGGTGCTGTTCACCCCGAGCCCGAGCGGAACGATGGTCACCGTCACCCACCGCGGCTGGGCCGGCCTCGGTCCGGACCATCCGGTCCGCCACGGACAGGACGTTCCGGCGTTCATCCGGATGATGGGGCTCTGGTGGGGCGACCTGCTCACCTCGCTCCGGGAGTACGCGGGCCGTCGAGCTCCGTAGAGGTCCCGCGCTACGGGCTGCTGCTGTCGAGCCCTGCCGCCCGCTCGAGCCGGAGCACCGCCAGCTGGGCGTTGAGCCGCTCGTTGATGAGCTGCAGCGCGGCGTTGAGCACCGCGGTGATGGCGTCGGACTGCTCGAGGTAGGTGGCGACGCCGGCCTCGAAGTTGGTGCGGACCAGCGCGCCGTTCTCGCGGGCCAGCCGCAGCTGCTCCTCGGCCTTGGTCCGGTTGGCCTGCGCGGACTCGAGGTCGTTGAGCGCGCGGCGGACCTCGTCGCGGGCCCGGATCTGGGCTCCACGGGCCGCGGCCTCGGCCTCCCGCTTCTTCGCCGAGGCCTCCCGGAGGTTGGCCTCGCGGAGCCCGCCATCGAGCAGGGTCCAGCTCGCGCCGAAGGAGAAGAACCAGCTGTCGTGCCGGCCGGTGAAGCCGGTGGTGTTGCCGTAGGTGTACTGCCCGGTGAAGCCGATGGTCGGCAGGTAGCTGAGGACGTACGAGGTCTCGCCGGCGCGGGCCGCGTCCACGCTCCTCAGTGCTCCGAGCACGTCCGGCCGGCGTCCCGGGGCCTCCTCCTCGAGCAGCCCGAGGTTGGACGGAACGATGGGCTCGGGCGGTGTCTCCACCTCGAAGTCGGGGGCGCGGTCGAGCAGCGCCGCCAGGGCGCTCTTGGCGCTGGCGTAAGCGTAGCGGGCGCGGCGGAGGTCCTGCTCTGCCTGGGTCCGGTCGATCTGCGCGCGGAGGAGGGTGATCTTGTTCACCGTGCCGGCGTCGAAGCGGACCTGGGTGTCCCGCTCCCGCTGCTGCTCGGTGCGGAGCTGGGCCTCCCGGACGGCGATGGCCTCCTTCAGGCCCACCGCGCCGAGGTACTGCTGGGCGACGGAGAGGAGGATCTCCCGCCGCGAGTTCTCGGTGTTCAGCTCCGCGGCGCGCTCGGTCATGTAGGCCGCGTCGATCGAGGCCCACAGCGACGGGGCGATGATCGCCTGGGTCCCCTTGACCGTGGCACCCAGCGCGTCGCGCTGCTGGAAGACGACGTCGACCGTGGGGGGCTCGGCGACCAGCTGCGAGCTCCCTCCGGTGCCGATGTCCCGCACCGGGTACTGCGACCCGTAGGGGAAGGCCAGCGTGGAGCCCACGTTGTTGCGCTGCCAGCTCGCCCCGGCGGTCACCTGGGGCAGGTAGCCGGACCACGCCTTGTGCGAGAGCTCGTGGGACTGGTCGAGCCGGGCCTGCAGCACCTTGAGGTCGGGGTTCCCCTCGAGCGCGCGACGGCGCGCCTCGGCGAGGGTGAGCACTGGACCGGTGGAGGAGGCGAGCAGCGGCGTCTGGTCGGCGGCCCCCTGGGCGAGGACGAGGAGCAGCAAGGCGGTCATGGGCGCGTGCTCTAACGGGGGATCCATGTTGTCACCAGAAACTTTGCGCTTCTACATCAAAGGTCGCCCCCCCTGCCCGCGGGACCTCAGGCAGGACGCGCGGTTGCGCGCCGGGCGATCAGAGGAACCGGCAGCCGACCGGATCAGATGGTCATGAAGCGCGAAGAGGTCGAGCCCGCCGTGCGTTCCGGACGGCGAAGGCGTGTGCTACGGGGCGGCCCATGATCGATCACACGGGACTCCAGGTCAGCGATCCGATGGCCAGCCGTCGCTTCTACGATGGGGCGCTGGCGCCGCTCGGCTACCGGGTGGTGATGGAAGTTCCGAAGGAGCACACCGGCGGGCTGGTGGTGCTCGGGTACGGGGTTCCCCCCAAGCCGGACTTCTGGGTGACAGAGGGGACCCCGGCGACGCCGCGAATCCACGTCGCGTTCCGCGCCGAGTCGCGCGCGGCCGTGGACGCCTTCTACCGGGCAGCGCTGGCGGCGGGTGGACGGGACAATGGGCCGCCCGGCACCCGTCCTCACTACCATCCGAACTACTACGGCGCGTTCGTGCTGGACCCGGACGGGTACAACATCGAGGCGGTCTGCCACACCCCGGCCTAAGCCGATCGATGCCGCGCTACGCAGCCTTCCTCCGGGGCGTGATGCCGATGAACGCGAAGATGCCCGAGCTGAAGCGCGCGTTCGAAGAGGCGGGCTTCGACGAGGTTCGCACGGTGCTCGGGAGCGGAAACGTGGTCTTCGGCGCCCGCGCGGCCTCCGACACGGCGCTGCAGCGCAAGGCCGAGCGGGCGATGGAGGAGCGACTGGGCCGGACGTTCCTGACCGTCATCCGCTCGATCGACGAGCTCCGGGAGCTGCTGGCGTCCGATCCCTTCGCCTCCTTCCGCCTCCCGCCGGAGTCGAAGCGAATCGTCACCTTCCTCCGGGCGAAGCCCGGGCGGATCCCCGCGCAGCTGCCGGAACAGGACGGGGCGCGGATCCTCCAGGTTCGCGGGCGCGAGGTCTTCACCACCTACGTCCGGAGCACCGCGGGCCCGGTGTTCATGAGCCTCATCGAGCGAACGTTCGGCGAGGAGCTGACCACCAGGACCTGGGACACGGTGGGAAAGGTCGCCCGATGACCGAGAGGATCCTCACCCGGCACCCGCAGGGAAAGAGCGGCAAGAACATTCCCCGGGAGAAGTACCATCCGGTGAAGGAGGCCATCGTCGCCGCGCTGGGTCAGGGCGAGCTGACCCACTCCGAGCTGATGGCCAAGGTCGAGGCCAGCCTCCGGGGGCGCTTCGAGGGCAACACTCACTGGTACGGCGAGACCGTGAAGCTCGACCTCGAGGCCCGGCGGATCATCGAGCGGGTCGGCTCGAAGCCCGAGCGCTACCGCCGGATCCGGTGATGCATCACCCGACCTCCGCCCGGAGGCTCTCCGCGGGCACCGGGTGGGCAAATCCTCGCAGCGCCTCGGGGTAGGTCTCGAAGAGGTCCGGCGGGGCGGGGACGTCCTCGCCGGTGAGCATCGACTCGAGCATCAGCGCGTTGGCGGGCGCCTTGCCGAAGTTGTGGTTGTTGTTGACCAGGTAGACGTCGCGGACCTCGGGGAGGGCGGCGATGTGGCGCGCGGTGCGGGCGATGTCCTCGAGCTCCGGCCGCGGGTACAGGTAGTCGAACCGGGCGTCCTTCTGCGCCTCCTCGGCCCGGCGCTGCTCGGGGGTCCTCTGCTGGCGCTTCTCCACGTTCTCGGCGGTCTTCTTCGAGCCCCGACCGAAGAACCGCATCCAGGTCTGGTAGTTGCGCCCATGCATCCGGATGTAGCCGGTGGAGGTCGTGGCGTAGGGCCGGAGCCGGAGCGAGTCCTTCGGGAGGTGCGGCTGGTCGACGTTGATCCAGCCGATCCTCCGCTCACGCAGCTCGGCGAGGACCTCGGGCGCGTCCCAGCTGTCATGCCGGAACTCGACGAAGACCGGGAGACCCTCGAAGGCAGCAGCGGCCTTCAGGAGCCAGCGGAGCGCGTCCTCGTCGATGGTCGCGTCGCGCTTGATGCGCTTGAAGCTGTAGGCGAACTGGAGCAGCGCGGCCCCGAGCCGGCCGGCGTCATGCAGCACGTCCAGGCCCTCCCGCGCCCGTGCCACGTCCTCCCGGGTCCAGCTCTTGCCGGGGGCGACGAACTGCTCGGGAATCTTCGCGGTGAAGACCACGCCCGGGCGGTGGGCGACGCGCTCCAGCCACCCCCGGGCCTCGGCGGCGGTGGCGGCGCGGTAATACGTCCGGTTGATCTCGAACAGCGGCAGGTAGAGCGAGAGGTACTCGAGCTTGTCGAACCCGCGCCCGGCGTGCTCCGGGTACACGGTGCCGCTCCAGTTCTTGTAGTCCCAGCCCGCCACGCCGGCCTTGAACATGCCGGGGAGGATAGTGCCGTCCTGGCGGGCGGACGACCTGGCCTTCTCACTCGGCCATGGCGCGCGTCCGTCCGGTCTCGCCTCCGCCGCCGAGCGCTTGGAGCTGATCCGCGATGGCCACCGACGCGCCGATGACGAGCACGCCCGGCAGCTGGGGATGCTGGTCGGGGAGCGGGCAGCTGCCCAGCCTCGCCAGTGTGCCGCGCCAGGAGCGCGCCTCGGCGGTCCCCGCGGCGAGCAGAAGAGCGGCGGGCGTTCCCGGGTCCCAGCCGCGGCCGAGCAGCGCCTCGGCGAGCAGAGCGCGTGTCTGCAGTCCCATCAGCACCACCACCGTCGCCGCCCCGGGGGCGAGCGATCGCAGGACCGGCGCGAATGCCGCCTCGGCGTGACCGGAAACGACCAGGAACGCGGTGGACAGACCGCGGTGGGTGACCGGGATGCCCGACAGCCCCGGAGCGGCCACCGCGGCGGAGACTCCGGGCACCACCTCACAGGGGATTCCGGCCGCCGCCAGCGCCAGCGCCTCCTCCCCGCCGCGCCCGAAGACGAATGGGTCGCCGCTCTTGAGCCGCACCACCCGCTCGCCCCGGAGCGCCCGGCGGATCATCAGCCGCTCGATGGTGCGCTGGGAGATGGACGGCCGACCTGCCCGCTTGCCGACGAACGCCCAGCGCGCCCGCGGGGCGTGCCTCAGCGCGGACCGATCGACCAGCGCGTCGTAGAAGACGACGTCGGCGGCGCCCAGCCTTGCCACCGCCCGGAGGGTCAGCAGCTCCGGGTCCCCGGGGCCTGCCCCCACCAGCGAGACCAGCGCCGGGCCGCTCATGCCGGCTCCCGCGCGCCGTAGACCTCGTCCAGTGCGCGCAGCAGCAGCGGCCGCCGTGCCTCCATGGGCACGCCCTCGGCGCGCCAGCGCGCCCGGAGCCGCTCGGCCGAGGTGACCCAGTCACCGAGGTCGTCGGGCAGGAGCCGCTCCAGCGCCTCACGGAGCAAACCGGCCAGCGCGGGCGCCCGGCCTCCGGTGGAGATGGCCACCGTGGCCGCTCCCCGCCGCACCACGCCGCCGAGGTAGACACTGGCCGAATCGACGTCGTCGACTGCGTTGACGAAGATCCGCCGGGCCCGCGCCGCCCCCGACACCTGCCGGTTGACCTCCGCGGTGGACGCCGAGACCACGAACCAGTAGCCGTCCACGTCGCCCGGCTCGAAGCGGCGGCGGATGAGCCGCACCCCCGGCTGCCACAGGTCCGGCAGGATGCTCGGAGCGATGACCGTGACGTCCGCCCCCGCGTCCAGCAGACCGCGGAGCTTGCTCGCCGCCACGCGCCCTCCGCCGACCAGGAGCACCTCGCGGCCGGACAGCTTCAGGAACGCGGGGTAGAGCGTCACGCGGCGCTCCGGTAGGCGAGCCTGCCCACGAGGGCGTCGAGCATCGCCCCCATCTTCGGAGGGTCGGGGACCACGTGGGGTGGCACCCCGAGCTCCTCGAGGACGCGGGCGCAGGTCGGCCCGATCGCGGCCACCACCACCCGCGAGCGCATCGCACGCACCAGCTCCTCGTTCCGTCCGCTCCAGGTGGCGACCTGCATCAGATGCCGGGCCTGGATCTGGGTGGTGAACGCGGTGGCGGCGAACTCTCCCTGGATCAGCGCCTCGGCTGCGTACGCAAGCGGGGTGGGGTCCTCCGGGAGCTCCCAGCCATAGACCAGCAGCTCGAGGAGCACCGCCCCGCGCTCAGTGAGCGCCTCCACCAGCGGCTCGTTCCGTTCCCCGTAGTGGACCAGCACCATCGTCAGGCCACGGAGATCCACCGTGGCCAGGATCTCCAGGAGGTCGTCCGTGGTGTAGGGCGAGCGGGCCCGGAGCGAGGAACCCACGCCCTCACGGTAAAGGGCGGCCACCGCCTTGGGGCCGCGGCAGACCGAGCCTCCGCGCTGGACGAGGTCCCTCAGCTCCGGGCCCCGTCCGAGCGCCCGGGCCTCGTCGAACAGCGCCTGGACCCCCACCCCGGTGGAGAAGACGAACGCCGCCGGTCCCTCCGCGCCGAGCAGGTCGAGCAGCGCGGCGACCTCCTCCCCGGCCGGGCGACGGCGCTCGACCACCGCCGGCACCCGGACCGGGACCCCTCCACTGCGCCGCACCAGCTCGGAGAGCTCCTCGCCGAGCCGGGACTCGAAATGGAGCACGCGCTCGCCCGACATTCTCTGTCTCATCGCGCTGCCGCCACCTGTGCCGCCACCGGTTCCTCCACGGTGCGGACCGCGAGGAGCCGTCGCTGCCCCTGGGCCACGAACCAGTAGGGCAGCCCGATGAGGAGCGCTCCGCCGACGATGTTCCCGGCGGTGACCAGGGTGAGGTTCCGCGCGAAGCCGGCCCAGGAGACCAGCGCCGGATCGTGCGGAAGGAAGAGGCCGATGCCGAGGAGGGTCATGTTCGCCACGCTGTGCTCGAACCCCGCACCGATGAAGGCGAACAGGCACCAGAAGATGAGGACCAGCCGCGCGGTCTCGTCCTTGGTCCGGAGCCCCATCCACACCGCGAGGCACACCAGCGCGTTGCAGAGCACGCCGCGGAAGAACAGCTCGCCCGCCGGAGCGGCCATCTTGGCCGCCACCACGCCGAGCACGAAGTCCTTCGCCGGGGCCTTGCTCAGCACGCCCGAGGCTGCGGTGGCCAGGGCGAGGAGCAGCGAGCCGGCCAGGTTGCCGACGAAGCTCGCGAGCCAGACCCGGCCGAGCGCATCCCCTTTCACCGTCCGGGAGAGCAGGCCCACGGTCATGATCAGGTTGTTCCCGGTGAACAGCTCCGAGCCGGCGAAGATGACCAGGGTCAGGGCGATCCCGAACGAGGCGCCCATCACCGCCCGGGTGGCTCCGGAGCCAGCGGCTGCCAGCGGGGCTCCGATGGCGAAGATGAGCACGATGCCCAGGCCGACGTAGGCGCCGGCCAGCGCGGAGAGGACGAGGTACTGCAGCGGCCCGTGGCGAAGCAGTCCGGCCTTGGCCCGTGCGGCGGCGGCCGCGGTGGCGATCGTCTCATGCTCCATCGTGTTCTCCTGGGCGCGGTTGGCGGTGCACGAGGACCCGCCCGCGCTCGACGCGGACCTCGTAGGTGGGGACGCAGACCTTGGGGTTGTCCAGGCACCGGCCGGTGCGCAGGTCGAAGGTCTGCTTGAAGATGGGAGAGGCGATCTTCGGGATGCCGCCCTTGTCGCCGACGATGCCCCGCGAGAGCACGAAGGCCTTGCTGAAGGGGTCGAAGTTGCCGATGGCGTAGAGCGCGTCCGGGGTGCGGACGATGGCCACCTGCCGGCCGCCGACCAGCGCGCAGACGCCGGTCCAGGGGACGATGGCCTCCAGGTCGCAGACCTCTTCCCACTGCGACGGCCCGAGCTCGAGCGCGACGGCGGTCATCCGGCCTCCTGGGGCACGAGCTGCTTCTTCTCCTGCCAGGTGGCGGGCCGGTGCTGCGCTCGCTGCGGGACCCGGAGCAGGCTCGGGTCGGGCTCGGAGGAGTTCACGAAGGTTCGGAAGCGCGCCAGCTTGGTGGGGTCCTCCAGCGTCGCCGCCCACTCGCAGCGGTAGGTCTCCACGACGTGCGCCATGTCGGCTTCCAGCTCGGCGCAGATCCCCAGCGAGTCCTCGATGAGGACCTGGCGCAGGTAGTCGATGCCACCCTCGAGGTTGTTGAACCAGGCCGCGGTGCGCTGCAGCCGGTCGGCGGTGCGCACGTAGAACATCAGGAAGCGGTCGAGGTACCGGATGAGGGTGTCCTCATCCAGGTCGGTGGCGAAGAGCTGCGCGTGCTGTGGCTTCATCCCCCCGTTGCCGCAGAGGTAGAGGTTGTAGCCCTTCTCGGTGGCGATGACCCCGAAGTCCTTGCCCTGGGCCTCGGCGCACTCCCGGGCGCATCCGGAGACGGCGGACTTCAGCTTGTGGGGCGCGCGCAGGCCCTTGTACCGGTTCTCCAGGCGGATGGCGAAGCTCACCGAGTCCTGCACCCCGAAGCGGCACCAGGTGCTCCCCACGCACGACTTCACCGTGCGCAGCGCCTTTCCGTAGGCGTGGCCGGACTCGAAGCCCGCGGCGATCAGATCGCCCCAGATCTCCGGCAGCTGCTCGAGGCGGGCGCCGAAGAGGTCGACCCGCTGCGCGCCGGTGATCTTCGAGTAGAGGCCGAACTTCTGCGCGGTG
The DNA here is from genome assembly GCA_035519675.1 of Myxococcaceae bacterium. Taxonomy (GTDB): domain Bacteria; phylum Myxococcota; class Myxococcia; order Myxococcales; family Myxococcaceae; genus RPRB01. Next base: position 63,148 of record DATIWB010000077.1, read on the forward strand.
CGGCCCAGCGCGATGAGCTGATCGGAGGTGATCTCCCCGCCCGGCACGCGGGGGACCACCGAGTAGCTGCCGTCGCGCTGGATGTTGGCCAGGAACCGGTCGTTGGTGTCCTGGAGCCCGAGGTGCCGGTCGTCGAGCACGTGCTCGTTCCAGGTGGAGGAGAGGATCGACGCCACGGCGGGCTTGCAGATCTCGCAGCCGGAGCCGCGGCCGTGCCGGGCGACGAGGGCATCGAAGGTACGGAGCCCGTGCAGGCGGATCAGGTGAAAGAGCTCCTGCCGCGAGTGCGGGAAGTGCTCGCAGAGGTAGTGAGAGACCTTCTTGCCGGCCCGCTTCATCTCCCGGGCGAGGAGCTCCCCGAGGAGCGGCACGCACGAGCCGCAGCCGGTGCCCGCGGTGGTCGCCGCCTTGATCGCCCCCACCGAGTCGAGGTCCTGCGCTCGGATGGCCTTGCAGATCACGCCCTTGCCCACGTTCTGGCAGGTGCAGATGGTGGCCGCGTCGGGGAGCGCCTCGACGCCGGGCAGCGCCGCACCTCCGCCGTCGATCCGCGGGAGGATGAGCCGCTCGGGCTGCGGGGGCAGGGCCGCCTTGCTCTGGGTGAGCGAGAGGAGCTGGGTGTAGCTCGAGGCCTCGCCGACCAGCACGCCGCCCAGCAGGCGCTGGCGATCCGAGCTCAGGACGAGCTTCTTGTAGATGCCGGAGACCGAGTCGGTGAAGGCGACGACCCGCGCGCCGGGCTGGGTGCCGTGGGCATCGCCGAAGCTCGCCACCTCCACGCCCATCAGCTTGAGCTTGGTGCTCATGTCGAAGACGCCGAGCCGGTCCTCGCTGCCGGTCAGGGTGGCGACGGCGGTCCGGGCCATCTGGTAGCCGGGGCCGACCAGGCCGTAGGTGCGGTCGCGGTACTGCGCGCACTCGCCGATGGCCAGGATGTCCGGATCGGAGGTCCGGCAGTGCTCGTCGATGACGATGCCGCCACGCTCGCCGATGGCCAGGCCGCACTTCCGTGCCAGCTCGTCGCGGGCGCTGATGCCCGCGGAGAAGACCACCATCTCGGTGGCGAGCACGCCGCCGTCGGCGAAGTGGATCTCGGTGACCCGGCCGCCCCGGGAGGCGATGTGGCTGGTCTTCTTGCCGGTGTGAACCGACACGCCGAGCGCCTCGATCTTCGCCCGAAGGATGTCTGCGCCGCCGTCGTCGATCTGCATCGACATCAGGCGAGGGGCGAGCTCGACGACGTGGGTCTCGAGGCCCATGCGGGTGAGCGCGTGGGCCGCCTCGAGCCCGAGCAGGCCGCCGCCGATGACCGCGCCGGTCTGGACCTGACCGGCCCAGAGCCGGATCCGCTTGAGGTCCTCGATGGTGCGGTAGACGAAGCAGCCCCACGCCTCCCGGCCGGGGATGGGAGGCACGAAAGGCACCGAGCCGGTCGCCAGGACCAGCACGTCGTACCGGATGCGCCTGCCTTCCGCGGACACTACCTCCTTGCGCTGACGATCGATGGCCGCCACCCGGTCGCCGAGGTGCGCGGTGACGCCCGCGGCCTCGTAGCGGTGTGGCGTGACCAGGGAAAGGTCGCCGGCGGTCTTGCCGGCAAAGAAGGAGGTGAGGTTGACCCGGTCGTAGGCGAGCCGGGGCTCCTCACAGAAGGTGGTGATGGCCCAGTCGTCCCGCTGATCGCTCTCGAGCAGCAGCTCGATGAAGCGGTGCCCGACCATTCCGTTGCCGACGACGACGACATCCTTCTTCGTCATGGGCCAACGCACACCAGCAAGGGGGATGCCACCCGTGACGCGACGCGTTCCCCTCGTGAGGGAATCCGGACCCCCGAAGAGATGAGTGACAAATTTGTCGTTATTGACTCAGGAAGCGACAAATTCGTCTACAGCGCCGGCAAGCCCTGGGCAGGGTGGAGAGCCGGTTCCAGACCTGACCAAAAGGGCAGTGTCCGCCCCCGGCGTCGGGCCAGGACGAACCATATGACAAGAATGTCATAAATTCTGTTTGACCATACAAATTTGTCGCTACCTCTCCAGCGGCTCGCCGACTCGACGGGCGCCTGTCGCCTGGGGCCGTTGCCGGCGCGCTCGCCCGACGGCTCCGCAAAGGTTGCAACGTCGGACCGACGGCCGTGAGGCAGGCGGGCGAGTGAGCCGTACAGTCGTGGGGTCGCCACCACTCGGAACAGCGTCGAACGACTGTCTCGCGCGAAATTTCGCCGCGAACGCGATTCGGGCGAGGGGTTCACTCCGCAGCTGACCTGAGGCGAGGGAGATCTCTCCTCATGTGGGGCGGAGACTGCTCCCACACCGAACCTTGAGTCGGCACAACCGCGAGGTTCACACGGGCCGAGAGCCGGATGGACCGGCTCGCAGGGGGGGATCGGACAGAGGTGGCCCATGAACGTCGTACAGACATCGAGGACCGTCGGGCTCGTCCTTCTGCTCTCCGGGGCGGGGTGCGGGACGGGGAGCGTTGGTCCACTGCCAGCAGAGCCAGAGGCCGATCAGGAGCTCGACCCGGGCGGAGCGAGCGCGCTGCACGTTCGATCGCAACCGGCAGCCGGAGAACAGCTGGCGGGGCTGACCCAGAGCGAACGCGACCGGTTCGCGTCGGGGATCGAGGACTTCGACGACGAGGAGACGCCAGAGGACGGCCTCGGGCCGATGTTCAACGAGACGTCGTGCGCCCGGTGCCACAACGTCCCGGCGCGGGGCGGCGGCAGCGCGCTCCTCGAGACCCGCTTCGGGGCGATGGTGAACGGTCATTTCGACCCCCTCGCGCAGGCCGGAGGATCGCTGATCCAGGCCAAGGGCATCGGCGCCACCGGGGCTTGTGACTTCGTGGCCGAGACGGTTCCGCCGGAGGCGACCCTCACCTCGCTGCGCCGGACTACTCCGCTCTTCGGGCTGGGCCTGGTCGACGCGGTTCCGGAGAGCACCTTCTCCTATGTCGCCCGGATCGAGGCCGCACTCTTCCCCGACGAGGCGGGCCGGGTGGCGAAGGTGCACGACATCAAGCGGAATCGAACCGCGGTCGGGCGATTCGGGTGGAAGAACCAGGAGACCACGCTTCACCAGTTCGCCGGTGACGCGTACCTGAACGAGATGGGCATCACCAACCCCGAGTTCCCGATCGAGAACTGCCCGGGGGGTGACTGCTCGCTCCTGGACTGCAATCCCTTGCCGACGCTGAACGACGATGGGTCGGGCGTGGTGGCGCTCGCCGACTTCATGACCTTCCTCGCCCCGTTCCCTCGCAAGCTGCTGACCGCCGAGGCATGGGGTGGCAAGCGAGTCTTCTCCAGCATCGGCTGTAGCCACTGCCACTGGGACACGTTCCGCACCGGAGATTCGCCGGTGGCGGCGCTGAACCACGTCACCTTCCACCCCTACTCGGATTTCCTTCTCCACGACATGGGGTCGCTGGGTGACGGGATCGAGATCGGCGACGCGAAGGGCCGGGAATTCCGGACCGCGCCGCTGTGGGGAATCTCCGCGGTGACGCTCTACCTGCACGACGGGCGTGCCGCGACGCTCGAGGACGCGATCCTGGCCCACGATGGGCAGGCGAAGAAGGCCCGGGACCTCTTCGTCGCGCTTCCGGCGCAGCAACAGACGGCGCTCTTCGCCTTCCTGACCTCGCTGTGATCGCCAGCGCTTGAGGGCAGCACCACCCTCGACCCGGATGGAGCACGGCGGCGCGCCGGGGTCGGCGCCGTGCTCCATCCTGCGGGCCCTTGCTGGTCCGCTCGATTAGCGAGCCTTCTGTGTACCCCTCGCCTTCACGCCACGGAGAGGGTAGTCGCTCGCCCTTTCGTCCGAGGCCCACGCGACAGATGCCCGATTCACCGTCGAACCCAGTCATCCTCCCGGTTCCGTGGGAGGACTTCTTCAGCCATGGCCCTCTGCCAATGGGCGTCCTCTCCCGGAATGGAGACGACGCGCGCTTCCTCAAGGCCAACGCGGCCTCTGCGGCCCAGCTGGGACGGGACGCCTCGGAGATGGCGGGGCGTTCGGCGCTCGAGCTGGGGCTGCCCGGTCCACTGGTGCAGGGATGGCTGATGTCGCTCGAGGCCGCGCACCAGCTGGGCAAGCCGATGGACGTGCGGTGGCAGCTCTCGACCGCGTACGGGCTCCGCTCCTTCACCACCCGGCTGCTGCCGTTTCCCATCGGCAGCGATCCCACCCAGCACTTCGGGTACATCAACCACGACTGGACGGGCTCGGCGACCGCGCCGCTCGACGACATGGTGGAACGGGAGCGCCTCGCTGGCGCTCTCGCCGCCGCGCTGGCCGAGGAGATCGAGACGCCCCTGCAGCAGCTCCTCGGCCTGATGGGGGTGGTGGCCGACGAGGTGGGCGCGCTGGCCGAGAGCGACCCCGAGCTGGAGCTCGAGGAGTGTGGACGGGTGCTGGCAATCGCCATGCTGCTGGCGCGGACGGCCCATCTTCCGGTTCACGAGCTGCGTGAGTTCCTCCGCCCCGTCGCCTCCACGCCGGGCCCGGTCGACGCCGGGGCGTGCCTGCAGAGCGCTCTGCGGCTGGCGGGTTCCGAGGTGAAACGGTCATGCGGCGTCCGGACCGAGCCGATGCCCTCGGCGCTGGTCCACGCCGACGAGCCTCGGCTGCGTCATGCGCTGGTCCGGGTGCTGCTCGAGACGGCCCGTGGTCCGGGACTGGCGTACGCACGGGCGGGGGACCTGCTCCTCTCGATGACCATGGAGGACCGCCGTCTCGAGCTGGTCATCACCCGCACCGACCGTTGCCCGACGCCGCAGGGAGATTTCGCGACGTGCGAGGCCCTGGTCCAGCGCGCAGGTGGGACGCTCCGGGTGGAGCCGTGGATCGGGACGGGCTTCCGCGTCCGCATCGGTCTGCCGCTGCTTCAGACCCGCGGCTGAGCAGTCGGGCGCCGATCAGCGCGTCGCCCAGGGGTGACTCGAGCAGGCGCCGGGGCACGGCGTCGGCCACCTGGGTGGTGAATCCGGGGCGTTCCCGGGTCGGGTCCGCGGGCACCTCGCGGGTGCGTTCTGTCCCCCGGCGAAGCACGGCGGCGGACGGTAGCAGACTTCGCCGCGCGCGGCCGGTGGCCTCAGGTCCAGGACAGGTCGTGCTTCGACAGCGGCAGCGAGCGCACCCGCTTTCCGGTCGCGACGAAGATCGCGTTGCACACCGCGGGGATGACCGGCGGCAGCGCAGGCTCGCCGAGGCCGGTGGGCGCGAACTCGGTCTTGCGGAAGTGGACCTCCACCGGGACCGTCTGGTGGATGCGCAGGAGCGGGTATTCGTGGAAGTTGCTCTGCTTCGCCCGGCCGGCCTCGAAGGTCATCTCCTGGGCCAGCAGCTCGGAGATCCCGTCCAGCACCGCGCCCTGCACCTGGTTCTCGGCGTTGCTGGGATTGATGATCGTGCTTCCGATGTCGCCGGCCACCCAGACCTTCTCGATCCGGAGCTCGCCCTTCCTGCTGACCGAGACCTGCGCCACCTCGGCGAAGTGGCCGCGGTGACTGAAGTAGAAAGCGACGCCCATCCCGGTCCCGCGGGGGAGGCGCTGCTTGCCCCACCCCGACTTCTCCGCGACCAGCTCCAGCACGCCGAGCATCCGCACGGGGTTCATCGTCGGCGGCGGTGGGGTGCCGGCGGGTGCCCCGGGCGGCGGGGTCGGCGCGGCGCCCGAGGGACCGGCCGAGAGCAACACCCGGCGGAACTCGAGCGGGTCCTTCCCCGCGGCGTGGGCCACCTCGTCGAGGAAGCTCTGGAAGGCAAAGCACACCGCGTTGCTTCGCGGGGCCCGGAGAGCGCCGGTGGGAACGCCCAGCGGCATCACCGAGGCGTCGAGCGCGACGTCAGGAAGGTAGCGGGCCGGGAACTCGGAGTCGGTGAGCGACGCCGAGGGCGCGAACTTCTCGCCGGTCCCGAAGCTGATGAAGTGGTCGCGGAAGCAGGTGAGCTTACCTCCAGCGTCGAGCCCGGCGGAGAAATGGTGGTAGCCGCCAGGTCGGTAGAGGTCGTGGGTGAAGTCGTCCTCGCGGGTCCAGAGCAGCTTGATCGGAACGCCGGCCTCGCGGGCGATCCACGCCGCCTCGACCAGCCAGTCGTTGTAGAGGCGCCGTCCGAAGCCGCCGCCGATCCGGGTGAGGTGGATGGTGATCGCCGTCTCCGGGATCCCCAGCGTCTTGGCCACCAGCTCTCGCCCATCCTCGGGCGTCTGGGTCGGCGCCCAGAGCTCGAGCACCCCGTCGGAGAAGCGGGCGGTGCAGTTCTCCGGCTCCAGCTGGGCGTGCGAGAGGAACGGGTAGGCGTACTCCGCGGTGACCACCCGCGCCGCCCTCGCCAGGGCAGCCTTGACGTCTCCGTCCTTGCGCAGCGAGCGGTGTGGTGGCTCCTTGGACAGCTGCGCCGCCCGGGTGTCGAACGAGGCGGTGCTCTGCGAGGCAGTCGGTCCCTCGTCCCAGATGATCTTGAGGCCCCGGCGGGCGGACTGGGCGTTCCAGAAGCTGTCGGCGACGATCGCCACCCCGCCGAGGAGGCCGCTGAGCTCGGTGCCGCCGTCGACCACGAAGGCCTTGAACACCCCGGGCATCGCCCGGACCTCGTCGAGATTGGCGGACTTCACCTTCCCGGCGAACACCGGGCACTTCACGAAGGTGGCGTGGCGCATCCCTGGCACGGTCACGTCGATGCCGTAGATGGGCTTTCCGGTGACGATGGCGTGGTTGTCGACGCCCGGAACCGGGGTGCCGATGATCGTGAACTGCGAGGGATCCTTCAGCTTGACCGAGGCGAGCTCGGGCGGTGGGAGCGCGGCGGCGGCGGTGGCGAGCGCTCCGTAGCCGAGGGAGCGCCCCGTCTTCTTGTGGAGCACCTTCCCCTTGGCGGTGGTGCACTCGGCCGGAGGGACCTTCCACTTCTGTGAAGCGGCGGTGACCAACATCGAGCGGGCCGCCGCGCCGACCTGACGCATGGGCAGCCAGTTGTTCGGCACTGCCTGACTTCCGCCCGACCACTGGTCCTTGTAGCGGGTGGTGTCCAGCGGCACCTGCTCGACCCGGACCCGTCTCCACTCCACGTCCAGCTCGTCGGCGATCAGCATCGGGAGCATCGTCTTCACACCCTGGCCGATCTCCGGGTTCTTGCTGGCGATGCTCACCGTCCCGTCGGGGTGGATGCGGACGAAGGCGTTGAGGGCGGGCTCCTTCCCCGGCTGGCCCGGGGTGGGGGAGGGCGCGGCTGCCTCGACCGGGTCCCAGAAGCTCGAGAGCAGCAGGCCACCACCGGCCACGGTCGAGACCCGGAGGAAGGCACGTCGGGAGAGGTCGCTCATCGCCCGCCCCCGGTCGCGTCGGCGGCGGCCGTCTTGCCAAGCTCCGCCGCGCGGTGAATCGCTCGCCGGATGCGGAGGTAGGTGGCGCAGCGGCAGAGGTTTCCGGCCATCGCCGCGTCGATCTCCGCATCGGTCGGGGTGGGCCGCTCTGCCAGCAGCGCGGCCGCCGACATCAGCTGGCCGGCCTGGCAGTACCCGCACTGGGGGACGTCCAGCTCCTCCCAGGCGCGCTGGAGCGGATGGGTTCCGTCACTGGAGAGCCCCTCGATGGTGGTGATCGCCGCGTTCCCCACGCTCGCCGCCGGGGTGACGCAGGAGCGGCGCGCGACCCCGTCGACCAGCACGGTGCACGCGCCGCACTGGGCGATGCCGCACCCGAACTTGGTGCCCTTGAGGTCCAGCCCGTCCCGGAGCGCCCAGAGGAGCGGAAGGTCTTCCGGGCCCTCCAGCTCCCGTGTCTGTCCGTTGACCGTCAGCCGGAACTTCATCCTCGAACCTCCGCAGGAAGACCGCGGACGTTCTCACTCCGGAGATGGCGGGAAGGCAAGCGGAAGCAGGGAACGGAGGCGAGTTCCGAGCACGGGCTCCGTTCAGGACGACGCCCGTCCGCCCGGGAGGTCTCGACGGACTACGGTCCGCCACGGCGGAGGGCCTGCAGCTTGCTCCGCTGTGCCTCGGTCAGAGTGTTCCGGATGCGGATCAACAGGGTGAGGTGCGTCCGCTTGATCTCCGTCTCCAGCTTCATCACCTCGGCAGCCTGGGCGAGGGCCTTCGCCTCGTCGACCTGCGGCGCGTCGAGGAGGCGGGACAGCTGCTGGCTCGCCCCCTGGAGCTGCCACTGGAGCCGGGGGAACTGCGCCTGGGCGCGCTCGAGCTCCTTGAGGATGGTCTCGCGCTGGCGGTCCTCGAGTCCTAGCTCGGCCTGGTGGGACATGATCAGCTCGGGTGGAAAGAGCTTGCCGCCGATGGGATCGGCGGCCGGGGCGGGCTCCTGGGCACGGGACGGAAGGGCGAGCGCGAGCACCGTCACGCAGAGCCGGAGCGTGCGGCAGGTCATGGGAGGCCTCGGGTGTCCAGGGTGGGCAGGGTGCGGAGGGTGACCATGTCGGGCGTGTCGAGCAGGAAGTCGGTCGGCGCCACCCAGCGCGTGCCGGTGGGCTGCCACGCCGGCGGCGCAGCGGGACGGGTCACCAGCCAGATCGCGACCGCGGCCGCGGCGGCGAGACCGGCGGTGAAGACGAGACGCCGCCTGCCCGCGCTCCCCGGACGCCGGGTGGTCGACCACATACGAGCAAAGGCCGGAGCGTGACGCCCGTCCTGGGCGTGGGCCTCGGCCAGGGCGGCCCGGAGCCGTGCCTCGTCGTCTGCCGGTGTCATCTCGGGTCCTCCGGTCCGAGCAGCTCGAGGAGGCGGAGCTTGCCACGGTGGTAGTGCGTGCGCGCCGTCCCCGGCGACACATCCATGACCTGCGCCGCCTGCTCGACGCTCATCTCGTGGAAGAAGACCAGGTCGAGCACCTCGCGCTGGCGGGCGGGCAGGGTGCCCAGCGCGCGGCGGACCTGGGCCCCGTGCTGCTCCGAGGCGACCGCCTCGTGCGGACCGGGCTCGGGCGCCCCACCGAGGAACGCCCGCCAGGGTGCCCGTGCCTCCAGCCAGTGTCGCCGGCGAGCGCGGGCAGCCATGTTGCGGACCACCGAGAAGAGCCAGGTCTTGAAGGTGGAGCGACCGTCGAACCGGGCACGGCCTTCGAGGATGGAGAGGTACACGGCCTGGAGGACCTCCTCGGCCTCTGTCGCGTTCCAGCGGGTGCAGGCCAGGGCCCAGGCGAAGCTCGCGGGGTGGAGCGCAGCGATCTGCTGCTCGAGGTCGTCCGCTGGCACGCGCCGGGCCCATGCCGCACGCTAGCGCAGCGGGTCACTGAAGACGCAGGCGTTCACCTCGCCTTCCGAGCCGATGCCACCGTCCGGCGTCGTGGCGGTGGCGTAGACCCGCCCGAAGCTCGCGTCCCAGCACTCGGTCATCAGCACGTCCTGGCCGGCGTCGCCGTGGGCCTCGACGTCTGCGCGGCCGGCGCCGTTCGGCAGCCAGCGCGAGCGGATCTTGCCGGTCTCCACCGTCTCTGGATTCCCGTCGAGGTCTGCCTGCGCATCGACGGCCAGCACGCCGGACCCGTCGGCGCGGGTAAGGGCGCCGAGGTCGCCGGTGCTCGCCAGGCCCGAGTCGGTCCGGACGTCGGTCAGGTGGACGTGCACCTCGCGCTGATCGGGGGCGACGGTCCACCCGGCCACGAGCTGCCCCCCGGTGGGCTGGGCGACGGGGTCGAGGCGGTGGGCGAGCGCCAGGTCCGCGGAGAAGGAGCCCTGCGCGGGGCCGGCTGGGGCGGCGCCGGTGGAGGCGCCGAGGAGGAAGGGCTCGAACTCCGAGTCCGGGGCGGCGCGTGGGCGCAGGTCGAGCCGGAACTGGTGCGCACCGGGGCCGACACGGTGGATGACCAGGCGTCCGGCGACGGGCGAGAGCGCATCGGTCAGTGGACCCCAGGCGGCGCTGTCGGGACCGACCGCCGCCGGGGGGGTCTGGGCGATGGAGTGCAAGGTATCGAGCGTCCGTCCCACGAGGCCGTTCACCTCGGCCGAGGTCTTCCGGGTGAGGACGTACAACCCGGCAGTCTCACCCAGGGTCGCCGCCGGGGAGCCCGCGGTGAGGGCGGCCGGAGCCCGCGTGCTCGGGGCGGTGACCTCGAGGGTCTGGCGGGAGGGGAGCCCGGTCAGCAACGACTCGGCCGTCGCTCGGTCCTGGATGGTCCCCGATCCACACGCGGCGCACAGCGCGGTCAAGACAGACAGACGTCTCCACATGGAAGGCCTCCTCGGGGGTGATCCCGGAGGCCTTGGTCGCTCGAGGCGTGCCCGCATATGACCGGGCGATGGTTTCGGGTTCTTCCAGGACGCCCGCCCCGTCGGGCGTTACCCTCGTGCCGCCATGAACCTCGAGCGAATCGTGATCGTCTGCTGCTCCGCCGCGACGGTGGGGACGGGGCTCGCCGGAGGCATCTTCTTCGCCTTCTCCTCGTTCGTGATGCGTGCGCTGGGCGCCGTCCCGCCACGCGCCGGGATCGCGGCGATGAACGCGATCAACGTGACGGTCATCAACCCCGGCTTCATGCTGGTCTTTCTCGGGACGGCGGTGCTCTCGGTCGGCCTGGCCCTCGCCTCGTTCCGGTGGTGGGGGAGCCTGGACGGGGCGTTGCTCCTCGTCGCCTCGCTCCTCTACCTGGTTGGCTGCCTGGGGGTGACGATGGTGCGCAACGTGCCCCTGAACGATGCGCTGGCGGCGCTGGGACCTGACCCCTCGGACTCGACCGGGCTCTGGTCGCGCTACCTGGTCGAATGGACCCGGTGGAACCACGTCCGGACGCTCAGCTGTCTCGGCTCCACCATCCTCCTGGTCACGGTCCTGGTGCGGCGGGCCGGGGGGTAGCTCCGGCGGGCCAATCCAGCCGGTGAGACGGGTTTCGCGCCCACGACCTGTCGCGGATGACCCGCTCTCGTTGCGCCGGAAGCAACCTCTTGCTTCTCAGGCCTCGACCTTGGGACCGCAGGCGCGTGCCCGGCCGAGGAGCAGCTCTCGCTCCCGTGAGTTCTGCGCCAGGGAGGCGGCGCGCTCGTACTCGGCCCGCGCTTCATTGGTGCGTCCGAGCTTCTCCAGCAGTTCCCCACGGACGCTGGGCAAGAGGTGATAGGCGCGGAGGGCCGGTTCCTCCACCAGCGCGTCGACCAGCTCCAGGCCCTGGGCGGGCCCGAAGGCCATCGACACGGCCACCGCGCGATTGAGCTCGACCACGGGGGACCCGGTGACCTCCACCAGCCCGTCGTAGAGCGCGACGATCTTCTTCCAGTCGGTGGTGTCGACCGACCGGGCACGGGCGTGGCACGAGGCGATCGCCGCCTGGAGGGTGTACGGGCCGAGCGGTCTGGCGAGTGCCTCGGCGCGCTCGAGCGCAGCCAGACCGCGGTGGATGAGGAGCTGGTCCCAGCGAGAGCGGTCCTGGTCGAACAGGAGGATGGGCTCTCCGGTCGGCCCGACGCGGGCGCGCAGCCGGGAGCTCTGAAACTCCATCAACGCCGCGAGCCCGTGGACCTCGGCCTCGCCGGGCAGCAGCTCGGCGAGGATCCGTCCGAGCCGGAGCGCGTCTTCACACAGCTCGATACGCACCCAGTCGTCACCCCGCGTGGAGGCATACCCCTCGTTGAAGATCAGGTAGACGACCTCCAGGACCGACGGGAGGCGAGCGGAGAGTTCGTCACCGCGCGGGACCTCGAACGGCACCTTCGCCTCGGCGAGCGTTCGCTTGGCGCGAACGATGCGCTGGGCGATGGTGGGCTCCGGAACCAGGAAGGCCCGCGCGATCTCCTCGGTGGTCAGTCCTCCGAGAAGACGGAGGGTGAGCGCCACCCGTGCCTCGGTGGACAGGACCGGGTGGCAGGCGATGAGCACCAGGCGCAAGACGTCGTCGCCGACATCCTCGTCGATCGCGGCCTCGAGGTCGGGCAGCCGGGGCAAGCGGCCGCTGGCGTCGCTCTCCATGGCCTGGTGCTCGCGCTCCAGCATCTGCCTGCGGCGGAGCTGGTCGATCCCGCGGTTCCGCGCGGTGGTCATCAGCCACGCGCCCGGGTTCTCGGGGATGCCGCTCTCTGGCCAGCGCTCGAGCGCCATGATGAGCGCTTCCTGCGCCAGGTCCTCGGCGAGACTGACGTCGTGGACCATGCGGACGAGGCCACCGATCAGTCGCGCGGACTCGATCCGCCAGACCGCTTCGATCGCCGTGCACGTGGCAGCCTCGCTCATCGTCGTCGCTCGAGATCAGCGCACCGGCATGACCCGTCTTCTCCGGTGGGTCATCCCCGTTTCAGCTCACGGCTTCTGCCTCCGCTCGACCTCGGCGCGCAACCGCTCCTCCTGCGCGCGGAGCTCCGGCGTCCAGAATTCCTTTCCGAAGTCCTCGGCCTCGAAGACCGGGCGAATCTCGATCTCCGACTCCTCGCCCGGCATCGGATCGGGGCAGCGCCTCAACCACTCGAGCGCCTCGTCCATCGATTTGACCTGCCAGAGCCAGAAGCCGGCGACCAGCTCCTTGGTCTCGGTGAACGGGCCGTCGATGACGGTCTTCTTCCCGCTGCCGAAGCGCATCCGCTTGCCCTTGCTGCTGGGATGGAGCCCCTCGGCCGCGAGCATGACTCCGGCCTTCACCAGCTCCTCGTTGAACTTCCCCATGTCGGCGAGCACCTTCTGCAGCTTCTCGCCCACCAGCACGCCCGCCTCGGAGTTCTTCGTCGCCTTGACCAACACCATGACTCGCATCGTCGTGTTCCTTTCGGTTTCGAGTGGCCGAGCCGGCCTCCACTGGCCGTCATCGCCTGCTTCCCGGATGGCGACGAACCGCACGGGCCCGGATCGACATGCCGGAGCCCCTCTTCTTTCCCCTCCAGGAAAGCATTGAATCTCCAGGACCGCGCTGCGCGCCATGCTCGCCGAGATCGGCTGTGCCGGGGTGGGACCTGGGTCCAGAGCGGGAACGCGGTCTTCACCACCAGGCTCGGTCCGGCCCAGCTCACCCGGAGGATCTCGGCCAGGCTCGAGGCCTGACGCCGAGAGGCCTCCGGCGCCCGTGCACCGAGGACGCTGGTAGGGTCCGGCGCCATGTCCGCGTTTGCCCTTCCCGTCCTGGCGGCCCTTCTCGCGGCCGGCCCATCCGTTCGTTCCCTGAGCTCCTCCTACCTGGACGGCCTGTTCCGCGCCCGTCCACACATGGCCACGTACATGGGTGTGCACCGCGAGGACGGGCGGCTCATGGATCTCGAGCCCGCTGCGATCCAGCGCCGGATCCGGGAGCTCCACACGTTGGCGGCGAGCGTCAAGGCGCTGGATGTCGGGTCACTGTCCAGGGACGATCGGGCGGACGCGCGGATCCTCACCGACGGGATCGCGCTCGAGCTCTTCTATCTCGAGGATCTCCGCGAGTGGACGTGGGACCCACGCCTCGATGACTCCTTCCCCTTCTACGATCCGCGCGAGTACGTCGCCTCCCGCCTCGGCGAGCTCATCCACGGGACGTTCGCCTCCGAGGACCAGCGGGCCCGGTGGGTGACTGCGGAGCTCAGAGCCCTGCCCCACCACCTCGCGCTGAAGCAGGCGTCGCTCGTCGCCCCCGAGCGCGTGCGGCTGGAGCAGGCGGTGAAAGACAACGCGGGCCGGGTCTCCTTCTTCAACACCGAGCTGAAAGCGTTCACCCAGAAGCACCCCGACGCGGAGAAAGCGCGCCTCGGAGCGCTCAAGGCGCTCGAGTCCTACCAGCGCTTCCTCTCCACCTTCCCGGTCGCGAAGGCCACGCACGACTGGCGGCTGGGGAAGGTGCTCTACGACAAGAAGTTCCCCCTCGCGCTCCAGACGGACCTGACCCCCACGGAGCTGCAGAAGACGGCGGAGGAGGCCTTCGAGCGCGAGCGGGGACAGCTCTATTCCATCGCCCGGGCTCTCTCGGCTGAGCTGTGGCCCAAGGAGGCGGCGCCGGCGGAGAACGCGCCCCGAGCGGCGCAGGGGCAGCTCATCCGGCGGGTGCTCGAGGAGATCAGCAAGAACCACCCGCCGGCCGACGGGCTGGTCCAGGCGCACGCGGACAAGCTCGCGAGCCTGCGCGCGTTCATCGAGGGGAAGAAGCTGCTCGCGCTGCCCCCGCCGGAGACTCTCAGGGTGCTGCCGGAGCCCGAGTACAAGCGGGGTGGGGTGGGTGCCGAATACCTGGCGCCCGGCATGCTCGACACCTCCGGCGCGTGGCACGGCACCTTCTACGTGGATCCGGTGGACCCCGCCTGGCCACCGGAGAAGGTGGAGAGCTACCTGCGCGCCAACGACGTCTATGCGATCACCATGACCTCGGCGCACGAGGCCTATCCCGGGCACCACACCCAGACCTGGTACGCACGCCAGCATCCCAGCCCGCTGCGGAGCACGCTCTGGAGCGGCGCGTTCGCCGAAGGGTGGGCGGTCCACGGGGAGCGCCTCTTGATCAAGGAGGGGCTCGGGGGAAAAGAGAATGCACGCTACGCGTTCCGAGAGGCGTGGAGCGGCATGATCGTCTCGGCGAACGCCATCCTCGACGTCAAGCTCCAGCGCGGTGAGATGACCGACGAGGAGGCGCTCCGCTTCATGGAGGACGACGGATTCCAGGAGAAGGCGCTCGCGGAGAAGAAGCTGCTGCGGGCCAAGCTCGACTCCACCCAGCTCTGTCAGTACTTCCTCGGGCTGAGCGAGATCGAGACGCTGGAGCGGGACGTCAAGGCACGAGGGCGGTTCGACCAGCGGGCGTTCAACGAGGAGCTCATCGGCCACGGCACGGTGCCGGTGAAGGTCCTCCGGAGCTTCTTCTCGCTCGATCGCTGAGCGGGCACAAGGTCCGCCAAACACGCACGGCCTCGAACGGCCAGACAACACGACGCCCTCGCGACCGGACAGCGCGAGGGCGATCGATCACGTCGACTGCGTCCTCACTTGCCTGCGTCGGGCTTCGTCTTCTTCGGCGCGGGGGTACCACCATCCGCGGCCTGCACCGTCAGCGGGACAGCGGCGACCACCAGCAGCGCGGCAATCAGCAGCCACAACCAGGCGCCAGCATTCTTCATCGTTCCTCCCTCTGCGCGAGTCGGGGTGGGAGCATTTCAACTCGCTGCGTCAGTGTATGTGACGGCCTGCGTCACACGCAAACCGACCGGGAAGTGGGGTCGGTTCGAGCTCAACGCTCCCGACGAGCGAGGGTCTTCAGCTGCTGAATGCGCTGGTGCGAGAGGTCGGGCAGTTCGCCCGTGTCGCGGACGCTCCGCCCGACCTCGTCGAGGAGCCTGGTGGTGGCGTCGGTCATCGCCTTTGCGAGGAGTCGCCGGTCCAGCCGACGCGCGCCCATCCCGGCTGCCGGACCTGAGTCGCCGTCCACGGACCGGGTACGCTGGCCGCTGCCGTGCTCCTCACCCTGACCACGACCCATCGGCCCGCGACGGACCTGGGCTACCTCCTGGCCAAGAACCCGGCGCGGGTCCAGAGCTTCGACCTCTCCTTCGGTCGGGCGGTGGTCTTCTATCCGGAGGCGACCGAGTCGCGGTGCACCGCGGCGCTGGTGCTGGAGGTGGACCCGGTGGGCCTCGTCCGTCGTCGTCGTGGCCCGGCAGGGGAGGGCGGGGCGCTCGAGCAGTACGTCAACGACCGTCCGTACGTCGCCTCGTCGTTGCTGAGCGTGGCCATGTCGCGGGTGTTCGGCACGGCGCTGTCCGGGAACAGCCGGGAGCGGCCGCAGCTCGCCGAGACGCCCATCCCGCTCGAGGCCCAGGTGGTCTGCCTTCCGTGCCGTGGCGGCGAGCGCTTCCTGCGCGCGCTGTTCGAGCCGCTCGGGTACAGGGTCCAGGCCCGCCAGCATCCGCTCGACCAGACGCAGCCCGGGTGGGGGATGAGCCGCTACTTCACCGTCCGGCTGGCGGCGACGAAGCGGCTGACGGATCTCCTGTCACACCTGTACGTGCTCATCCCGGTGCTCGACGACGGGAAGCACTACTGGGTCGACCGCGCCGAGGTGGAGAAGCTGCTCCGTCACGGCCAGGGGTGGCTCGAGACGCACCCGGAGCGGGAGACGATCGCCCGTCGCTACCTGGCCCACCGGCGAAGCCTCGCCCGCGCCGCACTCGAGCGGCTCGTCGTCGAGGAGGATCCGAAGGAGGCGTCCGAGGAGGACGAGTCGGACGCCGCGCCGGAACCGGGGCGCAAGGTCAGCCTGGACGAGCAGCGCCGGACGGCCGTGCTCACGACGCTGAAGGAGCTCGGCGTGGCGCGGGTGCTCGACCTGGGCTGCGGCGAGGGGAAGCTGCTGCGGGCGCTCCTCAAGGACAAGCAGTTCACCGAGATCGTCGGGATGGACGTGTCGCTGCGGTCGCTGGAGATCGCCGAGGAGCGCCTCGGGCTCGGTCCAGAGGGTCGCCTACCGGCCCGGGTCCGCGAGCGGATCCGTCTCATCCACGGCTCGCTGGTCTACCGGGATGCGCGGCTGAGCGGGTTCGACGCCGCCGCGGTGATCGAGGTGGTCGAGCATCTGGACCCGCCGCGGCTCGCCGCGCTCGAGCGCAATCTCTTTCAGTTCGCCCGGCCGACGCACGTGGTCCTGACCACGCCGAACTCCGAGTACAACGTGAAGTGGGCGTCGCTGCCTGCCGGCGAGTTCCGTCACCACGACCATCGCTTCGAGTGGTCCCGTGCCGAGTTCGCCGAGTGGGCGCGCAGTGTCGCCGAGCGCTCGGGCTACGCGGTCCGCCTCGCCCCGGTGGGGCCGGTGGACGAAACGGTCGGCCCGCCAACGCAGATGGCGGTCTTCAGCCGATGAGGCTCTCCATCCCCGAGCTGTCCTTCGTGGTCCTCATCGGCCCGTCGGGGTGCGGCAAGTCCACCTTCGCCCGCCGTCACTTCAAGCCGACCGAGATCCTCACCTCGGACGTCTACCGCGGCCTGGTGAGCGACGACGAGAACGACCAGACCGCGACCGAGGACGCCTTCGACGCGCTCTACTACGTGGCCCGCAAGCGGCTCGCGGCGGGCCGGCTCACGGTGCTCGACGCGACGAACGTGCAGCTCGAGTCACGGATGAAGGCCGTGGCGGTGGCGCGCGAGTACCACATGCTGCCGGTGGCCATCGTCTTCGACCTGCCCGAGCGGGTGTGCCACGAGCGCAACGCCACCCGCCCCGACCGGCAGTTCGGTCCCCACGTCATCCGCACCCAGCGACAGCAGATGCACCGCGGAATGCGCGACCTCCAGAAGGAGGGCTTCCGTCACCTCTACCGGCTGAGCTCGGTCGAGGAGGTGGACGCGGCGACGGTGGTCCGCGAGCCACTGTGGAACAACCGCAAGTCCGACACCGGGCCGTTCGACATCATCGGGGACGTGCACGGGTGCGCGGACGAGCTGCAGGCGCTGCTCGACCGGCTGGGGTACACAGGTTCGCCGCGCCGCCACGCCGACGGCCGGAAGGTGGTGTTCCTCGGCGACCTGGTGGACCGCGGACCGGCGGTTCCCGAGGTGCTCCGGACGGCGATGTCGATGGTCCGCGCGGGGACGGCGCTCTGTGTCCCCGGGAACCACGAGATGAAGCTGCTCCGGAAGCTCCGGGGGAAGAACGTCAAGCTGACCCACGGGATCGTACGGACGCTGGAGCAGCTCGAGCGCGAGCCGCCCGAGCTCGCCGGGGAGGTCGCGACGTTCATCGACGATCTCGTCTCGCACTACGTGCTCGACGGTGGGCGGCTGGTGGTGGCGCACGCGGGGATGAAGGCCGAGCTGCAGGGCCGCGGCTCGGGAAAGGTCCGCGAGTTCGCGCTGTACGGCGAGACGACGGGAGAGACGGACGAGTACGGACTCCCCATCCGCTACCCGTGGGCGTCCGAGTACCGTGGGCGGGCGACGGTGGTGTACGGGCACACGCCGGTGCCGGAGGCCGAGTGGCTGAACAACACCATCTGCATCGACACCGGCTGCGTGTACGGCGGGAAGCTGACCGCGCTGCGGTGGCCCGAGCGCGAGCTGGTCCAGGTCCCGGCAAGGCAGATGTACTGCGAGCCGGTGAAGCCGCTCGGGGCGCCGGCGGCACCGGGGCTCAGCGCACAGCAGCAAGTGGACGACGCGCTCGACCTGGCCGACGTGGTCGGGAAGCGAGTCATCGAGACGCGGCTGCACCGGACGGTGACGGTGCGCGAGGAGAACGCCTCTGCGGCGCTGGAGGTGATGAGCCGGTTCGCGGTGGACCCGAGGTGGCTGGTGTACCTGCCGCCGACGATGTCACCGGTCGAGACATCCCGGCGCGAGGGGTTCCTCGAGTACCCGGAGGAGGCGTTCGAGTACTTCCGCCGGCAGGGCGTGACGCGGGTGGTGTGCGAGGAGAAGCACATGGGCTCGCGGGCGGTGCTGGTGGTGTGCCGGACCGCGGAGGTGGCCCGGGCCCGGTTCGGGGTCACCAGGGGCGAGCAAGGCGTCATCTACACCCGGACCGGGCGGCCGTTCTTCACCGACGACGCGCTCGAGTCGGCCTTGCTGTCACGGCTCCTCGCAGCACTGGAGTCGAGCGGGTTCTGGGCGGAGCAGCGGACCGAGTGGGCGGTGATCGACGCCGAGCTGATGCCCTGGTCGCTCAAGGCCGAGAGCCTGCTCCGGAAACAGTACGCGGCGGTCGGGGCGGCAGCGGGGGCGTCGCTCACGGCGCTCCAGGGGCTGGTGGTGACGGCGGAGGAGCGCCGGCTCGAGCTCGGCGACTTGCCGGTCCGGGTGGCCGACCGAGCCTCACTCACGGGGCAGTACGTGGAGGCCTACCGCCGGTACTGCTGGCCGGTCCGGAGCGTGGGAGAGGTGAAGCTCGCGCCATTCCACCTGCTGGCCACCGAGGGCGCTGTCCACGCAGGGAGGGACCACGGCTGGCACATGCAGTCACTGGCGAAGGTGTGCACAGCCGACCCGGAGGTGCTGCTCGCGACGCCGTACCGGGTGGTCGACCTGTCCGAGCCGCTCGGGGTGCTCGAGGCGACCCGCTGGTGGGAGGAGCTGACAGGGAAGGGCGGGGAGGGGATGGTGGTGAAGCCGCTCGACTTCATCGCCCGGAGCGATCGCGGCCTGGTCCAGCCCGCCGTGAAATGCCGCGGCCCGGAGTACCTCAGGATCATCTACGGCCCGGAGTACACGCTCCCGGAGAACCTCGGCCGTCTCCGGAACCGGGGACTGGGCCACAAGCGCTCCCTGGCGCTCCGTGAGTTCGCCCTCGGCATCGAGGCCCTCGAGCGCTTCGTCCGCCGCGAACCTCTCCGCCGCGTCCACGAATGCGTCTTCGGCGTCCTCGCCCTCGAAAGCGAGCCCGTCGACCCGCGACTCTAGACCTGGATCTCCAGTCAAAGGCCTGGGGTCCTGGCACCGGCCGGTCGTGGTGTGCACCGGCCGGTCGGGGGGGAGCATCAGGCCCCGTTCGAAGGCCGCGCACTCTTGCGGCGCCGGGGTTACTCTCGCGCGCCGAGTCTCCCTCGTCCCGCGGGAAGACAGCTCGGGTGCGTGGTTCTGGCCCCACCCCAAGGAGGAGCATCATGACGACAGAGGCGAAGTGCCCTTTTGACCACGTTGCCGGCCGCGGCAGATCCAACAGGGACTGGTGGCCGAACGCGCTGCACGTCGATCTCCTGAACCAGCATTCCTCCAGGTCCAACCCGATGGGCGAGGACTTCGACTACGCGAAGGAGTTCAAGAGCATCGACTACAAGGCCCTGAAGAAGGACCTCGCGGCAGTGATGACCGACTCGAAGCCCTGGTGGCCGGCGGACTTCGGGCACTATGGGCCGTTGATGATTCGCATGGCCTGGCACGCCGCGGGCACGTACCGGATCGGCGATGGGCGTGGCGGCGGCGGAAGGGGCCAGCAGCGCTTCGCGCCGCTCAACAGCTGGCCGGACAACGGCAACCTGGACAAGGCGCGTCGTCTGCTCTGGCCGGTCAAGCAGAAGTACGGCCGCAAGATCTCCTGGGCCGATCTGATGATCCTCGCCGGCAACGTGGCCCTGGAGACGATGGGCTTCAAGACCTTCGGCTTCGGCGGTGGTCGCGAGGACGTCTGGGAGCCAGACCTCGACGTCAACTGGGGCGCGGAGACGGAGTGGCTGGGGGACAAGCGCTACTCGGGGGTGCGGGACCTCGCGGGCGCCTTCGGCGCCGTGCAGATGGGTCTGATCTACGTCAATCCGGAAGGTCCGAACGGCAATCCGGATCCGGTCAAGGCGGCCATCGACATCCGCGAGACCTTCCGCCGCATGGCGATGAACGACGAGGAGACGGTGGCGCTGATCGCCGGCGGCCACACCTTCGGCAAGACCCACGGTGCAGGCCCCAAGGAGAACGTGGGGGTCGAGCCGGAAGGCGGTGACATCGAGGACCAGGGCATCGGCTGGAAGAACCGTTTCCGCACGGGCTATGCCGGTGACGCGATCACCAGCGGTCTCGAGCTCACCTGGACGACGACGCCGACGAAGTGGAGCAACGACTTCTTCAAGCACCTCTTCGGCTACGAGTGGGAGCTGACCAAGAGCCCCGCTGGCGCGCACCAGTGGAAGCCGAAAGGGGGCGCGGGCGCCGGGACGGTGCCGGATGCGCACGACAAGTCGAAGAAGATCGCTCCCAACATGCTGACCACCGATCTCTCGCTCCGGTTCGACCCGGCGTACGAGAAGATCTCGCGGCGCTTCATGGAGCATCCGGATCAGTTCGCCGACGCGTTCGCCCGGGCGTGGTTCAAGCTCACCCATCGCGACATGGGCCCGCGCGCGCGCTACCTCGGCCCGGAGGTCCCGAAGGAGGAGCTGATCTGGCAGGACCCGGTCCCCGCGGTCGACCACAAGCTGATCGACGACAAGGACGTCGCCAATCTCAAGGGCCAGATCCTGAAGTCGGGCCTGTCCATCTCGCAGCTGGTGTCCACCGCCTGGGCGTCGGCGTCCACCTTCCGCGGCTCCGACAAGCGTGGTGGGGCGAACGGGGCGCGGATCCGTCTCGCTCCGCAGAAGGACTGGGAGGTCAACCACCCCACGGAGCTGGCGAAGGTGCTGAAGACCTTCGAGGGCATCCAGAAGGAGTTCAACGGCTCGGCGAAGGGCGGCAAGAAGGTCTCGCTGGCCGACCTGATCGTGCTGGGCGGCTGCGCGGCCGTCGAGCAGGCGGCGAAGAATGCCGGGGTCAAGGTGACGGTGCCCTTCACGCCTGGGCGCACGGACGCGTCACAGGAGCAGACCGACGTCGAGTCCTTCTCGGTGCTCGAGCCGTTCGCAGACGGTTTCCGCAACTACCAGAAGGCGAGGGCCCCGGTGTCGACCGAGGAGTTGCTGATCGACAAGGCGCAGCTGCTGACGCTGACCGCGCCGGAGATGACGGCGCTGGTGGGCGGAATGCGGGTCCTGAACACCAACGCCCGCCCGTCGAAGCACGGGGTCTTCACCAAGAAGACGGACGCGCTGACCAACGACTTCTTCGTGAACCTGCTGGACATGGACACGGAGTGGAAGCCGACGTCGGACGCGAAGGACGTGTTCGAGGGGCGGGATCGCAAGACGGGTGAGGTGAAGTGGACCGGGACCCGGGCGGATCTCGTCTTCGGCTCGCACTCCGTGCTCCGGGCGCTTTCGGAGGTCTACGGGGGCTCGGATGCCCAGGAGAAGTTCGTCCACGACTTCGTGGCCGCCTGGGACAAGGTGATGAACCTGGATCGCTTCGACGTGAGGTGATCGGTTGACGGCTCGTCCACGCTCGGCTCCAGTCGAGCGTGGACGCTCGTTCGCCCTCGAGCCTCCTTGGGCGAGGCCATGGTCCCGATGCGGCTCTTGCCTTCTCCACGTCGCGGGCGGGGACGATGACGCGGGCTCCGGCAGAGGAGAGGACTCGCGTCGTCTCGATGCCGATCCCGGCGGAGCCCCCGGTGACGATGACCTTCCTTCCGCGCAGGTCGTGCCCGCGGATGAGGTCTCGGTTACTGCCCCAGAACCAGCTGGATACCGGCCAGCACGAGGTCCAGCTGCTTGGCCGAGACCCGACCGACCCGCTCGTTGAGGAACGATCGGTCGATCGTGACGATCTGAGAAACGTTGGCCACCGAGTCCTTTGGGAGCCCGGTGCTTTTCGCGGGCAGGAAGACTCCAGCAGACGTCCCCCTGGGCGGTCACCATTCCGAGCGTTCGAGGATCCGCCGGCTGGCCTCGGCGACAGCTGGCTCTGGCGCAGCATCGATCTGTCCGGCGACCCGGTTCATCGCCTCGGTGACGGCTTCGGAATCGTGGCGAGCCACGTACTCCGCCAGAGCCTCGCGGTAGAGCTCGCTCCGGGACTTCTTGAGCCGACGCGCGAGCCGCTCCGCTTCCTCGAAGATTCGATCGGGAAGAGAGATCGCCGTCTTCATCCCGGAACTGCCTAGGTGTCCCGGTCGTGACGGCGATCTTCGCCAGTGGGTCCGGTCGCCGGCTTCGGGAGGGGCAGCCCCAGCAACTCTTCCACGCGCGCCTTGAGCGCGGGGCGCTGGATGTCGTCGCCGCTCAGCCGCTCCGCCTTCTCCTGGCCGCCCCGGAGGAAGACGAGGGTGGGAATGGCGGTGACGCCGAGCTGCTCCGCGAGGCCCAGGTTGGCCTTCTGGGAGATCTTCAGGAAGCGGACCTTCCCGGCGAACTTCTCGGCGACCGCCGCGAAGCGGGGGGCGAGGGTCTGGCACGCCTTCGACTCCAGTCCGTAGAAGTCGAGGACCACCGGGAGCTCCGCCTTCAGCACCTCCGCCTCGTAATCCTTCCCGGCGAGCTCCTTGACGTGGGTGGAGGGAACTTCCTTGCGCTCGGGGTCCTCGCTCCAGGGGAGCTTCACGTTGAATCGGTTACCCATCCGGACGGCCTTTCGGTGTGCACGGGTGAAGCGGGTGAGGGCACCCGCACACGCCCGTGCGTGATCGACTGAGAGTTGTTCGAGGCGGGCGTTACCCCACCGCCGCGACGGCACGCAGGTAGGGAAGCCGACCGGCGAAATCGAGCTCGAAGAAGCCGTGGTCGGCGCCCCAGAGAGCCCAGGGCATCTTCGTGCCGTCCTGCATCCACACCACCTTGCGCTCGCGCCCACCCAGGCGCCTGCGCTGCGTCCCGCACCACGAGCGACGCGCCAGCACGCGCCATCCCGGGATCGCGTTCACCAGCTCTGCCAGGAACGAGGGCGGGGCCATCGATGACTCATAGCACCGATTCGGCGCGCTCGCTCGGGGGCCAGCGCTCCGGCGGTGCAATGGGGGATCGATGGTGATTCTCATCCCGGCGCGCGTGGACCGGCGTAGAGCGCGGCGATCTCCGGGCCGAGGAACTCGAGCACCGCCTTCCGCCGGAGCTTCAGGGTCGGGGTGACCAGCGCGGGATAGTCCGCGGGGCTGCCCGGGACCACCAGCAGCCGCTTCGGCTTCTCGTAGTCGGAGAAGGCGCCCAGCAGCTCGAGCGCGATCGGGAGGAGCGCCTCCGCCGGATCCTTCCCCTCGTCCTTCAACCGGGTGAGCTCGCCCTGTGGGACGAACACCGCGGCGGTGACGAAGGGCAGCCCGTCTCCGAGCAGGAGCGCGCCCTCGATGGGAGGCATCGAGCCGAGCGCCGTCTCCAGCGGCTCTGGGGCGACCTTCTTTCCGGTGCTGAGCACGAGGAGATGCTTCTTCCGCCCGGTGATGTGGAGCCAGCCGTCGGCGTCGAGCTCGCCCAGGTCTCCGGTCTTGAAGAACCCGTCGGCGGTCCACGAGCCGGCGTCGTCCTCGGGCTCGAGGTAGCCCGAGAACATGAGCGGCCCGCGCAGGAGCAGCTCGTGGTCCTCGGCGAAGCGGAGCTCGTGGTCCGGACTGACCAGCCCGGCGATGGACGGCCTCCGGCGCTCGGCGAAGAGGTTCGAGGAGATCATCCCCCCGGTCTCGCTCATCCCATACAGCTCCACCAGCGGGACGCCGAGGCCCTCGAAGAAGCGGAACAGCGCGACCGAGGTCGGAGCTCCACCGGCGAAGAGTCCCTCGATGTGCCCGCCGAGCGCCTTGCGGATCTTCCGGCCGACGAGCAGGTCAGCCACCCGCATCCGGAGGCGGTCGAGCGCGCCTGACGCACCGTCGACCCGGACCCGTGCCGCCGACTCGAGCGCGTCGTGGACCAGGCGACGAAGGGGCCCGGGGAGGTGACCGAGGCCCTCGAGCACCCGCGCGCGGATCCGCTCGTACACCAGCGGCACCGAGAAGACGTAGGTCGGCCCGAGCGCCAGGGCACGCGGCGCATCGGACGGGTGCCCGAGGAGGAGGAGGGTGTGTCCCTGGGCGAGCGCGAGGGCGAACTGGTCATGCCCGGCGACGTGCCCGAAGGGCAGCAGGTGCAGCCCGAGGTCGCGCTCGGTGCGCGCGGTGCAGAGGGCCCCGGCCTCGATGGCATGGACGATGCTTCGCTGCGGCAGCCGTACACCCTTCTGACGGCCGGTGGTGCCGCTGGTGAACAGGAGGAGGAACGGGTCCTCCTCCCGGATCGACGCCGTGCGGGCCTCGAACTCGTCGATGGTGAGTGCCGGCACATCCTCGCCGAGCGCCGCGTCCAGGCTGGCGCCGCGAACGCCCGCGGGCAGGAGGTTGACGATGGCCGCGTCGGCGGCCAGCACCGAGGTCATCCCTTGCCCCGCGAGCGCCTCGGCGACCGGGGCCAGCTTGGCCCACTGCTCCCTGGTCGAGACGAAGCCCACGCGCGGACGGACGCGGAGGGCAATCTCCTGGACGGCCGAGGCGCCGAGGCTGGCGAACAGCGCGGAGGGTTCGGCCCCGAGAACCTGCGCGCCGAGGGCGATCGCCTGCCACTCGGGGGAGTTCTCGGCGAGGAGCATCACGCGGTCGCCGCGCTTGACGCCCGCGCGTTCGAGGAACACGGCGGCGCGACAGACCAGCGCCCGGAACCGAGAGAAGCGAACGTCTCGCGGCGGTCCGGCGGCGCCCTGTGGCAGGAAGCGCAGGAAGACCCGGTCCGGAACGCGGCGCGCGGTCAGGGCGAGCAGGGCCGGGAGGGTGCGGGCCGGGAATCGCGCGATGGGGAGTGTCCGCATGGGCAGCTCGGTCACCTTATGGCGCGACCGCCTCGAATGCTCCGCCTTCTGCAATCGGCCGAGGATCTCCGCTTCGACCCGAGGTGATCTGACGACCGGTGACCGGCGCCGCCGGCAGCGGTTCGGGGACATGCAGATCCTCGAGGAGCTCGCGGCTTCATACCGCACCGATCTATGGAACCCAGCCGGGCAGCTCCGATGCCTGCCGGATCCAGCTCGCCAGGAGATCCTCGTCGAGCGCGTCTTCCTCGCGGAGATCGACGTAGCGCGTGTCCTTCTGCTTGGACGCGCCGGGAGGGACAGAGCGCAGCGCGGCGCCGCCGAAGAAGGTCACCTTCACGTAGCCGGTGAAGACGTGGAACGACAGGAACCAGCCCTGGCGCTCGATGCCGTAGAAGGGCGAGTTCCACTTCACGGCCTTGCGCACGTTGGGCACCGTGCGAACGATGAGCGCGTCGAGGCGGCGCCCGAGGTCGCGTTTCCAGCCCGGCATGGCCGCGATGTACGCCTGCACGGGGGCGTCGCCGTCAGCCTTCGCAATCTGGGGGTTGCCGCCTGCGAGGAGGGCTGGCTTCCCGGTCACCCTCGGGCCCCTGCTCCTGGCGGCGGTGGAGTGCCCGCCCTTGCGAGCCGCCCCCTTGGTCTTGGCCTTGCTGGGCATGCGGTCCTCCGTTCTACGTCGAACCAAGCCTCATGAGGACTTCGGCAACTCCACCCTGGTGATGCTGGTTCTCGTTGATCACGATGTGGAAGCCACACTTCTCGAGGACGCGGATCGACGCGAGGTTGTGGAGAGCGACCAACGCATGAAGCGGCCGGACCCGCTCGAGCACGAGAAACTCAGAGAGGGCCCGAGTGGCGATGCCTTTGCCCCAATGCTCGCGACCAATCCAATAGCCGACGAGGCGCCTGGCATCCTGTTCCCAGCTGCCGATGTTCCCAACGACCACGCCGCCCATCACGATGGTGCGGGCGAGGTTTTCGGGGCGGAGAACCTTTGTGCGCCAGTGGGTCATGAACGCGTCGCGCTCCCGCGATGAAAATGCGGCCATGCGCAGCGCTTCTGGGTCGCGCTGGTGTTCGAAGAAGATGGGAAGGTCCTCATCTGTGACGTTGCGGAGGATCATTCTGAAGAGGCTCCGTCCAGTCTGCGCCCCGAGGGCGGTTTTTGCCTCCACCGCCTCGCGGGCCGTCGAGTGGCTGGCTTCACCATCACCGTCGTGCCAACAGGCAGCGGAACCAGGCCGTCGCGCGATAACTGCCGTCGGGCTGGCGGAACGGATCGATTGCCTTCGCGTAGGCCTGGGTCACGACCTCCTCGTCGATCTGCTCCATGGCCCTGACCGCGTTCCCCGTCGACGTCAGACCACGCAATGCCGCAGTCCTGTCCGTATAGATCCAGGGGCTGTCGACGTCGAAGACCTCGATGGGTTCGAGTCCTGCGTCAATTGCGAACTGGCGCAGGACAGTTTCGTCGGACAACGCGAACGGCCCGGGTGCTCCCGGGGGCGGGGGCGGCAGGAGCGACTTGAGCGCGGTCAGCAAGGCGACCACTTCCATGCCGTCGGGGTTTCCAAAGGTCATCACCACGACCGAGCCACCCCGCCTGGCGACCCGTCTCGCCTCGCGCAGCGCCGCTACCGGGTTCCCGGCGTACTGCAACGAATTGAAGCCGGTCACCACATCGAAGGTTTGGTCAGCGAACGGCAGTTCCTCCAGATCCCCTTGGCGGAAGTCGCCCGTCGGCACCCGCGATCGCGCGATCGACAGCATCGCCTCCGCCGCGTCCACGCCGGACACCTTGGCCCCACGCGCAGCAGCCATCTCTGCCGCCATGCCCGAGCCGCAGCCGGCGTCAAGATATCGGGTTCCCGGCCCAACGCGCGTGCGCTCGAGCACGGCATGGAAGACCGGGCGAACCGTTCCTTCCTGAAAGTCAGCCCAGTCCCGCGCGCGCGCACCCCAGAGGCGGCCGTGTGCTTCCGAAGTCCTCGGCTTCGACTCGCGGCTCATGTGCGACCCTCACCATCTCACGTGGCATCGGTCGACGTCAGTCCAGCCCGAGCTCGCTCCGGAGGGCTCCGACATCGAAGCGCTCGGCGAGGAGCACGTCGAGCGTCTTCGAGATAGCCACCCCCGACCCATCCAGAGCGGTGACCAGCCAGGAGCGTTGGCGGGAGACGAGAACGGGACCGAGGTGGAAGATCTGGACCCGGCCTGCGCCAGTTCGACCGCCGCTAACGGATTCGATCCTGAGGCCCTTGGCTCCGGAGGCTCGCGGGCTCTGGCTCACCTGAGGGCGGAAGTCCGATGCTCCCCGACGTGGACTCGAACCACGGACATGGTGATTAACAGTCACCCGCTCTACCAGCTGAGCTATCGGGGAATGAGAGCGGCGTGTCTACGAAACGGGACGCGGACCTGTCAACCGAGTGGAGCTAGGCCGGATCTGACCGTCTCTAGGGCACCGGCCGGGGAACACCCAGGCGTGGCACCGGCGCAGTCCCCGGTCGGGCCGAGCTGGCAGGGCGCCCGCAACGCGTTTGGAGCAACCCGGGTCCTGCCAGCTGTTCCTGTACAACCGTGCGCTCGGGTCGGCCCAGGCCTCATCCCGCCCGCCGCCTTCCTCCTGGGCCGCTCCTGGGAGCAGGGCGAGGACGGCGGCCGGGGCTGCTTCGAGCGGCACGGCGCACGCTGGTCGGTCGACCCGGAGCACCTGCCGGGTGATGGCGGAGGTCATCGGGTACCCGAGGGAGCACCAAAGACACGCGCGGCACCAGACGGCACGCCCGACTTCCGTTCCGGCACCCCGGAGTGCCCCGAGGCCGGTCGACCCCACTGAGGGTGTAGGGTCGGGGGGTATGCGCTTGGCGTCGGGGATCCGGCTGGGACCCTATGAGGTGCTGGCACTCCTGGGAACGGGCGGGATGGCCGAGGTCTACCGGGCGAGGGACACCCGACTCGGACGCGAGGTCGCGATCAAGGTGGTCTCGGAGGCACTGGGCGCGAACAGCGCCTTCGTGGAGCGCTTCGAGCGAGAAGCGCGGCTGGTCGGCTCGGTGACCCACCCGAACGTCGTCGCCCTCCATGACGTGGGCGTCCACGACGGTCAGCCCTACTTCGTCACCGAGCTGCTCCAGGGCGAGACGCTCCGAAGCCGGCTCGGCAAGGGGGCCGTTCCGCTGCCCACTGCGCTGGATTGGGCGACGCAGATCGCGCAGGGCCTGGCCGCGGCGCACGCGCGCGGCATCGTCCACCGCGACCTCAAGCCGGAGAACGTGCTGGTGACCCGAGAGGGGCACGTGAAGCTCCTCGACTTCGGGATCGCCAAGATGCTCGCCGCGGCGCGCGACTCCGAAGTGGTCGACGGAACGGCATCACACGACCTGCTCCAGGAAACCGTGTCCTCGGGCTCCAACAAGACATCCACCGGGTTGATCATCGGGACACCGGGGTACATGTCGCCGGAGCAGCTGCGAGGAGACCCGGTGGACGCCCGGACCGATCTCTTCAGCCTCGGTGCCGTGCTCCAGGAGCTCCTCTCGGGCCAGCGCGCCTTCCCCGGAGCCACGGCCGTCGACAGCAGCTACGCGATTCTCCATCACGATCCCGAGCCGCTGCCGACCTCAACTCCGCCTGCGGTCGCTCAGGTCGTCCACCGGTGCCTGGAAAAGGATCCCGACCGACGATTCCAGTCAGCACGAGACCTCGCCTTCCACCTCGAGGTTCTGCGGGCACCGACGACGGCCGCGGTGGTCGCTCGGGGGCTGCCAGGCCCGGGCTCCCGCCGCTGGTGGTGGATCGGCGCGGCGGCGGCCTGCCTGGTCGGGGTCGGGAGTGCGCTCTGGGCAGTCGGGGCGGGCGAAAGGTTCGGCTCGGCGCTCAGGCATGGAGCCGGCGTCGAGCCGGGACGCGCCCAGCCTGCGGCAGCGATGCCGTCGATCGCGGTGCTGCCGTTCGTGAATCTCAGCTCGGACAAGGAGCAGGAGTATTTCTCGGACGGGATCACCGAGGAGCTCGTCGATGCGCTCGCCCGCGTGAAGGGGCTGAAGGTCGCCGGGCGGGCATCGTCGTTCCACTTCAAAGGAAAGAACGAGGATCTCCGCGCGATCGGCGAGGCACTGGGGGTGACCAGCATCGTCGAAGGGTCGGTCCGGAAGCAGGGAAACCAGGTGCGCATCACCGCCCAGCTGATCAAGGTCGCGGACGGCTTTCACCTCTGGTCGCGAACCTACGACGGCGACCTGGCCAACGTCTTCGACCTTCAAGAAAAGATTGCCCGAGCGATCACCAGCGAGCTGAGGGTGGTGCTCCAGGGAGACCAGCAGAACCGGCTGGTCCCGGTGGCCACCAGGAACCCGGAGGCATACGCGCTCTTTCTCCAGGCAACCGCGATCTTCAACCGCCGGGACGGCCACCGTTTCCCCGATGGAATCGCCGAGATCGAGCAGGCGCTCCGCCTGGATCCCGGATATGCGCGGGCGTGGTCCCGCCTGGCCACCCTCCGGGGCCTGAGCCCCACCTACCAGCCGAACGATCCTCAGTCCGCGCTCGCGGCCGCGGACGAGGCCGCTCATCGTGCCATCGAGCTCGACCCTTCTCTCGCGGAGCCTCAGGCCGTCCTGGGACTCGTTTCCAATTCCCGGAGGCAATTCCTGGAGGCGGATGCCGCCTATCGCCGCGCGCTGGAGATCGATCCGGACGACGTCACCGCGAACTTCTGGTTCGCAATTAACCTGATCACCGAGGGCTACGTGCGCCGGGGGACCGAGCACCTGGACAGGGCCCTCGCAGCCGACCCGATGTATCCGAACGCGCTGAACTGGCGCAGCCTGACTGCCCTCGTCGATGGTGACCTCGATCTCGCCGAGCGGCTGAGCGAGCGGTCCCGCGACGCCGGACTGGCGTACCTGGGCATTGCGGCTTCCTACGTCTCGGAGCTGCGCGGTCGACGGCCAGAGGCGGTGGCGCGCTTGAGCGAGGGATTGACCGTCGGGTTGGACGAGCTCCCCGATGGAGCGAGGGAGACGATCGCCCGTGGCGCGCTGGGCGATGTGCAGGCCCGCCGCGAGGCGCTGGCCCTGATCGACCGCTATCTCGCAAGCCGTCCTGCAGTGGTGAACGCCATCGTGCCCTACGCGCTCATGCGGCTCGGCAGGCCAGCGGAGGCGCTGGAGGTGCTCGCGCGTGGGCCCACTCGCAATGACGCGCTACCTCTTCCGACGCTCTGGTTGTTCATCGGTCGCGATGCCCGGACGCTGCCCGGCTTCTCCGAGGCGGCGCGGCGAATCGGGCTGGTCGAGGTGTGGGAACGCGAGGGCGCGCCGGACATGTGCCGGCGTGTCGAGCCCGGGAAATACACCTGTCACTGAAGATCGGGGGCCCGCTGACACGACCAAGGGTGCTCGGGCGGAAGGGCAGGCAATGGAGCGCGGGCCTGGAGACGACTTGCAGTGGCGTCACAATGGATCGAGGCCCCCGTCGATGACCAGCGCGCGGTTCTACCGCTCCGGCCAACGGGGCGGCCGCTTCTCGATGAACGCGTCGATCCCCTCGGCCGCGTCCGGCTCGAGCATGCTCGAGGCCATCGACTCGCTGGCCGTCGCGTACGCACCTTCGAGGGGCTGGTCGATCTGCCGGTAGAAGGCGCGCTTTCCAGTCGCGACGACCTTGCCGCTCCGGGCCAGGACGATGCTCGCCAGCCGTGCCACCTCGGCGTCGAGGGACGCCGCGGGAACGACCCGGTTCACCAGGCCCCAGCCGAGGGCGGTGGGCGCGTCGAACAGCTCTCCGGTGAGCAGCATCTCCAGCGCGCGCTTGCGGCCGATGTTCCGCGCGACGCCGACTGCGGGGGTGGAGCAGAAGATCCCCACGTTCACCCCGGGCAGCGCGAAGCGCGCCTCGTCCGACGCCACCGCCAGATCGCACATCGAGACGAGCTGGCATCCCGCCGCCGTGGCGATGCCGTGCACGCGGGCAATGATCGGCTGCGGGATCTCGGTCATCTTGACCATCATCCGGCTGGCATCGGCAAAGAGCTTCTGCTGCCACGACTTGTCGGCGCTATGCGCGCGCATCTCCTTGAGGTCGTGGCCGGCGCAGAAACCCCTCCCCGCACCGGCGAGGACGACGACGCGCGCAGTGCGGTCCGCCCTGAGCGCGTCGAGCTCTCTTTCCAGCGCGGCGATCATCGCGGTCGACAGCGGATTGAATCGTTCGCCCCGATTCAGGGTCAGGGTCACCACCCCGCGGTCGTCTCGCCGCAGGACAAAGGGCGTCTCGCCGGCGGCCCCTTCGATCGCATTCATGCCCGTTCACCTCGCACTCAATGCCCCTGGTCGTGAGGGACGGTCACCGTCGTGGCGCCGGCGGTGGTGTTCCCCGACGCGTCCGCACATGAAACACCCGCCGTATAGACCCGTCCACTGCCGCCCCCGGCGCGCTCGGCGCGGAGCCGGACGCCGAGCATAACCGGACTCGGCTTCGGTCGGGGATCGCTGATGATCCAGTCGGGGTCGGTGTTGCCGCTGCCAGGGCCCAGGACCGGCTCGTTGCTGGTCACCGAGATGATCTTGCACTTGGGTGACGCGTCGCAGAGGTCGGTCGCGGTCGCCGTGATCAGGACCGGCACCAGCTTGTGATTGGGCGGCCAGAGCGTGCTGGGACTGGCGGCGATCGAACGTGGGCGGCCGACGACTCCCCCGCTGCGGATGTCACGATCGCCGGCCACTTCGATCTGGCCAACGGAACCGTTCTCACCATCAACCTGCCTGGGGAGAAGGAAGGTGCGGTCGGGCTGGTCACCGTGACGCCCGTCGTCGACACCACGCCACCCCAGATCACCTGCCCCACGAACATCACCACCCCGCAAGACCGGGCGACGTGCACGGCGGTGACGACCTTCTGCCCGACGGTTTCGGACGATTGTTCCGCGAGCGTGGTCTGTAGCCCGCCGTCGGGCACGGCGTTCCCGCTCGGGACCACGACGCGAACACCGCCGAGATTCACCCCGGCTATGCGGTGGCGGTCCGGATCCAGGAGGACCCGAGCAAGCCCGAGCAATGGGCCTTCTTCTACCGGAGGCGCGGCAACAACGGCGGCTGCGGGAGCAAGACCTATCGCCGCTGCGCGACCACGTTCCAGTTGCCGCTCTCGTTCCCCGGGGTTCCTCCCGGCAAGGTCCTCAAGTCTGCGGACGTTCATGTGGATGCCCACCCGGGATGGTCGGCGCAATCGATGCTGGGAACGCCGACCACGACCGCCAGGGGGTCGTGTCCGCTCGGCTCGACACCATCGGGCTGAGGACAGGTCAGGCCCGGGTTCACGAAGGACCTCATGAAACAGCGGACGTCGCGGTCACGTTGCTCATCGTCCCTGGAATCGACCACCGCGCGCAGCTCCCTCCACCACTGGTTGGCCGCGCCGAAGGAGGTGTCGGTGAAGTGATCGATGGTCTCGTCGGAGTCGAACTCGAGATGCACCCGCGCATCGGCGTGCTGGGTGTCGTAGAGCTCCCCTCCCGGGGAGTGCAGATTCATCGGGTAGTCATCGTCCAGGCCCTCGTCGCTCTTGGTCTCCCAGACGACGAGAGCCCGGTAGACGCTGACATTGTTGAGGAAGTCGATTCGCGACGGGCAGCTCGCGTGGGAGCAGTCCCAAACAAGGCACATGGCAAGTGAGGCGAATCGAGGTGACGGGTCCTCCCGCCGGAGGCCGGGCGCTACCGATACGCCGAGGACTTCTTCGTGGTCTGAACGTTGAAGTGGCTGAGGACCGGCTCGACGGCCGCGGCGCTCTTGCACTCCGGGCATTCCGCCGGCCGAGTCTCGTGCTCCTTGAGGCTCATGTGGGCGGTGAACTGCTTGCCGCAGGTTCTGCAGAGGTACTCGTAGTCGGGCATGGCACTGACCTCCGGGGCCGGAAGCCGCAATAGCCTCCGATTCGAGCGGGGAAGCAAGCGCGGCGCGCCATCCGGCAAGACGTCTCGTCGGATCGCCCGCTCAGCGGCGCGGGCGAGCAGCTCGGTGCGGCCGTGCAACCTGGAACCGCCAGTGAAGGGCCGACCTCAAGACGGCCCAGTGGCGTGAAACGCTCGGATCTCTTCGGTATTCTCGCTCCCAGGGGCGGCGAGGCCGTGGGCTGCGGGGCAGAAGACTCCCTCGGCGAGCGGCGCCGACGTCTCCAGGAGATGCCTGGCGCGACCTCCAGGTCCAGGCTCAGGGCGCGTCTGCCAGGTAGCGCTGCCCGTGTATCGGTCCGGACCGAACCTCGACCCCCACGGGCACCAGCCCGATCTTCCGGCCGGCGGGGAGCGTGCCGTCCTCCAGGACCAGGACCTCGTGGCGGCCCGGCCGGGTCCACGGCTCCCGGATGAGCACCTGGCCGCCCCGCTCGCGGGCGAAGAGCTTCACCCACAGGGCGCAGGTCTGGAGCCGCTCCGGCCCGGTCTCGTTCACCAGCACCCCCCGTGAGATGGGGAGGGCCCGCGCCACCTCACGGCAGGCATCGCCGTTCGCGGTGCTTTCGAATCCGCGGGAGAGCGTCGCCACCAGCTCGGGGCCCCGCCAGAGCGGCAAGACGGCCCAGAGGAGCAGCACGGCGGCGCCGGCACCGAGCAGGACTCGGGGAACACGGGTCGCCGCCGGTACCCAGGCCGCCGCGGCGAGGGCCACCAGCGGCGCGAGATTGACGATGAGCCGAGGCTGGGGATTCCCGTTGTGGAAGACGGTCAGGAACGTGAGCTGGAAGAGCACCAGCGCGCCGAGCGGAAGCAGCACCCGCCGCGTCGCCACGGACCGCCAGGCCGCGAGGATCGAGCCGCAGAGAAGGGCCAGCACGACCCAGCGCACGTCGGGGGGCCACCAGGCCTCCCACGCGGCGCGGGGAAAGTAGAGCAGCCGCTCTCGCAGCGAGGCCGGCTCGATCGGAGCGCTGCCGAACGTCAAACCGGCGGCGAGCGTCTGGAGCCGCCAGGTGAAGGGCACCAGGATCCAGGCAATCATCGGCGTGAGCAGCCAGTTCCAGAGGAACCTCGCCCGCCGAGGAATCTCGGCCGCCAGCCAGACCCGCTCCCGCCAGAAGGCGAGCTCGACGAAGAGAAAGAGCAGCAGCGCTCCGACGGTGATCGGGCCCCGGGCATCGCGGAGGCTCACCTCCTGCCCGAAGACGGAGGCGCTCAGGCCTCCGGTGCTCACCAACCACCATCCACCCAGCAGCACCGTCAGGGCGAGCATGAGCAGCGCCAGGCCCACCGGGCTCCGCGCTCCCCGGAAGAGGGCCGAGAGCACGGCCCGCGGGGGCCGCACCACCCCGGCCTCGCCGGCCTCCACCATCAGCACCGCCAGGCCCAGCATCAGCCCGTCCTCGATGTTCACGTGAAAGAGCGCATTTCCGAGCAAGGCCACTGCCCAGGGCCGGAAGGCCCGGGAAGCACGCGAGGCGAGCCATGCCGCGGCCATCGCCAGGGTGAAGACCGCCGAGGGCACCTCCACCGTCCCGCTCACCGCGTGCGCGAACAGCTCCCGAGTGCCCATCAGAATTGGCGTGGAGACGGCCAGCACCACAGTCGCCTCTCCAACCGCGGGGGCGACACACCGCGCGGCCAGTCCGAGCACCAGGAAGAGCAGGGCGGTGAAGACGACCGAGATGCCGATCTCGACACCGAGAGCGTTGGCCTCGCCGGTCAGCGCATGCGCCGGGGCGGCGGCAACCAGGAGGAGGGTCGACCCGGTCTCCGGGCCGGCGACGAGCGCCGCGAGCTCCAGCACGTCACCCCCGAGGAGGGCGTCGGCGGCCTCGACGTCGAGCATCGCTCGCCGGGCGGCGTCGCTCGCCAGCGCGTGGCGGTTGGGGACCTCGGGAAGAACGGCCACCAGGCGGAAGGCCACGGCGGTCGCCACGCCGAGTCCCACGATTCCCGACCGCGCCATCCAGCGGGCCTGGGCTCCCAGGCGGAGATGCGGAAGCTCGGTCGGCGCGGGAGTGGCGAGCTCGCCAATGCGGGACGTCACGGGGAGGCAAGCCTCGCTCGGCCGCGCGCCCGGAACCAGGGTGACCGGATGGCCACACTGACCCACCTACCGCCCCAGGTGTGCAACGCCCCAGAACCCATCGTTGTCGGTCATCGAGGGTTCGGTGTGCGTGAGCGGGCCGTCCCGCGTTCCCGCCAGCACGACGTCTCCGTCGGGGAGCAGGCGTACCGCGCGCACCTGGACGTCGCGCGGCATGGGCAACTCGAGGAGGGCCTGGCGGCTGAGGTCCGGACCCAGGGTGAGGACGAGCCCCTTCCCGTTCTCCACCTCGCTGTTGGTGTCCACCTGCACGTAGTCCGTCCGGCCGCCCACGATGAGACGGCCGTCAGGCGCTTGCGCCAGCGCCCAGCCGAAGTCGTCGCGCGCGAGATCGAACGTCCGGTATTCCAGCGCCGAAGCCTCGTCGACGCGGCCGCGCATCATCGCCACGTCCCACTCCATCGTCCGGTTGGGGGCATCGTGCTTGGTGATCCGCGCCGCGCCGGCGATGACGACCACCCCACCGTGCACCGTCATCGCACTCGGGAGATCGACGGCGGCGCCGCCGAAGAGGCGCGCCCCGGCAAACGTCCCGTCGGCGTCGAACTTCTGCACCAGCGCGTCGTAGCTGCCCAGGGGGGTGAGCGCGCTGCGCCCGAAGTGCTCGCCGTAGATATGGACGTCATCTTGAAAGATCTGCGTCACCACGTAGACCGCGTCGTCTTCGCGCGCGACGAGCGAGGGCGAGAACTGGAACACCATGCTGATGTTGGCCGGCATCACCTGGACGCCCCATACGCGTCGATTCCCGGCGTCCAGACGGTAGAGCTTGAAGCCGTACGTCCACTCGGCGAGGAGGTAAAGACCCTCGCCCTCGGGAACTCCCACGACGTGGCTGGTCCACCCGAGCTTGAATGGGCCGTCGACCGGGAGCTCGTGGACGCCGCCCTGGTCGTAGTAGAGGTTCTCGCGAGGCCCGGGGATCTCCTCGAACGTCGTCGTCGCGACCGGGTCCCCGTCAGGAGACAGGCGCAGGATCTCCAGGCCATACACCCGGTCGCCATCGTCGTCGCGGAGGACGAAGACGCTGAGCGCGCCACTGGGGTGAATGACGAAGCTCGAAACCTTCGAATGCTCCGGGAAGGCGTTCCGCCGTTCCAGATGCCCCGTCGGCGCGTACCGTTCGAGCACCGGGGTGCCGTCGAGCTGGGAGGGACTGGAGAACTCCTCGCGGAGGAGCCACACCCTCCCGCGCGGATCGACGTCGAGCGCGGTGATCGTCGTGCGAAAGGACGCCGGGACGCTGCGGGCAGCGATCGTGCCCGGCCAGCCCGGCGACGGTGCGAGATCGACCGAGTCCAGCTCTCCCGGCGAGCTCCCCTTGGCGATCGTCGTCCCGCACCCCGCGAGGAGGAGGACGGCCCAGGAAAGCCTCACAGCGGTGATGGCGTCGTCAAAGGCGCGATTTGAAGGCCGCGGCCGGGGAGGCGCGCAGGCTGTGGCGATCGGGAGACCATTCACGGAGGAGGGTCCTTTCGCGGAAGCGACCTGCTGGTCTAGGACGCCGGCCGTGCCACATCGTTGCGGGAGGGCTTCCCAGCGCCTCCGGGGAGCCGAGTGCCTGCTTCAGCCGATCGCGCGCGCCAGCTCGCCGACGCGCCGGTGACCGTCGACGCTCAGCCCGCGGCGGCTCCGGTCGAAGTTCGGGTGGGTGATTCCGCTGAGCAGGAACGTCCAGCGGTAACCCGTCACCTGCCCCCGCTCGCTCTCTTCCCTCTCCGCAGGAGTGAACACCCGACCCGTCGCCGTGAGCAGGCTCTCGACGTGGGGAACGCCGACATTGCCGAGCGGCTCTCCCTGAGCGAGAAGACGGTCCGGAATCACCTCTCCAACCTCTTCGACAAGCTCGGGGTCTGGACGCGGGCTCAGGCAATCGTCTTCGCGCGCGATCGAGACTTTGGAGCCCAGGTGCCAAGATGAGCTCCGAGGTTCCCTCCGAGGGTCTGCAGCTGCGCTCCACCGTCCAGGCGGAGGGAACGGTGCAGGTCGCTCTGGTGCGCGTGCCGGTTCCGCATCCCCAGGCGGACGAGGTGGTCGTCCGCGTCGAGGCATCCCCGATCAACCCCTCGGATCTCCGCGTGCTCTTCGCCGGCGCCGACGTGGCGCGCGCCCGCGCAGGAGGCACGGCGGAGCTTCCCACCGTGAGTGCGCCCCTCGCTCCCGGGGCGCTGCGCCTGGCCGCGGCGCGGGTCGGTCAGGCGATGCCGGTGGGCAACGAGGGCGCCGGAGTCGTCGTCGCTGCCGGGTCGTCGTCGCAGGCGCAGGCGCTCCTCGGCCAGACGGTGGGGGTGACCGGGGGCGAGATGTACTCGCAGTACCGCTGCCTGAAGGTTGCCCAGTGCGAGCGGCTCCCGCCCGGTGTCACCCCGTCGCAGGGGGCCGCCTGGTTCATCAACCCCCTCACCGCCCTGTGCATGCTCGAGACGCTGCGCCGCGAAGGCCACCACGCACTGGTGCACACCGCGGCAGCCTCCAACCTCGGCCAGATGCTGGTGCGGCTCTGCCGGAGCGAGGGCGTGCCGCTGGTCAACGTGGTCCGTCGCCCCGAGCAGGTGGAGACGCTGTCCGCGGTCGGGGCGACGCACGTCTGCGATTCGAGCCAGTCCAGATTCCGCGAGGCGCTCGACGCGGCCATCGCCGAGACGCAGGCGACCCTGGCGTTCGACGCCATCGGCGGCGGTACTCTGGCCAGCGACATCCTCGAGGCAATGGAAGCGGGCGCTGCGCGGTTGCAGCCCGGCTTTCGACGGTACGGAACGACGGTGCACAAGCAGGTGTACATCTACGGCTCGCTCGATCCCGGTCCCACCCAGCTCAGACGCACCTACGGCCTTGCCTGGGGTGTCGGCGGGTGGCTGGTCACCACGTTTCTCGAGCGGCTGAGCGCCGAGGAAACAGCCCGCCTGCGGGCGCGCGCGGTCGCGGAGCTGACCACCACCTTCGCCAGCCACTACGCCAGGGAGGTCTCGCTGGCCGAGATGCTCCGGCCGGAGGAGATCGCCGTCTACGGAAGGCCAGCCACCGGCTCCAAGTACCTGGTGAGACCCAACAGGTGGCCGGGTTGAACGTCCGGGCTGATGGCGGATGCCGAGGATGCGCACCTCGGAGCGGTGGGGCACGAACCGGTAGAGCGCCAGATAGCCGGTCCTCCCGAAGGAGATGACCAGCTGCCGGATGTCGCGGTGGCGGACACGGCCCACCAGCGGGTGCTCGGCGAGCATCGACACTGCGCTGCAGCGCTCGAGGTCGCTTCAGAACTTGTACCCGATGGCAAAGCTCACGTTGAAGGTGGTGAACGAGATCTCCACCGGCAGCGGAGTCACCGCCAGCCCCCCCACGGCGACGGTGGTGTCGGCCGTCCCCCGCTCGTAGCCCAGGCTGACCGACCC
>DATIWB010000078.1:0-40249 GCA_035519675.1 Myxococcaceae bacterium
CCGAGAAGGTCGAGGGCTGGGACGCCAAGAAGCTGACCGACACGCTGGCCAAGGCGGGCTACAAATCGAGCCCGGAGAAGGCGCAGATCAACTGGGTGATGGCCGAGGTGATCCTGGTGATCATGGTGATCTACGTCACCATGGTGTACGGGCCGATCGCGGCCTTCCTGGTGGAGCTGTTCCCGACGCGCATTCGCTACACGTCGATGTCGTTGCCGTACCACATCGGCAACGGGTGGTTCGGAGGAATGCTCCCTCTGACCGCAACCGCGCTGGTCGCAGCCCAGGGCGACATCTACTACGGCCTCTGGTACCCGATCATCGTGGCGGCGATGACCTTCGTCGTCGGATCGATCTTCGTCCGCGAGACCAAGGACCACAAGATCGGCGTCATCTAGTCGCTCAGGGGGTCACCCCGAAGCCCACCGGCCGGCCTGCGCCTCCCCCCGGGACGCGGTGCCGGCCGGTTCTTTCCGTGCAGCTGCCGTCGAGGCTCAGGGCGCGAGAAGGCTCGGGCAGTGCCCCGGCTGCGCCGGCGAGCCGGAGATGGCACCGCCGCGGGGGATGCACTGGCTCGCGGGGAGCGGCTGGCCGTGCTCCACACGCGCCACCAGCAGGTCGAAGGCGCGCTGGGCGTGGGGCTCGATGAACTCGAGCTGGGGGAAGGTCAGCTTGAACGTCTCGATGTGGTTGCCGTTCTGGACCTCGTAGAGCCGATAGTCCGGCCGGTGGCGTCCGTGGCCTTGGTCCTCTCCCCGGTCATCGTCCCCGTCACGGTCCTCGAGCGCCGCCTCGACCTTCCGGGCGTAGGCGCGCGCGTGGTGGTCGATCGGGAGCAGCCCGTCCATGGTGCCGGCAACGGTGATCAGCGGCCGCTGGATGCGCCCGCTGGTGGAGAAGCTCGCCACCTGGGCTCCCACGTCGGACTCCGAGAGCCGGGCGACGTAGTTGTAGGTCCCGGTCCCGGCACCGTAGGTGTCGTAAGTGGGGTCCAGCCGCTTCTGCCACTGGCACTGGGTCACCTCCCAGAACTGGGCCCAGTACGACGTCCAGAGCGTGCTGGTGGGGCTGGCCACGATGTCCGGCGGGTAGCCCGCGGCGCGGACGTTCTTCGCCGCGGTGCTCGAGGGGTTGAACCCCGAGGCGGCGTAGTCCGGATAGTTCAGGATGCCCGCGGGAAGGTCGGTGAGGAGGTTCGGCGCGTGGGGGTCCACCTCCGTGCCCTCCCAGTCCACGCCGCCGTCGAACAGCTCGGGGAAGAGCTCCACCGCCCGCCGGACCTGGTATCCGCCGTTGGACGTGCCCACGGCGTAGGTGAAGCGGGGACCGCGGCCGTAGCGCGCCTCGACGCCCCGCCTCGCCAGGCGGGCCGCCTCGCCCATGAACATCTGCCAGCGGATGAAGGGCTGGCCCTTGTCGTTGTCGTAGAAGTTCACCCAGACCTGCGAGCTGGGGTTCAGCCGGCAGGCGAGCGGATTCGGCGGCGTGGCGCTGGCCAGGCTGGTGATCCGGAGATTGAGGACCCCCTTGTTCTGGGAGGCGTAGGCGTAGCCCTTCTGGACCACGTAGTCGCTCCAGGCGAAGTCGCCGTTGAACTCGCTCCTGGTTCCCGAGGCGCCGGCCACCACCAGCCGGCCGTTCCAGTCGTCCGGGAGCCGCAGCAGGAAGCGCGCCTGGCCCTCCGGGTCTCCGGCGATGCGGGCGTTGATCTGAAGCCCGGGAACGACCTTGGTGATGGGCGTCTTGTTGGCCGTGTCGGGGGCGATGACGCTCCGGTCGGTCACCGGGGTGAACGCGCCCGCGGGAAGGGTGGCGATGGAGTTGTTCGCCGGGGTGGTGGCCGGGTTGGCGGTGGTGAGGTCCGTGCTCTCCACGCAGGTCGCGTCGGCCAGCCGGTCTCCGAGACGGTGGAGCACCTGCTCGCATCGGCTCGTCGCCGAGGCGGCGAGGGGCAGGCACATCGTGACCAGGGCGACGACTGTGCAGCGGGTCCGGCGGTCGAGCATTGCGGGCCTCCTCCCGTGTCGCGGGGGGGGGGCCCTGCGGCCCAGGTGTCCCCCTCGTGGCAGGGGCCGGAGTGTGTGCGAGGTCCGGGCGAGCGGGGAAGCACTTCCTCGCAGATGCAGCCAGGTGGACGCGCGGCAGAGGGTGGCGCGGCTGGCGAAAAGACGACGGGCGGCGAGGTCCCGGGGAGGACCTGCGCCGCCCGCGTGACTTCCGGGTGACGACCCGAGGCTAGAACACCACCTGGAACTGCAAGGTGCCCACCCAGTGATTCGGGGGGACGGCCGTGCCGTCCACGGTGTTGCCGGCCTGCTCCTTGTCCTGGAAGGCGATCTCCGCGGAGACCTTGTAGGTGTGCTGGACGACGTACAGGCTGAAGCCACCACGGTAGGTCTTGATGTCGCCGGTCGTGTTGCCCCTGCCGACGTACTGGGCGTCCGAGTTGAAGTACTCGAACTGGAAGTAGGGCCCGAAGATGCCGAAGCGCATCGAGACGAGGCCGAAGATGCCGTACCCGGACTGCGGGGTGTTGGTGCCTGCCCACACCCGGGTGAACTGCGCGTCCACGCTCAGCTCGAGGTCTTCCGAGAAGGGGATGTCGGCGAAGACGTCGGCGTCGCCACTGGTCCAGCTGCCCATGCCGGTGGTGACCGAGGTCCCGGGACCGGTCGGGGCGGTGCCGCGGAAGGCGTTGGCCTGGTAGTTGGCGGTCACGCCGATGCTGACGATGGGGCTCTTGGCGAAGCAGACCTGGCAGAAGGCGTAGCCGTCCTCCTTGCCGGCGATGTTGAAGCGGAAGGTTCCGGCGAACCGCGGCGCGTCCCCGGGGTTGATGCCGGGGTTGGCGGCGACCGCGGGGGGCCCCACGACCGCGGGGACGGTGGCCCGGGACTGCACGCCGTTGAAGACGCCGAGGCGGTAGTAGAGCCGGTCGTCGAGGACCAGACCACGGAGCTCGACGCCCACGTCACGGGTGCCGCGCTGGCTGTTGGGGGAGAAGTAGGTCGGAAA
Source organism: Myxococcaceae bacterium (assembly GCA_035519675.1). Taxonomy (GTDB): domain Bacteria; phylum Myxococcota; class Myxococcia; order Myxococcales; family Myxococcaceae; genus RPRB01. Next base: position 3,016 of record DATIWB010000078.1, read on the forward strand.
GTTGTTGACGGTCGCGTACTTCGCGCCCGAGGTGAGCGAGTTGTGGCTCATCGGCATGAGCATCAAGCCGGCGTCGATCATCAGCTCCTTGGCAAACTTGTAAGTGGCCAGGGCGTCGAGGAGGTAGATGCCGTTGTAGACGCCGGTGGCCGTGGGGCTGGCTCCGCCGGTGCCGGTCGGGAGGTTGGGGGTAGTTCCAGGGCCAGTCGAATACGACACGTCGGTGTCGAGGAAGAAGCTGATGTTGTCGTTGAACTGTCCGCCCAGCTGAATCCGCGCCCGCCGGAGCAGGAAGTCGTTGGACGGGTCCTTCCCGGAACCCGCCGCGTCCTGCTCGATGCGGTACTGCGCCTGAACCAGCGCGCCGATGTCGATGAAGCCCTTCTCGCTGAAGGAGATCTTCGCAGCGTTCGCCGTGCCCGCTGTCATCAGGCACAGCACTCCGAGACACGACTTCCAGGTTTGTGACCTCATTCGTCCCCTCTCCACGTGAATGCTGCCAAAGGGCACACCGACGGCGTCTGGCCAGACGGCGACCAACACTTTTTTGGCCCCGCTGTAGGCAATCCACGTTCCAGAGGCCCGTCCCCGCGTACCTCAAGCACTTGCGCGCAGGGGGGCCGCTCCCGGCGTGTGGATGGGTAACGGAGCGTTACCAACGGTAACGTCGGCCTGCGTCCACTCAGCCTGGAACGTCCGGGAATTCCACGGGATTAGACACCGGGTGGCGACGGTCCGGTCACCGATCCGTCACCCGATCGGGGCGGCGAAAGACGGCAGCGGCGGCACGCGCATCCCCTGGGGGAAGCCCGTGCCGCCGTCAGTTGAGAGCGGAGGGAATCGAACCCACAACCTATGGATTAAGAGTCCATTGCTCTGCCAATTGAGCTACGCTCCCGCTCGCCTGGCTGCGCGAGGGTCCGCGCGTATAACCGCCCGTGCCGCCATGAGTCAACGGCTGCGTCCCTGACGGCGCCCGCTGCCTGGTTGGCCTCGTGGCCCCCCCGGGCCCTAGACTTCCAGCGGTAAGCGTCGAGGGGAGTGGTTGGAGGAGTCCCGTGGTGGCCAAGTCGCTGGCCGTCGCCGTGCTGCTGGTCATCGCCTCGGGGTGTGCCACCCCCGCCCCGGGCCGTCGTGCCCTCGCCGAGGGCTGGATCGAGGAGGCCCACACCACCGATGGGCTGGTGCTGGAGTCGCCGCTCCGCGTCTCGCCGCAGGTCCGCGCGCTGGTCCGGGAGAAGGTGGGCTACGCCGGGACCGAGAAGTCCCGCCTGCTGAAGCTGGTGCGCTTCATGGGCGAGGCGGACGGCCTCGCCTTCCAGTACCAGACCCAGAGCTCGCTCACCGCGGAGAAGGCCTTCGCCGCCCGCCGCGGCGACTGCATGAGCTACGCGAACCTCCTGGTCGCCCTGGCCCGCACGCTCGACGTGCCGGTGCGCTTCGTGCGCATCACCCAGCTGCCGGTCACCTGGGAGGCGGGGGGCCGGTTCTTCGAGTCGTCGCACATGGCGGTGGCCCTGGGGCGCAACGCCTCGTGGGACCAGGCGGTGCTGGTGGACTTCGGCAACATCCACACCTCACCCTGGCGCTTCTCGCTCTACGACGACGTGTCGGACGACGAGGCGTTCGTCCTCTTCCAGAACAACGTCGCGGTGCAGCGGCTGCTCGCCGGCGACCTGCTCACCGCCGAGCGCATCCTCCGTTTCTTCCACCAGCACGCGCCGCGCACTCCGGAGGTGCCCAACAACCTGTCGCTGGTGCTGCTGCAGACCGGGCGCGACCGGGAGGCGATGGACCTGCTCGAGGCGTCGGTGGAGCAGTTCCCGCGCTTCCGGCCGCTGTTCGCCAACGCGGTGCAGGCCGCACGGCGGCTCGGGGACGAGGACCTGGCGCGGACCCTCGAGCTGCGCGGACGGGAGCTGCTGGAGGACGAGCCGGCGTGGAACTTCAACGAGGGCATGCGCTCGTACCACGCCCGGTCGTACTCCACCGCCGCCCTGCGCTTCGAGAAGGCGCTCTCGGCGGACCCGGACAACGTGCGGCTCCTCGCCTGGAGCGCCCGGGCCCACCTCGCGGCAGGAAACCTCCGGCGGGGGCTGGAGCAGGTGGAGCGCATCCGCTCCGGCCCGCCCTCGGAGACCCGGTCGCAGCTGCTCGAAGATCTGAAGGCCGCCTTCCCCCAGCTGGAGGCACCGGCGCCCCTTCCCCCTCCCCCGGTCGCCGAGCGGACCGGCTGACCGGCCTCCGGGCCACGACGGCTGCGCCCTACCTCGTCTCCCGGGGGGCGAGGACCCGCTGCACCGCCTCGAGCAGCTCGAGGTGAGTGAACGGCTTCTGGAGGAAGCTCGTGCCCGGGTCCCGGCGCAGCTCGGGGTCCATCTGCCCCTCGCCGTACCCGCTCACCACCAGCACCCGCGCCGAGGGGTGGCGCTGGTGAATGAGGCGGTAGGCGGCGATGCCACTGAGCCCCGGCAACACCGCGTCGAGGATGACCAGGTCCACCGCCACGCCCGCGAGCAGGGCCAGGGCGGACTCGGCATCGTCCGCGGTCAGTGCCCGGAACCCGCTCCGCTCGAGCAACCGGGCCAGGCCTTGGCGGACGGCGGCGTCGTCCTCGACCACCAGCACCGTGCCGCCGGTGCGCGGGGCGGGCATGCGCGAGCGCCGCTCGGCCTCGAGCGGGAGCCCCTCGATGGCTGGCAGGAGGATCTGGAAGGTGGAGCCCCGGCCGGGCGCGCTCGACACCTCCACCACGCCCTGGTGCTGGCGCACGATGCCGTGCACCACCGCCAGCCCGAGCCCGGTCCCGCGGCCGGGGGCCTTGGTGGTGAAGAAGGGCTCGAAGATGCGCTCCAGGGTGCCGGCGGGGATGCCCGCACCGGTGTCCTTCACCGACAGCTCGACCATCCGCTTGCCGGGCACGGTGCCGTGGCGGGCGGCGAACTCCGCGTCCACCTCGAGGTTCCGCGTGCTCACCGTGAGCGTGCCGCCCTCGGGCATGGCGTCACGGGCATTCACGCAGAGGTTCATCAGCACCTGCTCCAGCTGCGCCGGGTCACCGGAGATGGTCCAGAGGTCCTCGGCCAGCTCGGTCAGCAGCTTCACCGGCTCGCCGATCACCCGGCGGAGGAGGCTCTCCACGTCCAGCACCACCTGGTTCAGGCTGAGCGAGCGCTGGGCCAGCGGCTGGCGCCGGGCGAAGGCGAGCAGCTGACGGACCAGCGCTCCGGCGCGCTGGCACTGCCGCTCGATCTCCGCGAGGTCGGACTGGGCCGAGTGGTCCACCGGGAGGTCCAGCCGGGCGAGCGCCGCGGCGCTCTGGATGCCGGTGAGGACGTTGTTGAAGTCATGGGCCACTCCGCCGGCGAGCATGCCCACCGTGTCCATCTTCTGGGTGCGCTGCACCTCGGCCTCGAGCCGCTTGCGCTCGGTGACGTCGCGCACGCTCACCACCAGCCGCTGGTCGCCTCCCGGGACCTCGGCCACCGCCAGCTCGAGGTGGACCATGGTCCCGTCGCGCCGGCGGGCCTCGCTGGAGCGGCTCCCCTGCCCCACGTAGCCCTGGAAGCCCGGGGGGAGGATCTCGTCCGCCGGGCGGCCCACCACCTCCGAGGCGTCGACGCCGAAGATGCGCTCGGCGGCGGGGTTCATGGACACCAGGAGGCCTCCGGCGCTCACGGTGAGGAGTCCGTCGGGCACGTGCTCCATCACTGCCCGGAGGTCCATCTCGCTCCGGCGGAGGGCGGCGTCGGCCCGGCGGCGGGCGGCGCGCTGCGCGGCCTCGGCGCACTCGCGCTCCACCGCCGGGGCGAGCCGGGCGAGGTTGTCCTTCATGAGGTAGTCGTGCGCCCCGGCCTTCATCGCCGCCACGGCGTGTGTCTCGTCCACCGTCCCGGACACCAGGATGAAGGGCACGTCCAGCCCGCTCTCTTGGAGTCGCTCCAGCGCCTCCAGCGCGTCGAACTGCGGCATCCGGTGATCGGAGACGATGACGTCCCACGGCGCGGAGAGCAGCGCCTCCTGGAACGCCTCGGCGGTGTCCACGCGGTGGAAGCGCACCAGCCGTCCCTCGGTCTGCAGCGCGTGCACGATCAGGGTCGCGTCTGGCTCGGAGTCCTCGACCAGGAGGACGCGGAGCGCGCTGCGGGTGGAAGCCGGAGAGGGTCTCACGAGGCCGGATGCGGATCTGAGCCCCCCGGGGTGGACGCGACAAGGTGGCTTCGTTGCGCAGCCGAGGCGCCGCTGTGGGCGCGCCGACGTCAACCTGCGACGTGCGGTGTCGATGCAGACCTGGGACGCGCTGCTGCTGGCCGATTCGCTGAACAAGCTCTGCGGCGCCTGGATCTAGGGTGGCCGGTACTCCACGCACCGCCAGGCGCGGAAGCGGCGGACGATGCGCGGTCCGCGGCGGACCAGCAGCGGCGGCTCCTCCAGCACCCGGCCGCAGCGCTCGACGAGGGCGGGCGGGGGCGGACCGGAGGGCGTGTCGTCGAAGCGGCGAGGATCCGAGTCGAGGAACAGCCCGGTCCGTCCGGCCAGCGTCCGGACGTCGAGGCCCACGAAGTCGAACTGCAGCGCCGGCTGGCCGAGGAGGTTGCGTCCATAGGCCTCGATGGTCCCGTCGAGGAGCAGCTCGGCGGTGGTCTTGTAGTCATCGGCGGAGAAGGCGAACTCGGAGGGTGCGAGGCGGGCCCGGGTCTGCTCCCGGAGCGAGCCCCATCCCACCCAGGTGTCGTCGCCGAGCCGGACCGGGTAGGCGAACAGCTCCACCAGCACCAGGACGTGCACCGCCGCCGACGCCGCGACGTTCCAGCGCAGCAGCGACGGCCCGGACCGTCGCCCCGCCCACAGCGTCCCGGCGATCCACAGCGGGAAGGGCCAGTTGGGCTTCACCACCGCGCCGAGACTGACGACCAGCAGCACCGCCGCGGGAAGCAGCGAGAAGGCGGCGAGGAACAGCTCCTCGGGCTCGAGCGCCCCGCGGAGCATCCGCGGCACCGCCCGGGCAGCCTCGCGGCCCCAGACCACCAGCAGGGGCGGGAGCGCCAGCAGCAGCTGCGAGCCGAGCAGGCCCAGGAGATTCCAGGGCGACAGGCCCCGGGCATGCTCCACCCGCCCCGCGGTCTGGAAGACGAACGACGCCCAGCCATGCCCCGCGTTCCAGATCCATACCGGAGCGGTGGTGATCGCCGCCAGCAGCAGGCCGAGCCAGGGCCAGGGCGAGGCGAGGGCCTGGCGCCCGCGCGGAAGCGCGAGCAGTAGCAGCCCCGCGCCGAGGAACAGGAACGCCGCGGTGTACTTGGCGTCGAACGCCAGTCCGGCGCACAGCCCGGCCGGCAGCCACGCCGGCCCGCGGTCGTCGAGGAGCGCCTCGGCGAGGAAGCACAGCGTCCAGGTCCAGGCGGCGACCAGCGGTGCATCGGGCAGCGCCACCACGCTCAGGATGCTGAACACCCCGGTGGTGGCCAGCAGCAACACCGCCCGGTGCGGCGCCGCGGGCACGAAGCGCCGCGCCAGCCGGGTCATCCCCACCAGCGTCACCGCGGCAAAGGCGAAGGGGACCAGCCGGACCAGCACCGGCGGTGGGGGTTGGAGCTTCGCCGGGAGTGCAAGCGCCCAGGCGAGGATGCCGGGATGGTCGAAGTACGAGAGCGCCGGATGGCGCGCGTAGAAGAGGTAGTACGCCTCCTGGGGCACGAGCTCGAAGAGCGCGCCCACCAGCAGACGCAGCAGCTGCAACACGGTGAGCACGCCGATCCACCGCCAGGCGCGGCTCAAGCCGTTCCCTCACTTGGATCGGCGGGTTCGCTGCGCCCGTCCGCAACCGTTGCAGCGAGCGGTGTCCTGCGCGCAGCCAGCACTGTGTCGGCGCGGTTGAAACAGTTCTGTGGTTGCCGCGACGGAAAGTGGGACGCAATCAAACGACTGGCCGCTCCGTAAGGGCAGCCGGAAGGGGCCACCTGAGTGGGCTCGTCCGCGATCACTTTCATCTTGGAGATACCGTGAAGCCAGTCATCGCAGCACTCGCGTTTCTTGGCGCTGTCGCCTGCGCCACCTCCGGTTCCGGCGTCGATCCGCGGCTGGAGTACACCTACAACAGCTCCGTGACCGGCGTGATCGTCGTTCCCGACGCCACCGCCGGCTCGGACGTGTGCAGCAACCTCGCAGTGGTGGCCACCGTGGGCGAGCAGCAGGTCGGCCGCCCGTCGCTCCACTCCAGCAAGGGCCGCTGCTCGTACCAGATCGACAACCTGCCCTCGGACAAGGACGTGACGGTCAAGGTGCAGCCGGCCTCGGACCTCAAGTGCCAGGACGGCTCGCCGATGGCCTTCGTCTCGGAGATCCAGGGCCCGGTGAAGCTCGAGCCGTCGCAGGGCAAGCTGCAGGACTTCCGCGCCCAGTGCGGCACGACCCGGAGCTAGTCTCCGCGAGAGGACGCCGGAGGCTGCAAGACAGCAACGGGACGGCGCGCGGCAGGCAGCTGCGCGCCGTCCGCGCGCAAGAAGGCCCGCCCCTGACCTATCGCTCCAGCAGCCACCAGCGCCGGCGCATCGCCGCCGCCCGCCGGAGCCCGAACTTGTGGAGCGCGACCTCGCGCACGTACTCCGCTGCTTCCTCGGGCGAGTCGGTGAGCCAGAATCGGTCCACGTCGGCCGCGTCGATGGTCCGCGCCGGCAGCAGCTGCTGGCGGAGGTACTCCACCAGCGGACGCCAGTACTCGATGCCCAGAAGCACCAGCGGGAAGTCGCGCATCTTCCCGGTCTGCACCAGCACCGCCACCTCGAACAGCTCGTCGAGCGTTCCCAGACCACCGGGCGCGGCCACGAAGGCGTAGGAGTACTTCGCCAGCACCACCTTGCGGACGAAGAACGAGCGCGTCTCCACCCACCGGTCCAGGTAGGCGTTGGGCTTCTGCTCCACCGGGAGCACGATGTTGCAGCCCACCGAGACGCCGCCGGCCTCCTTCGCCCCACGGTTGGCGGCCTCCATCAACCCTGGACCGCCGCCGGTCATCACCGTGAAGCCCACCCGGGCCAGCGCCGCTCCCACCCGGCGGGTCAGCGCATAGGCGGGATGCGCCTCGGCATACCGCGCCGACCCGAAGACCGTGACGCAGGGGCCCACGAAGTGCAGCTGGCGGAAGCACTTCAGGAACTCCCGCGCGGTGCGGAGCACCCACAGCAGCTCGAGGGGTCGGTTCCGAGGACCGGCCAGGAACGCCTGCTCGTCGGATCGGGGTGGAGTCTTCCCCCAGTCCTCGGCGCCGCGCTCCGCCGGGCGCTGGACCAGCTCGGTGGAGGTCACTTCTTCTGTGCGCCGAAGGGCCTGTACCCGAACTTCTGCCCGCCCACGCTCGCCTCTCCCATCAGCCCGGTCTTGGTGGCGGCGAAGATCGCCACCCCGTTCTCGTAGTTGGCGCTGGCCGCCGCTCCGGCCGACAGCGCCACCGCCGAGGCCTGCGCCGCCAGGGCGAAGTGACCGTTCTTGAGGTCGCTCAGGGTGGACTGGCTCTCGAAGAAGATGATCTCCGAGTAGGTCTGCCCGCCGAGCTGGAACCCCACGCTGGCCTGTCCGAGCGAGGCCCTCCCGACCGGCTGCCCACCCACGAAGAGCACCCCGTCACCCCCCGCGCCACCGACCACGAGCCCGCCCTTGGCGATGGTGGGGAACACCACGTAGCCCACGGCCGAGGAGAAGAACTTCTCGAGGTTCGCATCCTTCTTCTTGAACGTCTGCACGGTGGCCCGGGCGCTGGAGATCAGGTGGGCGTCGTCGCCGGCAACGGCGACAGAAGGGGCGAGGAGCAGCAGGAGCGGAACGAGGATCGGAAAGCGCATCCTCCGGAGCGTAGCCCGGCCGCGGCCTGCAACCCGGGGCGAATGTCAGGCACGGCCGGCGCAGCGCAGGATGGCCGACACAGAGCGGTCCACGTCCTCCTCGGTCGTGTTCCACCCCGAGACGCTGATCCGCATCACGTCCTGATTCCTCCATCTGCTGCCGCCGAGCCAGCAGGTGCCATCGGCCTGCACCCGGGAGATGACCTGGCGGGTGAAGGCGTCCACGTCGCCGCCACCCGGCGGGTCGAAGCGCACCAGCACCTGGTTGAGCACCACCTCGTTCAGGACGTGGACGCCGGGGACGCCCCCGAGCCTCTCGCCGAAGCGTCGTGCCCGCGCACAGCACCGGTCGACCAGCGCCTCCACCCCACGGCGCCCGAGCGCCCGCAGCACCGCGTACACCGGGGTGCCACGTCCGCGCCGGCTGAACTCCGGCACGAAGTCCACTCCATCGCGGAGACCGCTGGACTTCACCAGGTAGCTCGCCGAGGTGCCCATCGCCCTTCGGAGGAGCGCCTCGTCGCGGACGATGGCCACCCCCGAGTCGTAGGGGACGTTGAGCCACTTGTGCGCATCCACCGCCCAGCTGTCCGCCTTCTCCACGCCCTGGAGCTGGGCCCGCGTCCTCTGGCTCGCGGCGCCCCAGAGCCCGAACGCGCCGTCGACGTGCACCCAGGCCCGGTGCGCGTGCGCCGCGGCGATGAGAGGCTCCATCGGGTCGGTGGCCCCGGTGTTGATGTTCCCCGCCTGGAGGCACACCAGCGTGGGTCCCTTGCAGCCGGCGAGCACCGGACCGAGCGCCGCCGGAACCATCCGTCCCTGAGCGTCGGTGGCCACGCGCTTCACCCGCGCCTGGCCCAGCCCGAGGTAGCGCAGCGCGCGGAGCACTGTGACGTGCACCTCCTCGCCCACCACCACGTGGATCTCCGGAGCACCGAACAACCCCTGCTCCGAGACGTCCCACCCGGCGCGGTCCAGGAGCGCACACCGCGCCGTGGCCAGACCGGTGAAGTTCGCCATCTGTCCGCCGGTGACGAAGCCCACCCCGGAGTCGACCGGTAGCCCGAGGAGCCCGTTGAGCCAGCGTCCGGCGGTCGCCTCCAGCACCGACACCGTGGGCGAGAGCACGTACAGCCCGCTGTTCTGGTCCCAGGCCGAGGTCAGCCAGTCGGCGGCGAGGGCCACCGGCTGGCTTCCGCCGATGACGAAGCCGAAGAAGCGGGGACCCGCCGTGGCCATCAGCCCGGGCTCGCCGGCGCGCGCCAGCAGATCCACGACCTCACCCGGGTCCTGCCCTTCCTCGCTCAGCGCTCCCCCGAACGCCGCCTCGAGCGACTCGAGCGAGGCGGTGGGCCGGACCTGGCGGCGTCCGAGCGAACCAATCCAGGAGCGGGCGTGCTGGAGCGCGCGATCGAGCGGAGCGAGAGGATCCATGAGTGCCCACCGTCCCTCCGGCCGACCGCCGGGGGCAAGCACAGGCGAGCGACGATGCGGCCGGATCAGCGCTTGATGAAGCGCATGGCCGGGGAGGTGTTCCTTCCCTTGCCCTGGCTGCGCAAGCCGTCCGGGTCCAGCCCGGAGAGGTAGAGCGCCGTCGCGTAGACGTGCCCGCAGTCGGAGACGAAGCTGTTCGGGCTCTGCGCGGCGCCGGACCTCATCAGTCCGGTCACCGGATCGAACGCCGGGTCGAGCGTGCCGTCGGGCATGAGGGGGATCGCGTCCTGGGTGACCGTGCCCACCCGCCCCCACTGGCGGTTGCCCAGCACCGTTCCGCCGAGGAACGCCACCGAGCTGACCAGCCAGTGCTGGCAGACGTCCTGGTCCATGATCTGGCTGTACTTGTCCGCGTCGGTCGCGGCCGACTGGAGGATGCTGCTCGCGTCCGCGCCCATCATCCGGCCCATCTCCGAGGCCAGGACGATGGTGGTGTGGTCCCAGTACGACTTGCCGGTCACCGGGTGCGGGGTGGACTTGAGCCGGGCGACGAAGGCCAACAGCGGCCCCCAGAGGTCCTTCTTCATCCGCCCGAGCTGGTTCTGCTGACCGCGGGGGTTGCTGTACTGGAACACGCCGCGGCGAGGAAAGTGGGTGTCGAAGCCACGCACGTCACGGCTCTCGATCCAGAAGCCGATGGAGAGCCCCTTGGTCATGAGCTCGTAGGCCATCATCGCCTGGACGTTGGTGTTGGGCGACTCCTTGGAGCGCGCCGGATTCCCGTTGACCACCGCCGCGCTGGTGGTCTCGTCCGCGGGCTGGATGGCGAACTCGGCCCGGAGCGCGGAGTCGGTGAACATCGCGTTGGGGTCCACGGTGACGCTGCCCCCCACCAGCGACTGGTGGATCTGCACCGCCGAGGCGAAGGCCTTCACCGACTCGCTGTTCCTGTCGGCGACGAAGTTCCGGTGCAGGTCGTCGACGAAGGAGCGGATGCGGGCGTCGCGGGCGTTGGCGGTCAGGCCCTGGATCTGCCGGAGCCGGTTACGCATGTCCTCGGGGAGCTTGCCGTAGAGGGTGTGCGCGTAGGGAGGCCCGAGCTTCTCGTAGTAGCCGGTGCCCTCCGGGTAGTTGGCCAGCGACAGCTCACCGTCCGAGAGCCAGCGGTGCCAGGAGACATGCGGCAGGAGCGTGCTCGCCCCGTAGGCCTCGCAGAAGGCCTGCATCACCGTGCGCTCGTCGTCGCCCCGCTTGGCGCTCAGGCTGTGGTTGTACTTTCCGTAGTGGTAGTCCCAGCGGCCGCCGGAGTGGAACTCGTTGCCGTGGTGGCTGCTCACCACCGCCAGGTCGTTCGCCAGCGAGGCCATGCCGTCCGCAGCGAGGAAGCCGTAGGTGACGTTCCCCCTCGTCTTCGGCGGGTCGTTCGGTGCGGTGCCATACCCCGAGGGCCGGTAGAGCTGATCGCTCCAGGACGGGTTGGGGTTCAGCGTCCCGGCGGGGATGACCAGGGTGGCGTCGTTGCGGGTGTCGAGCGGGTTGAACATCGAGTACCCGTCCCACCCGCCCTCCTGGAACCAGTACACCAGGTAGTGGGGCTCGGTGGCCGCCTGCGCCGCGGCGGTGGCGATGCCCAGCTCCTTCGAGCTGCCCGGGACCCCGAAGGAGCGGAACCAGCGGAGCCAGTCCAGGGTGGTGATGACCGAGCTGCCCGCCACCGCCTTGAGGAAGGTGCGCCGTTGCATGGTCACTTTCCCTGGTACTGGGGCGAGGCCACCACGATCTTCAGCGTGGCGCGCAGGTCGCCATCGGTGGCGGCGAGCGTGTCCCAGAGCTGCTTGTAGAGCCCGCGCTCGTCCTGGTCGAAGCGCATCGGCCGGCCCAGCAGGAGGTTGAACTGGGCCTGCAGCGTCTGGCGGACGAACCGCTCCTTCTTCACCGCCTGGGCAGAGAAGGCGGCGATGCCCTGGCCCTTGTACGGATAGGCCGCCACCAGGTCGTGGTCGGAGTCGTCGATCGGTTTCCCGTCGGGGTCGGTGGTCTGGTACGTGCCGTCGTCCGCCCAGCGGCCGCGCTGATACGCCAGCGGGGTCAGCAGCTGGTGGCAGGTGAAGCAGATGCTGGTGGGATCCACCGTGCTCGAGGCGGTCGCCCCGATGCGCATGGCGATGACCTCGGGCGGGACCTCGAAGACGTAGCCCATGAAGTCCGACAGGACGCGGGCCGGGTAGTTGTAGTGCGGCAGCCCGGGCTTGTGCTGGATGTAGCCCTTCATCGTCAGCACGCCGGTCGGGCCGTGCTCGGGCCCGCGGGACACCTTCTGGAACGCGGTGTCCACCCCGTAGTCGCCGGCCAGGAGATCCCGGTAGCTGCTGCCGGTGGTCAGCACTCGGGTCCAGAGGCGCGCCGGCTCGTCGGAGTCGCTCGTGCCGTCGCTCTCGGTGCGGATCCGCATCTTGTAATAGGCGTAGGCCTTGAACTCGGCCGAGGCGAGCCAGCCGTCCACCAGCTGGTCGAGCGTCTTCGCCCCGCTGGTGAAGGCCTGGATCTCCGCATCGGTCGGCGGCCGGGCCACCAGGTCCTGCGCCACCTTCACCAGGAGCAATGTCCGGTTCTCGTCGCCGGTGGTGCCGGGGCGCGACGGGGGGAGCGTCCAGAGGAAGTCCGGGTGGCGTACCAGCGCCTCGCAGACCCCGCTCCAGGCGTCCTGCGGCACCGGACCGGCAGCGATGGCCACCAGGTCGCCGAGCAGGCCGTAGGCGGCGTCGCTCTCGGCCGGGGTCGGCTTGCGGAAGAGCATCTTCCGGAAGAGCTGGTCGATGCCGGCGCGGGCCGCCGTCGCGCGGGCGGTGCCGGTGCTCGGCGACTTCGGTCCCACGACGGTGACCGAGTCGAGGTAGAGGTTGATGTCCTTCCCGTTCGCGTCGGAGCCGTCGTTGGTGAACGCGACCTGCACCGCGTGGTCACCGGCGGTGACCGTCACCGTGCTGGTGTGGGCGGCGGGGGTGGTCTGGTTGGCGGCGACGAAGGTGTCCACGGTGGGGCCGCCGATCCGCACCTCCGCACTCGCGCCCGCTCCGGAGTACGAGCGCGCCCTCACCACGACGTCGTACTGATCGGTGGTGGGGAAGTGCACCGTATTCTTGGTGCTCAGGGTTCCGTTGCTGTACAGCCCGTACTCCGTGCCGCTCACCCCGCCGTTGCCGGCGCCGACCATGTCGTTCGGGTTCTCGGCCTGGAAGACGAGCGTCTGCGAGGGCGGCGCGTCGACCACCGGCGCGGCCACGTCGAGGCCGGCGAATGGACCGCTCCGGGCCGCCACCGCCGCCGAGCAGACGTCCTTGCTCAGCGAGTCGAGCGCGAGGAGGAAGTCCGGGGTGGCGACGCGCGCCTCGACGAAGTGGGAGACGAAGTCCGCGCCCCCGAGGAGCCCGATGTTCGCCTGGAACTGGTCCACCCCGCCTCGCGTCCAGCTGTCGCCGAAGACCGCGGCCACCTTTCCCCTGAGCTGCATGTAGCCGAGGAAGGTGTTGTCGTAGACGTCGATCGCCTGGCCGGTGTAGGGCTGCAGGAGGGCCGCGGGGAACTGCTCGTCGCTCGCTCCGCCACCGCCGCCACCCGCTCCACCCCCACCACCACCGCCGCCGCCACCACCGCCGCTCCCGCCGGGAGATGCAGGGCCGGTGATGTCGCCAGAGCAGCCGAGCAGCAGCGCCAGGGCAGCCGCTCCGAGCCGGGATGTCCACCGCCGTGCCATGGGCTGCCAGCTTCAATGGCACGATGTGGACGCTGGCCGCGACGGGAGGACTGTGCTCCACGGCGGGGTGGAGAGCCGCCCTCACCCCAGCTGACCAGGGTCAATCCAGACGCCGGTAGCTCAAGGTCACGTCGACGGGCGCCGAAAGACGACTGCTTTGCATCAGGCGGCGAACGCGCAGGGTGCGGCCGTCGGCGGAAGGGGTGAAGACCGTCTCCCCGGATCCGTCCGCGCTCTTCCCGGCCTCGACCAGCGCGCCGTCGCGGAGCCGGAAGGTGGTCTGGTTCTCGTCGCCGAAGCGGTCGGTGACCCCGACCGGGGGACCGCCCACCTCGCCCCGCTCGGTCGGGTGGTCGGGCGAGGCGATGCTCACCGTCGAGCCCTCGAAGGTCAGCACGTACGTCGGCCGGGGCCGGGCACGGGCCCGCAGCGCCTCGAAGGCGAAGCCGCGGGCGAGGAATCCCATGTCCGCCGTGGCCCGCTCCACCGCCTGCTCCACCTGCGCCAGCTCGGCGTCGTCGCCGGCGTAGACCCAGGTACCGGCGAGCGCCGCGCGCTCGGCCTCGGAGATCCTGGTCCCTTCGGTCGGGGCGGGCGCGGCCGGCTCGGCCGGGGGCGGAGCGTGGGCACAGCCGGCGAGCGCGAGCAAGGCGAGGCCCGGCGCCAGGCGGAGCAGCGGGGGCGACGATCGGCTCGGGCGCATGGGAGAGGAGCTATCCACGTCGGAGGTGGGGGCGCAACGCCGAGCGGACGGTCCGGCGCTCAGAGCGGAAGCGCGATCACCGCGCGCGGGACGAGGTAGCGCAGCATCCGTTCGTGGTGCGCGTTCAGGCCCACGAAGGAGACCGGACCTCGGTGGCGGTCCACGACCCACTCCAGCAACTCGGCCAGCGCGTGATCCGACAGGTCCACGGTGCGGGTGAAGTCCACGCGCACCGGCACCCGCGCACCGAGCTCGGTGAGGCGCTGGCGCAGCTCGGCCGCCTCGGTCACGCCGAACTCCCGGTCGGCGCGGAAGACCGGTCCCTCTTCCTTCGTGCCCGTCCAGGCAACCTCGAACGCGCGACTCATGACGACTTCGCCGCCTGCACTCGCCGTACCGTGGGCATCGACCATCAGATCCGAGCGATGGCTCGAAACAGTTCCTCTGTCGGAGCCAACGCGTCGCGCATTGCGGACGAATGATGTGCGCGTCCTCGAAGCGTGCTGCGCCGCGGCGACGGTGGCTCGGAAAATGCTCGACCGCACGCCGGTCCGAGCAGTCGGCGGGCCATTGGAGGCTGTCATGAACGACCTGATCGTACGCAGGACCCCGGGCACCGAGCTACCTGCGCTCACCCCGCTGCATCCACTCCGCTCGCTCCGCGAGCTGCTCGCCTGGGACCCGTTCCAGGAGATGGCCCCGCTGTTCCCGGTGGAGATGCACCGGTTGATTCCTCCCTTCGAGGTGCGGGAGACGAAGGACCGCTTCGTGTTCCTGGCGGACCTGCCGGGCGTGGAGGTGAAGGACATCGAGATCCTCATCACCGGCAACAGGCTCACCATCAACGGGACCCGGATCGACAAGGTGGAGAAGGGCGAGGAGGGCGAGTACTACGCCCGTGAGCGGACCTATGGCCGCTTCACCCGCACGTTCACGCTCCCCGAGGGCGCGGACCTGAACGCGGTGCAAGCGCACCTGACCAACGGCGTGCTCACCATCGTGTTTCCCAAGGTGGCCGCGGTGCAGCCGAAGAAGATCCCCGTGACGGTGGAGAAGGCCGCCAAGGTGTAGTCCCCGCAGTCGAAGAGCAGTGAGCAGAGACCTGCCGGGGCCGCAGCCCTTGCGTTCCGGAGTCTGTGCGCTGCAATCGGTGCACGCTCCGTGACCCGCCGACCCCGGCAGCGCCGTCGATGTTCCGGCCAGTTCTCTCCCTTGCACAGCCGATGCACGCCCCTGGCCACGGAAAGGTGGCGGTCTCGATGACGATGTTCGAGCTCTTCTGCTGGGTGGTCCTTGGAGCAGCGCTGGGCGTGCTGGTGGCTGCGTTCTGGCGCACCGAGGGCCTCACCTGGATCCGCGCGGTCGGAGTGGGGGTGTTCGGCGCGATCGTGGGTGGACTCATCGGACGGATCGTCTTCGTCCCGGGCGCGTTCTCGGGCGAGATGGGCGTGGTGAGCCCGGCCCTGGTGGTCGCGGGTCTCGGCGCGGTGGTGACGGTGTTCATCGCCCGGTACCAGCTCCGAAACCGGGAACGGCCGCGGTTCACCTGAGGCCGACGGCGGGTGGTCAGCTCTCGGGGCCATTCCCGGGCGGCGAGCCGGTATGCGCGGCGCTGTCCTCGCGCTCCTGCGCATACTGCTTGAGCCGGTACTGGATGGTGCGGGTGCTGATCCCCAGCATCGCCGCGGCGCGCGAGGTGGAGCCGCCGACGACCTCCAGGGTGCGGAGGATCGCCTGCTTCTCGATCTCCTGCCAGGTGCCGCCGGGGATCAGGCTGCTCATCGGGCGGTCGGAGGGGCGGGCCCCGAGCACGGTGGGCGGCAGATCGTCGGTGGTGAGGTACGGGCCCTGGGCCAGCACCACCGCGCGCTCGATGGAGTTTTCCAGCTCGCGGACGTTCCCCGGCCAGTCGTGACGGAGCAGGGCCTGGAGGGTGCCCGGGGCGAGGCCCTGGATCTTCTTGCCGTGGACCTCGGTGAAGCGCCGGAGGAAATGTGACACCAGCGCCGGGATGTCACCCTTGCGCGCCCGGAGCGGGGGCAGGGTCACCGAGATGACGTTCAGCCGGTAGAAGAGGTCCTCGCGGAAGCGCCCGGCGGCGACCTCCGCGGCGAGGTCCTTGTTGGTGGCGGTGAGCAGCCGGACATCGACCTTGAGGGTCTCGGTGCCGCCCACCCGCTCGAACTCGCGAGTCTGGAGCACCCGGAGCAGCTTCACCTGCACCGCCGGGGAGACGTCGCCGATCTCGTCGAGGAAGATCGTCCCCCCGTCGGCCCTCTCGAAGCGGCCCTCGCGCCGGGCCACCGCGCCGGTGAAGGAGCCTCGCTCGTGGCCGAAGAGCTCGGACTCGAGCAGGGTCTCGGTGAGCGCGCCGCAGTTCACCCGGACGAATGGCCGGTCCTTCCGGGGCGACAGCTCGTGCAGCGCCTGGGCGATGAGCTCCTTGCCGGTCCCGGACTCGCCGAGGATGAGCACGTTGGCCCGGGTGGGAGCCGACCGCTGGACGACCTCGAACACGTCGCGCAGCGCGGGGCTGTCCCCGACGATGTTGTCGAAGTGAACGCGCTCCCGCACCCGGGCGCGCAGGTTCGCCGCCTCCAGGACGAGGTGACGCTTCTCCAGGGCCTTCTCGATGACCACCAGGACCGCCCGCTCGTCCAGCGGCTTGACCAGGAAGTTCTCCGCCCCGGCGCGCATCGCCTCGACCGCCATCTCGATCGATCCGAAGGCGGTCATCACCACGAAGACCGCATCGATGCCGCTCTCGCGCGCCTCCTTGAGGAGGGTGAGGCCGTCCATCCGGGGCATCCGGACGTCGGCCAGCACCAGATCCGCCCCGGCGTTCCGGAGCACGCTCAGCGCCTCGACCCCGTCCCCCGCCTCGCTGACGGCGTACCCCTCTTCGGTGAGGATGGTCCGCAGCGCTCCGCGGGCATTCGGCTCGTCGTCGACCACCAGGATGCGCGCAGACGCCATGTGTGGGTCTAGAGTTTAGCAAAAGCCGGGCCGACCGGTGGGTCGCCTTTGCCCGGGGATCCGGACTATCTGTGCGTTGAGCGGATGACAGGGTTCTTCAACGAGCTACAGGACTACGTGGGGTTCGGGCATGCGGACGAGGTCATCCTGCGCGCCCTGCACCCGGGGCTGGCGCCGGACTTCCCCGCGGTCTCCGAGCTCTTCTACGCCCACATCCTCGAGTACCCACCCGCTCGCGCAGTACTGGAGCGGGGGGAGAGCTCGGTGGGCCGGCTCAAGCACACCCTGGTCGCCTGGATGGACGGGCTGTTTCAGGGCCCCTGGGACGAGGCGTACGCCGAGCGGCGGGCGCGCATCGGCCGGGTCCACGTTCGCATCGGGCTGCCCCAGCACTACATGTTCGGGGCGATGAACGTGCTCCGCCGTGAGCTCTCCAGCCGGATCTCCCAGCTCGTTCCCCCCTCCTCCCCCGAGCACCACGTGGCCCAGAACGCACTGTCGCGGATGCTGGACCTCGAGCTGGCGATCATGCTCCAGACCTACCGCGAGGACCTGGAGGCGCAGAAGGCTCGCACCGAGCGGCTCTCGACCTTCGGCCAGGTCGTGGCGAGCATCGGCCACGAGCTCCGAAACCCCCTCGGGGTTGCCGAATCGTCGGTGTTCCTGCTCGAGAAGCGGGTGGGGACGGATCCCAGCGCGAGGAAGCACCTGCAACGCATCGGCGAGCAGATTGCGGTGGCCAATGGCATCGTCGGGGCGCTCCTCGACCTGGTGCGGGACCGTCCGATGGACGCCCAGCCGCTGATCCTCTCCGAGGTGGTGGAGAGCGCGGTGGATCGGGTTCCCCGGCCGGAGGGGATCAAAATCCAGGTCAGACCCCTCGACGGGCTGCGGGTGATGGGCGACGCTGCGCAGCTCCGGCAGCTCTTCGTGAACCTGGTCCAGAACGCGGTGGACGCCTGCGGGGACTCCGGGCAGGTGACGATCGAGGCGCGAAGAGTGGACGGCAGGGTGGAGATCTCGGTGGAGGACACGGGGCATGGCCTCGACGCCTCGGTCCGGGCGCGCCTCTTCGAGCCGCTCATCACCACCAAGTCCAAGGGCATCGGGCTGGGACTGGCCCTGGTCAAGCGCATCGCCGAGCGGCACGGCGGCACCATCGGCCACGCGACGCCGCCCACTCGTGGGGCGCGCTTCGTGCTCACCCTTCCAGGGGTGCCGTCATGACCCCGTCTCGACGCTATCTGGTGGTGGACGACAACCAGCCGCTCGCCGAGAACCTGGCGGAGATCCTCGAGACCAGCGGCGCCCAGGTGGACGTCGAGCTCGACCCGCACGCGGCGCTCGAGAGGCTACGGGCCCGGCGCTACACCGCGCTGGTGACCGACATGCGGATGCCGGGGCTCGGGGGCGCCGAGCTGCTCGCCGCCGCCCGGGCCTCGGACCCTGGCCTGCCTGCCCTGGTGGTCACCGCGTTCATCGGCGATGCGGACCTCGCCCGGGTGGAGCGGATGGGCGTGCTGGCCACACTGCCCAAGCCGGTGCCGGTGGAGACGCTCCTCCAGCGGCTGGAGCACGCCCGTCGTGGGGCGGTGGTGTGGGTGGTCTGCGGCGCTGCCGATCGGGTGAGCCGGTTGATGGAGTTCGTGCGGGACCACGGGTGCACGCCCATGCCGTTCGCCGTGGCCGACGCGCCGCCCACCGGCCCCACCCCCCTCCTGACGGTGCTGGCCGATGCACCCGAGGACGAGGCCGAGGCCTGGCTCCGGGCTCATCCGGACGTACACGTCATTCGCCTCCCCGCGTCGCACGAGGCCCTGGCCACCGCGCTCGACGCGGAGCTGGAGAGGTTCGAGGAGGGGGGGTGAGCCAGGGGCGTATCCTCCTGGTCGACGACAACGTCGATCTGGTCGACAACCTGGGTGAGATCCTCGAGGACGAGGGCTACAAGGTGCTGCGCGCCAGCAGCTGCGCCACCGCCCGGGCTCGCGCCGCCGAGGGGTTCGACGTGGCGCTGGTGGACCTCCGTCTGCCGGACGGAGACGGCACCGAGCTCGCCTCCGAGCTGCACCAGTCGGCGCCCGGGGCCGAGGTGGTGCTCCTCACCGGATTTGCGAGCGTGGAGTCCGCGGCGGCGGCGATCCGCGCCGGCGCCTGCGCGTACCTGGTCAAGCCCTGCGCAGTGCCCGAGCTGCTGCTCACCGTGGGCCAGGCCCTCCGGCAGGTCCGGCTGCAGGCCGAGCGCGAGGAATTGACCCGGCGCGCGCAGCTGGCGGAGAAGCTGGCCGCGGTGGGGCGACTGACCGCGGGGCTCTCGCACGAGATCCGCAATCCGCTCAACGCGGCGGGGCTCCAGCTCTCGGTGCTCGAGCGGCGGATCCGCAAGCTCCCCGAGAGCGGTCAGCCGACGCTGCTCGAGCCGCTGCTCCTGGTGCGGGACGAGATCCGCCGGCTCGACCAGACCCTCCAGGACTTCCTCCTGTTCTCCCGTCCGCGCGAGCTGGTGCGCCGGCCGGTGCCCCTCGACGCCCTGCTGCGCAAGGTGGCGGACCTCATGTCCGGGGATGCCGAGGCCCGGCTGGTGCAGCTGGAGGTGGAGGTCCCGCCGGGAACCCCCCCGGCGGCGGCGGACGAAGGCGTGCTCCGGCAGGTGCTCCTGAACCTGATCCTCAACGCGCTCGACGTGAGCCCCCGCGGGGGTCGGGTCCACCTTCGGGGCCGCGCGCTGGACGACGCGGTCGAGCTGGTGGTCGCCGACGAAGGGCCGGGCATCCCGCCAGAGGTGCGCGACCGGCTGTTCGAGCCCTTCTTCACCACCAAGCCGAACGGAACCGGGCTAGGGCTGGCCATCGTCCACAGCCTGGTGGACCAGCACGGTGGCCGGGTGTGGGTGGACCGTGCGGAATCGCAGGGGGCGGCGTTCCACATTCGGCTCCCGCGGGCCTGAGCGGCCTGCCTCACGCCGCAACCCTTGCGCACCGTGGAAGGGCCTGCCGCAGACCGTGCACCGGCGAGGGGGGGTGGGGGCCCCGGCTCAGAGAGGAGCCTCGGGTCGGCGCGCCCGTTGCTGATGCCCCCCCTGCAATGGGACTCACACCGGCGGAGACGCGGGCGCGCGCGCGCCTCCTGATGAGGCGAGCGGTGCTGGCCCGGGCCGGGCAGAACCGGACCGAGGATCCCGAGGCGGAGCTGAACCGCATCGAGGCCGCGCTCCGCCGCATCGACGAGGGCCGCTACGGCATCTGCGACGCGTGCGGCGGTGCCATCGGAGCCCAGGTTCTCCTCGGGAATCCGGCCTCCCCCCTCTGCGCGCCCTGCGCTGCCAGTCCCGACCGGCACCACTCGACGTGACCGGCCGATCGGCCGTGGTTTGACGCACCACGACCTCCACACCGGGGATGCCTCCTGGGCGCGCCCCATGCAAGATTCCGTCAGGGGAGGAGCGCGCCATGTACAAGCACATTCTGATCCCGACCGATGGCTCCGAGCTCTCCGAGCGCGCGGTGCTCGAGGCGGTCACCCTGGCGAAGACGCTCGGCGCCCGCGTGACCGCGGTGACCGTATCGCCTCCCTTCCACCTGACGGGCTACGACCCCTTTCTGGTCACCGTGACGCCGACCCAGTACGAGCGCGCGCACGAGAGCCGCGCCCGCGAGGTGCTCGGCGATGCGCGGGCGAAGGCCGCTGCGGCGGGCGTTCCCTGCGAGGTCATCTCGGTGGTCCACGACGCGCCCTGGCAGGCGATCATCGAGACGGCGCAGCGGCAAGGCTGTGACCTGGTCTTCATGGCCTCGCATGGCCGGCGGGGCGTGGCGGGGATGCTGCTCGGCAGCGAGACCCAGCGCGTCCTCACCCATTGCAAGGTGCCGGTGCTGGTCTACCGCTGAACGCCGGGGCCGCTCCGGCGGGCCGCACGGAGGAAGACCGGCGCCGCCGCGAGCTGGGCCGCCACCGCGAGGATGACCATCCCCGGCCTGGAGCGGTCGTAGAGCCAGCCCATCGCCGCGCTCCCCACGAACCAGGCGACTCCGAACACGGCGAAGAAGACCCCGTACGCCCTGGCCCGCTCCGCCGCCGGAACGAACCGCGCCACCGCCGCCTTGTAGATCGACTCCTGGGCGCCCATCGCCACTGCCCAGAGCGCGGCGCCGGCGACGAGCGCGGCGGCCGAGCCTCCGAGGAACACCAGCGGGGCGGCGCCCGCGCCCACCACGCAGGACAGCGCCAGCACCCCGGGACCGTGCCGGTCGAAGGCGTGACCGAAGGCGAGCGCGGCGACGGCGTCCACCGCCATCGCCCCGGCGTAGAGCAGAGGAACCAGGCCGAGCGGGACGAGGCCCGAGCGGCCGGCGTGGAAGGCGATCAGCGCCCAGTCGGCGAAGCCGAGGCCCACCAGGGCCGCCGCGGCCACGTGCAGCCGGAACGAGGCGCCGAGGGGGGCGGCGAGGGGCGGAGCGGGCGGCTCGAGCTCCTCGGGCGCGGGGAAGGCGCGGCGCGCCGCCAGCACCAGCACCAGGGTGGCCAGCGCCGGAACCGCGAGGACGAGGAACGCCAGGCGGTATCCGCCGAGGGGTGTGCTCCCTGGACTGGCGGCGATGGCCAGCGTGGTGAGGACCGGGCCTGCCACCGCGCCGATCTGGTCCAGCGCCTCTTCCAGCCCGAAGCTCCTCCCCTCCCCCGCCCGTCGCGCAGCATGGGAGACGAGGGTGCTCCGCGCCGGGGAGCGGATGGCCTTCCCCACCCGCTCGGCGATGACCAGCGCCACCGCCACCTCCCAGCTGCCCGCCAGGGCCAGGCCGGGAACCACGACCAGGTTCACGGCGTAGCCGAGGATGGTCAGCGGCCAGTGGGCACGGGTCCGGTCGGCGAGCCAGCCGGTGAACAGGCGCAGGGTGTAGCCCGCGAGCTCGCCGGCGCCGGCCGCGATGCCGACGGTGGTCGCCGAGGCCCCGAGCAGCCCGAGGTACGGCCCGACCAGGCCGCGCGCGCCCTCGTAGGTCATGTCGCCGAAGAGCGCGACCACGCCCATGGTGACGACGAAGCGGCGCGCCCGCCGGACGAGGTCGGCGTCGGCTCGGGCGGGCTCGGCTCCGGAGGGCATCGCCTAGACGATGGCGCGCACCACGCCACCGTCGACGCGCAGGGCGGCGCCGTTCACCGCGGAGGCCCGGCCGCTGGCGACGAAGACGGTGAACGCGGCCACCTCCTCCGGGGTGGCGAAGCGTTGCAGCAGCGAGGTGGGCCGGGCGGAGGAGAAGAAGTCGCGCTCCACCTGCGCAGCGGAGACACCCTGCTGCGCCGCGAGCCCCTCGACGAAGCCCTCCACTCCCTCGCTCCGGGTGGGTCCGGCGAGGATGGCGTTCACCGTCACCCCGGTGCCGCGGGTCGTCTCGGCCAGCCCCCGCGAGACCGCGAGCTGCGCGGTCTTGGTGGTGCCGTAGTGGATCATCTCCACCGGGATCTGCACCGCGCTCTCGCTGGAGATGAAGAGGATCCGTCCCCAGTTCCGGGCCTTCATCCCCGACAGGTAGGCGCGGGCGAGCCGGACCCCGCTGAGCACGTTCACCTCGAAGAAGCGCATCCACTCGGCATCGGTGATCCCCTCGAAGGGCACGGCGGCGAAGATGCCGAGGTTGTTCACCAGCACGTCGACCTCGGGCAGCTCGCGCACCACGCGCGCGCAGCCCTCGGCGGTGCCGAGGTCAGCGGCCATGCCACGCACCCGCGCTCCCGGGTGTCGCGCACGGACCTGGGCCACCGCTGCCTCCACCCGGGCCGCGGTGCGACCGTTGAGCACCACCTCGGCACCCTCGCCGGCCAGTGCGGCGGCGATGGCCCAGCCGATGCCCGCGGTGGAGCCGCTCACCAGGGCGCGCTTTCCTTCCAGCTCGAGGTCCATGGCCGCCCTGCTATCAGCGGCGAGCCTCGGCGTCGAACGCCGTGGCGAACGTTGCGTACTCCTCCCCCAGCGCCCGCTCGAACGCCGCCGGGAACGGTGCGCCGGTGGACACCTCGGCGAGGACGGCCCGCACCCCGGCCTGGCCGTGGCGCTCGATGATGCGCTCCACGGCGTGCCGGCCTTCGAGGTAGGCGAGGTGTGCGCTCCGGGGCTCGGCGATGCGGCCAAAGCCGCCCTCGAGCGCGCGCAGCGGGTAGCGGTGGACGTCGGGAGTGCAGCGGACGGCCGGACCCGGGTCGGCCTGGAGCTTGGCCACGTCGGCGAACCCCTCGTTCAGCCACGCCGGCCCGGGGTGTCCGTCCGTGGCCCGGTGGAAGAGGGCGTGGGCGTACTCGTGGAAGAGGGTCCCGCGGAACCGGAGCGAGCTCAGGTCGGCACCGGCGGAGGGGAGTCGGATCTTCCCGTCGTAGACGCCGGCGGACCACGACACGTGCCCTTCCTGCTGGTAGGAGCGGTCCGGGTAGAGCACCAGCGGGATCGGGCCATCGGGGTAGAGCTGGAAGAGCGCGCCCACGCCACGGTAGGCGGCCTCCATGATGTCCAGGCTCGCGCGGGCCGCCGGAAGGTCCGCCCGGCCGTCGAAGGCGACCACGAAGTGCTCGGACGACACGCGCTCCAGCG
Organism: Myxococcaceae bacterium; assembly: GCA_035519675.1. GTDB lineage: Bacteria > Myxococcota > Myxococcia > Myxococcales > Myxococcaceae > RPRB01. The sequence goes on from DATIWB010000078.1 coordinate 26,301, forward strand.
CACCCAGGCGCTGCGACTCGGCACGGCCACGCTCCAGGCGCCTGGCGAGCGCCGGGTCGCCCGGGGTGACGCGGAGCCCGCGCTCCCAGGTGTCGATGGCGCCTGACAGGTCGTTGTCCTGGAACTGGTACTCGCCGAGGGCGAGGTAGGCCTCGGGGGTGGCTTCCTCGAGGGCGAGCGCGGCGCGGGCCTGCTGCCGCGACCGCTCGGGTTGGCCGGCCTTCGCCGAGGCGAGGGCCACGGTGGCCAGCACCCGGGCGACGGCGGAGCGAACGGCCGGCTCGGAGGTGGGCAGCTCCTGCATCCGCGGGAGCACCGGCTCGACCTTGGCCAGCGCTCCGGCGCGGGCCCGGGTCTGCGCGGCGGCGCTGAGTAGCTCCAGCGCGGGCGCCGCGGCCGGCGAGCGCGCGCGGTAGAGCGCGTGTACCTGCTCCAGCGCTCCGCCGAGGTCGTCCTGGAGGAGCAGCGCCGCCACCCGCTCGAGCTCGGCGTGCGCCGAGGGCGCGATGCCCGCGTCGTTCGCCGATCCGAGGACGGCCGGCACGGCTCCGGCGCCGACGGGACCGAGCGCGACCTGGCGGCCCGCATCGGCGCCTGGACGGGCGGCGGCCTCCTCGTCGGCGCGGCGCTTGGCCTCCGCGAGCCGCGCCATGCTGGCTGCGAACACCTCGTCGTCGCTGGGCCCCGCGTCGGCCGACTCCGGGGCGAAGGCCACCGGCACGGCCGCCGGCGGGGGCGCCGCGGGCGGACGACGGAGCAGAACCACGGCCACCGCACCGGCGATCACCAGCACCGGGACCAGGAGGAGCGACCAGCGCACGGAAGACCCTCAGTTTGCCCCACGCCCGAGATGGTCGCACCGCTCCCGTACACCCACACCCAGCCGGCCCGGCGTCCGCCGCTGCGGAGGTGAGGCCCCCACAGGTGTGGAGCCCCGGTCCGGCTGCGCGCCCCGGCCGACGCGCAGGGATTGCGCCCGGGGGCAGATGACGGCCCGACCGAGGCATCCGCGCCGCGCCGGGTGCGCGGTGCATCCTGGTACGTCGATTGCGATGCTCGAGCCATCGACGACATCTCCGAGCGTCCGTTGACCCACCTTGGATCACCCGAAGTCAGTCCGGCGGCGCGACGCGCGCGGGGTGTCCTCCAGCCCTGGGAGGTGACGCTGCGCGGAGCACGCGCCTACCAGCGGGTCCGGCGGGCCGTCCTGACGCTGAGCGTGCTCACCGTGGTGGGGACGCCGTTCCTCGCCGCGCGCTTCGTTGACCGGAGCTGGCCTGTGGGCGTCTTCGTCGGAGCGACGGGCGCGGCGCGGGCGCTCGGCGTGGAGCTGCTGGACCCGCTGCTGTCCGCTGGCGTGGTGCTGGCGGGTGGGGCGCGTCCCGGGCTCCTCGCCGCGGCGCTCCCTGTCTTGCTGCTGGTGGTGGTGCTGGGGCGCTTCTTCTGCGGCTGGCTCTGTCCCTACCTCCCGCTGCTCGCGGTGAGCAACGCGGTCCGCTGGGGGCTGGGCCGGCTGGGCATCCCCACCCTGGATCTCCGGCTGCCCGGCTGGGTCCGCTTCGCGGTGCTTGGTGGCGTGCTCGGCGGAACGGCGGCGCTCGGGGTCCAGCTCGCGGCGCTGGTCTACCCTCCGGCGTTGCTCGCCCGGAGCGCATACCGGCTCGCCTTCGGGCTCGGGCTGGGGGGCGGGGCAGCGGTCCTGGCCGCGGTGTGGCTCTTCGACACCGCTGTCTCGCGGGCCGGCTTCTGCCGCTCGCTGTGCCCCGGCGGGGCGCTGTTCTCGCTCCTGGGGGCGGCCTCGCCGGTGCGGGTCCACCGCGCCGCGGACCTTTGCACCGACTGCACCGTCTGCGACGTGGTCTGCAACCTCGGGCAGGGGCCGATGACGGACCGGGTCGACACAGGCTGCGAGCGGTGCGGGCGGTGCGTCGCCTCCTGCCCCACCGCGGCGCTGTCCCTGTCGCTCGGCGGGAGGCGGCAATGAATCGCCGCGGCGTGCTCGCCCTCGCGGCCGGCGCGGTGTCCGGGCTGCTCGCCCGCCGCCCGCGGGCAGCTGCGGCCGAGCTGCGCCCACCGGGAGCGCTGCCCCCCGACGCGTTCGAGCGGGCGTGCATCGGCTGCTTCCGCTGCGCCGAGGTGTGCCCCACGCGGGCCATCCGCTTCCCCTCGGGTCCGGGGCTCGACGCCGGGCATCCCTTCCTCGCGCTGCGCGAGTCGGCGTGCGTGCTGTGCATGGCCTGCACCGGGGTGTGCCCGACCGGTGCCCTGGCCCGCATCCCGGCGGTGCCCTGGCGGATCGCCGCCGAGGTCCGCATCGGCGTTCCGGAGCTCGACCGGAGGTCGTGCCTGCCCTGGAGCGGCCAGGGGGTGTGCCGGCTCTGCGCCTACGTCTGTCCGATCGGCACGCGCGCGGTGGAGCTGGTCGGCCCGCAGCAGGCCCCGCTCTTCCACGCCGAGGCCTGCGTCGGGTGCGGCCTCTGCGAGGAGGCCTGTCCGGAGGAGGCGCGGGCGGTGCGCATCGTGGCGCCCCGAGGTGTCTCATGAGCCGGCGCGGCCGACTCTCGCGGCGGGACCTGCTCCGGGCGGCGCCCATCGCCGGGGCCGGTGCGGCCGCGGTCGCGACCGGGGTGTTGACGCGTGCTCCTCCGGCGACGCGGGTGACGCGGGGCCAGTGCCGGTTCTGCCTGCTCCACTGCGACCTCGCGGGGCGGGTTTCGGGAAGCACGCTCCTGCGCGTCGACGGAGACGCTTCGGGACAGACCCACGGGTTTCTCTGCCACCACGGGCATGCCCTGCCCTCGGTGGTGCACTCCCCCGAGCGCGTCCGCCGCCCCCTGGTCCGTCATGGCGACCGGCTGGTCGAGACCTCCTGGGACGGGGCGCTGGAGCTCATCGGCGAGCGAATGGCGGGGGTGCGGGCGCGCTTCGGCCCGGAGGCGGTCGCGTTTCAGACCGGGTGGCCGCTGGTGCGTCACCCCCTGATGGACTGGATCCAGCGGCTGGCGCGGGCGTGGGGGACGCCGAACGTCGTCTCGGTGGCGAGCCTCTGCGAGACGTCGGGGCGGATGGGCCAGGCGCTCACCGTGGGGAGCAAGTACCGGCACGACCTCCGCCGGACGCGGACCCTGGCACTCTGGGGCAGCAATCCCACGCACAGCACCCCGCTGCTCGCGCACGTGGTGGCCCAGAAGGCGACCGAGGGTCGGCTGCTGGTGGTGGACCCGGTCCGTACCGAGCTGGCCGCGGTGGCCACCGAGCACCTGGCGGTGCGGCCGGGCACCGATGGCGCGCTCGCGCTCGGTCTGGTGCAGGTGCTGGTGCGCGAGGGTCTGGTGGACAGGGAGCTGCTCGAGCGCGAGACGGTGGGCTTCGAGGCGCTGGCCGGGCTCGCCGCGGCCTATCCTCCCGAGCGCGTCGCCGTCCTCACCGGCGTCCCGGCCGACCAGGTGGTGCGGGCGGCGCGGCTGCTGGGGACCGAGACCCCGACGGGCATCTGGAGCGGGCTGGGGGTCGAGCACCACGAGAACGGGGTCCAGACGGTGCGGGCCATCGCCGCGCTGCAGGCGCTGTGCCGACGCTCCGGCGAGCCGGAGATCCGCCAGGACCTCACGCCGGTGCGGATGGCCGACGCCACCGGACCGCTGCCGGCGTTGCCTCGCTTCAGCACGCCCGAGCCCGTGCCGCCGCCCGTCGAGGCGGTGCCGCTGGGCTCCGAGGAGCACCCACTCTTCGAGATGTTCAACCGCGAGGCGCAGGGGAATCTCCTGGCCCGGGCCATCCTCGAGGACCGGCCGTACCCGGTGCGGGCGCTGGTGCTGGTGGCGTCGAACCCGCTGGTGACCTCGCCGGGGAGCGCGGCGCTGGCGCGCGCGGCGGAGCGGCTCGAGCTGCTGGTGTCGGTGGACCCGTTCCTCACCGCCAGCGGCCGCCGCGCCCACGTGGTGCTCCCGGCCGCCACCTTCGCCGAGTCGGAGGGGGTGGCGCCGCCGCAGCACCAGGCCTGGCCGGACTGGAAGGTGCTGTTCGAGCTCGCCCGGGCGATGGGCCTCGGCGCCTGGTTCCCCTGGAGGACGTGGTCCGAGGCCGAGCGCGCGCCCCGGGTGCCGGTGCCCGCCCCACCCGAGCTGGCGCCCTGCATCGAGCCGGGCCCCGGGCGGCCGCTGGTGGGAACGCAGTCGGGGAAGATCGAGCTCGCCTCGGGCCTCCTCGAGCGCGCCGGCCACCCTGCCCTGCCCGAGTGGACTCCGCCGACGCTGCGTCCGTCGGCCGAGTTCCCGCTGATGCTGGTCACCGGGCCGCGGACGCGGGCCTACATCAACTCGCAGTTCCGACAGGTGGCGCGCATCCGGCTGCTCGAGCCGGAGCCCGCGGTCCGGGTACACCCGGAGGCCGCGCGCGCGGCGGGGCTGGGAGACGGGGACCGGGTGGCCCTCGTCTCGCCGGTGGGCCGGATCGAGCTCCGGCTGGCGGTGACCACCGACGTGCGCCCCGACGTCGCGGTCATGCCGGCCGGCTGGGAGGAGGCGAACGCGAACACCCTCATCGACGGGAAGCGGCTCGATCCGATCTCCGGGTTCCCGGCCTTCCGGTCGGGGGTGTGCCGGCTGGAGCCCATCGCCGCGGCGCACGGCTGAACCCGGACCCGAGGCGATGAGGCCGTCGCCCCGGGCTGCGGCAGGTTGGGTCGACTCGACGGTCACGGGCGCAGCGAGCGTCGAGGACGGCCTGCGCGACCCCGAGCGGGGGGGGGGGCGAGCACGGGCCAACGTTCCGCACCCGCACACCCCTCCCCGACTCACCGATCGTTTCGGGACGTGCAGTTGAACTGGGCGTCCCCGAACTGCACGGTGACAACCCGCCAGCGGGCGGGCCGAGGCCAGCGAGTTCCGGCCGCGGCGCGCTCGCCTCGCGACACCGGCGTCCCCTCCGGGCAATCGCTCAGGCCCACCGAGGAGGCACGGCCGGCGCTGGCGCCGGCGTACATCCCTTCCTCACCCGACCTTCGCCTCCTCCGGGCGCCCCGCGGCCGTCTCCAGCGCACTGTGCATCCCCGCCAGGATGTGCCCGTGGATCTGGTGGGTGAGACGCCGCTCCAGCGGGCGGAAGAGCGCGCGCGGACGCAGGTGGCCGCGGTACCTCGTGGTCAGCGCGACCTCGGAGCCGCCCGGGACCGGACGAATCTCGTACACCCCGTCGCCGAGCGACAGGCAGCGCTCGAGTCCGAGCCTCTGCTCGAGCACCTCGAACCGGAGCACGTGGGGGGGCTCGGCGGAGGTGGTGCGCTTGAGCACGTCCCCACCCTCGTAGACGCAGCGGACGGTGCCTCCGACCCGCAGCTTGTCTCCCTCGGAACGCACCGGCGCCGGCAGGCCGATCCGGAGCAGGAGCCCGGGACGGGACGGAACCTCCTCGTAGAACTTCAGCGAACTCCAGACGCGCTCGGCTGGCGCGGGGAGCCGCAGCCGGGTGGTGACTTCCTCGACGGCGGTGCTCGGCGCGAAGAGCCCCCCGTACCAGTCGATGAGCGTGCGAACGACGCCGGAAAAGGGCGGCGCGTCCGTGGTGCGAGTGGCGAGGTCGGCACGTTCCATGGTCGGTCGCCCTCGTGCACGCGCTGCGCCAAGGCAGAATACCGGCCGTGAAAGCCAGCCCGGACGCAGCCCCTGCGGGCGGGGCCACGCACATCATGCACCTCTTGCGCCCTCCGGGTGGGAATTCGCGCCGCGGTGGCCCGTGCGCCTGGGCCCGGCTTCGGCGTAGATCCCCGCCCGGACGTCGGGCAACCCGCCCGCGGGGAGGACCTGGATGGAACCCGTTCGTCGATGGGCGTGGTGGCTCGCGGCTGGCCTGGCAGCGCTCGGGTGCTCGTCGAGCCCGAGCGACTCGGAGCCGAAGCTCCACGTGCCCTCCCCGAAGTGGGAGGAGCAGGTCGTCTACTTCGTGATGACCGACCGCTTCGCCAACGGGGACACCACGAACGACAACCAGGCCAAGGGCGAGTTCGATCCCACCGACGGGGACAAGTACTCGGGCGGGGATCTCAAGGGCATCATCGACAAGCTGGACTACATCCAGGGGCTGGGCGCGACCGCGGTGTGGATCACCCCACCCGTCGCCAACATGTGGTGGGACCCGCTGCAGCAATCCGGCGGCTACCACGGCTACTGGGCGCGGCATCTGAAGAAGGTGGACGAGCACGTCGGCTCGCTGGACACCTACAAGGCGCTGAGCGACGCCCTGCACCGGCGGGGGATGTACCTGATCCAGGACGTGGTCCCCAACCACATGGGGAACTTCTTCTCCTACTCGAGCTTCGATCCCGCCGAGCCCAGCAAGAACGTGGTGATGAACACCCAGGCGGTGCCCACGGCGAAGCCCGAGCAGCCACCGTTCGACCAGGACGACCCGCGCGACCCGGTGCAGCGCAACGCCGGCATCTACCACTGGACCCCGGTCATCACCGACTACTTCGACTCCAACCAGGAGCTGAACTACCAGGTCTCGGACCTGGACGATCTGAACTCGGAGAGCGCGGCGGTGCGCACCGCGCTCCGCGACTCGTACGGGTACTGGATCAAGGAGGTCGGCGTCGACGCGTTCCGGGTGGACACCGTGAAGTACGTCCCCCACGCCTTCTGGAACGACTTCTTCTGGTCCACCGCTGCCGACGCTCCGGGAATGATGTCGGTGGCCAAGGCGACCGGGCGCGACCGCTTCTTCGCCTTCGGCGAGGTGTTCGAGAACTCCGACCCGCTGAGCGACACTGCGGACCGGAAGGTGGCCAGCTACCTCGGCTCCTCGGCCACCCCCGAGCTCCCCGCGCTGCTCGCCTATCCGCTCTACTCGGAGATGAACCGGGTCTTCACCGGCGGCCAGCCCACCGCCTACCTGACCTACCGGCTGGGCCGGTTCATGGATCCGTCGCTGTACCCCAACCCGTACGCCTCGCCGACCTTCATCGACAACCACGACAACCAGCGGTTTCTCGCGGTGGGCAGCCGCAGGGCGATGATCCAGGCGCTGGCGTTCCTCTTCACCATTCCTGGCATCCCGGTCGTCTATTACGGCACCGAGCAGGACTTCAGCGAGACGCGCGCGGCGATGTTCGCCGGGGGCTGGAAGGCGAACGGCGACTCGTACCTTCCGGGCGACCGTTACCTCTACCTCAAGCGGCTCGCCGATCTCCGCAAGGCCAACAAGGCGTTCACCCAGGGCTCCCTGGAGGTGATCTACGACACCCAGGCCGCGCCGGGCGTGTTCGCCTACCGCCGTGCGCTGGGGGCCGACACCTTCCTGGTCATCCTGAACACCTCGGACGGCAACGCCCTTCTCTCGGGGCTGCCCACCGGGCTCGCGGCCGGGACGCAGCTGAAGGTCCTCGAGGCCCAGCAGTTCATCCCCGACCTGCCGGCGGGAACGAAGATCGGCGTGGGCCCAGGCGGCGCGCTCACCTCGGTCCTCCCCGGCCGCGCGGTGCAGATCCTCCAGGCGACCACCGAGGTGCTCGCCGTACCGCCACCGGGGGCGACCATCACCGTGAACACCGCCATCGACGGCCAGACCTTTTCCGACGACGTGACCGTCACCGGCTCGGTCAGTCCGGTGAGCACCGCGCTGAAGATGGTGATCGACGGTGCGTATGATCACGCCTTCGACGTGGCGGTGAAGACCGACGGGACCTGGAGCATCGTGTTACCGGTCTCCGCCTTCCCCATCGGGACGGCGAAGCACAGCGTCGCCTTCTACGCTCCGGCGGTGAACGTCTCCACCGCGCGGTTGAACTTCACCAGCAACATCGTCTTCGTGGGCACGGCGGTCAGCCAGGACGACCCGGCCGGGGACGACAAGGGGCCGAGCGGGGCCTACAGCTATCCGCTGGATTTGACCTTCCAGGGGAAGCACTACGGGGACATCGTCAAGGTGGTGGCCGAGGTGGGGAAGACCACCATGCTGCTCCACGTGACCCTGGCCGACTGGAGCGTGGTCTGGAAGCCGGCACTCGGCTTCGACCACGTGGCCTTCAACATCTTCTTCTCCATTCCCGGGCAGCAGGGGCTCACCGTGCTTCCCAAGCTGAACGCCTCGATGCCGGGCGGGTTCACCTGGAACCTCGACCAGTTCACCTACGGGTGGAACAACGCGATGTACACCACCACCGGGGCGACCGCGTCGGCGTATGGGAACACCACCATCCCGCCGGTGGTGCTCGCCGATCAGTCGACGAAGACCGTGACCTTCTCCTACAACCGGACCAACTACGGACTCTCCACCTGGGAAGGGGTGAAGGTGTACCTCACCACCTGGGACTTCGACGGCATCGGGGGGAACTTCCGGCCGCTCTCGCCCGCGGGCGGGCAATGGGACTTCGGCGGGGGTGCGGCGACCGATCCGCTGATCCTCGACGACACCGCGATCCTCACCCTCCCGCCGCCCCCGCCATAGCTCTCACTGGGGCGTGCAGGGGGGCACGCCGATCGACTGGACCCGCAGCCGGTCGCCGGTTCCGGCGAATCCCACGTCCATCGACTGCAAGGTCACGCTGAAGTCGGCGTTGGACTTCCAGGTGACCGTCCCGTCGCTGGCGTCGAGGCTGGCGCTCGGCGGGTGATCGGCGGTGGCCTGCACCAGCGTGCCCACCACCTGACCCGGGCCTGGGACCGCCTGCTGCGGGACCACCGTTCCCACGGTGGGCGTGGTGGTCGACGCGGCAAGGACCAGGGTCAGGGTGGTCCAGGTGCGCGCCGGATAGTGTCCGTACTGCTGGCAGGCGTTGGGCTGGTCGCTGATCAGGACGGTGAAGACGTTCCCGCTGACCACCGCCGCGCTGGAGTTGGCCACCAGCCGCACGCCGCCGATGGTCACCTCGAAGGCGGGGAATCCCGCATCGGGGTCGAGGGGAACGGCGTCGGTGCAGCCGGTGGCGAGCAGCGCCAGCAGCGCGGCGGCAGGAAGTCGGCAGGGCATCGGGTCTCGAACGCTGGGCCTCAGTTGGTGGGGGTGATCGCCACCACCACCGCGTCGTCCACGTTGCCCGATTTCAAGGTCCGGGAGAAGGCGTAGACGTTCGGGGGCGCGTCCAGCTTGTGGTGTGCCCCGCCGCCCACCGCCCCGTGGCGTTTCCGGAACCCGCCCAGCTTCTTCCAGTGGCCGAGGATCCCCTGGTCGATGGTGGCCCAGTTCATGTCGGAGCGGGTGCCCTGCGTCTGGTCGCTCCCCGCCTTGCCCAGGACCCGGCCACTCTCGTCGCCGTAGAAGATCTGCACTCCGCCGGGCGCGAGGAGGAGCGCGGTCCCGGCCTGCTTCTGCAGCGATGCCTGCTGGGCGACCGAGGCGAAGAAGAGCTGGGTGTCGTGGGAGGAGAGGTACGAGAGAGCGTTGAAGCTCGGATCGGTGGAGATCAGCGCCGCGTACCGGGCGTAGAGCGCCTCGACCTCCGACTGGGCCGCGACCAGCGAGCCCTTGGTGCTGAGGTACGAAAGCAGCAGGGTCTGGAACTCGAAGTTCAGCAGCGAGTCGAAGCCACCGTCGGTGTAGTACGCGTCCTTCTGGACGCCGTGCGCGAACACCTCGCCGGTCATCCAGAACGGCGCATCGTCGATCTTCTTGGTCGGGTTGGCCGCCTTCCAGGCGGCGAGCGCCGGCAGGGCCGCGTCCTTCAGCGCCTTCCACGAGGCCAGCTCGACGTTCTTCGCCGTGTCGCAGCGGAACCCGTCGAACCCGAACTGCTGGACCCAGCCGGTGTGCCACTGCACCAGGAAGTCGCGCACGGTCCCGGTGGCGTTCGCCGGGAAGGCGGTGTCGCCCTTGAGGCCGAAGAAGGTGGGCCGGGTGGTGACGGTGGGGGACTCGGTGCGGAAGTCCGGCAGCGAGCTCAGCTGCCGGGTCTCGTCGGTGCTCCCCGAGGGGAAGAAGTGCGGAAACCCGGCGCGGATCCAGTCGGGGCTCCACCACTTCACCCAGTCGTCCGAGCTGTAATTCACCAGGTCGTTCCAGGCCTGATAGCCGGTGGCGCCGGTCGGGACGAAGGCCTTGAACGCGTCGCCGGTCCCGTCCTTGAAGACGGTGGGGAGGTAGGCGAGGAGATCGTCCCCGGTGGCGTACCCGGGATGGTTCAGCACCACGTCGGCGAGCACCCGGATGCCGAGGGCGTGCGCGGCGTCGATGAGCGCGTGCAGGTCGGCCTCGTTGCCCCAGTTCGCGTCCAGCCGGGTGAAGTCCAGCGCCCAGTAGCCGGCGTAGCCGTAGTGCTTGAAGTCGCCCGATCCGCCACCCACCCAGCCGTGCACCTGCTCGACGATGGGGGAAATCCAGATCGCCGTCGCTCCGAGGCTGGCGACGTGGTCGAGCTTGGCGGTCACGCCCTTCCAGTCCCCGCCGTGCCAGGTGCCGATCTCGTCGGCGCCGTCCTTCGGGCGCTTGCCGTACCCGTTGTCGTTGGACGCGTCGCCGTTGAAGAAGCGGTCGGTGAGGAGGAAGTAGACGGTGGCGTTCGCCCAGCTGAAGGGGGTGGCCGCCGCGCCGTCCTTCTCCAGCAAGAGGAGCCCGCTCGCGTCCGGGGTGAAGCTCACCGTGCCCTGCGCGCTCACGGTGGCGGTGGCGCCCGAGGAGTCGTCACGGACCACGGTGCCCGCCGGGAATGCGGCGCCGACGTTCAGGGTGAGCGGCTGGCCGGGGCTCCAGGTCCCGGCGTCGTTGTCGCCGCCGTTCGAGCCGCAGCCGGCGAGCAGCAGGAGGACGGCGGTGAGGGACAGCGCACGGCGGACGCGGCGATCGATCATCGGGCTCACGGGTGGGGCTTGGTGTTGCAGGGCAGGCCGGCGGCGTCGTTGGTCTCGAAGACCGCCGTGGTGTGGGCGTCGACGTGGAACTTGCCCGAGGCCGTGACGTTCCAGTCGGCATGTCCGGCGAGGAGCGGATCGTTTCCGCTCGCGAGCGCCGCGGGAATGGTGAAGCTGCTGCTGGCCGAGGTGCCCGGGATGGCGACGTCCTGCGCGGTGGTCCCCGCGTTCACGATGACCACCAGCCCGGTCCGACTTCCGTCGACGGGCGTGAGGGCCGCACAGGTGTCGCTGATGGTCATCACGATCAGCCCCGGAACCTGGCTCGGCCCGGCGTTGATGAAGTCCACCCGGTTGATAACCTCGGCGGCGGTCGGGAGCCGGAAGAGCGGCGAGGCCTTCCTGAGCTTCAGCATCGCCTGGACGTGCGCCGACATCTTCGCGATGTCGGCTGCGGCGGGCGCGATGCTCGCGTCGGCGAAGATGGGCGTGATGACCGGCCAGTTTGCCGAGTCCTTGCCCGAGTTGGGCAGGCCGCTCTTCCACCCGTTCGAGGTGCCGGTCCAGTCCACCCGGTTGAACCAGTCGCCCGAGTCGTAGCTGTCACGCTCCATCGACTTGCTGCGGATGAGGTCGTCGCCCATGGGGATGAAGGGGATGCCCTGGCCGAGGAGGATGACGTCGATGGCCTGCGCCACGGCCCGGAGCCGGGCGTCCATGCTCCGGCCGGTGGGCATCTTGTACTGCACGATGTCCCAGAGGATCTGGTTGTCGTGCGAGGAGACGTAGTTGATCGTCTCCTGGGGATCCGAGGTGTAGCCGGCGCTCACCCCGTTGTAGCCCACCGCCCCGGCGACGCTGGTCGCCCCGCTGGCGAGGACCATCGGGAAGTTGGTGAGGCCGCCGGCCATGCCGATCTTGATCAGGTCCAGCGCGTTGGCGAGCTTGCTCTTGCTGGCGGCGTCCGCGGTCGAGAGCTCGTTGGGGTCGGTGTACAGACCGCTGGAGAAGCCCTGGTTCTTGCGCAGGTCCGCCGCGCCGTCGAAGGGTCCGCCCCCGCGCGCGCCGTCGCGCAGCCGGTCGTTGAAGGTGCCGATGCCGGTGCCGGCCATGTTGATCTGGTTGGCGGCGACACCACGCCCCCCGCGGACCATCTCACCCATGTCCCAGCCCTCGCCGTAGAGGTAGATGGTGGGGTTCACCGCGGCGAGTGCGTCGCGGATGTGCAGCATGTTGTCCTTGAGGTGCAGCCCCATCAGGTCGAAGCGGAAGGCGTCCACCCGGTAGTCGCGCGCCCAGCGGACGAGGGTGTCGATCATCAGCTTCTCCATCATCAGGTGCTCGCTGGCGGTGTTGGCACAGCAGGACGAGGTCAGGACGAAGCCGGTGGTAGGGTTGAGCCGGTGGTAGTAGCCGGGGACGATCTTGTCGAGCACTGACTTGTCGCCCAAGCCGGCGGCGTTGGTGTGGTTGTAGACCACGTCCATCACCACGCGGAGGTTGATCCCCGCCAGCGCCTTCACCATCTGCCGGAACTCGAGAATCTTCAGTGCCCCCTCGGCGCTGGAGGCGTAGCTGCCCTCGGGCGCACCGTAGTGGAACGGGTCGTAGCCCCAGTTGAATGAGTCGAGTCCGGCCATGTACCCGGCGATCGCCTGCTGCTGGTCGGAGGTGCCCGGGTAGCTCTGGATCGCGGTGAGGATCGGCGTGGTGCCGAACTGGGTGCAGAGCGCCGAGGGTACCGCGGAGTTCTTGCTGCACAGCTCCGAGAAGGGCTGGCCGATGTCCACCCGCTGCGCCGGGTCCTCGTTCACCGTGGCAAAGTCGAACGCCGGCAGCAGGTGGAAGTGGGTCAGCCCGGCGTCGGCCAGCGCCTTGAGGTGCAGCATCCCGTTCGAGCCGGTCTCGGTGAAGGCCAGGTACTTGCCCCGGTTCGCCGCGGTCACCGTGGCGTCCAGGGCGCTGAAGTCCCGGATGTGCCCCTCGTAGACCACGATGTCCTCGGCCGCGGCGAGCGCCGGCTTGGTCAGCGCGTCCCAGCCGGCCGGCTTGGTGGCCGGGTCACCGAGATCGATCAGCTGGCCCCAGAGCCCGTTGGTGTCCAGGTTCACCGCGTAGGGGTCGGTGACGGTGGTGGTCTCGATCTGACCGCTGGCCGGGTGGAACACCTTGACCTCGAATCGGTAGTACTTCGCGTACCAGGTCGAGGGGCCCGTCGCGGACCACACCCCGCTGGCGTCCTCGCTCATGTCCACCGCGGCGATCTCCGCCTTGCTCGGGTCCGCCACATGGACCTTCACCGCCTGCGCGGTGGGCGCCCAGAGCCTGATGGTCGGCGTGTTGGGTGTGTCGAAGGCCACTCCCAGCGGTCCGGAGTAGGGCCAGAGCGCGTCGATGGCCCAGGCGGTCTGCACCTGGGTCGCGGCCAGCACGCTCCCGTCGGACTTGCGGGCCACCGCCACCAGCTGCCCCTTCAATGCGTCCTGCACCTTGGAAGCGTCGGCGGCGGCGATGGTGAAGGCGCGCCACCAGGTCCCTCCGGTGTTGAGGTACGGCGCCTTGGCCTGCACCGCTGGCGGCAGCTCGCTCGCGCTCGGGGTCAGGGCGATGGTCTGTCCCCCGGTCACGTTGGTGCCGGAGGCGGCGATGGAGGCGGTGCTCGAGTACCGGAGCTCGAAGGTGGTCGCCGCGGCGTCGGTCACGTCCCAGGCTACCAGCAGCGGTTCCACGAGGTGCGCGGCGGCCCCGGTGATGCTGACGTCGCCCGACTTCTTGGGCATCGCGGTGAGGCTGGCCGAGCCGCTGGTGACGAAGACGATGTTCCCCAGGGTGGCGAGGGCCCAGCCCATGTCCGCGTCAGTGTCCTTCGTGTCTCCGTTGTGGACGATGATGCAGACGTCTCCCAGGGGGCAGGGGCTGCCCGAATTGACGGTGGTGATGGTGTCCACCAGCCACCCTTCACCGAGGTCCGGATCGATGCCCACCGCCGCGAGCGGCCCTCCCCACTGTGTGGGGTTCTTCACGTGGGGACCCCAGGTGTGGAGACCCCAGCCGGTGTAATTCGCGTCCGGGCGGACGTAGTACACGGCCACCTGGTTCGCTCCGGGGATGGCCACCGGCTTGTGGGTGATCGCGCTCGCGTACCCGGAGAAGACCCACGCCTCGCGGGTG
>DATIWB010000079.1:0-17243 GCA_035519675.1 Myxococcaceae bacterium
ACTTCACCGACGTCCTGCTCCGCGTCCAGACACAGCCGGCCGCGCTGATCGACGAACTGCTCCCGGATCGCTGGAAGCCGCCCGCTCCGAACACCTCCTGAGCCGTCAGACCGGGCGGATGATCGAACACCGATCGGTTACAGTGCGCCGACATTCAGTTCGTCGGGGCGGCTGCAGCCAAGTACGCGGGCAGCCGCGGCCGGGATCCACGTCGGCGGATGCGCAAGTGCGCCGACATTCAGTTCGTCGGGGCGGCTGCAGCCAAGCACGCCGGCAGCCGCGGCCGGGATCCAGGTCGGCGGACGCTCGGGTGAGCGACATCCTGGATGCCGGGCGGCTGCGCGTGAACGTCTGAACTCGGGCATTGCTCGGCCGTCCAATGACGACCATCGGGCGTTCCGGGCTGAGCTTCGACCGAGCGGGCGTTGGCAGAGGCCGGGGCACGGGCCAGCTTCCCGGGCCACGTGTCCTCCCTCCGGTCAGGGCAGCCGCGGCCGCTGTCGACGGTCAGCGGAAGCTCGAGTCAGCGACATCCAGGACGTAGAGGCGGCTGCTTCAGTGCCATGCTTGCCCTCGCCGGGCTGGCGGGCCTCCTGGCCCCCGTCCGCGCCCATGCCAGCCCCGAGCCGCCGGTCCAGCCCAGGCTGTACCCGGTCGCCGGCCGGTTCTCGCTCGCCGCCACGGTGGGGATCAGCGTCTTCGACACCCTGACCCGGACGGGGACGCTCGACGTCCGGGCCGGCTGGGATTTCAGCGACTGGCTCGGCGTCGACGTGACCGTCACCGACGCGCTCTCCGGCCACACCGCACTGGCCGATCGCGTCGGGCAGCATTTGCTCCAGACGCCCGCGGAGGGGACGGTCGACGACCTGTCGGATCTCTGGCAGCTCAAGGCGATGGTCCTGGGCGGCGTGCGGCTCGCGCCGGTCTACGGGAAGTTCAACCTGGGCCCGGATCTGCCCATCCGGTTCCAGGCATACCTCTGGCTCGGAGGCGGCGCCGCGTGGCTGGACCGCACCTCGGTGGCGATCTGCCGGAACGTGACCTCGCGCGAGCAAGGCACGTGTGGCGACTGGTTCACCGAGAGCCGGGTCGCGCCGGTGGTCTCCGGCGCGCTCGGATTCCGGCTCTTCACCGGCGTGCACGGGGCGGTGGTGCTCGAGCTCCGCAACCTCGTCTGGAAGGACGACTACCTGCTCGGGGTGGATCGCGCCGCGGCCGAGGCGGGCAACGTCTCCGGCCACCGCGCCCCCAGCCCTGGCTTCACCAACACCGTGCTCGTCGACCTCGGGTACGCCTTCTTCTTCTGAGGTCCGCTGCCAATGTCCGTCCTCGGAGCCCTGGTCCTCCTCACCGCTCTCGGCGCCGCGCCCGACGCGGCGGATCCGCTCGCCGGCAGCCCGAACCTGCAGTTCCGGGTGGTCGAGCCCAAGCCCTTCGCCGATGCGCTCCGGCACGAGCTGGTGCTCTCGCCGTTCGTGCCTCAGGTCGGCTCGACCTTCACCACCCACTGGCTCACCAGCCTCACCTACACCTTCCACGCCACCGAGTGGCTGGGGCTCCGGATCCAGCCGTTCTGGGTCTGGCACGCCCAGCGCTCGCGCTTCTCCAGCGAGCTGCTCAGCCGGGTGCGCCAGGACGCCGCCGCCGCCAGCTCGGTGATGCTGCACTGGGGCGCGGTCGCGGCGCCGGAGTGGGCGCCCCTCCGGGGGAAGTTCGCGGCCTTCGGAGGCACCGTGCGCTACGGGCTGGTGCTCTTCGCCGGCGCGGGGGTGGGCCAGACCGAGATCGAGCTCAAGACCGCCGACGCCGTCGGCCCGGCAACCTACGGCAGCACCGGTCTGCGGATGGTCGCCACCGGGGGCGCCGGGTTCAGGGTGCAGCTCGGCGACCGGTTCACGGTTCGGCTCGAGGTGCAGGACCTCATCCACTGGGGCAGCGTGAGCCACATCAACGGGTGCGACGCGACGGACCTCCGGGTCCTCAACGACCAGCACACCGCGGGGACGGTCACCGGCGCCGGGGTCAGCGCTCAGTGCACCGTGGGCGCGTTCCAGGGCACGGCCGGCGGCTACGACCGGGCCAATGACCTGGGCATCGCCCAGGCGAAGGTGAGCGAGGGCGGGACCGACACCCTGCACGTGGTGGGCATCTATCTGGGCTTCGGGGTGGAGCTGTGAGGCGGCTGTTCCCGTTGCTCGCGGTGCTCGGCGCGCTGGGCTGCGCGAAGAAAGGGCCCTCGCCGGAGCTGCTCGCCGTCGCCCGCGCCGCCGACACGACGCCAGCCGATGCGCTCGCCCTCGGCCAGGCGCTGCAGGCCGCGCACCTGGACGCTGCCTCGCTCGGACCCCTCCGGAGCGCCGGTGGTGCACCGGGGCCGGCCCAGGCTGCC
Organism: Myxococcaceae bacterium; assembly: GCA_035519675.1. GTDB lineage: Bacteria > Myxococcota > Myxococcia > Myxococcales > Myxococcaceae > RPRB01. The sequence continues at coordinate 2,393 of DATIWB010000079.1, forward strand.
GCCGTCGAGGCTCTGCTCGCCGCGCAGGAGGGCCTCGACGAGCAGCTGCTCGTGCCCGCCTTCCTCGCCGGGCATCCCGACGCCCAGCCAACCTCCCCGGGACGGCAGGAGCGGGCGCTCCTCCTCCGGGGCCTCGAGGCGCAGCGCCAGGGAGCGCTGGAGCAGGCCGAGTCCAACCTCCGGCGGATTCCAGCGACCTCTCCGCTCGCGCCCCGCGCCCGCTACGCGCTGGGCATCGTCCTCTCCGATCCACGCCGCCCGGGCGGTCCCCGCATGCGAGCCGCGCTGGACGAGCTGCAGGCGGTCCTGGGGTACGGCGGCGGCGGGCGGGAACGGGCGGAGACGCGCGCGCTCGCCCAGCTGGGCATCGCCCGGCTCCTGTACGGGCTGGGCCAGGACGCGGCCTCGGCGGCGGCGTACGACCGGGTTCCCCGCGACGCGCGAGTGTGGCCCGAGTCGCTCTTCGAGCGGGGCTACCCTCGCTTCCGGGCCGGCGACGACGGGGGCGCGCTCGGGACCGTGCACGCCACCCGGGCCCCGCAGCTCCGGAACGCCTTCCTTCCCGAGGCGCGCATCCTCGAGGCGACGGTGCTCTTCCACGCCTGCCTCTACCTCGAGACCCGGAACGTCCTCGACGGCTTCTCCGCCTCCTACCGCCCGCTCTCCGAGCGGCTGCAGGGCCTCGTCGACCGTCGCCCCTCGGCGGCCGAGGAGGTGGCGCTGCTGGCGGACCCCGCGCAGCGCGCCTCGCTGGGAGAAGGGCTCGGGGGCTCGCTGGTCGCCGAGTCCCGCATCGACGCCGGGCTCCGTCTGCTCAGGGCCCTGGAGGAGGAGCGCGCCCAGCTCGCCGTCGCCGGCGGTGGAGGGCCGGCGCTCGAGCAGCTGGAACGGGTTCGCGCCGAGGCCGAGCAGGCCACGGCGCAGGCCATCCACGCCCGGCTCGCCGACGTCTCGGCCTCGCTCCGGGACCTCCTGGAGCAGGCGGACGTGCTCCGCTTCGAGATGACCAAGGGCGAGAAGGAGCTGCTCGATGCCGACCTGGACCAGCGAAAGCTCCTCGCTGCGCGCCCGCTTCCCCCGCTGCCCACCGGGGGCCCGGCCGACGAACGCTGGCGCGTGGATGGAGAATGGTGGTCCGACGAGATCGGCCACGAGCGGGCGACGCTGAAGGACGGATGCCCCGCCCAGAAGTCCACGCCGAGCGTCCGCTGACGCACGTTCCGGCCCGCCCAGCGGCCTTCTCGGGTCGGCGCCGCAGTCCTAGCTTGTTCCGGTGGGTCCGTGAGACCGGGGTCGCAGGCGAGCGGGTGGGACGGAGGAGAGGGTGACGGCGGTGGCGTGGCGCGGGGCGACGGTGGGGCTGCTGGTGTGGGCGGTGGCCTGGACCGTCGCCGCGCGCGCTGCCACCGAGCATCCCTCGCCGGCCGAGCGCACTGGGCCAGCCGTCTTCCGGCTCGACCTCTCGGACACGCAGCGGGAGCAGCTGACCGAGGCCAAGCGGGAGGAGCTCATCGCCCAGCTGGAGACGCTGATCCAGCGCTTCCCCGACGACTCGCCGCGGAAGCCGGACCTTCTCTTCCAGCTCGGTGAGGCCTACTGGGAGAAGAGCAAGGCGATGCGGCGCGCCGAGACCGAGGCCGCGGGCGACACGAGGGCCGACCACCGGCCCAGCGAGGCGGTGCGCGTCCGGGCAATGAACGCCTACGCGGGGCTGCTGAAGGCCTTTCCGAGGTACGAGCGGCGCGACGAGGTGCTGTTCTCGCTGGCCTACGACCTCGAGGACGTGGGTCGGGGCGACGAGGCGGTGGATCGGTACCGGGCGCTGATCCGCGACTTCCCGAAGTCCAGGTACGCGCCGGATGCCTGGCTCGAGCTCGGCAACCGCGCCTTCGACACCGGCAACCTCGCCGCGGCGCAGGACGCCTACCAGCACGCCGCGCGGATCGGCTCGCCGCGCGTGCGGGGCTACGCCACGTACAAGCTCGCCTGGTGCGACTTCAACCTCGGCGACTTCGAGGGCGCCCGGGAAAGGCTGGCCCGGGTGGTGGACGGGAGCGCCGGCGGTACGAAGACGCTGCTGGAGCTCCGGACCGAGGCGCTGGTCGACCTGACGCGGGTCTACGTCCGGCTGAACCGGCCGGAGGACGCCCTGGCCTACTTCCAGCGAAACGCGCAGGGCGCCGAGCGGCGAAAGCTCGTCACCCGGCTGGCCAACACCCTGGCCGAGGCCGGTGAGCTCCAGGGCGCGCTCCGGGTCTACAGGGCAGCGCTGGAGGCCGAGCCGCTCGCCCCCGAGGCGGCCAGCTGGCAGCAGGCGGTGGTGCGGGCCCACGACGGGCTCCACGATCGCGAGCGGGTGCGGGTGGAGGCGCAGCGTCTGGCGGAGATGTGCCACCCCGGGACGCGCTGGTGGACGGCCAACGCCGGCTCGCCGCAGTCGCTCCGGGCGGGATTCGAGGCCGCCGAGGAGGGGCTGCGGACCCTGGTGACCGCGTACCACCAGGAGGCGCAGCGCACCGGCTCCCCACGCACCTACCGGCTCGCCGCCGACGTCTACCGCGCCTACCTCTCCGCCTTCGCCCGCGACGCGGACCCGGAGTGGACGTCCGACCACGCGTTCAACCTGAGCTTCTACGCCGCGGAGATCGCCTGGGCGCTGGGCGACTGGCGGGCGGCCGCCGAGCAGTACGAGCGGGTGGTGGCCTTCCGGATCCCCGACCGCCCCACGGCGCGCGAGGTCAGCGACGAGCGGTACCGGGCCACCGCTGCGTACGATGCGGTGCTCGCCTGGGACCGGGTGGTTGACGCCGAACATGGGCACGCCGATGCCGCGCCCACGAAGGTGAACGACCGGGAGGGGAAGGGCGGGCTCCGCACGCGGACGGCCAGCAGCGCTCCGACCAGCGCCGTCCCCCTGACCGAGGCCGAGCGGCGGCTGGTGGCGGCGTGCGACCGCTACGCCGAGCGCTTCCCGGACGGCAAGGACGCGCTCGACATCCGCTACCAGGCGGCGGTGGTGTTCTTCGAGCGGGGCCAGACGCCCACCGCCCTGGAACGCTTCGCAGGCCTCATCGCGCTGGCGCCTGACTCGGACCGCGCCCGCCAGGCCGCGGACCTGACCCTCCACGTGCTCGAGTCGAAGGGCGACTGGCTGGCCCTCAACGCCAAGGCGCAGGAGTACGCGAAGAACGGCGCGCTGGCCCGTCCGGGAACGGACTTCGCCAGGCGGGTGACCAAGGTCGCCGAGGCGAGCCGCTACGCCTGGGTGAGCGAGGTGGTGCACAAGCAGCAGCACCAGGATGCCCGCGCCGCCGAGGAGTTCCTCCGTTTCGCCGACGACTACCCGCGCTCGGACCACGCGGCCCAGGCGCTGGTCTATGCCATGGCCCTCCTCGAACAGCAGGGGCAGCTCCAGCGCGCAGTGGAGGTGGGCCACCGGGCGTTGACCCAGTACCCGGGCACGCCGCTGCGGCTCAAGCTGGCGCACGGGCTGGCAGACCTGTCGGCGCAGCTCGGGGACTTTCGCCAGGCGGCGGAGGCGAGCGAGGCGTTCGTCGCTGCCAATGACCGGGCGCGGGCGGGGCGCGACGGCCCGCGCATCGACCCCGCGCTCCTCGACGAGGCGCAGGGCTGGGTGGCACCCGCCCAGGGCGAGGCCGGGATGTACTGGGCCGCGGTGGGGAAGACCGAGCGGGCCATCGCCGCCTACCAGGCGTACCTCCATCGCTTCCCGGACCGGAAGGACGCCTCCGACGTCGCCCTGGCCCTGGGGCGGCTCCAGGAATCGACCGGACGGCTGTCGGCGGCAGCGGAGTCCTACGAGAAGGCGGTCGCGCTCGCCCCGGCGAGCGCGACCGCCCGCCGGTTCGAGGCGCTGGGGCTTCAGCTCCAGGCATGGCGGAGGGCCAGGCAGCCAGCGCGGGTGAAGGCGGTCCAGCAGCGCGTCCGCCAGCTCTGGGCAGGGGCAGGACCCCAGGCCCGGAAGGACCCGGCGGTGGTGTCGACCTACGCGCAGGTCGTCTTCGACGACGCCGAGCCCCTGTTCGAGCAGTACCGCCGCATCGACTTCGCCCGGCCCCGGACCGTACAGGCCGACCTCGCCCGAAAGCGTGCCTCGCTCAAGTCGCTCGAGCAGGCCTACGTCGCGGTGGTGTCCACCGGCGACGCCAGGACCGGCATCGCCGCGCTCACCCGCGTCGGCGAGGCCTACGCCGACTTCGCCTCGAAGGTGCGGCAGGCACCGACCCCGCCGGGCCTCTCGGCGGAGGACCGGGCCCAGTACCGCGACGAGCTGGAGCAGCTCGCGGCCCCGCTCGAGCAGCGCGCGCTCGACACCCTCCAGAAGGGGCTGGCCAAGGCCTACGAGCTGGGCGTCTACACCGACTGGACGCTGCGGGCGCAGGACGAGGTGAACGCCATCCAGCCGGGAACGTACCCGCCCAGGACGCGGGTGGCCCTCCGAGCCCCGGACCCGGCTGCCCCGCTCGCCGCCGCCGAGGGCTCGGCGCCCATGGCGCTGGGGAAGGGGACGGACCGATGAGCCGCTGGTTCCTGTCGCCCCTGGTGGCTGGGGTGCTCCTGACGGCGTGCGCAGGTTCGCGCGCGGCGGGTCCGCAAGGCGCAGCGACGGCCAGTGCCGTTCCTCCGGAGGCCCCGGCCGGACCGGGCGCGGCGCCCGGGAGCACGGGTCGCACCGCCCCGGCAGCGGCAGCCTCGAGCGGGGTCGCCGCGTTGCAGCAGCAGGAGGCATCCCCGCAAGACGCTGCCCTCGCGGTCTCGCCCTCCCGGCGTGGACGCCCCTCCGAGGACCCGCTGGCCGCAGGCATCGAGGCCTTCCGGGCCGGCCGCTGGCAGCCGGCGGCCGATGCGTTCCGGACCGCCCTGCGCCAGGACCCCGATGACGTCGATGCTCAGTTCAACCTCGCGCTCACCGAGGAGCGCCTCGGGGCGGCCGGCCCTGCCCGCTGCGCCTACCAGGCGGCGCTGGCGCTGGACCCGGACCACCTGCCCTCGCTGGTGAATCTCGCCCGCCTCGAGCGGCAGACCGGCCGGGCGGAGCGCGCCGCGCAGCTGCTGGAGGCGGCCTCGCGCCGGCCGGCGCTCGCCACCCAGCCCGGGCTGTGGGTCCAGCTGTCGATGACCGAGCGGGCGGCGGGAAATCTCGCCGACGCCGAGCGGGCTGCCCGCCGCGCGCTCAGTCTCCGCCGAGATCCCGGCGCGTACGAGGCGCTGGCGTTGGTCTCGAGCGCCCGGGGGCAGGACCGGGAGGCGGAGCTGCTGGCCGCCTCGGCGCTGCGGCTCGACGAGGCACGTGCCTCGACCCACGTGACGCTCGGTCTGGTCGCATACCGGCTCGGCGAGGTGGGCCGTGCCCGCGCGGAGTTCGACCGCGCCAGGGCGCTGGACCCCGGGTCCGCGGACGCCTGGGCCAACCTCGGTGCGCTCGCGCTGGGGTGGCGTGACTACGCCGGGGCCGAGCGCGCGTACCGGCGTGCCACCGAGCTCGAGCCGTGGGCGGTGGACTCGCGGCTCCACCTCGCCGAGGCGCTCGCGGCGCAGGGCACCGACGATCCGGCGAAGGCGGCCGCGGCGGCCGGCGCGTACCGGGAGGTGCTGTCCCGCGCGCCCGATCGTCCGGAGGTCATCTGTGGCGCCGGATGGGCCCTGGCGCAGGACCGGACCGCCTCGGCCGAGGCCGCCAGGCTGCTCCGGCGGTGCCGCGAGCTTCCGGACACGCAGCAGGCCGAGCGGCGGCGGATCGACGGACGGCTGGCAGTGCTCGGGTCGCTGAGCTCCAGCCGTGGCGCGAGGGAGCAGGTCGGGGAAACGGGGGGGAGCCGGTGAAAGTGGCGGAGGTGGCGATGCGGCGATGGTGGATGGGAGCCCTGCTCGGCCTGGCGGCGACGGCGCACGCCGAGGATCGGGTGGTCCGCGAGTCGGACCGGACGGTGGTCCGCAAGGAGAGCCGCGTCGACTTCGCGGACCAGACGCTCGAGGGCACCATCGTCCGGCCGGAGGGCAACTACATCCTCGACCGGAACCGGAGCCGCTTCCAGAGCCTGGTCCGGTTGCGTCCGAACTTCGAGCGCGAGCTCCGCGCCTCCACCGACGGGTTGCGGCGATGAGCGTCGGCACGCCGGTCATCCTCCGGCTCACCACGGCGGAGGGAGCCGTCCGCGACGTTCCCCTGAACGAGGAGATGCTGGTCCTCGGCTCGGGTCCGGCGGCGGGTCTGCGCGTGCACGACCCCGCGGTGTCGAGCCTGCATCTGCTCCTCAAGCGGCACCACGACACGGTGCTGGCCATCGACCTTGCCAGCGAGGCGGGGACCCAGGTGGGCGACACCCTGCTGCAGACCCCGCGCGCGCTCCGGCACGAGGACGTGGTGCGGCTCGGGCGCTCGCGGCTCACCATCTACTTCGGCGCCGCCCAGGCCACGACTCCGATGGGCCCGGCGCACCCGGGGCTGCCCCGTCACGGGCCGTTCGCTCCCCCCGGCTCCGTGCCTGCGCCTGCGCCGCGGGTCCGTGGCGCCGCAGCGCTGGCGATGGACCCGTCGCCCGTGCCCCGCATGCTGCCGGTGCGCCATGCGGCCGTGCCCCGCGCCGAGGCCAGCGCCTGGAGGCTGCTGCTGGGCCCGCTCCCGGCCACGCTGGCGCCCACCGAGAAGCACCGGGTTCTGCAGGCGGCGCTGGTCTGGGGTGACCAGCTCCTCGGGGTGGAGCATCTGCCCGATGCGCGGCCGCTCACCGTCGGCGAGGACGCCGAGCAATCCACCTTCCAGGTCTTCCACCACGGTCTGGGGAAGGCGTTCGAGCTCGCCCGGGTCGACCGCGGTCAGCTCCGAGTGACGGTGCCCGAAGGAGCGGAGTGGACCGTCTTCGACGGTGCCCACCCGGTGGCCATCGCCGACATCCGCGACGAGGGGCGACTGAAGCTCGGGTCGTCGGGCTCGGAGCTGCTGCTGCCGCGGCTGCGCGAGTCGGTCCGGGTCCGCTTCGGCCGTCTCTCGTTGCTGCTCCGCTGGGTGCGGCCCGCGCGCCGGGCCGGCCTCCTGCCCGGCGGGTGGGAGACGCTGCGCTTCGCCACCATGCTCCTGGGAAGCGCGGCGCTTCTCTGGACGCTCATGGTCGCCGTCCAGTCGGCGCCGCCGGTGAGGCCCCGCTCGTGGGACTCGCTGGCCGACAGCCAGCACTGGATCTCCCTGGTGCGGCGTCCCCCACCGCCCCCGCCCCGCCCGAAGGTGGGAGAGAAGAAGGAGGACGCCGGGGCAGAGGAGGGAAAGGCCGCCCCCGAGGACGCGGGCAAGGTGGGGAAGCAGGACGCCACCCAGAAGGAGGCCCAGGCGTCGAAAAAGGGAAGCCCGGCGGTGGATCCGCGGGCGGCCGAGGCCAACCGGACGCGGGCGTTCCGGAGCGGCCTGCTCGGGGCGCTCAAGGGCCAGGCGATGTCGGACGTCCTCGGGCCGGGGAGCGCAGGCACCGGGATGAACCAGGCCATCGGCGGGCTCCGGGTCGGGACGGCCGAGGCCGGCACGCAGCAGGGCGTCGGCGGGATGGGCGCCCGGGGGATGGGCCTGGGGGGCGGTGGCCAGGGGCTGGGCATCGGCGGTGCCGGCACCGTGGGGATGGGGCAGGGCTCGGGCGGCTACGGCCGGGTCGACCTCGCCGGCCGGAAGAAGGACTCGGTCCGCATCGTCCCCGGCCAGACCACGGTCGTGGGAGGGCTGGCGCGGGAGGTGATCGCCCGGGTCATCCAGGAGCACCAGAGCGAGATCAAGTACTGCTACGAGGTGCAGCTGAACAGGAACCCGTCGCTGGCCGGGAAGGTGACGGTGCTCTTCACCATCGACGGCACCGGCGCGGTGGCGGACGGACAGGTCTCGGAGACCACGTTGCACAACGCCGACGCCGAGAAGTGCATCCTCTCCAGGATTCGCCGCTGGAAGTTCCCCGAGCCCGCTGGAAACGGCATCGTCAAGGTGAACTTCCCGTGGATCTTCAAGCCGGCCGGCGCCGACTGATGGTTCAGTCTCGGGGCTCAGCCCGAGGCCAGCTGGTCGCGCTTCCGGTCCCGGTCTGCCTTGTACCGCTCGCCGGTGGCCAGCACCCGCTTGCGCATCCGCACCGACTTCGGGGTGACCTCGACCAGCTCGTCCGGGGCGATCCACTCCAGCGCCCGCTCCAGCGACATCTCCCGGGGCGGGGTGAGGATGACGTTCTCGTCGCGCCCCGCCGCCCGGATGTTGGTGAGCTTCTTCTCCCGGCAGGCGTTGACGTTCAGGTCCGAGGGGTGGGCGTTCTCGCCGATGATCATCCCCTCGTAGACCTGGACGCCCGGGCCCACGAACAGCGCGCCGCGCTCCTGGATGGAGAACAGCGCGTAGGGGACCGTGTCGCCCTGCCGGTCGGAGACGATGGCCCCGTTGCTGCGCTTGGGGATGTACCCGAACCAGGGCTCGTAGCCGTCGAACTGCGAGGACATGATGCCCTCGCCGCGGGTGATGGTGAGGAACTCGCTCCGGAAGCCGATCAGCCCGCGCGCCGGGATGCGGAAGCTGAGCCGCGTCCGTCCGCTACCGAGCGCGCTCATGTCGGTCATCCGGCCCTTGCGCGGTCCGAGTCGCTCGGTGACCGCACCGACCGACGCCTCGGGGACGTCGCAGACCATCAGCTCCATCGGCTCGTGGATCTGCCCGTCGACCTCGCGGGTGATGGGCTCGGGGTTGCTCGCGGTGAGCTCGTAGCCCTCGCGGCGCATGGTCTCGATGATCACCGCCAGCTGCAGCTCCCCGCGCCCGACCACCCTGAAGGCGTCGGGGGCCTCGGTGTCCTCCACCCGGATGGACACGTTCCGGTAGGCCTCGCGGTACAGCCGCTCGCGGAGGTTCCGGGAGGTGACGTACTTCCCTTCCCGGCCGGCCAGCGGACCGTCGTTGACCCGGAAGATCATCATCATGGTGGGCTCGTCCACCTTGATGCGAGGCAGGGCAACGGGAGATTCGGGATCGGCCAGCGTGTCTCCGATGCTGACCTGCTCGATGCCGGCGACGGAGACCAGCTCGCCTGGGCCGGCGTCCTCGATCTCCACCCGCTTCAGGCCGCTGAACCCGTACAGCTTCAGCACCTTGCCCGGCTCGACCTTGTTGCCGTCGCGCATCACGGCGAGAGACGCTCCCGCGGTGATCCGGCCGGAGTGGACCCGGCCGATGATCAGACGCCCGACGTAGTCGTCGTAGTCCAGGTTGGCCACGAGGAGCCGGAGCCGATCCTCGCCTTGCGGCGGCGCCGGGGGGGCGGAGATGTGGGAGAGGATGGCGTCGAACAGTGGCCGGAGGTCCGTACCGGGGTGGGCGAGCGAGGAGGAGGCCTGGCCCTGCCGCGCCACCGCGTACAGCACCGGGAAGTCGATCTGTGACTCGTCGGCGCCGAGGTCGATGTACAGGGAGTAGACCTGGTCCAGCACCTCGCGGGGGCGGGCGTCCTGCCGGTCGATCTTGTTGATCACCAGCACCGTCTTCAGGCCCATGGCCAGCGCCTTGGAGAGCACGAACCGGGTCTGGGGCAGCGGCCCCTCGGCGGCGTCGACCAGGAGCAGGACCCCGTCCACCAGCCGGAGGCCGCGCTCGACCTCTCCGCCGAAGTCCGCGTGGCCCGGGGTGTCGATGATGTTGATCTGGTGCCCCCGGTACTGCACCGCGGTGTTCTTGGCGAGGATGGTGATGCCCTTCTCGCGCTCCAGGTCGTTCGAGTCCATGACCCGTTCCACCAGGGCCTCGTTGGAGCGGAACACGCCCGCCTGGCGCAGCATGTGGTCGACCAGGGTGGTCTTGCCGTGGTCGACGTGGGCCACGATGGCCACGTTCCGGATGTTCTCGCGAGGAAACATGAAGGGGCTGGCCGGGCGCTGCCGCGGCGCGGCGTGCTCATAGCGTGCGCCGCCGCAAGACTGCAACCTCGCCTGCCGGCGGGCTCCGCCTCAGTTGCGTGACGTGGACTCGACGACCCGGCGGATCGCCCCCTGGAGCATCTCCAGGCTGATGGGCTTGGCCACCTGGGGCACCGGGGAGCTGCGGAGGAACTCCTCGCTCCGGGGGGTGAACGCCCCGCCGGTCATGAAGATCATCCGCTTGGCCTGGTCCGGGGCGACCCGGTTGAGCTCCTTGTAGAAGTCCTCGCCGTTCTGCTCGGGCATCATCAGATCCGAGAGGATCACGTCGAACCGCTCCCCGGTCTCGAGCAGGGCCAGGGCCTCGCGCACCGTGGTGAGCGCGGTCACCCGGTGCTCGCGGCGGAGGAGGCGCTGGATGGCAGTGCAGATGTAGGGCTCGTCGTCGACCACCAGGAGCTTCACCCGGGTGGGGGGCGGCAGATCGGGGGCGGGGAAGATCGCGGTCGACCGCTCGGGCTGGTGGGCGGGGAGCGCCACCCGGAAGGTGCTGCCCTTGCCCACCTCGGACTCGAGGAGGATCTCCCCGCCGAGCGATCGAACGATGCCCAGGCAGATCGACAGCCCGAGCCCCGTTCCCTCGCCCACGGGCTTGGTGGTGAAGAAGGGGTCGAACACCCGGGCTCGGAGCTCCTCGGGGATGCCGCGGCCGGTGTCGGAGACCTCGACCACCGCCCGGCCCAGCCCGTCGGTCCGGGTGCGGATGCGGATCTCGTGCTGGGCGGCTGCCCCGTCGGGGATGGCCTGGGCGGCGTTGAGGAGGAGGTTGAGGAACACCTGACCCAGCCGCGACTCGTTGGCCTTCACCATCGGGACCGGCTGGATGTCGCGCAGGACGCGCGCCCGCTGCCGCATCTCCTTGCCGGCCATCTTCTCGGCGAAGGCCAGCACCTTCCGGACGTCCACCACCGCCGAGACATCCTCCGAGTCGACCCGGCTGAAGGCCTTGAGGTCGCGGACGACGAGGCCGATCCGCTCCACGCCCTGGCGGGTCTCGGTCACCAGCTGGAGGATCTCGTCGGTGGCCGGCCCGAGCGCGCTCCGGAAGCGCTCCAGCTCGTCGGCGAGGTAGAGGACGTTGGCGTTGACGAAGGCGAGGGGGTTGTTGATCTCGTGCGCCACCCCGGCGGCCAGGGTGCCGACCGAGGCCAGGCGGCTGGCCACCAGCAGCTGGGCCTGCATCGCCCGCCGCTCGCCGATGTCCCGGTGCACGGCGATGGTGGCGATGTGCCGCCCCTCGGCGTCGCGGAGGGGGACGACGGTCACCTCGCAAAAGGTCTCCGAGCCGTCCTTCCGGAGCGCCACCACCTCGCGGCTCCAGCGCCCGTAGCGCCTGAGCGCGGCGAGCACCGTCGCCTGGAGGTTGGACTCCGACAGCTTCAGCACGTCGGACCACGCCCGTCCCAGCACCTCGCCCTTGGTGTAGCCGAAGAGTCGCTCGGCCGAGCTGTTCCAGTCGACCACGTTGCCCTGGAGGTCGAGGAAGATGACCCCGTCGTTCAGGCTCTCGAAGAGCAGCGCCTCGCGCCGCAGCTCCTGCTCGGTCTGCTTGCGGGCGCTGACGTCCATCAGCGTCCCGACGATGCGCAGCGGCGTGTCGTCCGCGTCGCGCATCACGTTGCCCTTGGTCGCCACCCAGAGCGAGCCCTCGGCGCCGGGACGGATGAAGCGGAACTCGGCGTCGAGCTGCCGGCGCCCCTGGACCGCGGACTCCACCGCCCCGCGAACGCGCCCCTGGTCGTCGGCGTGGACGAAGTCCATCATCGGCAGCGCGGTGCGGGAAAGGGTGCCGGCCGGCGCGCCGACCACCCGCTCCACGGTCTCGTTCCAGGAGATGATCTGGTTGCGGAGGTCGAGGCTGAAGGTGGCCACCTGCGCCGCGGCGAGCGCCTCGCGCAGGTTCTCGTCTCCGTCCGAGCTCTCCTTGAAGGTGAAGCGCAGGGTGCACTGCCCGCCGAGCTGGACCCGATCTCCCTCGTCGAGTCGACCCGGGCCCGCCAGCCGGGTGCCGTTGAGGTAGGTGCCGTTGGTGGAGCCCAGGTCGGTGAGCTCGAACTTGCCCTCGGTCGATCGGACGATGCGGGCGTGCTTCCGGGAGACGCCCTCCTCCATCAGCCGGACCTGGGCCTCGGGGCTCCGGCCGACGATGGACTCCTCGCCGTTGATCTTGAAGCTCCGGCCCACGGTGCCCGGCGTCGCCGCAGTGGTCACCACCAGCCACGCCGTCACCGGCTGCGGTTGGGTGGTGGGGATGGGATGGAGGGTGGTGGTGTCGTCGCTCAAGAGGGTGCGGCGAGCCGCGTCAGCCCCGAAGCGTGACGCTGGGCGGCGCGAGGGGTCAAGGGCCGGCGGTCCTCCCAGCACGCGCGGCGCGGCGGTGCAGGAAGTCGAGCACAGCGTGGTTCACTTCCTCCGGTCGTTCCAGAAGGGCGGTGTGACTCCCACCCCGAACCAGGAATAGCTCGGCAGACGGGATCTCCAGGGCCATGCGTCGCGAGAGCCAGGTGGGGGTGAAGCGGTCGCGGTCCCCGGCGACGATCATGGTGGGCACGTCGACCGCCGAGAGGTGGTCCTCGGCGCCGTGCTCGGCGGCGGCCTGCATGGAGCGGAGGAAGAAGCGGGGGTCCATCCGCTCGATGTGCTCGAAGTACGGCTGGAGGTCGGCGCGGCGGAGCAGGCTGGCGTTGACCTCCGTCGACATCGCGACCTCCATCGCCAGCCCGCTCCGCACCCCGACCCGGGTGAGCGCCGCGGCCATGCGCGGGAATCGCTCGGCGCCCTTCCGCAGCGAGGGCAGCGCGCGGCGGAGGAGGGTGGTGTCGTGGAAGGTGTCCAGGGGGTGCCCGGGGCTGCCGGAGACCAGCACCAGCGCCCGGGCGCGGCTGGGGTGCCGGCGGTGGAACTCCAGCGCCAGCTGCACGCCCATGCTGTGCCCGACGGCCACCGCGCTCCGCACCCGCACGGCGTCGAGCACCGCCGCCAGGTCGTCGGCGAACTGGGGGATGGAGGGCGCGGCGCCGGGGGGCGGCAGCGGTGACTCGCCGTGACCCCGGTACTGCCAGTGGACCACGCGGTGGTGCTCGGCGAGCGCCGGGCGGAGGTACTTCCAGGCGAAGCCGTCGCAGGCCAGGCCGTCGCAGAGGACGACGGTGGACCGGCCTCGTCCCTCGACCTCGACGTGGACCTCCGCGCCATCCGGTCGCGCGACGCGGAACGTCCTGGGCCCCCGCACTGAGTCGACGCCTGTGGAAGCGCGGACACCGCGCCGCCGAGCGGGCTCAGCCCCCCGCACCAGGGGCTCAGCCGCGCGCCGGGCGGGGGCTGGGGGCATGGCGTGGCGAGTCACCGGGCCGTAGTGTAACCAGGAGCACCGAGCACTCCCACGTGACCCACGTCCATCCCCATCCTCCGGCCTCGTTCGAGGGCCACCCTCGTCCGGCGGACCACGCCCAGCCGTGCGACAGCCCCGGAACGCGGGCCGCCGACCTGGGACGGGCGCACGACACGCGTCGGATGACCGCGGCCCTCCTGCTCACCTGCCTCATCGCGGTGGTGGAGGCGATCGGGGGCTGGCTCACCCACTCGCTCGCCCTGCTCTCGGACGCCGGCCACATGTGGACCGACGTCTCGGCGCTCGGGCTGGCGCTCCTGGCGGCCTGGTTCGCCGGCCGTCCGGCCAATCGCAAGCGGACCTACGGTTACGTGCGACTGGAGATCCTGAGCGCGCTGGTCAACGGAGTGCTGCTCCTGGGCATCACCGTCTTCATCGTCGTCGAGGCGCTGGAGCGGCTGAAGCACCCGGCCACGGTCCACCTCGGGCCGATGGCGGTGGTGGCCACCATTGGGCTCGGGGCGAACCTCCTGGCGATGGGATTCCTGCACTCCGGCCACTCGCTGAACACCCGGTCGGCGTTCCTGCACGTGCTCGGGGACGCGCTCTCCAGCGTGGGAGTGCTGGCCGGCGCCGCGGTGATGGCCTTCACCGGCTGGAGCTGGGTGGACCCGGCGATCTCCATCGGCATCTCCGGGGTGGTGGTCGTGGGGGGCTGGCGGGTGCTCCGGGAGGCGGTGGACGTGCTCCTGGAAACCGTGCCGCCGCACGTGGACGTGGACGGGGTGGAAAAGGCGCTGCAGTGCATCCCCCGGGTCACCGCCGTGCACGACCTCCACATCTGGACGGTGGGCAGCGGGATGGTGGCGCTGTCGGCGCACCTGGTGGTGGACGAGCCGAGCGCCTGCGAGAACGACACCATCCTGGTCGCGGCGAAACGGGCGCTGGTGGAGCGGTTCGGCATCGACCACAGCACCCTGCAGATCGAGAGTCAGGGGTACGCCGGCTCGGGAGCCGGGTAGCCACCGCCGGCCGTGCGCATCGTCGCCGGCACCCACCGGGGGCGTCCGCTGGTCGGGCCGAAGGGGCCCGGGCTCCGGCCCACCGCGGACCGGGTGCGCGAGTCGCTGTTCAATCTGCTCGGCCAGTTCTTCGAGGGCGGGGAGGTGCTGGACCTCTACGCCGGCACTGGCGCGCTGGCGTTCGAGGCGCTGTCCAGGGGGGTGACCCGGGCGGTCCTGGTGGACCCCGGCGCCGAGGCGGCCCGGTTGATCGCCGAGAACGCCCGGTCGCTGGGGCTGGAAGGCTCGATCGAGCTGCTCCGGATGCCGGTGGCCAGGGCGCTTCCCCGGCTCGCGGCGGAGGGACGGCGGTTCTCGCTCGTCTTCGCCGACCCGCCCTATGCCGAGGCGGCGGCGGAGGCGGTGGTGCGCGCGGTGGGCGAGGGCGAGCTGCTCGCCACCGGGGGAAGCCTGGTGGTGGAGCATGGCCGCCGGGAGGTCGCTCCGGACACACTGGCTGGCCTGGAGCGGGTGGACTCCCGCCGGTTCGGCGACACCGTGGTCAGCCTGT
>DATIWB010000080.1:0-2455 GCA_035519675.1 Myxococcaceae bacterium
GCAGCTGACGGCGAAGATGGTGACCCCGGATGCGCGGTACCCGGGCGTGAGCCAGTCCACCGCGGCGCTGACGGTGAAGGTCCAGCCCGGAGCCTCGGCCAGCGGTGGCTGCACCGCGCTGCCCCTGGGCGCTCCGGCCGCCGGTCTGGCCCTCGCCGCCCTCGGCCTCCTCGTCCGCCGCCGCCGTTCGTGAGCAGCACGGCTCTGGAGCTCCGCCGGGACAACTGACTCCCCTTTCGCGCCGCGTCCCGGCAGCTCCAGAGTCGACCCGCCACGGTGAGTCCCCCGCTCCCCGTGGCGGGATTTTTCTTTTGGGTTCGACGTGTGCCGCTGTCGCACCGCCGCGCACTGCGGTGACAGGGAAAGACGTGGTGGAAAGATCCAGATGCGATCGGCGGAACGCATCGCGGATACACTCGGCGGTCTCCAACGCATGCGCAGGCTCCTCGCTCTCCTCCTCCTCGGCTCCACCGTCGCCTGCACCGATGCTGGCGTGTATGCGCTCCAGGGAAGCGGAATCCCCGGACCGGATCGCACCGCGTTCGAGGGAGACGTCTGCGTTCCGCTGGCCACCGGCGACACCTTTCCGGTGAAGGTCCTCTTCCTGGTGGAAGGCGGGAGCACCGTTCCGGTCTCGACCGTGGGGGCGATCATCACCAGCATCCAGAACGCGGCCCAGCGCTCGGGCACCAACGTGAAGTTCGCGCTCGCCGCGTACCACGTCACTGCCCAGGGCCTGCAGGGCAGCTTCGTGGACGGGGTGCAGATGCTGGGGCAGCTGCCGAACTACCCCGCGTTCCAGCAGGTCGGCCCGGTGAGCATGCGGAGCGCGCTGAAGCTCGCCAAGAGCATCCTCTCCGGCGACATGCAGACCGCCTGCCGGGGAACGGTGAACCGCACCCGCTATCTGGTGATCATGATCCAGGCGTCGGCGGACACCAGCTGCGACTACCCCGCGCTCAACGCAGGGCTGAGCACCGCCTGCACCGTGCTCCCCACCTCGCTGGACTGCTCCAAGTGCGAGCTGAACGAGGTGACCGGGGAGATCAAGGCCCTCGAGCAGCAGTACGGCGCAGGGCAGGTGTCGATCCAGCCGATCTACGTCTTCGACACCCCGCCCGGGCCGGATCAATCGGTCATCGATCAGGACACCGTCATCTCCACCTCCGGGGGCGGGACCACCCCTCGCACCGCCAGCGACCAGACCCTGGACGCGGTGCTGGGCGGCATCAGCTTCGCCTCGGTCCAGCGCGAGCTCAGCATCAAGCGGTTCTTCGCCTTCAACCGGAACGCCCTGGCTCGCGGTGGCCAGCAGCTGGTCGACTCCGACGGCGACGGTCTCTCCGACGACGAGGAGAAGACCATCGGCACCGATCCCTTGAATCCCGACACCGACGGCGACGGGCTGGGCGACGGGCTGGAGCGCGCCGCCGGGCTCGACCCGTTCAAGGACGACGTCAGTGGCATCATCCAGTGCAACCCGTTCCTCGACGACGACGCGGACCTCCTCAACGAGTGCGAGGAGCGGGTCATCGGCACCGACCCCTGCGTGGCGGACACCGACGGCGACGGGCTCAGCGACTTCGTCGAGGTGATGTCCCGCTCCAATCCCCTGGTGCCCGAGGACCTGACCGACACCGACCGCGACGGCGCCTCGAACGCCGACGAGGTCACCGGACACACCGATCCCCTGAGCAACGACGGCGAGTACCGCGCCGACCGGGGCTACGTGGTCCAGGTGAGCGACGCAGATCCCACGCCCGACGGGCGCGCCTGCTACCACGTGCGCGCGACCAACGTCTCGCTGGTCGCCACCCAGGCCCGGCCGGACGCGCTGGGCAACATCATCCCCGCCGGCACCAACGACATCATCCTGTACTTCCAGTCCGGCCGGTCCAACGACCCGCACGGCGTCGGCATCGCCGAGACCTTCGAGCAGCGGGTGGTCTTCGCGCCGCCCAACACCAAGAACCCGCCGGGGACCATCGGCGTGTCCCCCGACACCTTCGTGGTCGGGCGATGAGGCGGCTGATCCAGGACGACCGGCGGGGCCCCTACCCCACAGCCCCAGAGGGGGGCCGACCCCACACCCACATGATCCTGGGTCCACTCGGGCCGGCAAGTTCCCGGATCACTGCGGTTTTTTCGGACCCGGACGAGCGGCGCGCCTTTTGCTCTCTCGCTCCCTCGCTCCTGCGGAAGGGAATGGAAAGATGATGAACGTTCGACTGATTGGATCGCTGGTGGTCGGCCTCACGCTCGCGTGGGCCGTGCCGGCGCTGGCGCAGAATGCAGACAACCCGGAATGTCTCGGCTCGCAGTGCGGCGCCCCCAAGGAAGAGGGCGGCGGCTGTGGCTGCGGGTGTGGCTGTGGCTGCGGCTGCTCGGTGTGGGTGAGCTACACCGACGACGGCAAGACGCTGTCGTACACCGACGACGCCGACGGCGACGGCAA
>DATIWB010000081.1:0-40553 GCA_035519675.1 Myxococcaceae bacterium
TCGCAGGTGGCCGGCGGATAGCCGAAGGACCCCTCGCGGTATGGCCACCCGTAGTGCTGGCCCTTCCGGACCAGGTCGATCTCCTCGTAGCTGACCTCGCCGACGTCCCCCACCCAGAGAAGACCGGTCTGGGGGTCGAAGGAGAACCGGAACGGATTGCGGAAGCCCCAGGCCCAGATCTCGGTCCTCGCGCCGGAGATGAGGGTGCCTGCGTCCGGACCGCTGCCGCAGCTGCCGTTGCAGGCCGGCACGGTGGTCCCCGGGGCGGCGAGCGGATTGTCCGAGGGGATGCTGCCGTCGAGGTTGATGCGGAGCACCTTGCCGTTGGCGGTGGTGAGGCAGGTGCCGATCCAGTTGGTGACGTTGCCCGGTCCAGGAGGGAGCCCCGAGTTACAGCCGGTGTCCCCCACGCCCACGTAGAGCTTGCCGTCGGGACCGATGGCCAGGCCGCCCCCGTCGTGGTTGGCGGGGCCCTGGAGGTTCTGGAGCAGCACCGTCACCTCAGGCGCGGTGCTGCAGGACCCGGTGCACAATAGCGTGTTGTCGGGGTTGAGCTTGACCTTGAGGACGCGATGCTTGTTCGCGGTGGTGGGCCCGTCCGAGGCGTAGAAGTAGAGAAAGGTGTTGGAGGCGAACTGCGGATCGACCTCCACGCCCAGCAGGCCCTTCTCGCTGTTGGAGTCCACGTTGAAGCTGCCCGCGGTCACCACGGTGGCGTCGGTGCGGCGGACCTTCACCGCACCGGTCTTCTCGGTCATCACCACCCGGCCGTCGGGAAGGAAGCGAAAGTCGGTGAGCTGCCCCTGTCCCGAGACGTACGTCGTCACCTGGAAGGTGCTGGCCGGCCCTCCGGCGGTGAGCGTCTGGGCAACAGCGGAGACCGAGACGAGGGTGGCCGCCAGGAGGAGACTGCGCATGCGTGGGTGAGGAGCAGAGCAAGTCGCACGCCCGGGCGAAAGCCGGACTGGGGCTGCAGAATTCCGCTGTTCCACGACACTGATGCCGGGTGCCCACCACGCTGCGGCGTGGGCTCTCCACACCGACCCCCGCGTGACGCTCCGGTGTCAGCCCGCTCTGACTCGGCGGAGCCGCCGATGGGCGGCCCCGCGCTCATGCCCGCGGGAGCTCCTTGAGCATCGTCTCGGCGTCGCTCACCTCGAACTTGCCCGGCGCCTCGACGTGGAGCGCTTTCACCACCCCGTCGTCGAGCAGCATCGAGTAGCGCTGCGAGCGGACCCCCATGCCCCTGGGGGTGAGGTCCTGGTCCAGTCCGAGGGCGCGGGTCCACAGGGCGCTCCCGTCGGCCAGCATGCGGATCCTCCCGTCCGTCTTCTGCTCCCGCCCCCAGGCGCCCATGACGAAGGCGTCGTTGACCGAGACGCACCAGATCTCGTCGACGCCGCGGGACTTCAGATCGGCGGCGTGGGTGAGGTAGCCCGGAACGTGCTTCGCCGAGCAGGTGGGGGTGAACGCGCCCGGCAGTCCGAAGACCACGATGCGCTTGCCGGCCACGAGCTTCGCCACCTGGAACGTGTTGGGGCCGAGCGTGCAGCCCGGCGACTCTTGCTCGATGAACTCGCTGAGCGTCCCGTCGGGGACGCGCTGTCCGACCTGGATGGGCATGGGCCAGGGGCCGTAGCACGGCCCGACGCCCGGAGGCGAGCGGCGACGACGCAGGAGTTGCGCCGGGAGCACACCGGCGGGTGAGTGTCCGCAGCGGTTGCGTCACCAGGGGTCCCGCACCTTCGCCCCTCCCGGGCATGCTTGTCGCAGCCGGGGAGCCTCGCCGTGGAGCGCAGCGCACCGAGCCTCGGGGAGGCCCAGGTCCGGCCGGGGTCCGTCCCGTCGCCGGTGCTGGAGACGCGCGCGCTGGTGAAGACCTACCGGATGGGCGAGGTCGAGGTGCATGCGCTCCGGGGCGTAGACCTCACCTTCACCGAGGGCGAGTTCGTGGTGCTGCTCGGACCGTCGGGGAGCGGGAAGTCGACGCTGCTCAACATCCTGGGCGGTCTCGACCGCGCCACCTCGGGCCAGGTGCTCTACCGGGGGGAGGACCTGACCACTGCGACGGACCGCGAGCTCACGCTCTACCGGCGCGAGCACGTGGGCTTCGTCTTCCAGTTCTACAACGTGCTCCCCAGTCTCACCGCGCGGGAGAACGTGGCGCTGGTGACCGAGATCTCACGCGAGCCGATGACGCCCGAGGATGCCCTCCGGCTGGTAGGCCTCGGCGAGCGGATGGATCACTTCCCGGCCCAGCTGTCGGGCGGAGAGCAGCAGCGGGTGGCCATCGCCCGCGCGGTGGCGAAGCAGCCGGACCTCCTGCTCTGCGACGAGCCCACCGGCGCGCTGGACCAGGAGACCGGACGCATCGTCCTCTCGGCCCTCCTCCGGGTGAACGAGGAGCTCGGGCGAACCACGCTGATCATCACCCACAACGCGGTCATCGCCGCGCTCGGAGATCGGGTGCTCCGCTTCGCCGACGGGCGGGTGGCATCCGAGTCACGGAACGCGCGGCGCGCCCGGCCGGAGGAGCTGAGCTGGTGAGGCCCCTCGACCGGAAGGTGCTCCGCGACGCCTGGCGGCTCAGGGCACAGGGAGGGTCGATCGCCCTGGTCATCTGCTGCGGGGCGGCGGTGTTCCTCGGCTCGGCGGGGACCACCGCCGCCCTGCAGAGGGCCCTCGACGACTACTACGTCCGCTACCAGTTCGCGGATGTGTTCGCGCGACTGAAGCGTGCGCCCGAACCCGTTGGCGACCGGCTGCGGGCCATTCCCGGCGTGGGCCAGGTCGAGACCCGCATCGTCCGCGACGTCTCGATCGACGTCCCGGGCCTCGACGAACCGGCGACGGCGCGGCTGGTGTCCATCCCGGACCCTGGGCCCCCGGTGCTGAACCGGCTCCACCTCAAGTCGGGCCGCTGGCCCGAGCCCGGGCGTGACGCCGAGGTGCTGGTCAACCAGGCCTTCGCCGAGGCCGACCACCTCGCGCCTGGCGCCGAACTCGTGGCGCGCATCAACGGACGTCGCCAGCGACTCCACGTCGTGGGCGTGGCACTGAGCCCGGAATACGTCTACCAGCTCCAGGAAGGGGCGGTGTTCCCCGACGACCGACGCTTCGGCGTGGTGTGGATGCCGCGCGAGGGATTGGCATCGGCGTTCGACCTGCGCGGCGCCTTCGACGACGTGGTCCTCCGTCTGGGTCCGGGGGCGAGTGCCCCGGCGGTCATCTCCGAGGTGGACCGACTCCTCGACCGCTACGGCTCGCTCGGCGCTTACGGGCGGAGCCAGCACACGTCGCACAAGCTGGTCACCAATGAGTTCCAGCAGCTGGGAGTGATGGCCACCATCATCCCCGCCATCTTCCTGCTGGTCTCGGCGTTCCTTGTGAATCTTGTCTTTTCCCGGCTCCTCGACACCGAGCGTGACCAGATCGCCGCGCTGAAGGCGCTGGGGTACATGAACGGCACCATCGGCCTGCACTATGCGAAGCTGGTGGGGCTGATCATCCTCATCGGGCTCGCGGGGGGCCTGGTGGTCGGCGACTACTTCGGGACGCTGCTCACGGGGCTGTACACCGGATACTTCCGGTTTCCGCTGCTCCGGTACCGGCTCGAGGGCCCTCAGGTCTTGCTGGTCAGCTCGCTCAGCCTCGCCGCCGCGGCGGTGGGTGCCTGGAGCTCGCTTCACCGCGCAACCTCGCTCCCGCCGGCCGAAGCGCTGCGCCCGCCGGCTCCGGCCGACTACCACCCCTCGGTCATCGAGCGGGCGGGGCTGGGGAGGATGCTGGGGGTCAATGGCCGCTTCGTGCTCCGGCAGCTGGCGCGGCAGCCGGGGCGTGCTTTCCTCTCGTCGCTCGCGTTCGGGCTCGCGCTCTCCATCGTGGTGGTGACCGTGGCGATGTTCGCCGCGATGGACGTGCTCCTCCTCCAGGCGATGCCGGCCGCCCAGCGCGAGGACCTGAAGGTCGGACTGGTCAGCTCGCTGGGGGCGGATGAGGTGCTGGCCGAGCTGCGCGCCTTTCCCGGGGTTCTCGGCGCCGAGGTGGTGCGGGCCGCGCCGGTTCGGCTCCGGAACGGCCACCTCTGGCGCGACGTTGCGCTCAGCGGCGTGTCACCCGCGTCACAGCTCCGCCGGCTGGTCAACCTCCGGATGGCTCCCCGCCCACTCCCGGCGGACGGGATGGTGCTGACCTCAACGCTGGCCGAGGTCCTGAGGGTGCGGGCCGGAGACACGCTGGAGGTGCATCTGCTCACTGGTGACCGCCGCACCGGCCTGCTCCCGGTGACCGGGGTGGTGGACGAACCGGTGGGCTTCGGGGCCACCATGGCGGCCGAGGCGCTCGCCCGGTGGCTCGGGGAGCGGCCGCTGGCAGATATGGCACTGGTGGAGATCGACGAGGCGCAGGCCTCACCGTTCCTCGTCCGTACCAAGGAAGTGCCCAAGGTCACCTCTGCCATCCAGCAGAAGACGCTGATCGCCCTGTTCCAGGAGATGATGAAGAGGACGATGTGGGTGGACCTGGTGTTCCTCGGGGGGTTCGCCGGCGCCCTCGCCTTCTCCATCGTCTACAACGACGCTCGCATCGCGCTGTCGGAGCGCGCCCGTGAGCTGGCGACCCTGCGGGTCATCGGCTTCACCCACGCCGAGGTAGCCCGCCTGCTCTTCGCCGGCCTCGCGGTAGAGGTGCTGCTGGGGTTGCCGGTCGGGGCGCTGCTCGGGACCTGGCTCGGGCAAACGCTGGCCCCGTTCTTCGAGAACGAGAACGTGCGCTTCAACATCCCCACCACCGCCCGGAACCTGGCCGAGTCGTCGCTGTTCATCTTGGGTGCGGCGGTGCTCAGCGCGGCAGCGGTGAACTGGCGCATCGGCAGGCTGGACCTCATCTCGGTCCTCAAGACGCGGGAGTGAGCGGCGTGAAGCGACGAACCGTCATCGGCATCTCGGCAGCGGCGGTGGTGGCGGGAGGCCTCGTCTGGACGGCGCTCCGGCCGCGACCGGTCGCGGTCGAGGTGGAGACGGTGAGGCCCGGGCCTCTCCGGGTCACGGTGGACGAGGACGGACGGGTGCGGGTCCGCGACCGCTACGTGCTCTCCTCGCCGCTCGGCGGCACCTTGCTCCGCCCCTCGGTCCGTGCCGGCGACCCCTGCGTCCCTGGGGCGACCCTGGCGCGCATCGTTCCGGTCGCTCCCCCGCTGCTCGACGCCCGCACGCGCTCCGAGGTGCAGGCCCGCGCCCGGGCCGCCGACGACGCCGCCCAGCGGGCCGAGGCGGCACTGGCGCTCGCCCGGAACGAGCTGGAGCAGGCCGAGCGCAACGTCGCCCGCGCCCGGCAGCTCGGGGCGGCGGGCAGCATCTCCCAGGAGGCGATGGAGCGGATCCAGACCGAAAGTGCGGCGCGGGGCCGCGACGTGGAAGTGGCGGAGCGCGGGCGCGACGTCGCCCGGCACGAGCGAGACGCTGCTCGGGCGGCGCTGGTCCGCACGCAGGACCGACGCGGCAGTCAGCCCGAGGACGTCTGGGAGGTCACCTGCCCGATCCAGGGCCTGGTGCTCCGGGTGCTGCAAGAGAGCGAGGCGGTGGTCCAGCCCGGGACGGCGCTGTTCGAGATCGGCGACCTGGGGGCGATGGAGGCGGTCGGGGACGTGTTGACCACCGAGGCGGTGGGCATCCGCCCCGGCGCCGAGGTGGTCATCGATCGCTGGGGTGGCGAGGGAACGCTCCGGGCCCGGGTGCGGCGGGTGGAGCCGAGCGCGTTCACCAAGGTGTCAGCGCTGGGGGTCGAGGAGCAGCGGGTGAACGTGGTCGCCGATCTGGTGGACCCGCCCGAGAGGCGGAGCGGGCTCGGCGACGGATTCCGGGTGGAGCTGCACGTGGTCACCGCCGACGTGCCCCGGGCGATGCTCGTCCCGCTCGGCGCGGTGTTCCGGCAGGGGGAGCAGTGGAGCGTGTTCCGCCTCGAGTCCGGGCGGGCGGTGCTGCGCCCGGTCACCATCGGCCTCCGCAACGGACGGGTGGCCGAGGTGAAGGCCGGGCTCGCCGAGGGAGACACGGTGGTGCTGTACCCCGGTGAGGCGCTGGAGAACGGGACGCGAGTGGCGCCCCGGGCACGGCCCTAGACGTGCCCCCCGGAGGCAGCGGTCGACCAGGAGCGGAGCGCCCGGAGCTGCGCCGTCTTCTTCGACTGGTGCTCCTCCATCCGGCGCAGGATGTCGTCGAGGGCGGACACCGCGTCCAGGATGTGTGGGCCCTTGTTGAGCATCACGCACTCGGCGCGCTCGCCCATCGCCGCGTCGGTCACCTCGGCCCGGCTGGGGACACCGTTCTTGGCCAGCCCCTCCAGCACCTGGGTGGCCCAGATGGCAGGGACGTGCGCGGCCTCGCTGATCCACAGCAGCTCCTCCTGCACCTCGGCCAGGCGCTGGTACCCACACTCCACCGCGAGGTCGCCGCGGGCGATCATCACCCCGGTCCGCTCGTGCTCCATCGCCGCCCAGAGCAGGGCGGGCATCGCGGCGAAGGCGTGGGTGGTCTCGATCTTGAGGATCAGCCCGAGGTGCGAGGCCGAGAGCCGGTTCAGCTCGGCGCGGAGGGCATGGATGTCCTCGGGGCTCTGGACGAAGGACATGCCCACCAGGTCGGCCAGCCTCACCACGGTCTGGAGATCCCGGCGGTCCTGGTCGGTGAGCGCCGGGAGCTGGAGCGCGGTGTCGGGGACGTTGATGCCCTTCTCGCTGGCCAGCTTGCCGGAGGGCCGCGGGCCACGGACGATGCGCAGCTCGAGCCGGTCCGGGTGCACCTCCACCGCCTCGGCCTGGAATTTCCCGTCATCGAGCATCACCCGGTCACCGGGCCGGACCCGGGTGAAGAGCGTGGGCTCGGTGCACCCCACCCGCCCGGGTTCCACCACCCGCCCGGTGCTGTCGCGCAGCTCGGCCCGGCCCGGCGCCAGCGAGCGGGTGAGCACCAGCCGCTCGCCGGGGACGAGGGTGATGGGCAGCTCGGGCTCGGGCAGCGCGAGCGGACAGGCACCGGGGTCCGCCTCCGAGGTCTGGAACCGCGTCTCGGGCACGATGAAGGCCTTCTGCTCTGCCTCTGCCCGGAGCACGTCACCGAGCCGCTCGACGATGCGCAGGGTGCGGCGAAGCCCGCGGGCATCGCGGAACTGGAGCTCGGCGCCGGGGCTCAGCCCGCCTGTCCAGTCCGGCGGGAACTGGAGCTGCGGTCCGGTGGCCGGCGGGTACGTCCCCGCCGGGACGATCCACACCGTGGTGGGCAGGAGCAGCTTGCCGCGGATGTCGCGCCGGAGCTTCCAGCTGACCACCGGCGGCCCAGGGCTGAGCGGGCCGGTGCGGATCTTCGGCCCCCCGAGGTCCATCAGGATGCGGCACGGATGGCCGCTGGCCTTCTCCGAGGCCCGCACGTGGCCGGCGATGCGGGTCCACACCTCCGGCCCATCGTGGGCGCAGTTGATCCGCAGGATGCCCATCCCCTGGTCGAGCAGCGCGCGGACGGCGGTGGGATCCTCGGCCAGGCTCGCGTCGGCGGTGACCATGATCCGCACCGCCCGTCCCTCGGGCGCCGGTCCGAGCAACGCCTTGGCATTTCGGGCCAGCGCGCTGCGGCCCTCGTCGAAGTCGGGTCCGCGGAGCGTCTCGTCTGCAGGCGCCCCTTTCCCCTCGAGCGCCCGCAGCGCCCGGCGGACTGCGCGCAGCGTCGCCTCGACGTGGCCCTCGGCCCTCCCCAGAGAGGAGAGCCCGAGCTCGGCCAGCGTCTGCTGGAGACGCCGGAGGTCGTGGCTCCGGAGCACGAGGTAGTGCCGGAGGTTCACCGCCCCCGCCCGGTGTGGAGAGGCCAGAGTCCGTAGCTCGGTGGACGAGGGCGTCGCCCGCTCCACCTCGCCGAGCAGCGAGTCGAGCTGGGACAGCGTCGCGGAGGCGGATGACGGGCTCATCCGGCCCCCATGGCACGCCCAGGTGACGGACCGGTGAACCTGGGCAGGACCCGCGCCTTCACCCACTGCACCAGCAGGAGGTAGGTCGCGGTGGCGAGCACGAGGAAGAGGAAGAAAGGCCCGGGGAGCGGCTCGAACCCGAGCGCCTCGGCGGCCGGGCTCCAGGGCAGCGCCGTCGCCAGGGCCACCACCGCCACGGCGGTGGCGGCGAGCAGCGGGCTGGGGCGGCTCCGGAACGGGTTGCCGGTGGTACGGATGACGAAGACCACCAGGACCTGCGTCGCCAGCGACTCGACGAACCACCCGGTGTGGAAGAGGCGTTCGGAAGCGTGGAAGACGCCGAGGAGGACCCAGAAGGTGAGGAAGTCGTAGAGCGAGCTGACCGGCCCGACGATCAGCATGAACCGCCGCACCCCGCGGATGTCCCAGCGCTGCGGCCGGGCGAGGAACGAGGCGTCGACCCGGTCGCTGGGGATGGTCACCTGCGCCAGGTCGTAGAGGAAGTTGTTGAGGAGGATCTGGGTGGGGAGCATCGGCAGGAACGGCAGGAAGAGCGACGCCAGCGCCATGCTCAGCATGTTCCCGAAGTTCGAGCTGGTCCCCATCAGGAGGTACTTCATGACGTTCCCGAAGGACCTCCGGCCCTCGACGATGCCGGTGTGGAGCACGCCCAGGCCCCGGTCGAGCAGCACGATGTCCGCCGCGTCGCGCGCCACGTCCACCGCGCTGGCCACCGAGATGCCCACGTCGGCGGTGTGGAGCGACGGAGCGTCGTTGATGCCATCACCGAGGAAGCCCACCACGTGTCCGCGCCGGCGCAGCGCCTGGAGGAGGCGAGTCTTCTGCTGAGGCGAGACCCGGGCGAAGACCGCGTGCCGCTCGGCCACCAGCCCCAGCGCTGGGTCGGTCAGCCGGTCGAGGTCGTCGCCCAGCACCACCCGCTTGCCCCCGATGCCCACGGCCTCGCAAACGTGACGGACCACCAGCGCGTCGTCGCCGGAGAGGATCTTCACCGCCACGCCATCCCGCCGGAGCGCTCGCACGGTCTTGGCCGCGTCGGCGAGCGGTGGATCGAGGAAGGCGAGGAACCCGACGAGGCAGAGGTCGCGTTCGGACTCGAGACCGCACGGCTCGTCCGGGCCCAGGGAACGCGAGGCCACGGCGAGGACCCGCAGACCCTGCTCCGCCAGGGCGCGCTCGGTCTGCTGGCAGCGGGCACGCGCCGCGCCGTCCAGTCGCTGGACAGCGCCGGCGCTCTCCCACTCGGTGCAGACTGCGAGCACGTTCTCCGGGGCGCCCTTGCAGACGAGTACCGGCGTTCCGGCACGCGCCGCGGCCACGCTCATCCGGCGGCGCTCGAAGTCGAACGGCACCTCGTCGAGCCGCTTCCAGTCCTCGGCTGTCCCGTCCGGGGCGGCGAGGATGGCGTCCTCGAGCGGGTTTCTCAGCCCGGTCTGGAGCGCGCTGTTCACCCGGGCGAGGGCCAGCGCGCGGGGAGCCGAGGTCCCGGCACCATCCACCGAGCGCTCGAGCTCCATGCGCCCGCGGGTCAGCGTGCCGGTCTTGTCGCTGCAGAGGACGTCGATGCTCCCGAGGTTCTGGATGGACGGGAGGTGCTTCACGATGACCTTGGCCCGGGCCATCCGCACCGCGCCCTGGGCGAGGGTCACGGTGGTGATCATCGGAAGAAACTCGGGGGTGAGCCCGACCGCGAGCGCCACCGCGAAGAGCAGCGACTCGAGCGGCGGGCGGTGCTTGGCGACGCTCACCACCCCGATGAAGAGCACCAGGAACAGGATGGTCCGGGTGATGAAGAGGCTGAAGTCACGGATGCCGTGCTCGAACGCGGTCTGGGGCGGACGCTCGGCGAGGCGCGCGGCAATGGCCCCGAGCTGGGTGTGGCCACCGGTGTGCTCGACCACTGCCTCGGCGGTGCCGCTGGCGACCGAGGTCCCGGCGTAGACGTGACCCGCCGAGACCCCGCTGCCCTCGGTCGGGGCGCCGACCTCCTTCTCCACCGGCAGGGACTCACCGGTGAGCGCCGACTCGACGACGTGCAGGGCCCGGGCGGTCAGGAGGCGAGCATCGGCCGGTACCAGGTCTCCGGCGGACAGACGGATGGTGTCGCCGGGAACGAGCTCCCGCCGGGGGAGCTCCGTCCACCGGCCGTCGCGCAGCACCGTGGCGGTGGGCGCCACCTGTGACCGGAGGCGCTCCACCGCCTTCGCCGAGCGGAATGACTGGACGAAGTCGATGGCCGCGCTGAGGACCACCATCGCCACGACGATGACCGCGTTGACCCGCTCTCCCAGCACCGCCGAGGCCACCGCGGCCACCAGGAGGATGCCGAGCAAGGGGTTGGAGATGCTGGCCAGCAGCTGCCGGAACTGCGAGGCGCGGGTGTGCGCCGCGACCTCGTTCGGGCCCTCGCGGGCAAGCCGCGCCTCCGCCTCGCCGGTGCTCAGTCCGGCGCCGGCGGGTTCCTCGGTGCTCCTCGGTTCCACGCTCGCCCCTGGCTTGGCATGGGCGGAGCAGCGGGTCACGTGACGTTGGTGTGGTCCGAAAGGCCTACGCCGGCGAGTCGCTGGCGCGACGAAGAGCGAGTCAGGGCCCGCTCAGTGCCGTCCCGTTGTACGGGGAGCGACGTCGATGGCTCGGCCGAGCATCGGGTTGGGAACGCCGCGCAGCCACACGGCATGCACTGGCAGCTCCGAGCCTGGCAGCTGCAGCCGGATGGCGCGGACCCCGGGACGACGTGGGCCGTCGGGGTGCATCGCCGGGACCACCGAGAAGCCCAGCCCGGCGGCGACGAACCCGAGCAGGGAGGCGGTGGAGTCCGCGGCGAAGCGCTCCTTCGCCGAACCCCCCAGCGCCTCGACAGCCCGCCGCTGCAACGCACGGCTTGCGGGGTCCGCTCCGAAGGTGAGGAACGGGAGCTCGGCCAGCCGGCGCGGGTCGAACCTCTGCTTCTGCGCGGCCGGGTGGGAGCTGGGCAGCACCAGGAAGCCCCACAGCGTCCCGATCTCCCGCACCTCGACGTCGGCGGGAACTTGGGGAAGGTGGTCGACCAGGAGATCCAGCTCGCCAGTGCGGAGGAGCGAGACGTCCGGGGCTCTGAGCTCGGTGAGGGTGACGTCGATCTCGGGATGACGGCGGTGCAGCGCCCGCAGCCAGCCCGGGAGGAGCTCCTGGACCAGCAGCGCCGCTGCCCCGATGCGAAGGGTGCCGCCGAAGCTGCCCGCCCGGAGCGCGTCGACGGTGACCCGGAGCGCCTCCAGGAAGGGCGCGACCACCGCGTACAGGGCCTGGCCCTGCGGAGTGAGCACCATCCGGTCCTTGGCCACCCGGCGGAAGAGCCGGACGCCGAGCTCGGCCTCGAGTCGCCTGACCTGCTGGTGCACCCCGGGCTCGGTGATGGGGTACGGGAAGGCGCGGACCGCCCGCGCGTACCCGCCGGTGCGCGCGACCCAGTAGAAGCCGGACAGGCGGTCGAGCGAGTTCATTGACTGCAGCTTATCAAATGATGCCCTCTTAGTTCCTGGACCGAAACGAGCCCTTCGGGCCAGCCTTGGGACTGCACGGGCGGTTCCCCCGCCCCTGCATCTCGCAAGGAGGCCGCCGATGTCGTCCGAACCTGCCCGCAACCTGGTGCACGGGCTGCTGCTCGCCGTCTGGGCAGCGGTGGGGCTGCTGGTCACGCTGAGCGCGCTCGCCCACCCCGCCGCGCTGCTCGGAGCCGGAGCCTTCTGGCTGTGGTTCGTGGGCTTCGCCGCGCTGACCACCGTCCTGGTCGCCCGGACCGGGACGCCGCTCGGCGCGCTGCTGGTCCACGGCGGCCTGCTCCTCGCGCTGGCCCTCGTTCCCCGCATCTTTCCGCTCTCGCTGCTGCGCTCGGGCCTCGACGTCCTGGGGAGGGCCTGAGCCGTGCGCGCCCAGCCCGAGCTCCCTGCGGGGCACAGCGCTGCCTGGGTCGTCCAGTCGTGGCTCTCCTTCGCCATCTCGGTGACGGCGACCGCCCTGGGCATCTACTGCCTTCCCGACGGTGGGTGGGTGAAGGGCTTCCTGGCCATGGGCCTGCTCTTCACCGTGGGCTCCTCGCTCAGCCTGGCGAAGACGGTGCGCGACCTCCACGACGCCACCCGCCTCACCGCACGCATCGACGAGGCGCGGGTCACCAAGCTCATCGCCGAGCACGACCCGCTCAAGCCGGCCATCTGACGCCGGGGCGCCCGGCACCCGGGGTGCCGTGCGGCCCACACCCACCTCTACCCGCACCCGGGCGGTGACGGAACGGGCCTGGCCGCGGCAACTCTCCAGCGTAGGCTCGCCGGAATCCCCCACCGAGGTCTCGATGCGCCGTCTGCTGTCATCCGTGCTGCTGTTCACCGTCGCCTGCTCGCTGGGGGGGTATTCCGGCGACACCGGCAACCTGAACAACGGGGCCGACGGCGGCTCGAACGGCGGCGGCGTGGTCCCGGGTGACTTGCCGTGCGACGTCGCGACCTTGCTCTCCGCGCACTGCACGAGCTGCCACGGCACGCCTCCCAGCGGCAACGCGCCCATGCCGCTCGACAGCCACGCCGCGCTCACCGCGCTCTCCAGTGGCTTCCCCGCTCAGAGCGAAGCCCAGCGGTCACTGGTCCGGATGCAGGATCCGGCCTCGCCGATGCCGCCCGGCACCGGGGTGACGGTCCCCGCCGCGGACATCGCCGCGTTCGCCAGCTGGGTGGATGCGGGCACGCCCACCGGCAGCTGCGCGCCGGCGCAGGACCCGGCGTTCACCGCCCCGCCGAAGTGCAGCAGCGGCTCCTACTGGACCAACGGGAACGAGGGCAGCGGATCCATGCACCCTGGCCTGGCCTGCATCAGCTGCCACAACCGCGGCGAGGGGCCGAACTTCGCGATCGCCGGCACCGTCTACCCCACCGGGCACGAGTACGACGACTGCCTCGGCACCGCCGCCGCCGGAGCGACCGTCACCGTGACCGACAAGAACGGCACCTCGCACAACGCCGGGGTGAACTCGGCGGGGAACTTCTACATCGGCAGCAATGCCTTCCCGGGCTGGCCGGTGTTCCCCATCACCGCGAAGGTGACCTTCAACGGGAAGACGCGGACCATGGCCACCTCGGTCCCGTCCGGCGATTGCAGCACCTGCCACACCCAGACCGGCACGGCGGTGGGCGGAATCCCCGCGCCGCCGGGGCGCATTGCGCTACCCTGAGCCGACCTTGAGACGCGCCCTCGTCGCCATCACGGTGCTCGCCGGCGGACTGGCGCACGCCTCCTCCACCTTCCCGGCCGAGGTCCGCTCTCACCTCGGGCTGTCCTACACCCCGGACTGCTCGCTCTGTCACGCCAACGGACAGACCGGCTTCGGCACGGTGACCACGCCGTTCGGGACGTCGATGCGAGCCCGTGGCCTGGTGGCACAGAACATCGCCAGCCTGGACACCGCACTGGATGCGCTGAACGCGGAGCACAAGGACAGCGACGGGGACGGGACCCCGGACATCGACGAGCTGAAGGCCGGGGCCGATCCCAACGTGGCGGGAGGAGGCAACGTCCCGCCACCGACGTACGGCTGCTTCGAGGTGAGCGGCCAGTCAGGGTCTCCGCTCGCGCTGCTGCCACTGGCCCTGGCCTGGCTGCTGCTCCGGATTCGCCGGGCCTGACCGGCCTGCCGCCCCGAGGACGGGGCCGGCGCCCGTCCCTTCGCTTGGCCTAGACGGTTCGTCCCCGCCCGAAGATGAGCGAGACCACAGCGAGGATCAGGAAGAGGAAGAACAGAATCTTGGCGATGCCCGCGGCACCGGCCGCGATGCCGCCGAAGCCGAAGACCGCGGCGATGATCGCGATGACGAAGAAGACAGCAGCCCAGTACAGCATCCGTGTGACCCCCTGCTGGAGTTGAACGGCTGCAAGCTGGGCCGCTCGGTCCTCCGGCGGAAGTGGCGCTGTTCAGACAATGACGGATGTGCGCCGCGCACGCGGCGTGCCATCACCGTCCGGCCGCCGGCCCTCCACCCTGGGGAGCCAGCGGCTGCACCGGGTCACCATCGGAGAGCTCGGCGCTGGGGTTGAGCACCACCCGCTCCCCTCCCTGCAGGCCGGACAGGACCTGGACGCGCCGCCCGTCATCGTCGCCGGGCTGGATGCGGACCAGCTTCACCCGGTCACCGGCCTCGAGCTGGGCGACGTACAGCGCATCCCCGCGCCAGGCGAGTGCCTCCCCCGGAACGACCGGTGTCCGGCGGCCGGGGAAGCGAATCTTCACGTTGACGTAGCTTCCGGGGTACAGGCGCACCGGCTCGTTGGGGACGTCCATCTCCACCAGCATGGTGCGGGTGCGTGCATCGATGCCCTGGGCGCTGCGGGTCACCTTGGCCTCGATGGGATGGCCGGGATCATCCGGGAGGCTGATGGTCACCGGGGCCCCGGGGCGGAGGTCGGCCGCGTCGTCCTGACCCACGTAGACCTGCACCCGGACGGTGCGCATGTCGGCCAGGTCGAACAGGGGCTGCACCGCCTGGTTGGAGGCGGTTCCAGCGGCGACCAGGGCGCCCGGGTCCACGTAGCGCGCGGTCACCACCCCGTCGAACGGCGCCCGCAGCTGCTCGTAGGCCTGCGTGGCCAGCAGCTGCTGCAGCGTGGCCCGGGCCACCGAGAGCGCGCCCTCGGCGTTGTCCAGGTCCTGCTGGGCGATGAAGCCCTCGGGGCGCAGCTTCCGCAGCCGGTCAGCCTGGTACTGCTTGACCTGGAGGTCCGCGCGCGCGCCCAGAACCTGCTGATCCGTCTCGGGCGACTCGAGGCGGGCCAGCAGGTCACCCTTCTTCACCCGGGTGCCCTTGTCCACCTTCACCTCGCGCACGTAGCCCGCCACCTTCGAGTACAGGGTGGCCTGGCTCCAGGCCCGCGTCTCGCCGGGGAGGCTCAGCGTCCGGTCGGAGGCGGAGAGCTCCACCTGCGCCACCCGCACCGCGGGCCCGCGATCGAGCGCCGTGGCCCGGCTCTGGCGCTCGCGGGCCTCGGCGGCCCGCCTGCTCACCGCCAGCACCACCACCCCCACCGCCACCGCCGCCACCAGGACGATCGTCCCGATGGTCAGCGCGCGGGGCCGGGCTGGCGCGGGTGGCTCGGTCTTCACCACGTCGTTCAGCTCGGTCATGCCAGCGCTCCCGGGTGCGCGCCCTGGCTCTCTTCCAGGAATCGCTCGTCCAGCCGGTGCGCGCGGGGCTCCTTGCCTCGGAGCACCGAGTAGACCACCGGCACGATGAACAGGGTCACGAAGGTCGCCACCAGCAGGCCGCCGATGACCGCGCGGCCGAGCGGAGCGTTCTGCTCGCCGCCCTCGCCGAGCGCAAGGGCCATCGGCAGCATCCCCAGCACCATCGCCAGAGCGGTCATCAGCACCGGCCGGAGCCGGACCTTCCCCGCCTCCAGCGCGGCCTCGAGCGGTCCCAGCTGCCGCTGGCCCCGGACCTCGTTGGCGTAGGACACCAGGAGGATGCTGTTGGAGACCGCGATGCCCACCGCCATGATCGCCCCCATGAAGGACTCGACGTTGAGGGTGGTCCCGGTGACCGCCAGCATCCAGAGGATGCCGACCAGCGCCCCGGGGACCGCGGCGAGGATGATGAACGGGTCCAGCCACGACTGGAACAGCACCACCATCAGCAGATAGACCAGCACCACCGCGAGGATGAGCCCCACCCCGAGAGAGCTGAACGAGGTGCGCATGCTCTCGATCTGCCCGCGGATGGAGATCTTGATCCCCTTGGGAACGTCGTGGAGCGCGTCGATGGCCTTCTGGATCTCCCGGGCCACCGAGCCGAGGTCCCGCCCCTCCGCCGCGGCCTGCACGTTGATGACCCGCTGGATGGTGGAGTGGTTGATGGAGGCCAGGGTCTTGCCCGGCGAGAGCTGGGCGAAGGTGCCGAGGTAGAGGCTGCCCGAGGGAGTGGCGGCGTCGGTCAGGCCGCGGGTCAGCGTCTGGCGGATCGGCTGCGAGCCGGGGGCGGTGAGCGGGGTGGCGAGCAGGTCGCTGGTGCTCCGCATCAGCGGGAGCGGGGTCTGGACCGCCACCAGGTAGTTCACGTTGTTCTGCGGGCTGAGCCAGAAGTTGGAGTTCACCAGCGAGCTACTGCTCAGCGAGGTGAGGAGGTTGTTGGCCACGTCCCGCTGGGTGAGCCCCACCTGGGCGGCGCGCAGCCGGTCCACGTCGAGGTTGAGCGTGGGGTAGTCCAGAACCTGAGGGATCCGCACGTCGACCACGCCGGGGATGCGGCGCATCCGGGCGGCGAGCTGCCGGCCAACGGCGAAGCCCGATTCCAGGTTGTTGGATTCGATCACCACGTCGATCGGCGCCGGCAGGCCGAAGTTGAGCACCTGGGTCACGATGTCCGCGGGCTGGAAGTAGAGCGAGCTGCCGGGGAACGCCTTCGGCAGCTCCTCGCGGATCCGCCGCATGTACTCACGGGTGGGACGGTGGTCCGACTTGAGGCTGATGAGGATCTCCGCGTCCTGGGGACCGATGTTGTCGGTGGAGACGAAGGCCAGATTGTACGAGAGCGGGATCCCGATGTTGTCGTTCAGGCCCTCCAGCTCGTGGGCGGGGATGATCTCCCGGATCTTCCGCTCCGCCTCCAGCACCAGCCGCTCGGTGTCGGTGATGCGCGTGCCCATGGGGGCCCGGAAGTGGAGCCGCATCAGGCCCGCGTCCACCTCGGGGAAGAAGTCGAGCCCGACGAAGGCCGGGAGCGCGGCCGAGACCAGCACCACCAGGCCGAAGGTGCAGAGCATCCACACCCGGTGGTGGAGCGCAACCTCCAGCAGCCGGCCGTAGGCGGACTGGAAGCGGCCGAAGCGGTCGTCCCGCCAGCGGTTGAAGCGGGGGAAGAGACCGCTGCCCTCCGTCTCGGCGTGGGCGTCCTCGGACTCGAGCAACCGCGCCAGGGCGGGGACCAGCGTCCGGCTGAGGACGTAGGAGGCGAGCATGGAGAACACCACCGCCACCGCCAGCGGGGTGAAGAGGTAGCGCGCCGGCCCGGTGAGCAGCACCACCGGGAAGAAGACGATGCAGATGGTGAGGGTGGCGGCGAGCGCCGGGGTGGCGACCTCGTGCGCTCCGTCGAGGATGGCCACGGTCAGCCGCTTTCCGCCGGTCCGGTTCCGGTGAATGCTCTCCACCGCCACCGTCGCGTCGTCCACCAGCATACCGATGGCCAGGGCCAGGCCGCCCAGGGTCATGAGGTTGAGGGTGTTGCCGGTGACGAAGAGCGCGGCGATGCCCACCAGGATGGCCAGGGGGATGGAGCTGGAGACGATGGCCACGCTGCGGAAGCTCCCCAGGAAGAAGAGGATCATCAGCGAGACCAGGATCGAGCTGATCACCGCCTCGTGGAGCACGTTGGTGAGCGCGGCGCGGACGAAGATCGACTGGTCGAAGTCCAGCTTCAGGGCGATGCCGTCCGGAGCGGACGCCTGCAGGGATGGAAGGAGCCCCCTGACTCCGTCCACCACCGCCAGGGTGCCGGCGTTGGAGTGCTTGAGGATGACGATGTAGCTGGCCCGCTTCCCGTCGATGTGGACGATGTTCTGCTGGACCGCGAAGCCGTCCCGCACGCTGGCCACGTCGCGCAGGAGCACCGGGGCCCCGTTCACCACCTTCACCGGGATGGAGTTGAACTGGTCGACGGTGGAGGGGCTGGAGTTCAGCTTCACGTTGTACTCGGTGCTGCCGATCTGCGCCGTCCCCGCGGGGATGATGACGTTGGACTGGAGCAGCGCGGTGACCACGTCCTGAGGGCTCAGCCCCTTGGCCGCGGTGGCGCTGGGATCCACGTCGACCATGATCTGCCGCTGCTTGCCCCCGTACGGGCCGGGGATGGAGGTGCCGGGGATGGTGAAGAGCCGGACCCGGAGGAAGTTCAGCCCGTAGTCGAACAGCTGCTGCTCGCCGGCGGTCTGGCTGCTCACGTTGATCTGCGCCACCGGAACGTTGCCGGCATTGAACCGGAGCACGTTGGGGGGCTGGATGCCGGGGGGCATGATCCGGCTGGCGGTGAGCGACACCGAGGTGATCTGGGAGATGGCCGTTCCCAGGTCGGCCTCCGGCTCGAAGTAGAGCTTGAGCAGCCCCACCCCGGCGATGGACTGGGACTCGATGTGGGTGATCCCGTCGATGACCGTGGAGTAGGCCCGCTCGCTGATCAGGACGATGCGCCGCTCCATGTCCTCGGCCGACAGTCCGGGGTAGTTCCACACCACGATGACCACCGGGATGTCGATGGAGGGGAAGATGTCGGTCCGCATCCGGGTGACCGAGAGGAGCCCGGCGATGAAGATCAGCGCCGAGAAGACGGCCACGGTGTAGGGCCGGCGAAGCGCCAGCCGGACGATCCACATGAGAGACCCCGACCCTCCAGAGCGAAGCTTCGTACTAACGCCGGCCTGGACGCGAGCCCACCCGCCAGCACGTGGGAGAAATGCGGTTCACCCACCGGGGAGGGTTTCTTGTCATCACAACGTTTCCTGGGCCGGGGTGTCGGGGCTCGGAACGGTGGACAATCCCCAGGAAAAAGATGCGCTCCGGCCCCGACTGGAGCATGAGGGAGCCGTGCTCCTCCGCACCTCCCTTCTCATTCTTCTGCTGGCGGTCCCCGGGTCCGCCCGGGCACAGTCGACTGCCTCGGACGCCGGTACAGCCTCCGTGACGCAAGGTGTCCGCCGCTCGCCGGCGGAGCCGGGCCCCGATGCCCCCAACGTGCTGCACCTGGTCGACGCCGTGCAAGCAGCCATCAAGAATCAGCCCCAGCTCGTCGAGGCCCGGGCCAACGCCGCGGCGGCCGAGGGCCGGGTCATCCAGGCCCGGTCGCCCCTGCTGCCCCAGGTGACCCCGCAAGCGTCGTGGACCCGGAGCCACCGGGCCCTGACCTCGATCACCAGCGGTGGCACGGGAACCACTTCCAATGCCGCTCAGTGTGTGACCAGCACCTGCAACACCTGGCGCTTCGGGGTGGCGGGCAGCCAGACGCTCTGGGACCCCTCCACCTGGGCTGGCTGGGAGTCCTCGCAGCGGCTGGCCGAGTCGCTGAATGCCACCGCGGCCGCCACTCTGAACAACGTCATCCTGAACGTCCGCACGTTTTACTTCCAGGCCCGTGCCACGCGAGATCTGGTGTGGGTGGCCGACCAGACCCTCAAGAACCAGACCACCCATCAGCAGCAAGTCGAGGGGTTCGTCCGGGTCGGGACCCGTCCGG
The DNA here is from genome assembly GCA_035519675.1 of Myxococcaceae bacterium. Lineage (GTDB taxonomy): Bacteria > Myxococcota > Myxococcia > Myxococcales > Myxococcaceae > RPRB01. Next base: position 19,218 of record DATIWB010000081.1, read on the forward strand.
AGATCGACCTTGCGCTGGCGAGGCTGAACGTCGCCAACGCCCGGGTGCAGCTGATCAACGCCCAGAACAACGACCGGATCGCCAAGGCCCAGCTCAATCAGGCAATGGGGTTGCCCCAGGGCACGGACTACCAGGTCGCCGGGGACGAGCTGGCGCCCCTCGACGTGGAAGACCGGCCGCTGACCTTTCTCGTCGACCAGGCGCTCGCCTCCCGTCCGGAGATCGCCTCCTTCGACTACGCGAGGCAGGCTTCGGGGAAGACGCTCGACTCGGCACGCTGGGGCTGGAGTCCCACCATCTCCTTGACCGGGAGCTACTTCCAGGCCGGTCCCGAGATTGGTGCGCTGACGGACAGCTGGGCGTTCGGCGTCAGCCTCTCCTGGCCCCTCGTGCAGGGAGGGCTCACCGTGGGCCGGGTGCGCGAGGCGGAGCAGAATCTCGTGTCATCGACGGCTGCCCTGACCGGCGAGCAGCTCCAGGTCAGGTTCGACGTCGAGCAGGCCCAGGCCACGCTCCTCGGCAACAGGGAGAGCGTGGTGGCCGCCCAGGATGCGGTGGACAATGCCCGGGAGCAGCTCCGGCTGGCCGAGGGCCGTTACCAGGCGGGCGTGGGCACCATCATCGAGCTCAGCGACGCCCAGGTGCAGCTGACCACCGCCGCAGCCCAGCTGGTCCAGGCGCAGTACAATCTCTCCGCCGCGCGAGCCCGGCTGCTGGCCGCGCTCGGCCGGCAGGAGTGACCGTGGCCGAGACACCCTCCGAGCAGGCGCCCCACCCCGGGTCTCCGGCGCGGGGACCCGCTCGCCGTCACCGCTCGTGGATCCTCGTCGGCATCGCCATCCTGGTCGTCCTCGGCGTCGTGCTCCTCCGGCGCGCCAGGGGCGACGCCTCGAAGCAACCCGCTGGCCCCGGCGCGCAGGCCCGCGTCGTTCCGGTGGGCGTCTCGGCCGCGGAGAAGCGCGACGTGTCCATCTGGGTGGAGGGGCTGGGCAACGTCACCTCGCTCGCCACGGTGACCATCCGCGCGCGGGTGAGCGGGCAGATCGTCTCCATCGCCTTCCAGGAGGGAAGCCGGGTCAGACAAGGAGATCTCCTGGTCCAGGTGGACCCGCGGCCGTTCAAGATCGCGCTCCAGCAGGCCGAGGCCACCACCCAGCGGGACCTCGCCACCCTCCACAACGCCGAGCGGGACCTCGCCCGCTACAAGGACCTGATCGCCCAGAAGCTCATCGCGCAGCAGCAGTACGATCAGCAGATCGCCACGGTGGAGTCGGCCCGGGCCACCATCGGCCTGGACCAGGCGGCGGTGAACAGCGCCCGGCTCAACCTCCAGTTCTCCAGCGTCATCTCCCCCATCGACGGCATCGCCGGGGTGCGCCAGGTGGACGTGGGGAACCTCGTCACCCCCACCGACCAGAACGGAATCGTCGTCCTCACCCAGATGGACCCCATCGCGGTGCTCTTCACCCTGCCCCAGGACGACCTCCCCCGGGTGGCGGAGGCCTTCTCCAGCGGACCGCTCACCGTCGAGGCCTGGGACCGTGGCGGTCTGGCGAAGCTGGGCACCGGCAAGCTCACGGTGATCGACAACCAGGTGAACGCCGGCACCGCCACCATCCGGCTCAAGGCCGAGTTCCCCAACCCGGAGCTACGGCTCTGGCCGAGCCTGTTCGTGAAGGCGCGGATGCAGCTGCAGACCCGCGCGGGGGTGGTGGTCGTCCCCACGCCTGCCATCCAGCGCGGGCCGAACGGCGTCTTCGTCTACCTGGTCAACCCCGACGGCACGGTGGCGGTGCGCACCGTGCAGGTGGACACCGTCCAGGGACCGTTGACCATCGTTGCCCAGGGCGTCCAGCCCGGTGAGCGGGTGGTGGTGGACGGGCAGAACCAGCTGCGCGCCGGGGCGAAGGTGGACGCCCGGCCGGTCCCGATGCCCGCCGGCCAGGGCGAGCAGACGCCCCCTCCGGCAGCTCCTCGCCCGCAGGCCGAGCGGGGCCAGCCGGACGCGCAGGGACAGCGGACCCCCGCGCCGGGGCAGGCCCACCAGGCACAGCAAGGGGCGCCGCGCGAAGCGAGCGTGCAGTGAGCATCAGCGAGCCGTTCATCAAGCGGCCGGTGGGGACCACGCTGCTCACCGTGGGCCTGACCCTGGCCGGGCTGGTCGCCTTCCGCCAGCTGCCCATCTCCGCGCTGCCCCAGGTGGACTACCCCACCATCGTGGTCTCCACCACCTTCCCGGGGGCCTCGGCGGAGACGATGGCCTCCAGCGTCACCGCGCCGCTGGAGCGGCAGTTCGGGCAGATCCCCTCGCTGGCCCAGATGACCAGCGTCAGCAGCGCGACCAGCTCGCAGGTCACCCTGCAGTTCACGCTCGAGCGGAGCATCGACTCGGCCCAGCAGGACGTCCAGGCGGCGATCAACGCCGCCTCCAGCGTCCTCCCCGCCAACCTCCCCGCGCCGCCCACCTACAGCAAGAGCAACCCGGCCGACGTGCCGATCCTCACCCTGTCCATCACCTCGGAGACGCTCCCGCTGGCCCAGGTGAACGACTACGCGGACAGCGTCCTGGCGCAGAAGATCAGCCAGGTCTCCGGGGTGGGGCTGGTGACGCTGGGCGGCGCGCAGCGTCCGGCCGTCCGGATCCAGGTCGACCCCGAGGCGCTCGCCGGCACCGGGCTCACCCTGGAGGACGTGCGGACGGCGCTGGTGGCGGCGAACATCAACGCGCCCAAGGGCACGCTGGACACCCCGCGGCAGGAGTACACGCTGGCCACCGACGACCAGCTCACCGACGCGAAGTCCTTCGCCCCGATCGTTCTGGCCTTCAAGAACGGGGCGCCACTGCGGCTCCAGGACGTGGCCACCCCCGTCGACGGGGTGGAGAACGCGCAGCTCGCCGGCTGGGCCAACGACCGCCGGGCAATCATCCTCAACGTCCAGCGGCAGCCGGGGGCGAACGTCATCCAGGTCGCGGACCGGGTGAAGGCGCTGCTGCCCCAGCTGGAGGCCAGCCTGCCGCAGGGGATCCACGTGTCGATCCTCAGCGACCGCACCGAGACGGTGCGGGCCAGCGTGGCCGACGTGGAGTTCACCCTGGTGCTCACCATCCTCCTGGTGGTGGCGGTCATGTACCTCTTCCTGCGAAATCTCCGCGCCACCACCATCCCCGGCATCACGGTGCCCCTGAGCCTGATCGGCACCTTCGGGCTGATGTACCTGCTGGGGTACAGCCTGAACAACCTCTCGCTGATGGCGCTCACCATCTCCACCGGCTTCGTGGTCGACGACGCCATCGTGATGATCGAGAACATCAGCCGCTTCATCGAGGAGGGCGAGTCTCCCTTCCGGGCGGCGATCAAGGGGGCCGGGCAGATCGGCTTCACCATCGTCTCGCTCACCGTGTCCCTGGTGGCGGTGCTGGTGCCGCTGCTCTTCATGACCGGGCTCATCGGCCGGCTGTTCCGCGAGTTCGCGGTCACCCTCTCGCTGGCCATCGGGGTGTCGGCCCTGCTCTCGCTCACCCTCACCCCGATGATGTGCGCCTGGATCCTGAAGCCCGAGCCGCCAGCGGACCAGCGCGGCCGCTTCTACACCTGGAGCGAGCGAACGTTCGAGCGGGTCATCGCCTCCTACGGCCGCGGGGTGGACTGGGTGCTGCGGCACCAGCCGCTCACCCTGGCGCTCACCGTGGGGACGTTCCTGCTCACCGTGCTGCTCGCCCTGGTCATCCCCAAGGGCTTCTTCCCGGTGCAGGACACCGGACTGCTCACCGGCATCACCGAGGCCGGTCCGGACGTCAGCTTCGGGCGGATGGCCGAGTTGCAGCAGGAGGTGGTGAAGGTCGCCCGGGAGGATCCCGACGTGGCCGGGGTGGCCTCCTTCATCGGCGCCGACGGGAACAACCCCACCACCAACAGCGGCCGGCTGTCGATCGCCCTCAAGCGACGCGAGGACCGGAAGGCGAATGCCACGGAGATCATCGCCCGGCTGCAGCCGAGGCTGGCCCGGATCGCGGGCATCTCCACCTACCTCCAGGCGGTGCAGGACCTCCAGATCGAGACTCGCCAGAGCCGCACCCCCTACCAGTACACGCTCGAGGGCGCCGACCCGGCCGAGCTGGCGGAGTGGGCCCCGAAGCTCCTGGCCAGGCTCCGCGCGCTGCCCGAGCTGAAGAGCGTGGCCACCGACCAGCTGGGTCAGGGGCTGGTGACGCTCCTCAACATCGACCGGGACACCGCCTCACGCCTGGGGATCTCCACCCAGGCCATCGACGACACGCTCTACGACGCCTTCGGCCAGCGGCAGGTCTCGATCATCTTCACCCAGCTGAACCTCTACCGGGTCATCCTCGAGGTGAACCCCGAGCTGGCGAGGGGCCCGCGGGCGCTGGACCGGATCTACGTGCGCAACGTGAACGGCAGCCCGGTTCCACTCTCGGCGGTGGTGAACCGGGTGGCGACCACCGCCCCCCTCACCGTCAATCACCAGGGCCAGTTCCCCTCGGTGACCCTCTCCTTCGACACCGCGCCGGGGCACTCGCTGGGGGCGGCGGTGAAGGCCATCCGCCAGACCACCGACCAGCTCGGGATGCCGCGCGGGCTCCACGCCAGCTTCCAGGGGACGGCCCAGGAGTTCCGCGACAGCCTGGCGAACGAGCCGATCCTCGTCCTGGCGGCGCTGATCACCGTCTACATCGTGCTGGGGGTGCTCTACGAGAGCTACATCCACCCGGTCACCATCCTCTCCACCCTGCCCTCGGCGGGGGTGGGCGCGTTCCTGGCGCTGATGCTCTGCGGGATGGACTTCGACATCGTGGCGCTGATCGGGATCGTGCTCCTGATCGGGATCGTGAAGAAGAACGCGATCATGATGATCGACTTCGCGCTGGAGGCCGAGCGCGAGGAGAAGCTCTCGCCCATGGAGTCGATCAAGAAGGCCTGCCTGCTCCGCTTCAGGCCGATCATGATGACCAGCTTCGCCGCGCTGCTCGGCGGTCTGCCGCTGGCGCTCGAGGGCGGGACCGGGAGCGAGCTGCGCAAGCCGCTCGGGGTCAGCATCGTCGGTGGCCTGCTCATCAGCCAGGTGCTCACGCTCTACACCACGCCGGTCATCTATCTGTACATGGAGCGGCTCGGCCGGTGGGTGGCCGCGCGGAGGCGACCCGGGAAGGCGGGGACGGCCCCGGAGGGGGTTCCAGGGTGAGCGAGGAGGAGGCCGGGACCGCCGAGGTGTCCGCGCTGGCGCGCGGAGCGTCCGGGCTCAGCGAGCCGTTCATCCGCCGACCGATCGGGACCTCGCTCCTCGCCGCGGCGGTCATCCTCCTCGGCGCGGCGGCATACACCCAGCTCCCGGTGGCACCGTTGCCCAAGGTGGACTTGCCCACCATCTCGGTCAACGCCAACCTCCCCGGCGCGAGCCCGGAGACGATGTCCTCGGCTGTCGCCACCCCGCTGGAGCGGCGCCTGGGACGCATCGCCGGCCTGACCGACATGACCTCGACCAGCTCGCTCGGGTCGACCTCGATCACCCTCCAGTTCGACCTCGACCGCGACCCGGATGCGGCGGGGCGCGACGTGCAGGCGGCGATCAACGCGGCGGCGGCGGACCTGCCGACCAACCTCCCCTTCCGCCCCAACTACCGGAAGGTGAACCCCGGCGACACGCCGATCATGATCATCGCCCTCACCTCGACGACCTTGCCCTTGCCGCAGATCTTCGACGCCGCGGACACGGTGCTGGCTCAGAAGATCGCCCAGGTGGAGGGCGTGGGACAGGTCTTCGTGGGCGGCGGACAGCAGCCGGCGGTGCGGGTGCAGGTGGATCCCGAGGCCGCCGCCGGGGTGAACCTCACCCTGGCGGACGTGCGGGCAGTGCTCACCGGCGCCTCGGTGAACCGTCCCACCGGCAGCCTGGGGGGCGAGCTCCAGTCGAACACGCTGGCCACCAACGACCAGCTCTTCCGTGCCGACCAGTACCGCGAGCTGCTCCTGACCCAGACCCCGGCGGGGACGGTGCGCCTCGGCGACGTGGCCAAGGTGGAGGACAGCGTCCAGAACACCCGGGTCGCCGGGTGGACCAATGGGGTCCGATCGGTGCTGATCATCGTCCGCCGGCAGCCGGGGGCGAACATCATCGACACGGTGGAGCGAATCAAGGCGCTGCTCCCCACGCTCGCCTCGTCGGTCTCGCCGGCCATCGACATCCAGATCGCCTCCGACCGGACCCAGACCATCCGCGCCTCGGTGAAGGACGTGGAGAAGACCCTGGTGATCAGCGTGATCCTGGTGGTGCTGGTGGTCTTCGCCTTCCTTCGCTCGGCGCGCGCCACCGCCATCCCCAGCGTGGCAGTCCCGCTCTCCATCCTCGGCACCTTCGCGGTGATGTGGCTGCTCGACTACAGCGTGAACAACCTCTCGCTGATGGCCCTCACCATCTCCACCGGCTTCGTGGTGGACGACGCCATCGTGGTGACCGAGAACATCGCCCGCTACGTCGAGGAGGGGATGAAGCCCTTCCAGGCCGCGCTCCGGGGCGCGCGGGAGATCGGATTCACCATCGTCTCGATCACCGTCTCCCTATTGGCGGTGTTCATCCCCATCCTCCTGATGCCCGGGCCGGTGGGGCGGCTCTTCCGCGAGTTCGCCGTCACCCTGGCGGTGGCGATCACCATGTCGGCGGTGGTCTCCCTGACCGTGACCCCGATGATGGCCTCCCGGCTGCTGGTGGCCCGGCACGAGCGCCGCGAGAGCTGGCTGGCCCGGCAGTCCGATCGCTTCTTCCAGGCGCTGGTCCGCGGCTACGACCGGAGCCTCCGGGCGGTGCTCTCGCACGCCTGGTTGATGCTGGGGGTGGTGATCGGCGCGGTGGCGCTGACGGTGATGCTCCTGCGGATCGTCCCCACCGGGCTCTTCCCGCAGCAGGACAACGGGCTGCTCATCGGGTTCAGCGAGGCGCCGCAGGACGTGAGCTACACCACGATGCGCGACCGGCAGATCCAGGTGAACCAGATCCTCGGCCAGGATCCGGACATCGCCAGCGTGGTCTCCTTCATCGGCGGAGGTCCCGGTGGCGGCGGGGCGAACACCGGCTCGGCGTTCATCACCCTGAAGCCCCGGCCACCGCGGAAGGCCAGCGCCGACGAGATCATCGCCCGGCTCCGCCCGAAGCTGGCCCGCCTGGTGGGCATCAACCTCTTCCTCCAGCCCGCCCAGGACGTTCGCATCGGCGGCCGGCTCGCCCGGACCCAGTACCAGTACACGCTGCAGGATCCCGATCTGAGCGAGCTCAACACCTGGGCGCCACGGGTCTTCGAGCGCTTGAAGCAGGTTCCCGAGCTGACCGACGTCGCGACCGACCAGCAGTCGGCCGGTCTGGAGCTGCGGCTGGCCATCGATCGCGACAGCGCCTCCCGGCTCGGGGTCAGCGTGCGCGACATCGACGCCGCGCTCTACGACGCCTTCGGGCAACGGCAGATCTCCGTCACCTACGGAGCGGCCAACCAGTACCGGGTGGTGATGGAGGTCACGCCGGCGTACCTCGAGGACGAGCAGACTCTGCGGAAGCTCTACGTCCGGTCCAGCTCCGGGGGGCTGGTCCCGCTGTCGGCGCTCACCACCATGACCCGCGGCAACCTCCCCACCGCCATCAATCACCAGGGGCAGTTCCCCTCGGTCACCCTCTCCTTCAACCTCGCGCCCGGCAAGTCACTGGGCGACGCGGTCACGGCGGTGCTCGCCGCCGAGCAGGAGATCCGGCTGCCGGCCAGCGTCCAGGGTGGGTTCACCGGCAACGCCCAGGCCTTTCAGCAGTCGCTGTCGGGGATGAAGTGGCTCGCCGTCCTGGCCCTGATCGCGGTCTACATCGTGCTCGGGGTGCTCTACGAGAGCTACGTCCACCCGGTGACCATCCTCTCCACCCTGCCCACCGCCGGGGTGGGCGCGCTCCTGGCGCTGCTGCTCACCGGAACGCCGCTGAGCATCGTGGCGTTCATCGGGATGATCCTCCTCATCGGCATCGTGAAGAAGAACGCGATCATGATGGTGGACTTCGCCATCGTGGCCGAGCGGGAGGAAGGGCTGTCCACCCGGGAGGCGATCCTCAAGGCCTCCGAGCTGCGCTTCCGGCCCATCCTCATGACCAGCCTGGCGGCGCTCTTCGGCGCGCTCCCCCTCGCCCTCGGCTCGGGGCTCGGGTCGGAGCTGCGCAAGCCACTGGGCATCAGCGTGGTGGGCGGGCTGCTGCTGAGCCAGCTGCTGACGCTGTACACCACCCCGGTCATCTACCTCTTCATGGACCGGTTCTCGCGCCACCGGCGGCGTCTCCCGGACGGATCGCCGATCGGCGTGCCCGCTCCCGCCGGGTAGCGGGGCCCACCGAGCGAATGCCAGTTTGGCTTGCACCGGACCCCGCGCGGGTGAACAGAAGCCCCCATGGTCGAGACTCCGATCGAGGTGGAGCGCCGCGCGCAGATGTTCCCCCGGCTGACCGAGGCCCAGCTCGAGCGGGTGGTGCACTACGGCACGAGGCGGAAGGTCCGGACCGGCGAGGTCCTCTTCCAGCAGGGCGACGAGGGGGTGCACTTCTTCGTCGTCCTCCAGGGCGCGCTGGACATCGTCCATCCCGAGGGCGCGGGGGAGCGGCTCATCGTCCGCCATCAGACCGGGGAGTTCAGCGGCGAGACCACCATGCTCTCCGGTCGGCGGGCGCTGGCCACCGCCCGCATGCATGCCGACGGCGAGGTGGTGGACATCACCCCCGCCGGCCTCCGGCAGCTGGTGGTGGCCGACGCCGAGCTGAGCGAGCTGCTGATGCGGGCCTTCATCCTCCGCCGGGTGGCGATGATCACCAACCACCTGGGGGACGTGGTCCTGGTCGGCTCGCGTCACGACGCCGGCACCTTGAGGACCAGTGAGTTCCTCACCCGCAACGGCCACCCGTACGCCTACCTGGACATCGATCGCGACGAGGGCGGCCGGGCGATCCTCGAGCGGTTCGAGCTGGGGACCGCGGACATCCCGGTGCTGATCTGCCGGGGAACGCGGGTCCTCAAGGCCCCCACCAACGCCGAGGTGGCCGAGTGCCTGGGCTTCAACGCCGCCATCGAGACCGAGAAGGTCCGCGACGTGGTGGTGGTGGGCGGCGGGCCGGCCGGGCTGTCCGCGGCGGTGTACGCCGCCAGCGAGGGCCTGGACGTTCTGGTGCTGGAGTCCAATGCCCCCGGTGGACAGGCGGGCTCGAGCTCGAAGATCGAGAACTACCTCGGTTTCCCCACCGGCATCTCCGGGCAGGCGCTGGCCGGCCGCGCGTTCACCCAGGCGCAGAAGTTCGGCGCGGACGTGGCCATCGCCCGGACGGCGCGCGGGCTCGAGTGTGGCGGCCGCCCGTACGTGCTCGAGGTCGACGACGGCAGCCGGGTGCGGACCCGGGCGGTGGTCATCGCCAGCGGGGCGCGCTACCGGAAGCTGGAGGTGCCGAACCTGGCGCAGTTCGAGAACGCCGGGGTCTACTACGGGGCGACCTGGACCGAGGCCCAGCTCTGCGAGGGTGAGGAGGTCATCGTGGTCGGGGGCGGCAACTCGGCCGGGCAGGCGGCGGTGTACCTCTCGGGCATCGCCCGGCACGTGCACATGCTGGTGCGCTCGGGTGGCCTGGCGGAGACGATGTCCCGCTACCTCATCCGGCGAATCGAGGAGAGTCCGGCCATCACCCTCCGGACGCGGACCGAGATCGTGGGGCTTCTGGGTACCGGGGCCCTGCAGTCCGTGCGCTGGCGGAACAACGCCACCGGCGAGACGGAGGAGCGTCCGGTGGGCCACGTCTTCTGCATGATGGGAGCGGACCCGAGCACCGGCTGGCTCCAGGGCTGCGTGGCGGTGGACGAGAATGGTTTCGTGAAGACCGGCCAGGATCTCTCCGCCGAGGACCTGGCCAAGAACGCCTGGCCGCTCTCGCGTCCGCCGCTGCTGCTCGAGACGTCCCGGCCCGGCATCTTCGCCGTGGGCGACGTGCGGGCAGGCAACGTGAAGCGGGTGGCCTCGGCGGTGGGAGAGGGCAGCATCTCCATCCAGCTCGTCCACCGGGTGCTCGCCGGTCTGACCGCCGGGGGGTGAGCGCGGTCCGGGGGCGGGCCCGGGCCTCGTCCCCAGGTTAGTCTCGCCCCTCCCGTGACCTGCGCCCGCGGACTCCGCTCGCTCCTGGCCGTCGCCGCGCTCCTCGCCACCGGGCGGGCCGCGGCCCAGGACGCGTTCGAGATCCAGGTCTACGACGCCGTCACCGCCGGTCCGCTCGAGCCGGGGCTGGAGATCCACCTCAACCACTTCTTCCAGGGGACGACCGAGCCCAGCTCGACGGGCGAGGTCCCCACCGAGCACCTCACCCACCTCACCTTCGAGCCTCACCTCGGGCTGACCTCCTGGTGGGAGCTCGGCCTCTATCTGCAGACGGTGCTCCGACCCGACGGAGGCTGGGACTCGGGAGGAGTGAAGCTCCGGACCAAGTTTCGCTGGCCCGAGAACGTGGGCGCGTTCCGCTTCGCCCTGAACATCGAGGTGTCCCGCACCTCCAAGCGCTACGAGGCCGATGGCTGGGGCTCGGAGCTCCGGCCCATCGTCGATGCGCGGTGGGGCAGGTGGTACCTGTCGGTGAATCCCATCATCGGCATCCCGCTCGCCGGCGAGGACGCCTGGAAGCCGGACTTCGAGCCGGCGACCAAGGTGAGCTTCGACCTGAGCCACAGCTGGGCGGTGGGCATCGAGACCTACTCGTCCTTCGGACAGTTCGGGAACTTCCTCCCCTGGGATGAGCAGACCCATCGGCTCTTCGCGGTGGTCGACGCCGCCTGGGGCTGGTTCGCGCTGAACCTGGGGGTGGGCTACGGCACCGGACCGGAGAAGTGGATCGTCAAGGCGATCCTCACCTTCACCCCGCCCGAGCAGACGCCGGAGCCTCCCCAGCCGCGCTGAGCTCAGTGCATGTGCCAGCCGTGGCTGGCGACCATCAGCTGCCCGGTGAGCGCGGCGCTGGGGAACGCCGCCAGGTCGACGGCCAGCTGAGCGATGTCCTGCAAGGTGGTGAACTCGCCGTCCACCGTGTTCCCCAGCATCACCTTCTTCACCACCTCGTCCTCGCTGATGCCCAGCGTCTTCGCCTGCTCGGGGATCTGCTTCTCCACCAGGGGAGTGCGGACGAATCCGGGGCAGATGACGTTGGTGCGGACGCCGATCTTCGCCCCCTCCTTTGCCGCGGCGCGGGCCAGGCCCAGCAGCCCGTGCTTGGCCGCGACGTAGGCCGCCTTGAGCGGCGAGGCCTCCACGCTGTGGACGCTGCCCATGTAGAGGAGCAGACCGCCCTTCCCCGAGGACTGCCAGTGGCGCATCGCCGCCCGGGTGAGGAGGAAGCCGCCGTCGAGGTGGATGGCGAGGACCCGGCGCCAGTCGGCGAGCGCGAACTCGGTGATGGGCGCGATGTGCTGCACGCCGGCGTTGCTCACCGCCACGTCCAGCCGCCCGAAGGTGCGGACCGTCTCCGTCACCCCCTTCTCCACCTGCTCCTCGGAGGTGACGTCCATGGGGAGTGCCAGCGCTCGGCCGCCCCGCTCCTCGATTTCCTTGGCCACGGCCCGGGCCCCGTCGAGGTTCACGTCGGCGAGCGCCACCGCGGCCCCCTCGCGGGCGAAGCCCTCGGCCATCGCCCGGCCCAGCCCGCCGCCACCCCCCGTCACCAGCACCGCCCGTCCCGCGAGTCGCATCGACTGCCTCCTGCCGCCCGGGCGAAGTCCTCGCCCCTGACGGTGAGGCAGTCTGCCTCACCGGGACCTGACCGGCCACGCCGACGGAGCCGCGGTCCTCCGCTGGCTGCACGACGGCTCCCAGTGGGCCCCGCTCCTGGGCTAAGGAGCAGGCCCTTTCTCCCCCGGAGGGTCGTTCCCGATGAGGCGCATCCTGCTCGCGGTCTCGATGGTTCTCACCGGTGCGGTGCGAGCGGAGGAGCCGAACTGGGACAAGATCCAGGTGAAGGTGGTCCCGGTCGCCGGCGGGGTGTCGATGCTGGTGGGCGAGGGCGGGAACATCGGGGTCACCAGCGGGAAGGATGGGATCTTCCTCATCGACGACCAGTTCGAGCCGCTGCTGCCGAAGATCCGCGCCGCAGTGAAGACCCTCGGCGACGGGCCGATCCGCTTCGTGATCAACACCCACTTCCACGGCGACCACACCGGGAGCAACGCCAAGCTCGGCGAGGCCGGAGCGGTCATCCTGGCTCAGGAGAACGTCCGGAAGCGGCTGGGCATGGAGCGGATCCCGCCGACGCCGCCCTCGGCCTGGCCGCTGGTCACCTACGCCAGCGGGGTCAACCTGTACCTGAATGGCGACGAGCTGGAGGTCATCCACGTCGCCAATGCCCACACCGACGGCGACTCCGTCATCCGCTTCAAGAAGGCGAACGTGGTCCACATGGGGGACACCTTCTTCAACGGCAATTACCCCTTCATCGACGTGGACGCCGGCGGCTCCATCGACGGAGCCATCGCCGCGGTCGATCAGGTGCTGGCGATGATCGACGACCAGACCAGACTCATCCCCGGCCACGGGGCGCTGGCGACGAAGGCCGACCTCCGGGCCTACCGCCAGGTGATGGCCGCCATCCGCGACCGGGTGAAGAGCGCGATCGCCCAGGGGAGGACGCTGGAGCAGATCCTCGCCGCCAAGCCGACCGCGCAGTGGGACGCGGCCTGGGGCAAGGGCTTCATCGGCCCCGACGTCTTCGTCAGCACCATCCACCGGAGCCTCACCCAGTCGAAGCCCACGGGGCCGAAGTGACCGTCCCCCCGCCGCCGGAGGACTCTCCGGGGGCGAAGCGCCCGGTGTCCATCTTCCTGACGGTGGCCTGCGCGTTCGCCGGACTCGCCGATCTCCAGGCGTTCTCGTTCGCCTTCTCCCGCGAGAACCGGGAGCGCTTCGCCGCCACGCCGTGGGTCATGCCAGTGGGCGCGGCGGTGGCACTGCTGCAGCTCGCCTGCCTGGTGGTCCTCTGGCGCGGGCGGAGGGTGGGGTTGTTCGGGTTCCTCGGCCTGGCGGTGGTCCAGGCGCTGGTGCTCGCCCCGGTGGTGGGGCCGTGGGCGCTCTGCTCCCTGCTGCCCGCGGTGCTGGTGGCGGCGGCCGGGGTCTGGAACTGGGAACGGCTCCGCTAGCACGGCGTCGACCAGGCTTGGATCTCAGACCGGCTCGACCACCACCGCCGAGCCGTAGCAGAGCACCTCCGTCACCCCCGCCGAGATCTCCGTCGCATCGTAGCGGGCGCCGATCACCGCGTTGGCGCCGATCTGCCGGGCATGCAGCGCCATCAGCTCGAAGGCCTCGCGCCGCGCCTGCTCGCACATCTCGGTCCACAAGGTGATGTTGCCCCCGAAGAGCGTCTGCAGCCCGGCGACGAAGGTGCCGACGATGTTGCGGGAGCGGACCACGATTCCCCGCACCACCCCCAGGTTCCTGACCACCCGGTGGCCGGGCAGCTCGAAGGTGGTGGTCACCCGGTCGAGCGGGAGCGTGGACAGCGTGGTCAGCGGAGCGCGGCTGCTCATGGTCGGCCTCCAGACGGCGGGGCGGCCCGAGCCGGCGAAGCGCTGGCTCGCCGTCGCCGCGGGAATGGTCGCGCTCTGGGCGCCAGTGCGCGCGATCGAGGACCGCCGAGGGTCTCGGGCTGGGAGACCACGCGGCGCAGGAGCGTCGCCAGGGCCCGCCGCTCGGTGGGCCGGAGCACCGCGAGCACCGGGGTCGTGGCCTGGTCGACCAGCGGCCGCAGCTGACGGAACCAGCGCAGCCCCGCCGAGGTCAGCTCCACCCTCCGCCGCCGGCGGTCGGCGGGATCGGTTCCGCGCGCGGTCAGCCCCTTGCGCTCCAGCTCGTCCAGCTGGCGCGAGACGCCGGCCGGATGCTGTGCCGAGGCGTCGGCCAGCTCGCGCTGGGTGAGCGGCCCCAGCTCGGCCAGCCGGTTCACCAGCGTCCAGGCCACCACCGACTCGCCGCGCGCGGCCAGCGCCCGGGCTGCGGCGATCCACAGACGCCGGCGGGTCTGCCCCACGAGCCGGACCAGGTCCGCCGTGGCGCGATCTGCCTCGTGCTCGGAGCGGGAGGGGCGCATCGGTCGCCAGTCCGCACGCTCGTAGCGTCCCCTCCCCGGCCCTGTCCAGCGTCCGTCATCGCCCACGGGAATTCCGCCAGCGGTGCCCCACTTCGGGAAGCGAAGGGAGGGGCGCCGCGCTATACGGCTGCGCCGCCGTTTCACCCCACGACACCCTCAGGAGTCGGAACAGGTGAATGCATCCTGGAATCCACATCGTGCCCGCGCCATTCTCGCGCTCACGCTGCTGCTGACCGCCTCGGCCACCGGCCAGGAGCGCTCCGCCACCCCGCTGATCAGCGTGGATGCGGGGTTCACTGCAGCGACCGCCGAGTCCCCGGATGCCGTTCGCCCCGTGGCCCGGAAGATCAGCCTCCGCGATGCGGTCGCACAGGCCCTCGACCGGAACTCCACCGCCCGCGTCGCCGCGGCGAACATCCGCCGGGTGGGAGGCCTGATGGAGCAGGTCCGTGCCGCGTCGCTCCCGACGCTCGGCGTGAGCGGGACCTACATCCACCGGAACAAGGAAATCACCAGTGCCTTCGGCACCGCGAGCGTGGTGGTCTCTCCCAAGGACTCGCTCCGCCTCGACGGGACGCTCTCCATCCCGATCATCGCGCCCCAGGCCTGGGCCGACTGGAAGCGGGCCGCCGACCAGCTCGAGACCTCGAGGTTCTCCGCACGTGACGTGCAGCGCACCATCGGCGTCACCACCGCCCGCGCCTATCTGACCGTCTTCGCCCAGAAGCGGCAGGTGGAGGTGAATCGCCAGGCCCGGGACAACTCGCTGGCGCACATGCAGTACGCCGACTCCCGCCTCAAGGGCGGCATCGGAAACCGGGTCGACTGGGCCCGCGCCGGCCAGGATCTCGAGCAGAACGAGTCGCTGCTCCAGACCAGCTACGCCAATCTGTACCGGAGCCAGGAGGCGCTGGGCATCCTCCTCGGCGAGGACCAGCCGGTGGACGTCTCTGACATCCCGGAGATTCCAGGAATGCCCACCCTGGAGCAGGGCCTGGAGGAGTCGCAAGGACGAGCCGACATCCTGCTCTTCCGGCAGCAGGAGAAGGCCGCGGACCGGTCGCTCAACATGAGCTGGACGGAGTACCTCCCGAACATCACCCTGGCCGGCGGGCCCTTCTACAACGAGCCCTCCTCGTTCGCGACGCTCAAGACGGGTTGGCAAGTGCAGGCCGTGCTCAGCTGGTACCTCTACGACGGCGGCGCCCGGTATGGCCGAACGCACGAGCGGGAGGCCCTCCTGGAGCAGGCTCGCATCAACCTCGACCAGACGCTCCGCCAGGCGAACTCGGACGTGCGCGCCGCCGTCGACAACGTGGAGCGCACCACGGCCGCGGTCGAGCGGCAGCGGAACTCGGCGAAGCTGGCCGAGGATGCGATGCGCCTGGCCGACATCGCCTACCGGGCCGGGGCGAGCACCAACCTCGAGCTCATCGACGCCCAGCGCCGCGCCCGCGACGCAGAGACCCTGGCCAACATCGCCGAGGACAACCAGCGGCAAGCCTTCATCGATCTGCTGGCGGCGTCCGGCCGCTTTCCCGCCCAGCTGCAGCAGCAGGCTTCGTCCGCTCGCTAAGCGAGGGGATCCTGTAAGAAATTCTGACCTGGCCGGAAACGGTCAAGCGTGACACAGTAGGCACACATGTACCTTCGGTATTCGTCTGACCGGCGCACGCTGGCGTGGGCTCTTGCCATGCCAATCGTTGCGCTTGCGCCGTACCTTCGCCCCGAGCTCGCGATCTGGCTGTGCCCGCTGAGCTGTTACCTCGCCCTGTCGGCAGGGGTCATCGCCCACAACCACAACCACACCCCGACCTTCCGGGGCCGCAAGCTCAACGCCGCCTTCGGAAACTGGCTGAGCATCTTCTACGGGTACCCGACCTTCGCCTGGGTTCCGACGCACAACCTGAATCACCACAAGTTCGTGAACAAGGCAGGTGATGCGACCATCACCTGGCGCTTCACCAACAAGCACAACGCCCTGGTGGCCGCGACCTACTTCTTCGTCTCCAGCTGGTACCAGTCCGAGCCGATCCGCGACTACATCCAGAAGGCCAAGGAGAAGAACCCGCAGCTGTACCGGACCATCATCGGGCAGTACGTCCTCTTCGTGGGAGCGCACCTGGCCTTGCTCTCCCTGGCCATCGCCCTGCGCGGCTGGCGAACCGGGTTCATCGTCTGGGGCCTGATGTTCCTCATCCCGGCGCTCTTCGCGCTGTGGACCATCATGCTCTTCAACTACGTCCAGCACGTGCACACCGACCCGTGGAGCGAGCACGACCACTCCCGGAGCTTCGTCTCGCCGGTGCTGAACTTCCTGCTCTTCAACAACGGGCTGCACTCGGCGCACCACGAGATGGCGGGCGCGCACTGGAGCACCCTGCCAGCACTGCACGCCAAGCTCGCGCCGCAGATCGACCCTCGCCTCAACGAGCGGAGCTTCTGGTGGTTCTGCCTGCGGAACTACCTCCTCGCGCCGCTATTCCCCTCGCTCGGTACCCAGCAACTCGGCCGGGCCCCGTTCGACGACCCGGGGCTCGGCGTGGCCGCGGCGCCGATCACCGCCGAGGTGGACGCTTTCGAGTCCGGCGTGAACGCCGCCCGAGCCTGAGCCACCGCAGCCGCAGCACCCTCGCCCATTCCCGGCCCTCGCGCTCCCCGAGCGTGTCCACGCCGGTGAGCAGCCGCTCCAGGCCGGCGGGCCCGAGCGCCGGCCCGCCGTAGGAGAGCGAGCGCACCACGCTCCGGAGCGCCTCGGGCCCGAGCACGGACCGCTGCTCCCAGCTCTCCTCCTCGGGACGGCCCGGGCCCGCCGCCATGACCAGGAACTGCCGCGCCCGCGACGCGGGCGGAAGACTCCGGGCCTTGGGGTTGGCCGATACCAGCAGGGCCTGCAGGCCGCGCATGAGGGGAGTGTCCAGCGGCTCGGGCGCGAGCACCGCGGCCACGCCGCTTGCCGCGAGCAGCCGCCGCGCCTCCGCCCCGGCGGCATCCGGACGGACCCAGTGGATCGCGTCGGCGAGCAGGACCAGACCGGCCTCCACGGCTCCGAGGCCGGTCGCCTCGGCAGGAGCGAGCACCGGCATGACGTCGAGCCCCGCGCAGGCCTCGGCGCAGATGGCGAGCATTGCCCGCGCCGGCTCGACCGCGACGACCGGGTGCCCCAGCCGGGCCAGCGGCGCGGCCAGAAGTCCGGTTCCCGCGCCGAGGTCCACCACCGGCCGCGCCTCGCCGGCGAGCTCCGAGAGCCGCTGCACCAGCGCGGGCGGGTACGGCGGGCGCGCCCGGTAGTCCTCGGCGAGGCGCTCGAAGACGCGAGGCGGGGCGGTTCGGACGTGCTGTGATGGCGGTTCCGGCATCGGCGTGACTCGCCGGCGGAGTATGCCTCGATGAACCTGCTGCTCCTTCTGCCTGACGAGCTGTCCGCCGACGGAACGGCGCGGCTCGGGGGTGAGCGCCTGCGCCACCTCCGGGAGGTGCTCGGAGTCGCCCCCGGACGCACCATCCGCGTCGGGGTGCTGGGCGGGAAGGCCGGCACCGCCGAGGTGCTCACCCTCGACGCCGAGGAGGCGGTGCTCCGCTGCGTGCTGGAGCAGGTGCCACCCCCGCGGCCCGCAGTCGATCTGGTCCTCGCCGTGCCCCGGCCCAAGGCGCTGCGCCGCATCCTCGCCGCCGCGGCCTCCCTGGGCGTGGACCGGCTGGTGCTGCTCGCTGCGGCGCGGGTGGAGAAGAGCTACCTCGGCTCGCCGGTCCTCGCCCCGGAGCAGATCCGGAAACACCTGCTCGACGGGCTCGAGCAGGCGCAGGACACCATCCTCCCCGAGGTGCTGGTCGAGGCGCGCTTCCGCCCCTTCGTCGAGGACCGGATGGATTCGCTCCTCGGCCCGGGCGAGCGCTGGCTCCTGCACCCCGGGGACGCCGGGCCCCGCAGCCCCTCGCCCGAGGGACGTCTGGCGCTGGCCATCGGACCCGAGGGCGGATGGGTGCCGTTCGAGCGAACGCTGCTCGAGGCGCACGGGTTCCGACCACTGGGTTTCGGCTCCCGGACGCTCCGCACCGAGACCGTCGTCCCCTTTGCGCTCGGCTGGGCCACCGGACGACGCTGAGCAGCGGACTCACCTGTACCTCGCAACCCGCCGGCGGTAGCGTCCGCACGCCCCGACCGGAGGCCCTTCACCATGGCGCACCCCCCGACCACTCCCGCAGACGCCGCGCGCTCCCGCACCGCGGAGCCGGTGACCTCCGAGCCATCGGCGAAGCCGGCGACCCACGACACCGCGCCACCCCCGGCGCTGCTCGATTTCATGGTGCGCGAGTGGAAGCCCGCCAGCACCCGGATGCCGCCAAGGCTGCGGAACGCCGCCGCCTTCGCCGCCCGCCGCCGAGCGCTCTCCAAGCTGTTCCCCGGCGAGACCCTGCTCGTCCCCACCGGGCACGAGAAGGTGCGGGCCAATGACACCTACTACCGCTTTCGCCCCGGCACCGACTTCTACTACCTGACCGGGAACCTCGAACCGGACTGCGTGCTGATGATGCTCCCCGAGCAGGGTGGCGGGCACCGCGACGTGCTCTTCGTCGAGCCCAACCCCGGGAAGAGTGACTCGACGTTCTTCACCGACCGAATCAAGGGAGAGCTGTGGGTGGGCCCGCGCCTGGGGGTGCCCCAGAGCCAGGCCCGATTCGAGGTCCACGAGGCCAGGGCCCTGTCCGAGCTCCCCGGCGCGCTGGGCTCGCTGCGTGGACCGGCCACCCGCCCGGTCCGGGTTCTCCGGGGGATGAGCCCCGCCGTGGACGGGGCGGTCGAGGAGACCCCGCGGGACAAGGAGCTGGCCACCGCGCTCTCCGAGATGCGGCTCCTCAAGGACGCGCAGGAGATCCGGGAGCTGTCGGCCGCCATCGCCTCGACCAGGCGCGGCTTCGAGGACGTCATCGCCGGACTGCGCACCGCGCGGCACGAGCGGGAGGTGGAGGGCATCTTCAACCTCCGCGCCCGGGTGGAGGGGAACGACATCGGGTACAACACCATCGCCGCCGCCGGCGAGCATGCCTGCATCCTCCACTGGGTGAAGAACGAGGGCGCGCTGCGCCCCGGGACGCTGCTGCTCCTCGACGCCGGCGTGGAGGCGCACACCCTCTACACCGCGGACATCACCCGCACCCTGCCGATCTCCGGACGCTTCAGCCGCGAGCAGCGGGAAATCTACCAGGTGGTCCACGCCGCGCAGGCCGCGGCCTTCGCCCAGGTGAAGCCGGGGAAGGACTTCCTCGACCCGAACCGCGCGGCGATGAAGGTGCTCGCCGAGGGGCTGGAGCGGCTCGGCATCCTCGACGACGCCGCCGAGGCGCTCGCGGACCAGAACCAGTTCTACAAGCGCTACTCGCTCCACAACGTGAGCCACATGCTCGGGCTCGACGTGCACGACTGCGCCCAGGCGCGGGCCGAGACCTACAAGTTCGGCCAGCTCAAGCCGGGGATGGTGCTCACCGTGGAGCCGGGCCTCTACTTCCAGACCGACGACCTCACCGTGCCCGCCCGCTACCGAGGCATCGGCGTCCGCATCGAGGACGACGTCCTGGTCACCCCCCGGGGGATGCGGAACCTCTCCGCCGACTTCCCCAGCGAGGCCTCGGAGGTCGAGGCCTGGATGGCGAAGGTGTGGAAATCGCGGGGCAAGCGGACCCGCGCTTGACACCCGACGCGGGCGGTCATTACCGTCCGTGCCCGTGAGGAAGTGCACTTCCCAGATGCGACGAATTACCGCGCGGCCCATGCACATGCGTGGCCCGGGCGGGCGTTCCGTCGCCGGGGAGTGTTGTCGTCGGTGTTGTTGACCGACCTCCTCTCCCGACCGATCAGGGGCGCACGCCCGGGGCCGACAGGAGACGGTGGTCTCCTCCCCGGGTCGAAGCGTCGTCCCTCGAGTCCAGCAGCCTCCGACGACTCCCGCTGACGCTTCTCCCGACGTGAGGTGACCGCCAGGTCGGCCCCGGGGCCCGGACGCCCCGCGAGCTCCCAACCAGGCAGCACCCACCAGAAGGAGAAGCACCCGTGAGCGAGGAACCGAAGCCCAACTACAAGCCGGAGACCGTGGCCCTCCACGCCGGCTACACCCCCGACCCCACCACCGGGTCCCGGGCGGTGCCCATCTACCAGACGACCAGCTACCGCTTCAAAGACGCCGACCACGCCGCCCGGCTCTTCGCCCTGAAGGAATTCGGGAACATCTACACCCGGATCATGAACCCCACCAACGACGTCCTCGAGCAGCGCATCGCCGCGCTCGAGGGCGGCGTGGCGGGGCTGGCAGTGGCCTCGGGACAGGCGGCCGAGACCCTGGCCCTGCTCACCATCCTGAAGTCCGGCGACGAGCTGGTCAGCACCTCCAGCCTCTACGGCGGCACCTACAACCTCTTCAAGGTGACCTTCCCGCGGCTCGGCATCCGGACGAGGTTCGTCGAGGCCTCCGACTTCGACGGGATCCGCGCAGCCATCGGACCCAGGACGCGCGTCCTGTACGCCGAGACGCTCGGAAACCCGCGGCTGGACGTCACGCACCTCGAGGAGCTGGGGAAGATCGCCCGGGACGCCGGCATCCCCTTCGTCGTGGACGGCACCGCGACCACGCCGGCGCTGCTGCGACCCATCGAGCACGGGGCGAACATCGTCGTCCACTCGGCCACCAAGTACATCGGCGGGCATGGCCAGGCCATCGGCGGGCTCATCGTCGACGCGGGGAACTTCCCCTGGGACAACGGAAAGTTCTCCGAGTTCACCGAGCCGAACCCCGGCTACCACGGGCTGAAGCTCTGGGAGACGTTCGGCAACATCTCCTTCATCCTCAAGGCGCGGATCGAGCTCCTCCGTGACCTCGGGCCGGCGCTGAGCCCCTTCAACGCCCACGCCTTCATCACCGGGCTCGACACCCTGCACCTCCGCGTGCGGCGGCACTCGGAGAACGCGCTGAAAACCGCGCGCTGGCTCCGGAACGACCCACGCGTCTCCTGGGTGCGCTACCCGGGCCTCGAGGAGGACCCGGCCTATCCGCTGGCGAGGAAGTACCTCGAGGGCGGCTTCGGTGGGCTGGTCACCTTCGGGGTGAAGGGAGGCTTCGCGGCGGGCAAGGCGCTCATCGACCGGGTGAAGCTCTTCAGCCTGCTCGCCAACATCGGTGACGCCCGTTCGCTGATCATCCACCCCGC
>DATIWB010000082.1:0-3771 GCA_035519675.1 Myxococcaceae bacterium
GGCACGATCGACCGCACCGGGGCCGCCACGGCCCGCGAGGGCGCCGGAACCGTCCACGTCGACCTCACGGCCATCGCCTCCGTCACCGGCCAGGAGATCGCCGGCACGCTCGACTTCGACTTCTCGTCGCTCGCCGGCACCCGCAAGGTGGTGGCCGACGCGAAGGACGTGGTCTGGGACAGCGACGCGTTCTCGCCGGTCCGGGCCGCGCCGCGTTCCTCGCACTACGTGTTCCTGCACGAGCTGGGCAAGGGCGGCAGCCTGCTCGCCGACGACGACATGGTGTTCGCCTGCCCGGCCAACCCCGACACGAAGTCGGCCAGCGTGGAGCTCGTGGCGCGCTGGTACCGCACGAACGCCGGCGACGTGCACGGCCGCTCCGATGCGCTCATGACGGGCGGCCAGCTCCCCGACGTCGGCATCGACCACATCGTCGGCGTGACCTGCCATTCGCTTCCGGCGGAGGGCTCGAGCAGCGTCGCGGAGAGCTACTGGCTCATGAAGGCCGAGGACGGCACCGGCGCCACCATCGTGGGCCAGTCGCACGAGGCCAACGGCACCGACGCCAGTGCCTGCGATGCCCTGTTCGGAGCCGTTCCCACCCTCGCCGACGACACGAACGACCTCGACTTCTCCACGATCGACTTCACCGGGACGACGCCCTACCCGTTCCCGGGGATGTAGCAGCCGGGGGGCCGCAGCGAGGAGCAGCAAGCGAAGGCCGGGGCCCCCGGGGTCGGGGGCTCCGGCCTCGTGCTTCCCGGACGTCTCGGGTCCCGCGTCAGCCCAGCACGCGCTCGCCCTGGGGGGCGCCCTCCGGGACCGGCGTGACCGCCCGGACCATGCCGCGGCGGTCCCGGGCGATGAGCATGTAGATCGCGGGCACGAAGAACAGCGTGAACGCCGTGCCCACGAGCATGCCGGCCACGAGGACGAGGCCGATCGAGTTGCGGGCGTGCGCGCCCGGGCCGGTGACCAGCGTCAACGGGAAGTGACCGGCGATGGTGGCGGTGCTGGTCATGAGGATGGGGCGGAGCCGGGTCAGGGCGGCCTGCTTCACCGCCTCGAGCTTGGTCTTCCCGGCCGCCTGGAGCTGGTTCGCGAACTCCACGATGAGGATGCCGTTCTTCGACACCAGGCCCACCAGGGTGACCATGCCCACCTGCGAGTAGACGTTGAGCGTGGTGGTCCACCCGTCCGTGAAGAACGGCATGTTCGGGTTCGGCATCTTGAGGAAGACGACGACGAGCGCGCCGAACATGCCGAGCGGAACCGAGCCGGCGAGGATCACGAAGGGGTCGCGGAACGAGTCGAATTGCGCCGCCAGGACGAGGAAGATGAGGATCACGGCGAGGATGAACGCCGGCAGGAACTTGTCGCCCTCGGTGCGCAGCTGGCGCGACTCGCCCGTGTAGTCGATGAAGTAGCCCTGCGGCAGGATCTTCTTCCCCTCGTCCTCGAAGAACTTGAGCGCTTCGTTGAGGGGGACGCCGGACACGCCCGAGAGCTTCACCGAGTTGAGCTGCTGGAAGCGAGGCAAGGATCTCGCCGAGACCTTGTCGTGCATCGTGGCGATCGACGACAGCGCCACCAGCTTCCCGTTCGGACCGCTGACGTAGATGTCGCCGAGCTGCTCCGGATTGAGGCGCCCGGCCCGCACGATCTGCGGGATGACCTTGTAGCTCCGCCCGGCCACGCTGAAGCGGTTCACGAAGTTGCCGCCCACCGCCGCGGCCATGTCCTGGCCCACCTGGGCCAGGTTCAGGCCCAGCTCGGCCACCTTGTCGCGATCGATCGCGATCTCGGTCTGGGGCTGATCGAACTTCACGTCGATGAGGGGCGGGAAGTAGAACTTCTTGCTCTCCATGGCCTTCGCCTGGAGCTGCTGGGCAAACGACAGGATCTCGGCCGTGTCCGCGGTCGAGGCGATGACCACCTCGACCGGGAACAGGCCGCCGCCGGGCAGGACCGGCGGGTTGACGGCGAACGTCTGGACGCCCGGGATGGTGGAGATCTTCTTCTGCACCTCCGGCAGGATCTGGAACGCGCTGCGCTTTCGCTCCTTCCAGGGCTGGAAGCCGACGCCCCAGAACCCGGTGGCCGGGAAGGTCACCTGGAAGGTGAACGCCGACTCGGGCACGGTGAAGACCCGCCGGTTGATCTCCTTGGTCGAGGCGGCCGTCTGCTCGATGGTGGAGTTGGCCGGGGTGTTGACCAGCCCGAAGAGGAAGCCCTGGTCCTCGAGCGGCGCCAGCTCCTTGCCCTTGCTGGCCTGCTGGAACATGAGGAGCACGAGCACCGACACGACTCCCCAGACCACGTAGACCTTGGGGCGGTGGTCGAGGACGAAGGCGAGGTGGCGGGCATAGGTGTCGCGGAGCCGGTTGAATACCCGGTTCACGACCGCGGAGAAGCGCGTCTCCCGGTGCTCCTTCAGCAGCGTGGAGGACATGACCGGCGAGAGCGTGAGCGCCACGACGCCGGAGAGCAGCACGGCGCCGGCGAGGGTGAGCGCGAACTCCCGGAAGAGCGAACCGGTCAGGCCCCCCTGGAAGGCGATGGGGGTGTAGACCGCCGCCAGGGTGATGGTCATCGAGATGATGGGCGAGACCAGCTCGCGCGCCCCGGTGATGGCGGCGTCGAAGGGTTTCATCCCGTCTCGCAGGTGCCGTTCGACGTTCTCGACCACCACGATGGCGTCGTCGACCACCAGGCCGACGGACAGCACGACGGCGAGCAGGGTGAGCAGGTTCACCGTGAACCCGAACACCTGCATGAGGAACGCCGCGCCGATGAGCGACACCGGGATGGCCACCACCGGGACGAGCACCGACCGGAACGAGCCCAGGAACAGGAAGATGACGATCACCACGATGAGGAGCGTGTCCCCCAGGGTCTTCTCCACCTCGCTGACGGCGTTCCGGATGTAAGAGGTCGCGTCGAAGGCGACCTTTCCCTGGATCTGTTCGGGCAGATCCTTCTGGAGTTTCGCCATCTCGTCCGTCACCCGGTTGATGACGTCGAGGGAGTTGGCGTTCGGGAGCGGCCACACGCCGATGAACACCGCGGTCTGGCCGCTGGCGTTCACCACCACGTCCTCGTCCTCGGCCCCGAGCACGACGTCGGCCACGTCGCCCAGGCGCACGGTTGCCCCGCCCTGCTGCCGGACCACCAGCTGCTGGAACTCCTGGACCGAGCGGAGGTCGGTGTTGGCGGTGAGGTTCACCTGGACGAGCTGCCCCTTCGTCTGGCCCACGGCGGAGAGGTAGTTGTTGGCGGCCAGGGCCTGGCGGACCTGGGCGGGCGAGACGTCGAGCGCCGCCATGCGATCGGGCTTCATCCAGATGCGCATCGCGAAGGTGCGGCCACCCAGGATGTCGGCCCGCTGCACGCCCGGGATCGCCGACAGCCGCGGCTGGACCACCCGCACCAGGTAGTCGGTGATCTCGTTCTGCTTCAGGAACTCGGACGTGAACGCGAGGTAGGCCGAGGCGAACTGGCTGTCGGCCGACTCGATGTTGAGGACGGGGACCTGGGCCTCGGGCGGGAGATCGCCGCGCACCTGGTCCACCTTGGAGCTGATCTCGGCGAGCGCCTTGGTGGCGTCCTGGTTGATGCGCAACCGGGCCCGGATGGTGGAGAGGTTCTGGGCGCTGTCCGACTCGATGTACTCGATGCCGTCGGCGGAGGCGATGACGCGCTCGAGCGGCGTGGTGATGAAGCCGCGCACCAGCTCGGCGTCGGCGCCGACGTACACGGTCCGGACGGTGA
>DATIWB010000083.1:0-39390 GCA_035519675.1 Myxococcaceae bacterium
TGCTTCTCCTCCTCCGCCGCGGCACGCCTCCACCCGACCCTGGGGCGAGCGGCGCCGCTGCCCCCTCGGCGCGCCCCTCCGCGTCCGGCGGCCCTCCAGCACCGACCGGCCCGGGCACCCCGGCGTCGCCCAACCCGGTCCACCCGGCCGGGGAGCCGGCGCCCGCGCTGCCTGCGTTCACCGGGCGCGTCGTCTCGGCCGACGACGGGCGGCCGGTGCTCGGGGCGGAGGTGACCTTCTTCGCGCCCGAGGGAGCGGTGTCGGTGCGCTCCGGGCCGGACGGGCGCTTCCGCCTCATCCCCTCGCGCCCGGGCCCCCACCAGCTGGCGGCCGTGCAGGCCGAGGGCTACGTCCCCTTCGGCCCGGAGTGGGGGCAGAGCCCCATCCGGCTGGTGGCGCCCGCCCCCGCCGGGATGCCCGAGCTCGTCGTGCCGCTCGAGCCGGAGGTCCAGCTGAGGGGCCGGGTGGAGGCCGCCGAGGGGGGGGCGCCGATCGCCGGAGCCACCGTGGTGCTCCGCGTCCCGGGGGTCCAGCCCGGACTGCTGAGCCCGGAGCGTCAGTGGACCACCGACGCACAGGGGGCGTTCGCCGGCCCGTCGCCACCGGAGGCGGTGCTCGTCGCCCGCGCGGCCGGGTTTCACCCCGCGACCGAGGTCCTCCGCGGCGGGGGACGCACCCGGACCCTCACCCTCCGGCTCAAGCCCGCGCCCGGCGACGCCGCCGCGGAGAAGGGACTCGGCGGTCGGGTGGTGGAGGCGAGCGGGGTGGGCGTGCCCGAGGCAGTGGTGACGCTCGGTGCGGGACGAGGGAGGGGACGCGGCGGCAACGCGCTGCTGCCAGCGCCGGTGCGGACCGATGCCCAGGGCCGCTTCCGCTTCGAGGCCGTGCCCGAACAGGTCGGGTGGGCACAGGCCTGGGCCGGAGAGCTCCTCTCCGACCGGGTGGCGGCGGAGCCGGGCGACGCCGAGGTGGTCCTCACCGTGCGGCCTGGAGGCGTGCTCGCCGGGCGGGTCCTGCGCACCGATGGTCGACCGGCGACGGCGTTCGCCCTGCAGCTGGTCCGGCTGCGGCGTCCCGACCCGGTGCGCACGCTCTCCATCGTCGACCCGGAAGGACGCTGGGAGGTCCGTGGCCTCGGCGCGGGGCCCTGGGAGCTGCAGGCGCTCGCCGCGGACAGCGGCCCCTCGGAGCGGGTGCGGGTGGAGCTTCCGGCCACTCCCGGCGCCCGCGTGGAGAAGGACCTCCGGCTGCGCGCGGGCCGGCGGCTCGCAGGCGTGGTGCGGGACGCGAGCAGCCGCGCGGTGGTGGCCGGCGCCCACGTGGCGGTGGAGGCCTCCCCGGGCGAGGATTCGGTGCTGGTCCGCACCGGGGCGTTCACCACGCCCGACGGCAGGTTCGAGCTGGAAGGCCTCCCCGACGCGCCGGTGAGCATCTCGGTGGAGGCGGAGCGCTACAACCGCCGCATCGTCACCCTGGCCCGCGGCAGGACCGAGGTCGAGGTCGCCCTGCGCCCGCTGGCCATGGATCAGACGCCCACCACGGACCTGGTGGGCATCGGCGCGGTGGTGGGGCGCGCGGACGACGGGCTGGTGCTCGGAAATCTCATGGCCTCGGGCGGGGCGGTCGCCGCAGGGCTCCACCAGGGCGACGTCGTGCTCAAGGTCGACGGGCAAGCCGTGACCGAGCTCGCCTTCGTGGACGCCATCCAGCGCCTCCGCGGCGAGGAGGGGACGGTGGTCCGGCTCGAGGTCCGCCGCGCCGACGGGACCACCGCGACGGTCGACGTCGTGCGGCGGCCGATCAGCTTCTGATCAGCACCCCGCGCGGGGTGAGTGGCCGGTCGCGCGGCAGCAGCTGCTCCTCCTGGTACCAGCGGAGCGCGTCGCGGATGCCGTGACGCACGGGCCGGGGGCGGTAGCCGAGCGTGCGCTCCGCCCGGGCCGAGCTCACGTAGGCGGGCTCGAAGAGCTGTCGCAGGAAGGGCGTGTTCACCCAGCCCAGCCGCGCCGACGACAGAGCTCCCAGCACGTCGCCGGTGCGTCCGAGCGCCCGCGCCGCCCAGCCAGGGAGGGCAACGGCGGGTGGGCGCTGTCCACACTCCTCCGCGACCTGGGCGAGGAACTCGCGGTGGGTGAGGTTCTCGCCTCCGAGGATGTAGCGGGTCCGGGGCTGGCCGGTGCGCATGGCCAGCGCCAGGCCGCTCGCGACGTCGTCGGCGTTCACGAAGTTCGCTCCTCCGGGCGGGTAGGCCAGCACCACGCCCGAGGCGACCAGGCGGACCACCTCCGCGCTGGTGGCGCCGGTTCCGTACGGGCCGACCACGAAGGTGGGGTTGCAGACCACCACCTGGACCTCTCCCCAGTCGCCGAGCGCCACCTCCTCGGCGGCGCGCTTGCTCTCCGCGTAGGGCGTGCTGCGCTCGGGCGGGGGTCCCTCCTCGGTGGCGGGACGGTCGAGGGTGCCGTGCCCCACCGCGACGCTGGAGGAGACGTGCACCAGCCGGCGCACCCCGGCGCTGCGCGCTGCCTGGAGCACCTGCCGCGTGCCCTCGACGTTGATGGTCCAGAGCAGCAGTCGGCCCGCGTCGTCGAACCGGACATGGCCCGCGGCGTGGAACACGCGCTGGACCCCCTTCATCGCCCTGGCCAGCGAGTGCGCGTCGCGCACGTCCCCCGACACCCGCTCCACATCCAGCCCGGCGAGGGGACGGGCGTCGGAACCGGGTGTGAGCAGCACGCGCGGACGCTCGCCGGCCCGGAGGAGGGTGCGGACCAGGTTTGCTCCGATGAGTCCGGTGGCGCCCGTCAGGAGCGTTCGCATGGTATAGACGCGTGCCCTTCAAAGCCCGCTCCGACCGGGGCGTCAATCGCTGATGACGGACGATCCCAACGCCGCACGCTCCAAGGACGCCTTGCCCCAGGACCCCGGAGACCCGGAGGCCGCACTCGACGCCGACGCCCTGGAGCTGGACGAGGACGAGGAGGCGGACGACGACGAGGGGGTGGACCCGCTCGCCGGTCCGGTCCCGGAGCCGCCGCCGCCGCACGACGAGAAGGAGCCCGAGCCGGTCCCTCCCGCGCTCTGGGAGAGCGACGCGGACCACCTCGATCCGACGGCTCCGGTCCCGGCCGACCACCCACCGGAGATCGACCCGGACAAGCTGGACCCGGACGCGCTCAAGGTGGTGAACCGACTGCTGCAGTACGGGCACCAGGCGTACTTCGTCGGGGGGTGTGTGCGCGACCTGCTGGTGGGCCGGACCCCCAAGGACTTCGACGTGGCCACCAGCGCGGTGCCCAGCGAGGTGCGGGGCATCTTCCGCAACTGCCGGCTCATCGGCCGGCGGTTCCGGCTGGCGCACGTGTACTTCAAGGGCGGGAAGATCGTGGAGGTGTCCACCTTCCGCGCCAATCCCAGCGAGCTGGAGGACACCGCGGAGGCCGGCGAGGGCGAGGAGAAGGACGACCTCCTCATCAGCGACGACAACGTCTTCGGCACCGCGGAGCAGGACGCCCGCCGTCGGGACTTCACCATCAATGGCCTCTTCTACGACGTGGCCGGGGGCCGGGTGATCGACTTCGTCGGGGGGCTCCGAGACCTCAGGTCCCGGGAGGTCCGCACCATCGGCGACCCGGAGATCCGCCTGCGCGAGGACCCGGTCCGCATCCTCCGCGCGGTCCGCTTCGCCTGCCGGCTGGAGTTCGACATCGAGTCGCGCACCTACGCCGCGATGGAGGGCGCGGTGGAGGACCTCCCGCGCTGCGCGCCGCCCCGGCTCCTCGAGGACACCTTCCGCATCCTCCGCGGCGGGGTCAGCGCCGGGGGGCTGAACCTCCTGGCGGCGCTCGATGCGCTGAAGTTCCTGCTCCCCCCGGTGGATGCCTGGCTGAAGGAGCGCGGTCCGGAGAGAGCAGCCCTGCTGCGGGCCCATTCCGAGCGGCTGGATGCGCGGGTGCGCTCGGGGGCGGTGCTCGAGGACGCGGTGCTCCTCGCCACCCTCCTGCTCCCGCTCTTGCGCTCGGATCCCGGTCCGTCCGCCCCGAGCCCCGCGTCCGGCGCGTCCCCGGACGACGCGGTGCCCCCGTCGGGGACGCCCGCCGAGGAGGGGCCCTCGGTGCCCCCGGCCATCGAGGACCTGCTTCAAGAGCTGGTGCGCACCGCCCGGCTTCCCAGGCGCATCGCCGAGCGGTGCCGGATGATCCTCCTGGCGCAGGCGACGCTGTCCGGGAAGCGGCGGCGCCGGGGCGGGCTGGGGAGCTTCCGGCGCCATCCACTGTTCCAGGAGTCGCTCACCGTCTTCGAGCTGTCGGTCGAGGCCACCGGCGAGCACCGCGAGGCGCTCGAGGCCTGGAAGGCGGGCGGTGCCCCGATGCCAGCGGCCGCGGGCACTCCGCCCGAGGGTGGCCGCCGCCGGCGCCGCCGTCGCAGGAGGGGGCCACGCCAAGGTCCGCCCTCCGGCGAGGGGGGAGGCGGGCCCGCGGCCTGACGCCACGAGTCAACGCCTTGAAGTTGCGCCGAGCGCCTTTCCGCGCCAATTGGAGCGTTTCCGCGTGCTGCATCCCTCCTTCCTCGAAGCTCCCCTCGGGCCTTCTCGGGCGACGCCCGCGACCGTCCCCAGCGCGCTCGGGGAGGCGGACCTCGGGGCCTTCCTCGAGCTGCTCGCCGTCCGGCGGGAGCGACCGTCGCTCCCGTTCCTGCGCCGCCTCCAGAGGCGGTGTCTCACCACGGTGGCGTTCGAGAACCTCGACATCCACTGGCGGGTGCCGCTCGCCCTGGACGTCGGGCACGCCTGGGAGAAGATCGTCCGCCGCCGGCGTGGGGGCTTCTGTTACGAGCTGAACGGCCTCTTCGGCTGGGCGCTGGAGCGGCTGGGCTTCGACGTCGCCCTGCTCTCGGGCAAGGTGTGGCGCAAGCCGACCCGTGCCTGGGGCCCGGAGTATGACCACCTCGCTCTTCACGTGCGGATCGATGGCGGGGACTACCTGGTCGACGTGGGGTACGGCGACTCGTTCCGGACCCCGCTGCCGCTGCCGTCGGCCGAGCGGAGCGACGTGAGCGGCGCGTACCGGCTCTTCCCGGACGGCGGGGAGCTGCAGCTCGACCACTGCATCGTCCGTGGCCACTGGAGACCGCTGTACCGGGTGTCGTTGCGTCCACGGGCGCTGTCGGAGTTCGCGGGCATGTTTCACTGGCACCAGACGAGCCCCGACTCCCCGTTCACCAACCACACCGTCTTCACCCTCGCGCGGCCATGGGGGCGGAGCACGGTGACCGAGCGGTACCGGATGGAGACCCGGGGGGCGCACACGGTGCGGCACCGCTACCGGCACAAGGACCAGTGGCTGGAAGAGCTGCGGACACGCTTCGGGGTGAAGGGCCCGCTCGGGCCCCGCGAGGCGGCCTGAACCGTCACTCCGGGACGTCGAGGCGCGAGGCGCCCGCCCGGGCCCGGACCTCCTCGAGCGGATCGTCCGCCTCGAGCGAGAGCACGTCGGCGGGCGCGACCGCGCCCCGACCGAAGCGGGAGGCGATGGCATCCAGCGCCCGGTTCAGGGCCTCCGAGCGGCGAGGGGGCTCGCCGAAGAGGGGGAGCTGGGCCTCCCCGGCCTGGTCGAGCTCCTGCGCGGACACGCCGGTCAGCCGCACCGGCCGCGGCAAGGGGGTGCGCTCCAGCAGCTCGAGTGCCTGGCGGTACAGCTCCTGGCCGTCGTCGGTGGGGCGGTCGAGGGTGCAGCGCCGCGTCTGCAGGGTGAAGTCGTCGAGCTTGAGCTTCAGCTGCACCACCCGGGTGCGCAGCCCCGCCCTGCGCAGCCGCCGCCCGACCCGGAGCGCCTGGGCGTGCAGCCGTATCCGGAGGATCTCCGGGTCCGACACGTCCTCCTCGAACGTGTCCTCTGCCCCGATGCTCTTGCTGCTGCGGTCCGGAACCACCGGCCGGTCGTCCTCTCCGCGGGCGAGCGCGGCCAGGTGCGTGCCCACGTCGCCCAGCCGCGCGGCGAGCCACCCGGGGTCGCGCGCGGCCAGGTCGCCCACCAGGCGCAGCCCGAGCTGGTGGAGCCGAGCCTCGAGCTTGGGCCCCACACCCCAGAGCCGGTTGACGGGAAGCGCCGCCAGGAAGCTGCGCGTGTCCGCGGACTGGACCTCCCGCTGGCCGTCGGGCTTGGCCAGGTCCGAGGCAATCTTCGCCACGAACTTGCACGAGGCGATGCCCGCCGACGCCGGCAGGCCGACCTCGGCGGAGATCTCCCGGCGGAGCCGTCCGGCGATCTCCCCGGGCGAGCCGAAGAGCGTCTGCGAGGCGGTCACGTCGAGGAAGGCCTCGTCGAGCGAGAGGGGCTCGATGAGGGGGGTGTAGCGCTCGAGGATGGAGAACACCTGCTCGCTGGCCTCGGCGTAGGCAGAGAACCGCGGCGGGACGACGATGGCGGCCGGCGCGAGCGCCAGCGCCCGGGCCATCGGGATGGCGCTCCGGACACCGAAGGGCCGCACCTCGTAGCTCGCGGCCAGCACCACCCCGCGGCGGGGATGACCGCCCACGATGACCGGCCGGCCGCGGAGCTCGGGTCGGTCGCGCTGCTCGACGGACGCGTAGAAGGCGTCCATGTCCACGTGGACGATGGCTCGCATGCAAGTGGGGGGCACCCTACCGCGGCGGACCCATCCGGCGGCCGAGCAGTGGGCTACGCCCCCAGCAGGATCACCCAGTCGACGCCGGCGAGGCCGAGCGCGCCGAGCACCGTCCGCAGCTCGGACGGCAACGGGGAGGAGATCTGCACCCGCAATCCGGTCACCGGATGTGCGAGGCCGAGCCGTGCGGCGTGGAGGAAGAAGCGGTCGAGCCCGGGGTGGGCGCGTCCACCGTACGCCGTGTCGCCGAGCACCGGCGCGCCGATGGCCGCCAGGTGCGCGCGGATCTGATGGAGCACCCCGGTGTGGATCCGCACCTCGAGCAGCGCCGCGTCCCCGGAGCGCGCCAGGACGTGGAACTCGGTCAGCGCCTCGCGTCCGCCACCGGACAGCGCCGGCTCGACGTGGTCACCGCGGTGTCGGAGCGGCAGGTCGATCTCGCCCTCGTCGGCCACCGGTCCGCTGACGACCGCAAGGTACCTCTTGTCGACCTGGCGTCCGGTGAAGGCCTCGCGGACGGCCTGCCAGGCCTGGCGCGTCCGGGCCGCGAGGAGTGCGCCTGAGGTGAGCGTGTCCAGCCGGTGCACCAGGCCGCCCTCGCGTGGGTCGGCGGATGCATCCGCGCACTCTGGGTAGCGCGCCACCAGCGCATTCACCACCGTGCCCCGCTCGCCGGGCTCGAGGGGATGGCTCGGCATGCCCGCGGGCTTGTCCACCGCCACCAGCTGCGGGTCGAGGTGCAATATCGAAAGCGGGAGCTCGGGCTGCGCGACCGGGCGCGGGTCCTCGCTCTCCAGCGTCACCTCCACCCGCGTCCCGGCGACGGTGCGGTCACCCTTGCGCGGCGGCCGTCCGCCGATGAGCACCGCACCTCGCTCGAGCAGCTCCTTCACCCGCGCCCGGGACACCTCGAGTGCGCCGGCCAGCCAGACGTCGACCCGCATCCCGGCAGCGTCCGGCGGGACCTCGAGGCTCCTTCGTCCGGCGCTCACTCGGCGAGCGCCTCGGCGACCTCCTCCGCGGTCTGGAACCGCTCGGCCGGCTCCTTCCGCAGGAGGCGGTGCGCAATGCGCGCCAGGGCCGCGTCGGCGCCGGGATTGATCGAGCCCACCTGGGCCGCGTCGGTCTCCAGCACCTTCTGCCACAGCTCGTGTGGAGTCCGGGCGTCGAACGGCGTCCGGCCGGTGAGCATCTCGTAGAGGATCACCCCCAGCGAGTAGAGGTCCGCGCGGGCATCGAGGCCCTCGCCGAGGATCTGCTCCGGCGCCATGTAGCGGAAGGTACCCACCAGCCGGCCGTCGGCGGTGACCGCCCCGTCGTCGGCGAGGAACTTGGCCAGCCCGAAATCCATCAGGCGCACCAGCCGGTCCTCGTCGACCATGACGTTGCTCGGCTTGAGGTCGCGGTGGACCAGGCCGTGGCCGTGGATGTAGCTGAGCGCGCTCGCCAGCTGGGTCATGGCATCCTTCAGCCGACCGGTCCGCTCGGGCCGGTTGAGCGCGGTCAGGTCCGGAGCGCGAGGCATCGGCTCCGCCGGGGCCTGCTCGACGGGGGGCGCGTGCAGCGTCTCGCTCACGCTCACCTCGCGGGACTCCTGCGTGTCCGGCTCGTCCGCGGCGTCGGCCAGGGCCCGGACGCTCGCCGGGCCGGTGGAGTACGAGACCTCCTCGCTCGGCGGTTCCTCGGCGAAGGTGCTCAGGGTGAACGGCGCCGGGCCGAACTCTCCGGTGTCGGTGTCGTTCCAAGGCACGCTGGGCTCGTCGCCGGTCCGCGTTGCGGGGCGGATCACCGGCGTGCCCGCGCCGCTGAGGTCGAGCTCGAGGTAGTTCCGGAGGGTGAGCCCCTCCACCAGCTCCATGGCCAGATAGGGGTAGCCGTGGTGGACTCCGGTGTCGAAGACCTTCACCACGTTGGGGTGCGACAGCTCGGCCAGGGTCTCGAACTCGCGGGCCAGCCGCCGCGCCGCGCGCGGATCCAGCGCCGGGCCGGTGGAGAGCAGTTTCAGCGCCACCGGTTCACCCGTGCGCCGGTCGAGCGCGCGGTACACGGTCCCCGCGCCTCCACTGCCGAGCGTGTCGAGGACGCGGTAGGGGCCGATGACCTTGGGTGGCATCCGGAAGCATTAGAGTCGGCCCCCATGCCCCGTGCCACACCCGAGCTGCCAAAACCCCGCACTCCGCGGACCCTTTGCATCGACGTCGGAGGGACCGGACTGAAGGCATTGGTCCTCGACTCCACCGGCGAGCCGCTGACCGAGCGGGTGCGGGTGGAGACACCCCGCCCGGCCACTCCCAGGCGGGTCCTCCAGGCGCTCTGGGCCCTGGTCGAGCCGCTGGGCCCCTTCGAGCGGGTATCGGTGGGGTTCCCCGGGGTGGTGGTGGAGGGCACCACCCGGACGGCCCCCAACCTCCACCCGGACTGGGCCGGCTACCCCCTGGCGCGGTCGCTGCAGGACCGCTTCCGTCGCCCGACCCGGGTCCTCAATGACGCCGGGCTGCAGGGCTACGGGGTGGTGGAGGGCCACGGCGTGGAGATGCTCCTGACGTTGGGCACCGGGATGGGCTGTGCGCTGTTCAACGACGGGGTCTACGTCCCGAACATCGAGCTGGCCCACCACCCGTTCCGGAAGCGAAGGACGTACGAGGACTACGTCGGTGCCCGTGCGCTCGCCGCGGTGGGGAAGAAGCGGTGGAACCACCGGGTCGCCCGGGTGGTCGCCCAGGTGCTGCCCATCTTCAACCCGCGCCGGCTCTACCTCGGAGGCGGGAACGCCAAGCACCTGGACGTCGCGATGCCGCCCGAGGTCCACCTGGTGGCGAACATCGCCGGGCTTCTCGGTGGGATCGCGCTCTGGAGAGGCCACGACGGAGCATGACGCTCTGCGTGGACGCTCCGGCCGTGCTCGCATACGGTGCGCCGCTGTGATGGCGCCGGCCGTGGAGCGCGACCCGCTGGAGATGCAGGTCCGGGAGCGACCCGTGCCTGCGCACGTGGGCATCATCATGGATGGCAATGGCCGCTGGGCAGAGGAGAGGGGTCTGCCCCGGCTGGAGGGACACCGCGAGGGGAGCAACAGCGTCCGCGAGGTGACCCGCACCGCGCGCCGCATCGGCGTGCAGGCGCTGACGCTCTACGCCTTCTCGGCGCAGAACTGGTCGCGCCCGGCGGACGAGGTGGCGGGGTTGATGGACCTGCTGCGCGAGTACCTCGAGTCCGAGCGGCAGGAGATCCTCGAGAACGGCATTCGCCTCGACGCGGTGGGCGAGCTGGACCGGCTGCCGCGCTTCGTCCGCGCCCCGCTGGAAGCGGTGCGCGAGGCCTCGGCGCGGAACCGAGGCATGGTGCTCACCCTGGCCCTGAGCTACGGCGGACAGGAGGAGATCGCCGCCGCGGCCGATGCGCTCGCCCGCCGTGCCCGCGCCGGCACCTTGCCCCCTGGCCCGATCGACGTCGAGACCTTCGCCTCGGCGCTCTGGACCGGACGGCTCCCGCCGGTGGACCTGGTCATTCGCACCAGCGGCGAGACGCGGGTGAGCAACTTCATGCTCTGGCAGTCGGCCTACGCCGAGTTCATCTTCGTGGACACGCTGTGGCCCGAGTTCCGTGCTCGGCAATTCCTGGAGGCCGTGCTGGAGTACCAGCATCGCGAGCGCCGGTTCGGGCTCACCTCGGCACAGCTTCCCAAGTGAACGAGAAGAACCGAAACCTCGTCGTCCGCATCGTCGCCGCCCTGTTCCTCCTCCCGGCGGTGCTGGCGCTCCTCGTCCTCGGAGGCTGGTGGACCGCGGGGCTGGTCTCGGCCGCAGCGGGCGCCTGCACGCTGGAGTACGAGCTGATCACCCAGCGCGGCCTGGGGGTGGTGGAGACGCTGGCGGTGCTCGGGGCGGCGTTGATCCCCCTGGCCGCCGCGGCGCACCCGGCCGGCTTCACCGCCGTCGCGGGGTGGATCCTCTGGGTGGTGTTCGTCACCGCCGCGGTGCAGGGCCTGTTCGCGCCCGACCGGGAGCGCGCGCCGACGCGCACCGCGCACGCGGTCACCGGATGTCTGTACGGGGGGATGGGCCTGGGTCCCATCGCCGTGCTCCGGGTGGGTCCGGCAGGGCTCCAGTGGGTGATCTCCGCGCTGGTCATCACCTGGGCGAACGACACCTGCGCGTACTTCGCCGGGCGGCTGTTCGGGCGGCACAAGCTCCACCCGGCGGTGAGCCCGAACAAGACCTGGGAGGGCTTCGCCGGCGGCGCAGTGGGCTCGGTGGGGGGCATGTTCATCACCCGCTGGGTGGCGTTCCCGGCGCTCACCACCACCGACTGCCTGGTGCTCGGGCTGGTCGGTGGGGTGCTCGGCCCGCTGGGGGACCTCTGCGAGTCGCTGCTCAAGCGCGCCCACGGGGTGAAGGACTCCGGGACCCTGATCCCGGGCCACGGGGGGTTGCTCGACCGGGTGGATGCCCTGCTGTTCAATGCGCCGGCGGTGTACCTGTACGTGGTGGCCGTTCGCGGCCTTCTGGGCGGTCCCCCTCCAGGCGCGTTGTGACCTGGCCCCCCGGCGGTTAACTTCCGACCCCAGGGATGGACCTCCGGAACCTGGCCGCGTTCGTGCTCCTGCTCGGGGCGCTCGTCTTCGTCCACGAGCTCGGGCACTTCCTCTTTGCCAAGTTGCTGGGAGTGAAGGTCCTGCGCTTCTCGATCGGCTTCGGCCCGCCGCTGTTCAGCTTCACCCGCGGGGAGACCGAATACCGCATCGCCGCGCTGCCTCTCGGGGGCTACGTGAAGATGGCGGGCGAGATGCCGGGGGAGGACGCCACCCCGGAGGACGAGGCCCGCAGCTACCTGGCGCAGGCGCCGTGGAAGCGAATGCTGATCGTCGCCGCCGGGCCGGCATTCAACCTCATCTTCCCGCTGCTCATCTTCTTCGTGGTCATCGTCAGCTACCCGCAGCCGTCCACGGCGGTGCTCCGGGTGATCCCCGGGATGCCGGCGGACGAGGCGGGCATCCGGGTGGGCGATGTCGTCACCGAGGTGGACGGGCGGCCGGTACGCTCGCTGGAGGAGATGCAGTGGGCGCTGGTGGGGAAGGCCGGCCGGCGCATCCCGGTGGTGGTCCAGCGTGACGGGCGGCCGGTGAAGCTGGTGGTGACGCCGTCGGCGGAGGGGGCCAGCCGCAACCGTGGGCTGATCGGCATCGCCCCGAACCGCGCGCCCCCGGTGGTCGCGGTCCGACCGGGAGGTCCCGCCGGGCGCGCCGGAGTCCAGACGCTCGACCGGGTGCTCTCGGTGAACGCACACCCGGTGGCGGACCTGCCCGCGCTCGAGCGGGAGGTCACCGCCGCGACCGGCCCGGAGCTGACCCTGCAGATCCTCCGCCGCGTGCCCGCCGACGTGCCCGGGCTCGAGGCGAGCGTGCCCCAGGTGGAGACGGTGCGGGTGCCGCGGCAGGACGGCACGGGCATGGCGGCCTTCGGCCTCGAGCCGGCGGACGTGTACTCGCTCCTCTACGTGGGCCGGGTGCTGCCCGGGAGCGCGGCCGCCGACGCGGGCATCGCCCGGGGAGACCGCCTCGAGGCCATCGATGGAAAGCAGATTCGCTCGCGGGAGCAGCTCTTCCGCCGGCTCGCCGAGCTGAAGGATCGGCCCTTCCGGCTCGCCTGGATCCACGACGGCACGCCACATGAGGCCGAGGTGCGGATGCGTCCGGCGAAGGCCGCGGGTGACGGTGCCGGCGGCGACGGCGAGGCGTTCGAGCTGGGCATTCGTTTCGAGTCCGGGTCTCCCGGCGACAAGGGGTCCGATGCCAAGGTGCGGGTGGGGCCCGGGCTGGCGCTGCTGACCGCGGCCCACCGGCTGGGTGAGGCGGTCGCCGACACCGCGACCGGGCTGGCGAAGCTGGTGACCGGCCAGGTGTCGCTGAAGAACGTCGGCGGGCCGATCATGATCTACGGCATCGCCGGGAAGGCGGCGCAGGCGGGGCTCGACTACTTCCTGAACCTCATGGCGCTCATCTCGGTGAACCTGGGGCTCATCAACCTGGTGCCCATCCCGGCGCTGGACGGCTTCCAGCTGCTCTCCGCCGGGTGGGAGGCGGTGCGGCGTCGACCCATCCCCATGCGGGCGAGGGAGATCGCCAACGCGGTGGGCATCGTGGCGCTGATCGTCCTCATGGTCCTGGTCTGCGTGAACGACCTCACCCGCTGAGGCCTCGGGCATCCCCCGCGGGCAGGCTGCGCGTGCCGCGGACCTGCCTGCTGCTGCTGGTGGTGTTGGGGTGCGCGAGGAATCTCCGGCCGGACGGCGCCAGCGAGGAGGGTGAGGCGTCCTGGTACGGGCCCGGGCTGTACGGCCGGACGACGGCCAGCGGCGAGGTGCTGAGGCCCGGAATGCTGACCGCCGCCCACCGGACCTTGCCCTTCGGGACGTGCCTGCGGGTCACCAACCTCGAGAACGGGCGGGTGGTGGAGGTCCGGGTGAACGATCGCGGTCCCTACGCGGGCAACCGGATCGTCGACGTGTCGGAGACGGCCGCCCGCGCTCTGGGGATGCAGGGGCGCGGCGTCGCCCGCGTTCGCCTCGACCGCTGCGGCGGGAGCGCGGAGCAGGCCGGGTCCGGCCCCGAGCTGCCGACGTAAGTGGCTGGATCCACGAGGCCCCCCCAGGCGGCCGGGGCCCTCGGTGGGCGATCGAGGGTTGCGTCCGCCCGGCGGAGCGCGCAAAGCACCCCCTCCCCTGGATGATCGTCGCGCTCGACAGCTCCACCTTCACCCTCTCGGTCGCCGTCGGGCGGCAGGGTGACCCCGCGCCGCTCGCGGCGGAGCGCCTCGGTCCGCCGGCGAGGATGAGCGACCTGCTGCCCGGGGCGCTGCTGGCGCTGCTCGCCAGGGCGGGGCTCACCCTGGCCGACGTGCGCGGCTTCGTGGTGGGCCTCGGGCCCGGGAGCTTCACCGGGCTCCGCATCGGTCTGGCCACGGTGAAGGGGCTCGCCTACGCCCGTCGTGTCCCAGTCACTGGCGCGTCCTCGCTCGCCGCGCTCGCGCTGGAAGGACCCGAGGCCATCCCGCTCGGCGCGGTGGCGGTCGCACGCCGGGGGGAGCTGTACCTCGGCCGCTACCGCCGCACCGGCGAGCAGGTCGAGGCGCTCGCCGCCGAAGAGGCCTGCACCGAGGCCGACCTCGGCCGGTGGCTCGCCTCGGAGCCGACCGCGCGCGTGCTCGGACCTGCTGTTCACGAGGGGCGCGAGGCGCTGCTGGCCGCGGGCATCCCGGAGGTGCGCCTGCTGGAGACGCCCGACATCCCCTCGGCGTGGGCGGTGGCGAGGCTCGCCGGCGAGCTTCCGGCGTTCGACCTGCAGACCCTCTCTGCCCTCGAGCCGCACTACGTCCGCGCGTCGGAGGCCGAGCGAAACCCGAGGTTCCCGCCGCTCCCCGGCCCGGCGCCCGGGGCACGCATCCGCGGCGAGGAGGCCTGACCCATGGACCGCAGCTGGGAGGTGGCAGTGGTGGGGGCCACCGGGGTGGTGGGGCGCGAGCTGGTGGGCGCGCTGGCCCAGTCCGGGCATCCGGCCGACCGGGTGCGGCTGCTGGCCTCGGAGCGCTCGGCGGGCGAGGAGCTTCCCTTCGGTGACCAGACCCTCGAGGTCGAGGTCGCCAGCGCCGACACCCTGCGCGGCGCGCGTCTGGCGCTCCTTGCCACCCCGGCGGACGTCTCGCGGACCCTGGCCCAGGTGGCAGAGGCGGCCGGGGCGGTGGTGGTGGACACCAGCCGGGCCTTCGTCTCCGACCTCCGGACGCCGGTGGTGTTTCCGCGCGTGCCGGGGGCGGGCCTGGGCCGGGTGCCGGGCGCGCGGCGCTTCCGGGTGCCCGGGCCGGTGACCCAGGTCGTGCTCGGCTGTCTCGAGCCGCTGCGCGCCGCGGCCGGTCTGCGCGAGGTGCACTGCTCGGCCTTCATCTGCGCCTCCGCCGCGGGGAGGGATGGCGTCGCCGAGCTGGAGCAGCAGACCGCCGGGCTTCTCGCCGGGCGCGAGCTGGAGCCCGCGCACTTCCCGCACCGGCTGGGCTTCAACCTCGTGCCCCAGGTGGGCCCCTTCAGCGAGGGCAGCGGCTCGACGCTGGAGGAGCTGGCGTGGCGCGCGGAGACGGGGCTCCTCTGGGGCCGCTCGGCACCGGCGCTCGACGGGACGGCGGTGTGGGTGCCGACGTTCTATGGAGATCTGGTGCTCTTGCATGCGCGCCTGGGGCGGGCGATGACTCCCGCCGAGGCGCGGCAGCTGCTCCAGGCGGCGCCCGGCGTGAAGGTCCTCGATGCTCCGGCCGAGCGCGTCTACCCCATGCCGATGCTGGTGACCGCGGACGACGCCATCCACGTCGGCCGGATCCGCGCCTTTGCCGGTAGCCCGGACGCGCTGGAACTGGTCGCGGCCGTCGACAACGCCGGCGCGACCGCCCGGCTCTGCCTCGAGGTGGCCAAGCTGGTGAGCGGTGCGCCTGTGACAAATTGACAGACGGACCCCGGGTCGCCTGTCGCGTTGACCTTCCCGCCACGGCTCGTGCCCCCGGGGTGTGAGGCGCGACAGCTGGCCCCACCCTTGCTATCCCTCGGGCGGATGCCCACCCCCCTTCGTGCGGGACTGGTTCTGCTCGTGCTGTCGAGCCAGGCTCTGGCCCAGACGGTGACCCTCGGCTTCGGTGGCGCGGGTACCAATCTCACGACCCTCCCGTTCAACCAGGGGTCGTGCAACGGCAACGATCAGTACACCGTCACCTGGACCTCGTCGGGCCTCAGCTCGTCGAACGCGTGCGGCAACATGCAGATCTTCGTCACCAACGCCTCGGGGTGCCCGAGCGGAGCGCCGAACACGTCCGGAGCGGACGGTGGGACCCAGGACATCGTGATCGACACGGTCGACCTCTCCACCCTCGCCACGGGAAGTGGCACGGTGCCGAGTCAGCGCCGACGGGACATCCCCGGGCTGGGCGGCAACTGCCCCGACGGGCAGGACATCAAGAATGCGGTCTGCGCCTACCTCCAGTACCGCGCGCCAGGCGCCACCAGCTGCGACAGCCAGCTCGGCTCCTCGACCAACCTCACCCTCAACTACGACTCGAAGCCGCCCGTTCCTCCCGGGATGAACCTGCTCGCGCAGGACTCGAAGATCGTGGTCCAGCTCGACCCTCAGGGGGAGACGCTCCTCCGGTACGAGATCCGGTACGCGGAGGCCCCCGCCGCGGATGCCGGTCCGGCCTGGCGGCAGGCCGCGAACCTCGACGCCAAGAAGACCAACGAGTCGATCACCGGACTGCAGAACGGCGTCACGTACATCGTCGAGGCCCAGTCGATCGACGTGGTGGAGAATCCCTCTGGCTACAATGACGCCCAGACCGCGACGCCTCAGGCCTCGAACGGCTTCTGGGGAGAGTACAAGGACGCGGGCGGGCACGAGCTGGGCGGCTGCAGCTCGGCGGACGCCGCCGTTCCCTCCGTGCTCGGTGCCCTGGGCGTGCTGGGCGTGCTGGCAGCGCTGGTCCGGAGGCGCCGGTGAGGGCCGCGTTCCTCGCGCTGTTCCTCGGAGCGTCGGCGGCCTCGGCGCAGACGGTGGTGCAGATCCAGCCGCCGCCGCCGCCGGAGCCGCCCATCGGCTTCCTCTTCGAGCTGAAGATGGGGACGCTCGTTCCTCGGGTGGGGGACGAGCCAGGGCTCTCGTCGAACCCGTACCAGACCATCTACGGCAACAAGAGCATGCTGTTCGGCGGTGGGGAGATCGACTTCATCGCCTGGCACGGCTACGGAGCGGTCAGCGTCGGCTTCGCGGCCGGCTATTCCGAGTTGTACGCCCCGGCGATCCTCGTCACCAACGACGCGAACAACGGACAGCCCTCCACCGAGAAGACGGCGCTGCTCATCTTCCCGCTCCGGCTCCCGGTGGCGTACCGGTTCGACGTCACCTGGTCCAGGTGGCGGATTCCCTTCGTCCCCTACGTCAAGCTCGCGCTCCTCGCGACGCCGTGGCGGGTGACGAAGGGCGGAACCACCGAGGTGGTGAACGGGCAAACCGGCTCGGGCCTCAAGTGGGGCTATGGCTTCACCGTCGGACTGGCATTCATCCTCGACGTGCTCTCGACCCAGATGGCGAAGGACATGCACACGGACACCGGCATCCGCCACACCTACATCTTCGCCGAGTACAACTACGACAAGCTCGACGACTTCGGGAAGGTCGGCCTGAACCTCTCGGCCCGCTACTTCACCTTCGGGCTCGGTTTCGAGTTCTAGGGTGGCGCTCACCGTCCTCTACTTCGCCGCGGCCCGGGAGCGCGCCGGAACGGCGCAGGAGACGGTGGAGTGGGCGGGTGGCCCGGTGCGGCAGCTGCTGGAGCAGCTCTCGGCCCGCCACCCGGAGCTGCGGCCGCTGCTTCCCCACCTCCGGGTCGCGGTGAACCAGGAGTTCCAGTCGCTGGACGCCCCGGTCCCGGACCGGGCCGAGGTGGCGCTGGTGCCCCCGGTGGCGGGTGGCTCGGACTGCTTCCGGCTGTCGGATGCGCCGCTCGAGCTGGAGGAGGTGGTGCGCGCCGTCGGAGGACCCGAGCGCGGAGGGCTGGTCACCTTCACTGGCACGGTGCGCTCCGAGACCCGCGGGCGAAGGGTCCGCGCCCTCGGCTACGAGGCCTACCCCGGGATGGCCGAGCGCTCCATGGCCGCCATCGGCCGGGAGATCGAGGCGCGATGGCCGGGCAGCCGCGCGGCCATCGTGCACCGGGTGGGGACCCTGGTCCCGGGCGACGCAGCCGTGGTCATCGCCGTGTCCGCCCCGCACCGCGCGGCGGCGTTCGAGGGCTGCCGGCACGCCATCGAGCGGCTCAAGGCCGACGTCCCCATCTGGAAGAAGGAGCAATTCGAGGACGGCGAGGAGTGGGTCGGCCTGGGGCCCTAGGTCTCGGGGTCCCCGCTCACTTCTTCGCGGGCGGGGCCGGCGCGGGCGCTGGCGTCGCGGCTGGGGCTGCCGCCGGAGCGGCGGCCGGAGCTGCAGCGGGCGCCGCGGCTGGAGCTGCAGCGGGAGCCGCCGCCGGCGCGGGCTTCGCCGCGGACTTGGCAGCCGAGGACAGGGCCTTGCATGCCTCGCTCAGCTCG
The DNA here is from genome assembly GCA_035519675.1 of Myxococcaceae bacterium. Lineage (GTDB taxonomy): Bacteria > Myxococcota > Myxococcia > Myxococcales > Myxococcaceae > RPRB01. The sequence continues at coordinate 17,743 of DATIWB010000083.1, forward strand.
TCGTGGTGCTGGGTGAGGCACTCCGCGAGCTTGCCCTTGGCGTGTGGGATGTCGGCGCAGAACTTGGCGATGTCCTCCTTGCATTCGGCGCCGCCCGCACGGACCTCGGCGAGCCGTGCGCGGCAGCTGTTGGAGAGCTCACCCTCGTGCTCGGCCAGGCAGCGGTACACCCGGCCCGAACCCGGCTGAACGTCCGCACAGAACGACTCGACGTCCTGCTTGCAGGGGGAGCCCGCCTTCACTGCGACCACCGGGGGGGCGGTCGCAGCGGGGCCCGCCGCGGGTGCTGCCGCCGCCGGTGCCGGCTGGCCGGCCGGCGGGGCCGCCGGCTTTGCAGGGGCCGGGGCGGGTGGCGGCGATTGGGCGGCCACCAGGCTCGCGGCAAGACACGCTCCGAGAATCACGCTTCTTCGCACGCTCATCGAAGTCCTCTCCTGTCCCTCGAGGTTCCGGGAACGCCTGAAGCTCCCAGGGAGCGCCCACCCCGGCCATCGGACCAAGGTCTCATGGAAGGCGCCGGCCCGTGGCGGCGCAAATGGGACCTCCCCCAGCTCGACGAATGCCCCCGGAGGACCCGGAGGGGAGGGTGCGCGTGAAGAGCCGGAAGCCCCCGCGGCAGGTCATCCGAGGCGTGCTCAGCCCCTTCGAGCGCGCGTCCGAGGTCCTCTTCGGGCTCATCATGGCGCTGACCATCACCGGCGCGCTGAGCGTGGCGCACGCCACGGCGCACGAGACCCGGGCGCTCTTCGTCAGCACCCTGGCCTGCAACATCGCCTGGGGCCTGGTGGACGCGGTGATGTACGTCCTCAACACGGTCTTCGAGCGCGGCCGTCGCTCGCTCCTCGCCCGGGCGCTCCGGGAGCACGCGGATCCGGCCGCGGCCGGCGCGCTGCTCACCGAGGTTCTCCCCGAGCCCTTCGTCGGAACGCTGGGCGCGACGGAGCTCGAGGGGCTGCGGCAGAAGATCATCGGGCACCCCGACCTTCCGGCCCGTCCGGGCGTGCACCGCGATGATCTGCTCGGCGCGCTCGGGGTGTTCCTCCTGGTCGTGGCCAGCACCTTCCCGGTGGCGCTGCCCTTCCTCCTGGTTCACGACGTCACCCTGGCGATGGTGATCTCCCGCGCGCTCTCGCTGGCCCTGCTCTTCCTCAGCGGGTTCGCGGTGGGCCGGTACGCGGGATTGCGCCCGGTGCCCGTCGGCCTGGCGATGCTCGGCATCGGGGTGGTGCTGGTCGGAGCGGTCTCGGCGCTGGGCGGATGAGTCGCTGGGCCAAAGGACGTTGGTGGGTGCTGCTGGTCCTGCTGCTTCCGGCCGCGTCCCTCGCCCAGGGGGCGGCGCCACGAGAGGAGGCTGCGCCATGGGCTCTCGGGGCCTCCCTCTCCTGGTACTTCATCCACGACGAGCAGAACTTCGGCCTGGTCACCGCCACTGCGGACCACGGGCCCCTGCATCTCGAGGCCCGGTACAACTACGAGGCGCTGAGGACCGCGTCGGCCTTCCTTGGCTGGAACTTCGAGTTCGGAGAGACGGTCAAGCTCCAGCTCACCCCGATCCTCGGCTGCATGTTCGGCGACGCGGGCGGGCCCATCCTCGGGCTGGAGCTGGCGCTCGGCTGGGGCCCGCTGTCCTTCAGCTCACAGGGGGAATGGGTCACCGACATCCAGGGGGGCACCGGCGGCTTCGTCTACGTCTGGTCCGAGCTGGACGTCCGGCCATGGGAGTGGCTCCGCGCCGGGATGGTCGTCCAGCGTACGCGGGTCTTCCACACCGCCCGCGAGGTGGTGCTCGGCCCGCTGCTGGGAGTGACGTTCTGGAAGCTCGACCTGACCGCATACTGGTTCCAGCCGGGCGGCATCGACGAGTTCTTCGTGGCGTCGATCGGCGTGTCGTTCTGAGGCACTCTAGGCCAGTCGAGCCGCCGCGCCCGGCACCGCCGCGGCCGGGGCGGGCTGCGTCGAGTCGGGGAGATAGTGGTCTCGCACCACGTAGTGGCGGGCGATGAGCGCAAAGCCCAGCGCGGCCAGGTAGGTGAGGCCGGCCCAGAAGAGGAACTCCACCGTGCCGTGGACCAGCCCGAGCTTCTTCACCACCACCACCACGAAGTTTCCGACGAAGGTGGTGAGCAGCCAGAGGCTCATGATGGTCCCCTTCATCCGGATCGGCGCCTGGGTGTAGGCGAACTCCAGCCCGGTGATGGACACCAGGATCTCCGAGAGGGTCAGCACCAGGTAGGGCCCCACCTGCCAGAGCACGGAGGGACGGCTCCCGGACTCGAGCGCGCGCTGGATGAGCGCCACCCCGACGAAGGAGGTCGCGGTGAGCACCAGCCCGGTTCCGATCCGCCGCAGCGGAGTGAAACGGAGGCCCCGGCGCTCGAGCCAGGGATAGAGCCCGTAGGTGGTGAGGGGGACGAGCAGCAGGATCAGCAGCGGATTCACCGCCTGGAGCTGGCTGGGGGCGAGGGTCATCGAGCCCACCTGGAGGTCCAGGCTCCGCGCCTGGAGCACCCAGAGGGAGGCCTTCTGGTCGAAGCAGGCCCAGAAGAGAGGAATCATGGCGAAGATGCTCGCCACCCCCAGCACCGCGCGCGCGCCCTCCACTGCCTCGAGGGGATGCGCGGCGCGGGCGCGTTCCCAGAAGCCGCCCGGCGCCTTCCCGAAGAGCCCCGAGAGCAGGACGAAGAGGAAGGCGTTCCGGTCGGGCTCCCTGGGAGGTACCCGCACGTAGAGCTTGCGGCCCGCCCAGAAGACGAGCGTGGCGATGGCCATCAGCACGCCGGGAATGCCGAAGGCGACGCGCGGACCGAAGTGCTCCAGCACCTTGGGGATGGTGGCCGAGGCGAAGAAGCTGCCGAGGTTGATCGACCAGTAGAACCAGCCGAACACCTTCGGCACCAGCGAGCGGTTGGCGACGGTGAACTGATCGCCGACGAAGGACGCCACGCAGGGCTTGATGCCGCCCGAGCCGAGGGCGATCAGGAAGAGGCCGGTGTAGAAGCCCGGCTCGCTGTCCTCGAAGAAGGCCAGGCAGGCGTGTCCGGCCACGTACACCAGGCTGAGCCAGAGCACGGTCCGGTACTTCCCCCACCACCAGTCGGCGAGCACGCCCCCGAGGAGCGGAAAGAGGAACACCCCCATCACGAAGGTGTGGAACACCGCCTGCGCCTGATCGCCCCGGTTCCCGGTGTGGCGGGTCAGGAGGTAGTCGACGAGGAACACCGTGAGGATGTTCCGCATCCCGTAGAAGCTGAAGCGCTCGGCTGCCTCGTTTCCGATGATGTAGCGGATCTGCGGCGGAAAGCGGGGTGCGGCGTCGGTCACGTCCCTGGCATGCCACGCCCGGGGTGGGACGCACAACGGAGCTTCCTCCCCACCGGCCGGTGCTCAGCGCCCCAGGCTCATCGACAGAACCTGTCGGACCTCGCCGTAGGTGAGCCAGGCCACCGCCGCCACAGCAGCCACGAGGCTCACCGTCTGCAGCAGTGTCTGCACCCGTCCGTCGACGGGGCGCCCCATCGCCCCCTCCCAGAGGGTGAGCAGCATCCGCCCGCCGTCGAGCGCCGGGAGGGGCAGGAGGAAGAACAGCCCCAGCGCGAGCGAGAGCGCGGCCAGGCTGCGGACCAGCGCGTCGGCGCTGCTGCCAGCGGCCTCCGCAGCGCTCCACACCAGCGCCCCGGCGGTGTGGTTCCGGGCCGAGCCCCCCCATGGCTGGGCGAGCAGCTCGCCGGCCTCGCGGAGGATGCGCTCCAGCACCACTCCGGTGTGCAGTGCCGCCCGCCAGAGAGCCTGGGTGGGCCGGAGGCGCTCGAAGGCGTAGAGCTGCCGGAGGCCGACGCGGGCCCGTCCATCCGCGTCGAGCTCGGGCTCGACCTGGAGGGTGAGCGTCTCGGTGCCGCGGGCGACGGTCACCGCCGCCGCGCCGGCCTCGCTGCGGGTCAGGGCCTCGACCAGCTCGGACCACGCATGGACCGGCTCCTCGTCCACCGAGACGATGCGATCGCCGGGGCGAAAGCCGACGCGCGCCGCTGGGGACCCCGGCTCCACCGCACCCACGGCCGTGCCCATCGGCTGGTGGGTTCCCGCGGCGAAGAGTCCGGCGAGCAGGAGCACCGCCAGAGCCCAGCTCCCCAGCGGCCCGGCGGCGAAGATGGCCATCCGACGTCCGACCGAGAGCGCCGCGAACGGGACGCCGGAGGCACGCGCCGCGTCGTGAGGGTTCTCGCCCTCCAGCCTCAGCCAGCCTCCGAAGGGAATCGCGCCCAGCGCCCAGCGCTGACCGAGCGCGCGGAAACCGAACAGCGGGGGGCCGATCCCGAAGGAGAAGACCACCGCCCGGGTGCCGAAGACGCGCGCGGCGAGGAGATGTGCCAGCTCGTGGGCCGTCAGGAGCACGCCCAGGGCGAGCAGCGCGAGGAGGGCTCGCATGAGGTCCGGGGGAAGCCTACCAGCGGCCTGGCCCGGCCGGAGTGCCGATTGAAGCCCTGCCGCTGCGTCTCTAGACTGACCAGTCCGCTCGGATGAATGCACGGATGGCACTGGTGGTCCTCGCCTCTTCCTGGATTGGCTGTGGGGGGCGGACGCACGACCAGGAGGAAGGGTGCTATGCCCTGAACCCCGTGCGGCCCTCAGGAATCATCCGGGACGAGTGCCAGCTGCTCGCCGAAACCGCAGCGAACCTCGGGGTACGACTGACCATTTCGGGGAACGTGGTGGAGCTCGACTTCCGCTTCTCCTCTCCGAGCCAGGGCGAGCTGCTCGACATCTCGATGGCCGGCCAGTTCGCCTACAACCAGGAGGCTTTCAGCGCCGACGGATCCGCGGCGAACATCCTGCTGCCCATCGGGGGCCAGTCCTGTCAGCTTCAGCTGGTGGACGTGCACCTGGACGCCACCACCAACCCGATGGACCCGACCTTCTTCTCGGGGGTGATCCGCATCACCACCTCCACGCCCCGACCCGAAACTTGCATCTGTCAGGCCTGGTTCGAGTACGAGGCCAGTTTGAGCACCACCGCAAGCGTCTGTCCCTGAACGAGCAGAGGAGCGCCGCCATGGCCGACTCACCCTCCCCGGAGATCACCTCGGTCCTGACCGAGGGCCGCGTCTTCCCCCCCCCACCCGAGTTCTCGCGTCGGGCGCACATCAAGTCGATGGACCAGTACCGCGAGCTGGCTGCGCACGCCGAGCGCGATCCGGAGGGGTACTGGGGCGCGCGCGGCAAGGAGGAGATCTTCTGGAAGACGCCGTTCCAGAAGGTCCTGGAGTGGAAGCCGCCGTTCGCCAAGTGGTTCATCGGGGGGACCACCAACCTCTCCTACAACTGCCTCGACCGGCACCTCGCCACCCACGGCGGCAAGACGGCGCTGATCTTCGAGGGTGAGCCCGGGGACCAGCGCCAGCTCACCTACCGGGAGATGCACTCCGAGGTGTGCAAGCTGGCGAACGGGCTCAAGTCGATCGGTGTCAAGAAGGGGGACCGGGTCGGCATCTACCTGCCGATGATCCCCGAGGTGGCGATCGCCATGCTGGCCTGCGCGCGGATCGGCGCGGTGCACTCGGTGGTGTTCGGCGGATTCTCGTCCGAGGCGCTCCGGGAACGGATGAACGACGCCGGGGCGAAGGTGGTCATCACCTCCGACGGTGGATGGCGGAAGGGCGCGGCGGTCCCCTTGAAGACCAACGTGGACGCGGCGCTTCCGGAGATGACGACGGTGGAGAAGGTGATCATCGTCCAGCGCACCGCAAAGACGCCGCCGGCGAAGGGTGAGAAGGACGTCCTGTGGTCCGAGCTGGTGGCGAAGCAGCCGGCCACCTGCGAGCCGGAGTGGGTGGACAGCGAGCACCCGCTGTTCATCCTCTACACCTCGGGCTCGACCGGGAAGCCGAAGGGGGTGCTCCACACCACCGGGGGCTACTCCGTCTACGTCTCGCTGAGCACCCGGTGGGTGTTCGACCTCAAGGACCAGGACGTCTACTGGTGCACCGCGGACGTGGGCTGGGTCACCGGACACAGCTACGTGGTCTACGGCCCGATGATGAACCATGCGACGGCCTTCATGTACGAGGGCGCGCCGACGACTCCGGGGCCCGACCGCTTCTGGGACATGATCGAGCGGCACAAGATCTCCATCCTCTACACCGCGCCCACGGCGATCCGGGCGTTCATGCGGCTCGGGGACGAGCACCCGAAGAAGCACGACATGTCCAGCCTCCGCCTTCTGGGCACGGTGGGTGAGCCGATCAATCCCGAGGCGTGGATCTGGTACCGCGAGGTGATCGGCGCCGGGCGCTGCCCCATCGTCGACACGTGGTGGCAGACCGAGACCGGCGGAATCATGGTCACTCCGCTCCCCGGAGCGACCCCCACCAAGCCCGGGAGCGCCACCCTGCCCCTGCCGGGGATCAAGTCCGAGGTGCTGGACAAGGACGGCAAGCCGGTGCCGCTCGGCTCGGGTGGCAAGCTGTTCATTACCCGGCCGTGGCCGGCGATGCTCCGCACCCTGTACGGAGATCCGGACCGGTACGCGAAGACGTACTTCAGCGAGATCCCCGGCATCTACTTCACCGGTGACGGCGCGCGAATCGACAAGGACGGCTATCTCTGGGTGATGGGCCGGGTCGACGACGTGGTGAACGTCGCCGGGCACCGGCTCGGCACCGCCGAGGTCGAGAGCGCGCTGGTGTCCGAGGGTCGGGTGGCCGAGGCAGCGGTGGTGGGCCGTCCGGACGAGCTGAAGGGCACCTCGCTGGTGGCGTTCGTCACCCTGAAGAAGGGCATCGAGCCGACGGCGGCGATCAAGCAGGCACTGGCGGCCCACGTGGCGAAGGAGATCGGGGCCATCGCCCGTCCGGACGAGATCCGCTTTGCCGAGGGACTGCCCAAGACCCGGTCGGGGAAGATCATGCGCCGGCTGCTGCGGGACGTCGCCGCCGGTCGGCAGACCACCGGTGACACGACCACGCTCGAGGACCTCAACGTCCTCGCCGCGCTGCGGAAGGACGACGAGTAAGAGCTGCTGCCGCACCCCCTCGACCGCACCTGCCGCGGCCTGGGCCGAGGCCAGCGACGTGGATAGGTCAAGCGCGTCAGCGCCTCAGGGTCGCTCGTCCGCCTCGCAGTCCCTCGCCACCCGGAACCCGTCGAGGAACCGGTCGACGTCCGGCGCTGCTCCGCGCCACATGCCCATCAGGGTGTACACGCACTGGCCCGCGGCGACGACCTGGATCCGGATCTCCAGCCCCTGGGCATGGAACGCGCAGGTCTGGGCCTCTCGCCCGTCGGAGCGCTTCCCGCGCGCGTCGGCGGCGATCTGGTAGCCCCGCGCCCGGGCGAACTCGGCGCAGAAGCCGTCCAGCACACCCTGGGGATCGAGCCGCCGTCCGGGGGTGGGGCGGCGGCGCTGCACCAGGAACGCCTGGTCCTCCGTGCCGCGGGACTCGATCGAGAGCAGCCGCTGGTTGCCCTCCGTTCGCTCGGCCTCGGCCCGGATGGGAGGCGGCAGCTCGGCGCTGAACGTCCCGTCCGGTGCCTCGTAGCGTGGCCACGTCGGCTTGCAGCCGGCCGCGGCCAGCACCAGCCCCAGCCCGAGCAACCCTGCCCGGCGATCACCCATGGCGTGAGAGGTGCACCACCGCAGCCTCCAGCAGCGCGGCGATGCCCCGCTTCGAGGTGTGGACCAGCTTCCGCCGGAGCGGCGGCGGCGCGCCGGTGTAGAGCGTGCTGACCCGGTGGTCGAGCTCCGATCCGCCCCAGAGCAGCACCAGATCTGCCCAGTCGAGATCGAGCCGGGCCTGGGCCAGGGTGCGCCGCTCGGTGCCGTCGATCAGCCGGAGCTCGAGGCGTCCCGAGAGCGAATCGCGCAGCTCCTCCCGCACCGAGGGCGAGCCGCCGACGATGGCCAGCCGGCGGATGCCGGCGCCCTCGCAGGCCGTCACCAGCGCCACCTCCGCCCGGCGGTTGTCGGAGCCGCCACAGGAGGCGCAGGCGATCCGGTGGGCGGTGCGCACGGGCGTCCTCCCCGAGCGCGAGGCGGCGGCCACGCAGGCCGGGGTCGCGCAGTGCTTGAACAGCCGTTCGGCGAGCACCGCCCGGGCGCGGCCCTCCTTCGCCGCGCTCATCCGGGCCTTGCCCGCACGGGTCAGGCCCGCCGCCTCGAGCGAATCGCGGGCCGCCGCCCTCCCGTCGGGCAGATCGAAGCCCTCCGCCGAGAGCCAGGCGTCGATGTCGACGTCGTGGCTCACGGGCCGGACGGTTCCGGGGGAACCGGCGGCGCCTCGAAGAGCAGCTCCTGGATGGGGTCGAGCCCGAGCGCCTGGCGCACCGGGGCGAAGCTCCGGCGATGGATGGGGCAGGCGCCGAGCGCGCGCAGCGCGGTCTCGTGCTGCGGCGTGGGGTAGCCCTTGTGCGCGGCGAAGCCGTAGCCCGGGTACCGGGCGTCGAGATCGGCCATCTGGGCGTCCCGGGTGGTCTTGGCGATGATCGACGCCGCGGCGATGGTGAGCGAGAGCGCATCCCCGTGCACGATGCCTCGCTGTGGCACCGGACACTCGGGGATGCGGCGGGCGTCCACCAGGACGAAGCTCGGCGCTGGAGACAGCCCGAGCAGCGCCCGGCGGAGCGCGAGGAGGCCGGCGTGGTAGATGTTGAGCCGGTCGATCTCCTCGACCTCGGCGACGCCCACCGCCCAGGCCACCGCGTCGCGCTTCAGCTCGGCAGCCATCCGCTCGCGGGTCTCGGCGTCGAGCACCTTGCTGTCGTCGATGCCCCGCAGCCGGTAGCTCCTGGGGAGGATGACCGCTGCCGCCACCACCGGCCCCGCCAGGGGCGCCATGCCCGCCTCGTCGACCCCGGCGACGTGCAGATGCCCCGCCTCCCAGAGCTCGACCTCGAAGCGGAGCAGATTGCGAAGCCGCTGGCCCTCCGAGCGGTTCTTCTCCCGCCGGGCGCGGATGGCGCGCGCCAGCTCCCGTGCGGCCCGCCGCTCGTCCCGCTCCAGCGCCTCGAGGAGCCCGTCGGGAACCGGACGTCCACGGGTGAGGAAGCGCTCCCGGAGCTGGCCGATGGGCTGCGCGAGGAACCGCTCGAGATCGGACATCGTGACGGAGCGAACGCTACACGCGCGGACCGACAGCCTGGAAGTGTCTCCGGGTGCCAGTGCGCCGGAGCACGGGGCCAGGCGGGGCGACGCTCAGGCTGGACTGTCCAGTGGCGCCCCGACCCACCGCTCGAACGCGGCGCGCTGGGCGTCGGAGGGCGACTCGACCGGCGCCAGCCACACCGCGTCCTCGGGGCGGCGCTCCAGCGTCACCGGCACCTCGACCAGCAGCTCACGCCGAAACACCGAGACCTTGAGCACCTCGCCGGGGATCCGCTCATCCGCGCGCGAGACCAGGGCGGCGGCGTCGCCCTTCACCCCGTCGATGGCGATGACCTCGTCGTCCGGGTAGAGGCCGGCCGCCTGAGCCGGAGAGCCTTCGAGGACGCTGGCGATGGTGCTGCCTCGGGCGACGACGCCGGTCCAGCCCCGCGCCCGGGTGTCGCCTTCCTTCAGGCGGGGCGGCGTGCCCCCCTTGTCACCCACCGACTCGCGGATGCGGCTGCGGAGCCGGAGCCCCACGTGCTCCAGCATGGAGGTGTCCAGCTCGTCGGTGCTGCGCAGCGCACGGTCGAAGAAGGGTCTGAGATCCGAGCCGGCGACCTCGGATGCCGCCGCCTCGACGCCCTCCTCCGGCACGCCGGTTCCGTCGCCGTGGCGGCTCCAGAGCAGCCGCATCACGTCGTCGAGGCTCCGCGCGTCGCGGGTGCGGCGGCGGAGCTCGAGATCAAGGCACAGCGCCACCAGCTCGCCCTTCAGGTAGTACGAGACCGCGCTATTGGGGCTGTGCTCGTCCTGGCGGTAGTACTTCACCCAGGCGGTGAGCGAGGCCTCCTCGAGCGTCTGCACCCGCCGCCCCGGAGTCGCGGCGAGCGCGGAGAACGCCTCACCGAGGCGCACCAGGTACCTGGCCGGGCTCATCCGGCCGGCGCGGCGCACCAGGAGATTGTCGTAGTAGGAGGTGATGCCCTCGAACGCCCAGAGCAGCCGGGTGTAGTTCTCGCCCGCGTAGTCGAAGGGAACGAAGGCGCGCGGCTTCAGCCGCTTCACGTTCCAGAGGTGGAAGTACTCGTGCGCGGCGAGGGTGAGGAAGTCCTCCCATCCCTTGGAGGTGGAGATCTGCGCCCGGGGGTAGATGAGCGCGGTGGAGGCCCCATGCTCCAGGCCGCCTCGACCCTTGTCCACCAGGTAGAGGAGGAAGAGGTAGCGCGGCATCGGGAGCCCGCCCCAGAGCGCGGCCTCGGCATCGCACACCGCGGCGAGGTCGGCGGCGAGCTTGCTCCCATCGACCGTTCCTCCCCAGACCACCACCTCGTGGGGCACTCCGCCGGCCTCGAAGCGGATCGGCCGGTGAGGGCCAATCTCCACCGGGCTGTCCACCAGCACGTCGTAGCTCGGTGCCTGCCAGCCCCCGTCGGTGCGCTCCAGCGCGGTGAAGACGCTCCAGCCCGGCGGCGCGTCGACCGCGAGATGGTGCGAGCGGTCCCGGAGGGCCTCGGCGTAGAGGAAGAGCGTGGCCCCGTTGAAGAAGCCGTGGGTCCCGTCGAGGTGGCTGGTCCGGACGGTGAGCTCGTTGGCGTACACGCAGTAGCGCACCCGCGCCGGCCGGCCATGTGGCCGCAACCGCCAGGTGCGCTTGTCCACCCGCTCGATCGGGAGGCGATCCCCGCGCTCGTCCGATGCCGTGAGCTCCTGGACGTGCCGGGCGTACTCGCGGACCAGGTAGCTGCCCGGGGTCCAGACCGGCAGCACCAGATCCAGCGTGTCGGCGGGCGGGAACTGGGCCTCGACCTCGAACAGGTGCGAGTGAGGTCGGGACATCGAGACGCGGTAGCGGACCGCTTCGGTCATTCGCACCCCTCTACCAGAAACTGCCGGACCCATACCGCCGGGCCTGCCGAACCCCCCACCGGGGGGACGCCCGCGGAAGCGCGCGGGGGCGCGCCAGCGATCGGGCTCAGCGTCCGCGGAGGAGGATTGCCCCGAAGAAGCCGTCGGTCCCGTGCCGCCCGGGCGAGAGGCGGAGGAAGTCGCCGTCGCTGACGCGGGCCCCGAGCTCCGGGCCGAGGCGGTCCGCTGGCGGCACGGGTCGGAACTCCGGGTGGCGCTCCAGGAACCACGCCACCACTCCCTCGTTCTCCTCCTGGAGGACGCTGCACGTCCCGTAGACCAGACGACCGCCGGGGCGGACCAGCGGTGCGAACTGGGCGAGCAGCAGGCGCTGTCGCTCCACGTGCTGGCCCAGCATCGCCTCGGTGAGGCGGTAGCGAGCATCGGGCTTGCGGCGGAACGTCCCGCTGCCGCTGCAGGGGGCGTCGACCAGCACCCGGTCTGCGCGCTCCATCAGGTCGGCAAGCGCCGGCGCGACGTCCGGGCCGCTCGCAGGGAGCGGCCGGATCCGGACGTTGTGCACCCCGGCGCGCCGGGCCCGGCGCTTCAGCTCCTCCAGCCGCCGGGCGTCGACGTCGAGGGCGAAGAGCTCGCCGCGGTTGCGCATCTGCGCCGCGAGCTGGAGGGTCTTGCCGCCCGCGCCGGCGCAGGCGTCGACCACCCGGGTGGGCGGCGCGTCGACCAGGAGCCCGAGGAGCTGGCTGCCCTCGTCCTGCAGCTCGAAGAGCCCATCGCGAAAGCTGGGAAGGGAGAAGGCGTTCAACCGCGTCTCGAGGAACAGGCCCAGCGGCGAGAGCGGGGTCTCGCGGGCCTCGACCCCCTCGGCGCGGAGCCGCTCCCGGAGCGCCTCGCGGGTGGTCTTCAACGGATTCACCCGAGCGGTGAGCGGAGCCCGTTCGTTCATCGCCGCGGCCTCGGCCTCGGCACGGTCCCCGAACTGGCGGAGGAACCGGGCGGCGAGGAAGTCCGGGAGCGAGGCGTCGAGGGCGAAGCGCTCGGGGCGGGGGAGGGCCTGGAGGGCGGCGGCAGCGGCGGGCAGCGCCTCGAGGAGCCTCGCCTCGTCAGGGTGGAGCCCGCTGGTCCGGGCCACCCGCTCGGCGGACTCTCCGTGGAGCACCCGCGAGGTGGCGAGGCGGAGCAGGTCCTGCTCGGTGGTGGAGCGCTGCGCGAGGGAGGCCCCCGTTCGCTCGAGGAGCGCGTCGACCGTGCGCTGACGCCGGAGCAGGGCGTAGACGCGCTCGGCGACCGCCCGGCGCTCGTTGGAATAGAGGTGGCGCTTCACCCGGAGGACGTGGTCGAGCCCGCGATCGGCGAGCCAGCCCTCGTGACGGATGGCGCCGTACGCCTCCAGCGCGGCCTGGATGACGAGGTCCTCCCGCAGCGGTCGATCGGGACGGTCGGCCTTCCCGGGCTGTCCTCCTTCGTCGACCTCGCCTCCGGTCGATCTCGGTCGGTCGCCGCGACGCCGGGAGCCCCTCTGCTCCCTGGAGGGTCCGGGTCCTCGCGGGCCGGGGGAGTGGGAGACGTCGCGCGCGGGGTGCTCGCGCCGGCGGCCGGGGGGCGGGCGCGGCACGGGCCTCAGTACCTCGGCACGCGGGGGTCCACGTCCACCGCCCAGGCCTCGATGCCGCCACGGAGCGAGGCCGCGGGGATACCCACCGACTCGAGGAAGGCGGCGGCGTGGTAGCTGCGGACCCCGGTGTGGCAGAGCACCACCACCGGTCGTCCGGCCAGCTCGCGCAGCTCGTCGACCCGGCCCGGGAGCTCGTGCATGGGCACGTGGAGCGAGCCCCGGATGGACGCCACCCGGACCTCCTCGGCGTTTCGCACGTCGACCAGGACCGGCCGCTCCGGCTCGGGCCCCTCCAGCGCCTGGGCCAGCTCGCGGGTGCTCACCTCACGCACGGGCATCGGGGACCTCGCAGCGGGGGGCCTCGTCGGAGAGAGTGATGGTCGCTCCCGGCCGGCAGGTCGGACACCCGGGGTCCCGCCGGAGCGACAGCTCGGAGAAGCGCGTCCCCAGCGCGTCGAAGGTCAGCAGCCGGCCCACCAGGGGCGTTCCGATGCCGAGGAGCAATTTCAGCACCTCGTTCGCCTGCACCAGCCCGATGAGCCCCGGCAGCACCCCCAGCACTCCGGCCTCGGCGCACGACGGCGCCAGCTCCGGAGGTGGCGGCGCAGGGTAGAGACAGCGGTAGCAGGGGCCGACCCCCGGCAGCAGCGTCGTCGCCTGACCCTCGAAGCGGTACACGCTCCCGTGCACCAGGGGGATTCCCTGCTGCACGCAGGCGTCGTTGAGCAGGTAGCGGGTGGGGAAGTTGTCCCCTCCGTCCACCACCACCTCGAAGTCGCGCACGATGCGCAGCACGTTCGCCGCGGTGAGCCGCTCGGCGAAGGTGAACACCTGGAGGTCGGGGTTGAGGGCGATGAGCGCGTCCCGCGCGCTGTCGGTCTTCTGCCGGCCCGCGTCCGCGCTCCGGTGGAGCACCTGGCGCTGCAGGTTGCTCACCTCGACCACGTCCGAGTCGACGATGCCCAGGGTGCCCACGCCCGCGGCCGCGAGGTAGAGCGCCGCCGGTGAGCCGAGGCCGCCCGCTCCGAGCACCAGCACCCGCGAGGCGAGCAGCCGTGCCTGCCCGGCTTCTCCCACCTCCGGCAGCGAGGTGTGGCGCCGGTACCGGGCCTTCTGGTCGGCGCGGAGCTGGGCCGGCCGGATCCGCGGCAGGCCGAGATCGCTCCACCGCCCGAACCCTCCGGCGAGTGAGGACACCCGGGCGTATCCGAGCTCGAGCAGGGTCCGGCCCGCGAGCAGGGAGCGAACGCCGCTGGCACAGTACACCACCAGCTCCCGCTCCCGGCCGACCATCCGCTCGATGCCGAGCTCGAGGTTCCCTCGCGGCACGAGCAGGGCGCCGGGGAGGTGGCCCTCGGCGGTCTCGTCCGGCTCACGCACGTCCAGCAGCACCGGTGCCTCCGGGGTCCCCAGCCGCCGGGCGACGGTCTCGGGGCTGACCTCGGGGACGGCGGCGCGGGCCTGCTCCAGCAGCTGACGGAAGGTGGGCATCGGGCGCCGAGTGCGTATAACAGACCCGGCCGCAACGGCCAGGAGGCCCCCAGACGAATGACGCTCGACGGACGGGTGGTGCTGGTGACCGGGGGAGGCATCCGGCTGGGTCGGGCCATCGTCCAGGCGCTCGCCGCGGAGGGCCCCGCCCTGGCGGTCCACCACCACGGCTCGGCCGATGCCGCACAGGCGCTGGTGGCCGAGCTCCGCAGCGCGGGGCGGCTCGCCCAGGCCTTCGGCGCCGACCTCACCGACGACGCCCAGCTCGCGGCCCTGGTCCCCGAGGTGGAGCGCTCGCTCGGGCCCATCGACGTGCTGGTCAACAGCGCGGCCCGGTTCACCCGTGCGCCCTTCCTCGACACCGACGCGGCGACGCTCGATGCCGAGTGGAGACTCAACGCCCGGGCGCCCTTTCTCCTCACCCGGGCGGTGGCCCGCGGGATGATGGAGCGGCGGCGAGGGGCGGTGGTCAACGTCCTCGACATCGGCGGCGCGTTGGTCCCCTGGCGCTCCTACGCTGCGTACTGCATGACCAAGGCGGCGCTGCACATGCTGACCCAGGTGCTCGCGCTCGAGCTCGCTCCCCACGTCCGGGTGAACGGCGTGGCGCCGGGCACCATCCTTCCGCCCGAGTCGCTCGGGCCCGAGGAGCGCGAGCAGCTCCGCTCCCGCATTCCCCTGCAGCGGTTCGGGACTCCCCAGGACATCGCCGACACCGTGCGTTTCCTGGTGACCGGTCCGGACTTCATCACCGGACAGGTGGTGGCGGTGGACGGGGGTAGGACCCGCGGCAGCGGCTAGGTCAGGGCCTCAGTGTCCCGGGCGCCCCCCGTTCATCGGTCGGCCCGTGGAATCCCCATCCCGGCATGGATATACAGAGTCCATGGACACCTCCACCGCCACCCCTGCGGCTGCCGCCCCCGCCGCGACGCCCGCCTTCCCGCTCAAGCTCACCGCCCGGGCGGTCGAGCAAGTGAAGGCGGTGCAGAAGCAGCAGGGCTTCGAGGGGTATTACCTGTCGATCCGGGTCGCCCCGGCCGGCTGCAGCGGCTTCGGCTACGACCTGAATCTGGTCAAGGACGTCTCGGCGAACGACGTGGTCGGCGAGCAGGACGGCATCCGCCTGGTCACCGACGCGCTCAGCCAGCAGTACCTGGCTGGCACCGAGGTGGACTACGTGGTGGGAACCACCGCGGCGGGGTTCAAGTTCGAGAACCCGAACGCCAAATCGACGTGTGGCTGCGGCACGTCGTTCTCCACTTAATCGGCTGAAGGCTCGAGCAGGCTCTGCCACTCGAGCACGGTGCCTCTCCTGGCGAGCCGCTCGCGCCGCCGGGCGTGGGCGGCCTCGAACGCGGCCCGCTCGGCGTCGGTCTCCAGCCGGAGCGGCGGCACCTCGGCCCGGCTCCCGTCCTGGGTCAAGGCCACGAAGGTGACGAGGGCGGTGGTCGTGAGGTGCTGCTCGCCGGTGAGCGGGTTCTCCGCCGTGACCCGCACGCCCACCTCCATCGAGCTGCGGAAGGCGGCCAGCACCCGGGCCCGGAGGGTCACCACCCAGCCCACCCGGATCGCCGCGTGGAAGTGAAGGTCGTCCATGCTCGCGGTCACCACCGCATGGCGGCAGTGGCGGCCAGCGGCGATGGCGCCACAGATGTCGATCCACTCCAGCACCCGTCCACCGAAGGCCGCGTTCAGCGGATTGGCGTCGGAGGGGAGAATCATCTGCGTCATCACCGCGACGCTCTCGGCGGGGTTCTTGGGCTGCATGGTGGAGGGGCTCTCTACCTCAGGACCTCCCGCAGCAGATCCGGTCTGTCGGTCATGATGCCCCCGACGCCGATGGCCACCAGCGCACGCATGGTCTCCACCTCGTCGACGGTCCAGACGTTCACCCAGCGCCCCAGCCGGGTCGTGGCCTCGAGGAATGGCGCGTCCACCAGGCGCACCTCGCCGTAGTCCAGCGGCATGTCCAGCACCTGGAACCTCGGGTCGTCCGGCGGCTCGGAACCGGATTTGATGGCCAGCACCAGCTCGGTGAGCGCGTCGCGGGGGTAGAAGGCGCAGACCTCGGGGGCAGCCTCGACCAGGCGCCCGGCCAGGGAATCCAGCTCGCTGCCGAGGCACACCCGCTGCCCCGCTCCCTCCACGCGGAGGAGGTCCGCCACCGCCGCCTCCACCCCTGGCGCCTCGGCCTTGACCTCCACGTTCAGCCTGAGGCCAGGGAACGCCCGGAGCACCTCGCGGAAGGTGGGCATCCGCACGCCCTGTCCCCGGAACGGGTAGGTGCGTCCACGGTCGAGGGTGAAGTGGAACCCGGCATCCAGCCGCTGCAGCTCGGCGAGCGTGTGCTCGGCGATGCGCCCCTCACCATCCGTGCAGCGCTGCAGGGTCGGGTCGTGGGAGACGACGAGCTCGCCATCGCGGGTGGCATGCAGGTCGAGCTCGAGCATGTCGGTGCGCCACCGGTCGACCGCCGCACCGAACGCGGCCAGGGTGTTCTCGGGAGCGAGCAGCGCGCCGCCGCGGTGGGCGATGTGCAGCGTGGGGCGGAGTCCCGCGAGGAAGGGGTGCATGGGTCGGCAGTGTCGCTCTTCTGCCGCCGCGCGCTCCGTCGTTCTGACGGGGCCCGGCTGCGCGAGGGCCGGCGCAAGTGCCTGGAATGACGGCTCGGGCCTCCGTCCGGCGGGCGGGCGAGCGGCGCCTGCATGTCACGTGTTGTCACCGACAACCCACTGAAGTTCGCCGGGAAATCCGCACCGGGGACGTCTTGGCGCCCCGGCGCGCTGGGCCGTACAATCGCCGGCCTGCATGGCAGTCCCGCCGAAGCCAAAAACCATCGTCAAGAAGAGGACTTACACCTCCGCTCGGCTCGCCATCTCCAGGACCCGGCTGCCGGAACCGCAGCGCCTGCTGCGGGTCTGGAAGCGCGTGCTCGAGCGGCGCCTACGGACGCGCCTCCGGGCCGAGGTGGCGGTCGAGGTCCACGACAACACCCACACCATGGTGACGTTCGAGCGGGTCCGCCGTGGGTGGCGGCTGCGCCTCCATCACATGTTCCTGGCGGCGCCGGAGGAGGTGGTGACCGCGCTGGCGGAGTTCGTGCGCTCGGCGGATGCCGGCAGCTCCGCGGTGCTCGACCGCTTCATCGAGCGGAACAAGGCCTTCATCCGCCGCGTCTCGCCGGCCCAGCTCCGGCGCCGGCTGCGGATCGAGCCGGTGGGTCGTCACCACGACCTGTCCGCCATCTTCAGCGCGCTCAACCGGCGCTACTTCGCCGGCCGGATCGCGGCCACCATCACCTTCGGGCCGGCGCCGCGCAGCCGCCGTCCGCGGAAGAGCATCAAGATGGGGAGCTACTCGGCCGACTCGCGCGTCATCCGCATCCACCCCGCGCTCGACCAGCCGAAGGTGCCCCGCTACTTCGTGGAGTGGATCGTCTTCCACGAGATGCTCCACCACCTCTACCGCGCGCGCCGCGGGGACGACGGGCGGCGCTGCGTGCACCCGCCGGAGTTCATGGAGCACGAGCGCCGGTTCCACGACTTCCGCCGCGCCCAGAGCTGGGAGAACGAGAACCTGGATCTCCTCCTCCGGGCGCGGCTCGGATAGCCACGCCGGCGGTCGTCGCTCCGGTCGAGCCCGTTCAGGGGAGGATCAGGCCGCCCGGGCTCCGGCGCTCGCCCGGGGCGGGCGTGTCGTCGGCGCCCTCCTCGCGCACTCCAGCGCCAGGGTGGGCGGGCCGGCGCGCTCCCGGTGGCCGGGCCATCAGGGCCAGCACCTTGGCGAACAGCTGTTCGGCGAAGGGCGGGAAGAGCCCGGGGCTGCCATGGAACAGCCGCCGAGCGGTCGCCCGTGCGACCTGGGCCAGGTGCTGGGCGCCGCGCCGCTCCAGCGCCGGGGCCACGGTCCATAGCCGGCGGGCGTACAGCCGTCGGCGGTCGACGTCGAAGAACTCCTCGGCCTGGCTGCGGATGCGCTCGCGGAGCGCCTCGGCCTGCTGCTCCGGGCTCAGCGCCAGGGGGCTGGTGCGCACCTCGTCCACCCGCAGGGCCAGCCGCTTCAGCTCGGGCTCGGGCGGCAGCCACGCCGCGAGCTCGGGCTCATGGTGGAGCGTGCCGCTCTCCACCGCGAGCGCCGCGTCCCCCTCCTCGGGCGCTGGCAGGGGTGAGAGCTCGGTCGTCGCCGGCTCCACCCCGAAATGGCGGAGGGCGACGTCGGTCTCGGGGGGGAATTCGGTGCGGGTGGCGAGGTTGCGCCGCGCCGCCTCGGCCAGCAGCGCCCGTCCCTCCTCGGCGGACAGGGGGAGCATCCGCTCCATCTCCGGCCTCCGGGCGAGCTTTCGCCAGGCGCTGCGGCTCATCTCCGCGCGGGTCAACGAGAGCAGGCCGAGCTCGTCGGAGACCAGCGCCTCCACCACCTCCACCCCGCCGCGGACTGGCTGAGCGAGCAGCAGGGCGCGCTGTCCCGTCCCGTCGGGGAGGTTGGCGAAGCCGGGCAGCGACTCGGCGGGAGCGGGGATGGAGGAGGCCGGCGCCTCGGGCGCACGGACGCGCTCGGCCACCGTGACCCCTGCGGACCGAAGCCGGTACAGCGCCCGCCGCGCCGCCTTGGCCACCTCGCGATCGGGGTGGGTCGACAGCTTCTCGGCGGGGGCCGCCCGCCGCAGCACCACTGCCGCCTCGAGCACCGCCAGCGCGAGCTCCGCCGGGAGATCCCTGCCCTCCTCATCGGGACCCTCCAGGAGCCGTCGAGCCCGATCCCAGTCCTCGCCCAGCACGCTCTCGGGTGTGCTCTCTCCGGCGCGGAGCGCCTCGGCCAGCTCGTCGACGTTCATCGGCTGCGGTTCTCCAGCCAGGCCATACCACCAGCGAGGTCGATGGGGGTGACCTCCACTCCGTACCGGGCGCCGAATACCGCCCTGGGGTCGACACCGCGGACCAGGAAGTGGCTGTACGCCGGGCCCATGGTGTCCCAGCGAAACCCGTCGGGACGCCACTCGCTGGGGAAGGTGGGCGGCGTCGCCCCTCGGTACCGGACGGGCGAGTGGGGTGTCCTGGCGAAGCTGAAGTTGGTGATGCCCCCGCGGAGCCGTGCCGGGACCGCCGCCGCGTGGAGGAACACCGGATGCCGCATCACCCGCGAGCCGGGGTCGAAGATCAGCCCCATGATGCGCGGCCCGGGCGGTGCCTCCTCCGCGAAGCGCAGCAGCGGCGCGGCCTCGACATCGAAGGCCTGGAACCCCCGGCCCAGCGGCAGCGCCAGGACCAGCGCGGCCACCAGTCCGGCGGCGACGAGCAGCGGGCGCATCCGGGCGGCGATGGGCGGGAGGGAGGCGAGCGCGAGCGGGGCAACGAGGTGCGCGTACCGGGAGTTGAGGTAGTAGACCGCGCCGCGGATGTCGAAGGGCAGGAGCAGGAACAGGAGCCCCGCCAGGACGGCGAGCCCCGGGAGCCGCCACCGCTCCACCGAACCCTCGCGCGGGGTCGAGCGCCGGCCGGAGAGCCACAGCAGCAGCGCCACCCCGGCGACGGCGATCACCGCGCGGAGACCCCAGCGATCGCTGCCGTCCCCCATCAGATTCGCCAGCAGGTCGGGGAGCTCGCCGACGTTTTGCCGCAAGGGCTTGAAGGCGAGGTTGCGCTCCGAGAGGAGCGGGCCCCAGGCCTTCCACGGCGCGCCCTGCTCCACCTCCGCCGGGGCGAGCAGCCGGCCCGCCCCCCACACCCCGAACAGCGCCACCGCGGGCACGGTGGAGAGCACCGCGGGGAGCCTCGGCCGCAGCGGGCGAGCCACACCGTCCTCGGGCACGCCGGTGGTGAGGAGGAGGAAGGGGAGGGCGAGGGCGAGGAACAGGAAGCCCTGCACGTGCATCAGCACCACCGAGATCAGCACCAGCGCCTGGGCCACCGCCCAGCGCCGCCGCCGGGGTGCGTCAAAGAGCGCACGGAGGAAGAGGCCCGCGGCGAGGAGGGCGAGCACGAAGGAGGCGCTGGAGTTCACGAAACCCCAGCCGAAGCTGTCGCCGTAGGCGAAGGGCACGGTGAGCACCGCCGGCCACCGGGGACGGCCGAGCGAGCGGAGCAGGAACGCGGTCGCCAGCGGCAGCCCGAGCACCATCGCGCTGAGGAAGAGCCGGTTGGCCAGCTCGAGCGGCATGAGCCAGGACAGCAGGTCCACCGAGAGGTAGTAGCCGAGGTACGGCGTGAGCTCCGCCCGCGCGGCGAAGATCCGGGGGTAGAGCGTGGTGGGATCGTCCAGCCGGTGGAGCACCGAGATGAGGTGCAGGTGCTGGGGCAGGTCCACCATCGGGAGCTGCCGCGCGCACCAGAGCGGGGCCACGCCGGCCAGCAGGGCCAGGGCGAAGGCCGCGCGCGCCATCCTCGGGTCGCTCGGGGTCACGTCCCCGTTTGCTGCGCGACCAGCACCGGCCAGCCGCTGGCCATCGACTCCCGGAGGAATGCGGCCAGTCGCCGGCGGGCGACGTTGACCGCCCCCTGCATCGGGTCGACCAGCGCCTCCTCGCCGGAGCTGCGCTCGCGCCGGAGCGAGACCTGCTCGCCGCACCGCTCGCAGCGGATGCTCACGTCGCGCACCAGGCCGAGGGGAACCGCATAGCGGGTGGCGCACCGCTGGCACTTCCACACCAGGGCCCGCTCGCCCTCCTCGGCGGCAGCGAGCGCCTCGAGCTGGTCCGCCATCCGGAGGAGGGCCGGGAGGTCCTGTGGTGGCTGGGCGAAGACCACCGAGGGGGAGGCGTGCGGGCCGGGGGCTCCCATCCGCGGGACCCCGTCGGTGGAGAACATCCGGGCGATCCGGTCCCGAACCCGTTGGTCCCGGAACTCGATGCCCGCCAGGGCCCGCTCCATCAGTCCGGGGCTGGCCGGGAGCTCGGGCTCGACCACTGCGTCCGCAGGGAGCAGCTGGGGCGGGGTCACCAGCCGGTGGCCGGGGATGGAGAAGAAGCGAATGCCCACGATCGAGAGGAGGGTTTACCAGCCGCGCGTGGCGGGGCAAAGGCGTGGCGCGGGCCGGACGTTCAGGACCACTCCAGCATCCGCTTGAGGGGCTTGTAGGCCGCGAGCCGGAGCGCCTCGGGCATGACCAGCTCGGGAGATCGCTCGGCCATGCACCGCCAGAGCTTCTCCAGGGTGTTCATCTTCATGTAGGGGCACTCGTTGCAGCTGCACCCGTTGTCCGGGGGCGCGGGGATGAAGGTCTTTTCCGGGGCCCGGGTCTTCATCTGGTGGAGAATTCCGGCCTCGGTGACGACGATGAACTCGCGCTTCGGGCTCTTCAGCACGTGCTCCAGGATCCCCTTGGTCGAGCCGATGTAGTCGGCGTGCCGGAGGACGCTCTCCAGGCACTCGGGGTGGGCCACCACCTCGGCGTCGGGATGCGCGACCTTGAGCTGGACCAGGAGCTTCTCGCTGAAGATCTCATGGACGATGCAGCTGCCCGGCCAGAGGATCAGCTCCCGCCCGGTCTGCTTCTGCACCCAGCGGCCGAGGTGCTGGTCCGGGGCGAAGATGATCGGCCGGTCCTTCGGAGCCTTCTCCACCATCTTCACCGAGTTTGACGAGGTGCAGATGACGTCGCTCAT
>DATIWB010000084.1:0-33997 GCA_035519675.1 Myxococcaceae bacterium
CGCGCAACGCGACGGGCGGCATGGCCGAGGTGTACCTGGGGCGCGCCCTCCAGCCCGACGGGCGGTTCGGGCCTGCGGTGGCGGTGAAGCGGCTGCTGCCGCACCTGACCTCGGATGCGGCGATCGTCCGGATGTTCCTCAACGAGGCGGAGATCACCCGGCAGATCGACCATCCGAACGTCGTCCAGATCCTCGACCTCGGCAACGTCGGCGCCGAGCCCTTCATCGCGATGGAGCTGCTGGAAGGGCACAGCTTCGCCGAGCTCCGTCAGACCGCGGCGCAGAGCGGCCGGCGCGTTCCGCTGGGCGTCACGCTGCGGGTGCTCACCGACGCGTGCCGCGGGCTCGATGCAGCGCACCGGGCGGTGGACAGCAAGGGACGCCAGCTGCAGATCGTTCACCGCGACTTCACGCCGGACAACATCCACGTCAGCGTCACCGGCGAGGTGAAGGTCATCGACTTCGGCATCGCCAAGTCGGCGGCGGTGCCCGGCGGCACCGAGCCTGGAACGCTGAAGGGCAAGTTCTTCTACATGTCGCCGGAGATGATCGCCGGCCACGACGTGGACCACCGCGCGGACCTCTTCGCCGCCGGGGTGATGCTCTACGAGCAGCTCTGCGGGCGCCGCCCCTTCACCGGTCTCAACACCGAGGAGGTGCTGAACCGCATCTCCGAGGGGCGGCCCAGGCGGCCGACCGAGTTCGACCCCTCGGTGCCGCTGGCCCTGGAGCTGGTGTGCCTCACCGCGCTCTCCAAGGACCCGGCCCGGCGCTTCCCGTCGCTGCACGAGTTCATCGCCGCGATCGAGTCGGTCGGTGGGCCGGCGCGGGTCGCCCTGCCCGACGAGGTCGCGGCGTACGTCAGCGCGATCTTTCCCGCCGAGGAGGATCCGAAGCGCATTGCCCTGCGGCGCGCGCGGCTGGCGGACCCCTCGACCCCCACCCGGTCTCCCCACGATGCCGCCATCGACCTGCTCCCTCCCCGGGAGGACAGCCGCCCGCCGCGAAGGGTGAGCGCGCCGGAGGCCCCCCCGGGGCCCTCCGCGTGGCAGCGGCGGGCCACCTGGGCGAGGCAGAAGCTGTTCCGGGTCGAGGTGCTGGGCCCGGTGGCCCTCGGGCTGGTGGTGGTGGCCGGGGCCATCGCCTTCGTGAACCGTCCGGAGCGGACGGTGGCAGACCGGCTCCAGCTGGCGGAGAAGGCGTCCACCCCGGCGCAGCGCATCCGGGAGCTGACCGCGCTCGCCGAGGACCCCAGCGCGACCGAGGCCGAGCTGCGCCGGGCCGGAGAGCTGGCATTGCAGAGCCCGGACCTCGAGGGGGCGCTGGCCGTCACCCAGGCGTTCGCCCGGCGCTTTCCCAGGTCGCTGGAGGCCGCGCTGCAGGAAGCGCGCGCCTGCGTGGGGCTCCGGCTGGGGAAGCGGGCCGACGCCGCCATCGACCGCGCCATCGGGCTCGCTCCGGATGACCCCCGACCGGACATGCTCCGCGCCGACCTGCGGCGGCTGCAGGGAGACGCGGGGGGGATGCTCGAGGCCTTGACCTCGGCGAGCAGGAAGGCCCCCAACGACCGGGAGATCGCCGTGCGGCGGGGCGAGCTGCTGAGTCAGGCCGGGCGGCTCGACGAGGCCTCGGGCGTCCTCAACGCCGTGCTCAAGCACCGCTTCCACCCGGGTGCCGCCGCCGAGCTGGGCTTCGTGAAGCTCCGGCAGAACCAGTCGGCCGACGCGATGCGGCTCCTGCGTGCGGCGCTGAACCGTTCGCCGAACCTCGCCAAGGCGCACTACTACCTGGGCGCCGCGCTCGCCCAGCAGGGCGACATCGCCGCCGCCGAGTCGGAGTACCGCACCGCCGACCGGCTGGCGCCGAGCGACCCGAGGCCGCTGGGTGCCCTCTGCGCCCTGCTGGCCCAGAACAAGCGCGGACCCGAGGCCGAGGCGCTGAAGAAGGAGCTCGCGGACCGCTTCCCCGAGCAGGCCCCCCGCTACATCGCGGAGTGCAGGCCGTGAGCGCCCCGACCCGGCGGCTGATCATCAACGCCGACGACCTGGGCTACGACCCGGGGGTGAGCGAGGGCATCGTGCTGGCGATGCGCGGGGGGGTGGTGACCTCGTCCACGCTGATGGTCAACCTTCCCCACTCCGAGCACGGGGCGACGCTGGCCCGGGGCCTCCCCATCGGACTGCACCTCAACCTGTCGCGAGGGTCTCCCCTGTCCGCTCGGTTCCCGGCGGCGCTGCTCCGGGCCGGCGGCTTCGACGAGTCCCGGGTCGGGTCGCTCCCGCCCGAGGTGGTGGCCGAGGAGGCCGAGGCACAGCTCGCCCGGGCCGAGGCCCTGCTCGGCGAGCGCCCCACGCACGTGGACGTGCACCGGCATCTGCATCGCTTCCCCGGCGTGCTCGCGGGGCTCTCCCGGGTGGCGGCGCCGCGGGGGCTGCCGGTGCGCGCCCTCGACGAGGCGATGCGGGAGGAGCTCCGGCGCGCCGGGGTCCGCACCACCGACCACTTCGTCGGCGAGGCGGGCGGCGAGGCCTACTGGACCGAGCAGCGTTTCGCCGGGACCGTGGCCGCCCTCCCGGAGGGGACGACCGAGCTGATGTGCCACCCCGGGTACCCCCCGCGCGAGACCCAGACCAGCTACGGCCTGCAGCGGGCGGTGGAGCTCGCCACCCTGACCTCGGCCGCCGCGCAGCGGGCGCTCGTCGAGGCCGGGGTCACGCTCCGCAGCTTCGCCGAGCTGGGCTGATTCGGCACCGGGCCGGCGCCGGTGCTAAGGGGCTTTGCGCATGGCAGGACCGACCAGGACCCTCGAGACCTTCCCCAACCCCTCGCCGGACCGCGACTACGAGATCGCCTTCGACGTGCCGGAGTTCACCTGCCTGTGTCCCCTCACCGGGCAGCCGGACTTCGCGCACTTCAAGATTCGCTACGTGCCGGACCAGCGGTGCGTCGAGCTGAAGAGCCTGAAGCTCTACTTCTGGAGCTACCGGAACGAAGGCGCGTTCCACGAGGCGGTGACCAACCGGATCCGCGATGACCTCGTGGCCGCCCTGTCGCCACGCAAGCTCACCGTGGTGGGCGACTGGTTCGTCCGCGGCGGCATCGGGACGGTGGTGACGGTCTCGTACGAGAAGCCGGCGCGGACGTAGCGACTCGGGCCCACTGGGGCCCGCCCTCAGCGTGCGTCGTCCATCTTCCGCTCGGTGTCGCGGATGTGCTGCTCGGTGTCCCGCTCGAACCGCTTCGTCGCCTCGCGGGTGCGGTCGAGGACCGCCTTGGGCTGGGAGCGTCCGAGCGGATCCTGCTTCTCGGCCCCGGCGATGTTGTTCAGCGCCCAGTAGGCGACGAAGGCCACCACCGCAAGACCGAGCACCAGCGAGAGAAGACGGCCGAGCACGGACCTCAGGCTACCATCGCCCTAGATGTGCCAGGAGAAGAGCAGCCGCGCCTGGAACCGCTCGTAGTCGGTGAGGACGTACTTCCCCCCACCTTCGGAGGGCTTGAAGGCCGGGAGCTGCGGCAGCACGGTGAGCGTCACCCACCAGCCGTCTCCCGAGTACGAGGCCACCGGGCCGAGGAAGAATGCCGAGTGCTCCCAGACGCCCTCGGAGATGATGTTGGCGTTCCATGCCTCGATGCCCAGGGAGAAGCGGGGGGTGAAGAACCAGGTGGCCCCGAGGTAGCCGTCGAGGTGCAGGTCCTTCTCGGTCTGGCCGATCCCCAGCTCCCACTCGTGCTCGGCGACGAAGTTGGCCGCGAGGAGCAGATTTCCGATCCGCTTGTCGACGATCAGCTTGCCCTCCAGCTCCAGCTCGTCGACGGCCCCGGTGACCTCGAAGTAGAGCGCCAGGCCGATCGCGTCGAGAGACGAGTCGAGGAGCCTCCACTTCCATTCGTTGCTCACGCTGAGCTCGACGCTCGTCGACAGCTCGCCGGAGACGTCCTGACCGATGCCGCTGAGGTTCAGGTAGAACGAGGTCTGCAGGCCGGGGACCAGGCCGATCTCGAACTCCAGCCGCTCGTCGAGGCGGGTGTACCGGGTGTCCCGCCCGTTCCGGTAGGTGCTCCAGACCTCGAGCTCCTTCTCGCCGGGGGCGAGCACCGCGGACTCGTAGGTGTAGGAGAAGTGCCGGTCGTTCGCCCGGGCAGCGAGCGGGACCATGAGCACTCCGAGCAGGACGACCAGCAGCAGGGCAGACGGCCAGAACCTGGACATTGCGGGGTGAACCCTCCGAGCGCACCTCTAGTTGAGAACGATTCTCAAAGTCAATGTTGGAATGAGGTCCCGATCTGCTCCGAGGCAGTAGGCTCCGGACCAGGGTGGAAGAGACCTCTCGCCGCGCCTGGCTCCGGACGGTCCTGCTCGTCGTCGCCGGCGTGGCGCTGGGTGCGGTCGCGGTCCGGGCGCTCTCGCCGCGGCTGCTCGGGCCGACCCCGCCGACGCCGCTGATCGTGGACCGGATGCGCGAGGTGGCCCGGCTCGAGACGCTCGACCTTCAGGTGTACAAGAAGATTGCCTACGCGCCCGAGCCGACGCCCACCGGCGCGCTGTGGAGCGACGTGCTGGCCTGGGCCAAGACCTCGCTCTTCCCCTCCCGCGGGCGGGCGATCGTCTTCGGGACGGTGCACCTCGGGGTGGATCTCTCGAAGCTCGATGCCCGGCGGCTCCGGATCGACGGCACCCGGATCGAGGTGGCGCTCCCGCCCCTGCAGGCCCAGGTCGAGCTGCGCCCGGGCGAGACCGAGGTCATCGCCAGCAATCTCGACTCAGCCCAGACCGCGCAGCTGCTGGAGCTGGCCCGGACCGCCTTCGAGCGCGAGGTGATGGCCGATCCCGCGCTCCAGGCGAAGGCCCGTGGCAGCGCCGAGCGGGCCCTCACCGGGCTGCTGCTCTCGCTCGGGTTCCGCGAGGTGGTCTTCGTGGACGCGATCCGACACTCCAGCGCGAGCTGAGCGACTCGCCCCGCGCGTCGGGCGCCCGCCTTTCTGGTCTGCGGCAACCGGCCCCAACTGGCCTGGCGGGGGCCCGTTCCGGACGTCACCTTGGACGGCACGGGTGGTGAGCACGACCGTCCGAGGAGGTCCGTCGTGGAGCTCGATGTCTTCGCCCGCTTCCATGCCGCGCCGGGGCAGGAGGACCGGATGGCGGAGCTCCTTCGCCAGCAGACGCGGGCGGTCCGCCTCGAGCCCGGTTGCCGCTTCATCCAGGGCTGCCGGTCCACCCGGGAGCCAGCGCAGTTCTTCCTCTTCTCGCGCTGGGTCGACGAGCCGGCGTTCCAGGTGCACGCGGACCTCCCGGCGACGGACCGCTTCATCTCGCGGATGGAGGCGATGTCGGACCGACCGGTGGACGTGAACCGGAGCCGCCCCGTCGACGGCTGACCGAGGAAGGGGCCGAGGCCTACCCGGCGATCCGCTGCAGGGTCCCGTCGGGCTGGAGGACGAACCGGCCCGGCACACCGTCCGGCCCGGGCGCGACCGACTCCAGCAGCCCGACCGCCGTGGGATCCAGCAGCGGCGCGACCAGCGCCAGCTCGCGCCGGACGAGCGACACCCGGTAGGGGCCCGCCCCCACCGTCTCGAACAGCCGCCGGCGCTGCGGCTCGGTGAGCAACCGCGCCCCGTCCGCTCCATCGGCCTCGCACAGGGCCCACAGTCCCAGCGGCTCGGGTGACAGCCGGGGCTGCCCGCGATCGACGATGACCGGGCGCGGCTCGGCCGGGCGCGCCTCGAGGTGCTTCCACGCCGTCGCGTCCACCGCCTCCAGCGATGCCGGCGCGCTGCCCGAGTCGACGCTCAGCCCATCGCTCAGGTAGGTCACGACCAGTCCGGCCGGGCCCTCACGCGCGAGGGCACCAGGGCCGGCGGCGTCCGCCAGCACCGGCACCACGTGCGCCAGGACGTCGGCGGGGCCTGGCGCCGACTGCTCCTCGGTCCACGTCGCGCGGAGGCCACCGTGCTCCCATGCACCCGCCTTCCCGAACCACTCCCAGGCCCCGTCGAGGAGCACCTCCAGCGCGCTGCTCCCGGACCCCGACGCCAGCGCCTCGGCCAGCGCCCGCGCCTCCTCGTCGCCCGGGGCCAGGGTCCGCAGCTCGGCCAGTGCCTGGCTCGCCGTGGCGCGGTCTCCCCGCCGGAGCGCCAGCAGCACCCGACCCTTCCGGAGCGCCACGTCCCGGGGATGGGCCGACGCGGCCTCGTCCAGCACCCGCTCCGCCTCCTCCAGCCGCCCGGCCCGCACCAGCGCCCGCGCCCGGGCCTGCGACGCCCCGGGCTCGCCGGAGCTCCCCGCCTCGGCCAGCACCGAGAGCGCCTCGGTGTCGGCCCCCGCGTTGAAGAGGGCCAGCCCCAGGGTGATGCTCAGGGCCGTCCCGCCCTCGACGTCGGCCGCGGTGCGCAGGCGACGCATCTCCGCCTCGGAGAGGCGCTCGCCGCGCTGGACCCTGCGGCGGAGGCGCTGGAGCACCCGGGCGTCCATGCTCGATCGAACGGGAAGCGGAGGCTACCACCCCTGGCGACGGGGAAGTTGCGGTAGAGAGGGCCAATGACCGAACGACGGAAGGTCTCGCTCATCCCCGGCGACGGGATCGGCCCCGAGGTGATGGCGGCGACGGTCCGGGTCCTCGAGGGCCTCCAGGTTTCGCTCGAGTTCGAGCACTGCGACGCAGGCTCGGAGGTCATCAGCAAGTACGGCACGAACCTGCCCCGCCAGACCCTGGACTCGGTGCTGCGGAACGGCGTGGCCCTGAAGGGACCCACCGGCACGCAGATCGGCGCGGGGCTGCCGTCCGCCAACGTGGCCCTGCGCAAGGGGCTGGACCTCTACGCCGCGCTGCGCCCGGTGCGGTCCGTCCCCAACGTTCGTACCCGGTACGAGGGCGTGGACCTGGTCGTCGTCCGCGAGAACACCGAGAGCCTCTACACCGGCCTGGAGCACATCGTCGTCCCGGGGGTGGTGGAGAGCCTGAAGATTATCAGCGAGAAGGCCAGCAGCCGCATCGCGCGCTACGCCTTCGGGTACGCGCGGAAGAACGGGCGGAAGAAGGTCACCGCCGTCCACAAGGCCAACATCATGAAGCTGTCGGACGGGCTCTTCCTCGACTGCTGCCGCAAGGTGGCGCGCGAGTTCCCCGAGGTGACCTACGAGGAGGTCATCGTCGACAACATGTGCATGCAGCTGGTGCGCAACCCCGAGCGGTACGACGTGCTGCTGATGGAGAACCTCTACGGAGACATCATCTCCGATCTCTGCGCCGGCCTGGTCGGCGGCCTGGGCGTGGTCCCCGGGGCGAACATCGGCGAGCAGACCGCGGTGTTCGAGGCGGTCCACGGCACCGCCCCGGACATCGCCGGGAAGGGCCTGGCCAACCCCACCGCGCTGATGATGTCGGCGGTGATGATGCTCGACTGGCTCGGGCTCGCCGAGGCGTCGCGCCGGTTCGACCGGGCGCTGATGCGCGTCTATTCCGAGGGACGGGTCCGGACCGGCGACCTGGGCGGGAACGCCACGACCAAAGAATTCACCGACGCGGTGATCGCC
Organism: Myxococcaceae bacterium; assembly: GCA_035519675.1. Taxonomy (GTDB): domain Bacteria; phylum Myxococcota; class Myxococcia; order Myxococcales; family Myxococcaceae; genus RPRB01. The sequence continues at coordinate 7,538 of DATIWB010000084.1, forward strand.
GGGCTGTAGCTCCAGAAGTCCGGTTGCAGGAGCACTGCGCCGGCCGCAACTTGTCTTCCGGCTCCGGTGTCTGCCTCCTCCGGGAGACCTCCTCGCGCGTGAGTCCTTCGACCCTTCCCGGTCCCGTCCGTCGTGATCCCTGGCTCGACGCCGTGCGCGGCGTCTCGGTGCTGGCGATGGTCTTCGGCCACACGCTGGATCTCACGCTGGAGCAGCGCCTCCGGGACCTCCCCCTGGTCGAATTCTACTGGTCGTTCCGTGGGCTCACCGCGCCGCTGTTCCTGGTGGTGGCAGGGTGGGCGCTCGTCGCCTCGCTGCGCTCGACGGAGGCGGACACCGCGGGGCGGCGCCTCCGTCGGGCAGCGCTGGTGCTGGCGCTGGGCTACGGCCTGCACTGGCCGGGGCTCTCCGCCGCGCAGGCCATGGCCGCCGAAGGGACGCTCTGGCCGCACGTGCTGGCCTTCGACGCCCTGCCCTGCATCGGATGGTGCATCGTGGCCGGGGTGCTGCTGCTGTCCCTGCTCCCTCGCCGCGCGGGGCGGATCGGCGCGCTCGGGGTCCTCGCGCTGTGGGTTCCCTTCGTGGCCACGGTCAGCTGGCCGGTGGGGCTCGGCGCCGGCTGGCTCTGGCATGGGCTGCTCGGTCATCCCGAGGCCCATTTCCCGCTGGTGCCCTGGTCGGCGTTCTTCTTCCTGGGAGGGGCGCTGGCGCTCGGGGTCCACGCGCTGCGGGAGCGCCGGCACCGGTCGATGGCCCTGTTGCTCGCGGGTGGGCTCGTCCTGGGGCTGCTCGAGTGGACGGGCCTCGAGGACTGGTCGGTGACCTCCCCCTGGCCGACCTTCTACCGGATGGGCCAGGCGATGATCGCCCTCGGGCTGTTCTCGGCGGTGCCTCTGTGGCGGGTGCCCGGGCTGGTCAGCCTGGGGCGACGCTCGCTCGGGGTCTACGTCGCCCATCTGGTCCTGCTCTACGGCTGGGCGGGCGACGAGGGGCTGGCGATGCGCTGGACGCACCAGCTGTCGTTTCCACCGGCGCTCGGGCTGGGGGCCCTGGTGCTCCTCGGAGCGGCGACGATGGCGCAGGGCGTTCCGGCGGCGCTCCGGTGGATCCAGGAAAACGCCGCGCCGCGGTGGCAGCAGCCGTCCGGTGAGGCGGGCTGACTCACCCCACCGAGATGCGGCCCACCCCGCGCGCCTCGAGCCAGGCGCGCACCCGCGGGCGCTGGTCGCCCTGGAGCACCAGGGCCTCGCCCTCGAGCGTGCCGCCGCAGCCGAGCGCCTGCTTCATGGCCAGGAGCCACTCGGCCCGCTCGCGCGGTGAGAGCGCGAGCTGCTCGATCAGGGTGGCCTCCTTGCCCCCGCGGCCCTTGCGCTCGTAGCGAACCACCGCCCACGCCGGTCCCCTGGCGGAGGTGGGTGCCGCCGGCTCCGGGCGCACTGGCGCCGCGGGGAGCGACTCGCGAAGCGACCCCAGCCCCACGAACGGAGCGTTGAACGCCTCGCGCTCCGGGGTGGGAGTGGGCGCCTTCTTCTTGCTCACTGCGAGGCGACCGAGCGGCGGGCCGGCGGCAGGGCCGAGGTGAGCACCGGGGCGGTGGGGTCGCCGCTGGCCATGGTGAGCGCGTAGAGGAACACCGGCGCGGCGTAACCGGGCTTGCCGTTGATGGCGACGATGGGCGTCCCCGTCGGGCTGTAGAGCTCGGCGTAGCGGATGTCATCCTGCAGCTTGGCGGCGGCCTCCGGGCTGGCGATGCATGCCTCGAGCTGCCCGCGCGCCACCGAGCCCGAGCTGGCGATCTGCAGCAGCGACTCGCGGGTGAGGGACCTCTGGGCGGCGAATAGCTTGTCGCGAAGGCTCCAGAAGTCCGGCGCCTTCTCCAGGCAGATCAGCGCCAGCGAGCCGGTGCAGCGCAGCCCATCACCCTTCTGCGGCACGTCCGGGTTGCAGGCGCCGTCCAGCGGATACTGCCGTGGTTCCACCGCGATCCGTCCGGGCGGGACCGCTGCCTGCAGCTCCTCCAGCGCGTCGTTCAGGTGGCGGCAGTGCGGGCAGAGGATGTCCGTCCACTCCACCAGATGCACCGGCGCGTCGGCGGTGCCCTTCAGCAGCCGGGCCCGCGGCAACAGCTCGACCGGCGTGGGCGGCGGAGTCCTGGCGAAGTGGGCCAGCGCATCGGCGAGTGCCTGTTTCTCCGGCTCGGGCCGGCTGGCCAGGAACTGGGAGACGTCACGAGAGGTGCTGCTGCCCTTGCTCGCGCTCCTCGGCGGCAAGCTCGAGCTGGACCGCGACGGGGCGAACACCAGCAACGCGAGCCACGTCGCCGCGGCCATCGTGGCGGGCAGGCCGAGGGCCCGCACCCACTCCGCGGACGCAGGCAGCAGCGGCCCGGGCAGCGCTCCGAGCGCCACGCCCGCGTACCCGAGCACCAGCAGGTACGTCCCGAGGCAGGTGAGGCAGAGCGCCCCGGCGCTGATCGACCCGGCGATCAGCGTGATGCAGACGAGCCCCGCCACCAAGCCCACGGTGCGCACCGGAAGCACCGCGGGCCGCAGTGGCCGGCCGGTGCGCGCGCGCCAGAGCAGCGCCCCGGCGCACACCGCGGCGGCGAGGCCCCACACCACCCCGAGCCCGGCGACCGGCAACCCGGCGAGCCTGCTCACCCGCTCGGCGAAGGGGCTGGTCCAGACCGTCTCGCAGTTCACCGAGGCATTGATGCTGCAGATCGCCGTCCCACCGGCCTGGATGGTGCGCAGCTCGATCCACTGGAACACCGACAGGCCGACCTCGGCGAGCGCCAGCCCGAGCAGCGCCCACGGCGCCCAGGCGCGGACGGTCTCCACCGGTTGCTTCGCCCGCATCTTCATGTCCTCTCCGGGGGAGGGGTCATCAGCACCAGCACCCGCGCGTCGCCCGGCCCGCCGTTGCGCAGCCCATGGGACGAGCCCGCGGGACACAACACCGCATCCCCCTCCCGAAGTTCCTGACGCTCGCCGTCGAGCTCGACGGTCGGGCGCCCGTCGAGAACCAGGTACACCTTGTCCGACCCGGCGTGGGCGTGGGACGTCTGGGCCTGGCCAGGGCGGAGACAGTACACGTCGAGGAAGAACCGCTGGGTGGCGAAGAGGGCGTGCTTCTGGAGCTTCGCCTCGGAGAAGCCGCGCACGGCCGGGAGGTGCTGGACCTTCACGGGGCCCTTATATAGCTGCGGTCCATGGTTCCGCTCCCCCTCCACGCACGCCATGTCGCCCTGGGCGCCACCTTCGGCGAGCTGAAGGGCCGGGAGGTGGTGGAGCGCACGGCGGGAGGCGACGAGGATCGCGCGCTGCGCTCGGGCGCGGCGCTGTTCGACGCCTCGGCGCGCGAGGTGGTGCGGCTGACCGGCCCGGACCGGGTGAGCTTCCTGCAGGGCATGGTCACCCAGGACGTGGAGGGGCTGCCGGTCGGCTCGGTGGCGGACGCGGCGCTGCTGACCGCCAAGGGAGCGATGGTCGCCGACGCCCGGGTGGTGAAGCGCACCGACGACTTCCTGCTCCTGACCGAGCCGGGGTACGGGCCGGTGCTGCTCGGGACCCTCGAGCGGTACCTCATCAGCGAGGATGCCGAGCTGTCCGACGCGACGGCGGGCTTCGGCCAGCTCTCGGTGGTCGGCCCCCACGCCGAGGCCGTCGCCGCCCGACTGCTCGGGCTGGGTCCGCCTGCCGGTGCGGCGCTGCGTCCGTTCGACGCCGCCGGCGCGACGGCCTGGGCCCTCCCGCAGGGCCTTCTGCTGCCCGGCCTGGATCTCCTCATCCCCGCCGACGCCCTGGGCGCGGTGTTCGACCGGCTGGTGGAAGGCGGCGCGACGCCGGTGGGGCTCACCGCGCTCGAGGTGCTCCGGGTCGAGCGAGGAACGCCCCGGTTCGGCGCGGACATGGACGAGAAGACCATCCCCCTCGAGGCGCACCTCCAGCGGGCGCTCCACTACCAGAAGGGCTGCTACATCGGGCAGGAGGTCATCGCCCGGGCGACGTTCCGCGGACACGTGAATCGCCAGCTGGTGGGGCTCCGCTTCCAGGGCGAGCCCCCGGCCCCGCGGACCGAGCTCTTCTCCGGCGACCGCCGGGTGGGGTGGGTGACCTCGGGGGTCCGCAGTCCACGGCTCGGGGCCATCGGGCTCGGCTACGCGCACCGCGACGTCGCACTGCCCGGGACCGAGCTGTCGCTGGCCGGCGCCACCGCGTCGGCGAAGGTCGAGGTGCTTCCCTTCCCGGATTGACGCCGGACCGCGGACCCCCGGTCCGGAAAGAGCCGCGCCACGTGAATTCGCGGGCGGGTGCGGAGCGCGCCAGGGTCCCCTCGGGGTGTGGGACACCGCCCGCCGATCTCCCAGACCTGTGAGGACGCGGTCAGGTCTGCTAAGCCGTCCGACGGCGCGAGAGCAGGGCCGGCGCGCACGGGGAACAAAGGGTTGCCCCGGGGAGCTCGCGAGGGTGTCCAGCCTGCTCGCCATCACCGCCGTCCTTCTCGCCGCCGCCCCCGGGGACGTCCCGCGCGCAGGCTCCGAGTCGGTCGGGCATCCGCTGCTCGCCACCGGCCCCACCGTCGAGGGCGAGAGCACGGTCCGCGCCGCCGCCGAGCCCCGGGCCCCACAGAGCTCGCGCACCGTCCGGGTGGTCTCCGAGGTGCTGGTCGCTGGTGCCGCGGGCACGCTCACCGGAGCGCTGGGCGGTTACCTCGGGTGCATCGGCTCGCTGTCGGTCCACGACAGCTGCTCGGAGGGAACGGTGGCCGCCGGTCTCCTCTCGGGCTTCGGGCTGGCGGTGGCGGCGATGGTGCCCCTCACCGGCTCGTACTTCGACGCGCACGGCTCGCCGTGGGTGAGCTGGTTCGGCGAGGCGCTGGGCGCGGGCGCAGCGCTGGCCATCGGCCAGGGCAGCGCGAGCCGGCTGATGTGGGTGGGCCCACCGCTGATGCTCGCCGGCGCGGTGCTCGGCTACGAGCTGTCGACCAGGCCGGCGCCGCCCGCCACTCCACGGGCCACGAGCGTGGAGCGGATCTCGGTCGTGCCGTCGTTCGGACCCGACGGGCGCACCGGGCTGGTCGTCGCCGGGCGGTTCTGAGCCAGTTGCTCCTTCAGCCCTTCACGCAGAGCACCTGCTTCAGCTCGGCGACGACTTCCACCAGGTCCCTCTGGTACTCCATCACCTGCTCGATGGGCTTGTACGCTCCGGGGATCTCGTCGAGCACCCCGCCGTCCTTGCGGCACTCCACACCGGCGGTCTGCTCGGCCAGGTCCTTCACGGTGAACTGACGCTTCGCCTCGCCGCGCGACATCTTTCGCCCTGCGCCATGGGACGCCGAGTGGAGTGACTCGGGGTTCCCCAGCCCCCGGACGATGTAGCTCCGCGTGCCCATCGACCCCGGGATGACCCCCAGCTGGCCTGCCCGGGCCGAGATGGCCCCCTTGCGGGTCACCAGCAGCTGCTCGCCGTGGTGCGTCTCCTCGGCGACGTAGTTGTGGTGGCAGAGCACCGGCTCGTCGAAGCGGACGTCCGGGAAGTGACTGCGGACCACCCCGGCGTAGAGGTCGAACATCAGCCGGCGGTTCAGCATGGCGTAGCGCTGGGCCCACTCGAGGTCGCGGCGGTACGCGGACATCTCCTCGGTGCCGGCGAGGAACACCGCCAGGTCCGGATCGGCCAGCGCTCGGTTGTGCTTGAGCTTCCGGGCGCGGGCCATGTGCACCTCGGCCAGCGTCTTTCCGATGTTCCGCGAGCCCGAGTGCAGCATCAGCCAGACACGCTCTTCTGTGTCCAGGCAGAGCTCGATGAAGTGATTCCCGCCGCCCAGGGTCCCGAGCTGTTTCCCCGCCCGGCCCCGCAGGTCCTTCACTGACGGGTCCAGGTCGTCGAAGCCGTCGAGCAGGTCCCCCACCTCGGCGCCGAGCTCTGGATCCTGCGGCCGGACGAGCTCCTGGTGGGCGGCGAACCCGACGGGGATGGCGGCTTCCAGGTCCGACCGGAGGCCGCGGAGGTTCTCCGGCAGGTCCGAGGCGCCGAGGCTGGTGCGCACCGCGCCCATCCCGCATCCGATGTCCACGCCCACCGCGGCCGGAGAGACCGCTCCCCGCATCCCGATGACCGAGCCGACCGTGGCGCCCTTCCCGAAGTGCACGTCGGGCATCACCGCCACGTGGGCGACCCAGGGGAGGCTGGCGATGTTGCGGAGCTGGGTGAGCGCCTGCGACTCGACCTGCTCCACCGGAACCCACAGCCGTGCGTCCACCGTCTCTCCGCGAAGCCGGGCGAGACTCATCGGGCCACTCCTACCTTCCGGTCCCCGGCCCCACCGGGGCCTCGTCGGTGCCGTGCACGCGGGTCTCCGCGAGGCGGACGGCCGCACCCTGGCGGAGCGAATCTGTCCGGACCTCGAAGTTCATGCGGCCTCCTTGCCCCGCTCGGGCCCCGGGGCAGCATGGCAGCAACCGGCGGCCGCTGATAAGCAGGCTGGCATGCTGAACGTGCGCTTCGCACGGGCGACCTGGGGACTGGTCGGCTTCCTCCTCGCCGTCGTGGTGTGGGGAGCGTTCGTGCGGGCCACGGGGTCCGGCGCGGGCTGTGGCGCCCACTGGCCGGTGTGCAACGGGCAGGTACTTCCCCGGGCCCCCGCCCTGGAGACGCTCATCGAGTTCAGCCATCGGGTCTCGAGCGGGCTGGTCACCCTGGCGGTCCTCGCCTGGGCTGTCTGGGGCTTCCTCGCCTTCCCGCGTGGGCACCGGGTCCGCACCGGCGCAGCGCTCGGTGTGCTCGCCATCCTCCTCGAGGGCGCCATCGGTGCAGCGCTGGTCCTGTTCCGGCTGACGGGCACCAACGACTCGCTGGCCCGTCCGGCGGTGATGGGTCTTCACCTGATCAACACCTTTCTCCTGCTCGCGGTGGTGGCGCTGACCGGCGCCTGGGCTTCAGGGACGGCGAGCTTCCGGTTGCGCGAGCAGGGAGCGGTGGGGGTGCTCGTCCCGGCGGCGCTGCTCGGACTGGTGGTCCTCGGGGTGAGCGGCGCCATCGCCGCGCTCGGGGACACGCTGTTTCCCGCGCGCTCGCTGTCCGAGGGGTTCCGGCAGGACATCGCGGGTGGCGCGCATCTGCTGCTGCGACTGCGGATCCTTCATCCGCTGCTGGCGGTCGCGGTCGCAGCGTTGCTCCTGGCGACGGCCGCGGTCTGCAGCCTGCTCCGGCCCGGGCGGCCGGTGCGGCGCGCGGCGCTCACGCTGGCGACGCTGGTGGTGCTCCAGCTCACCGCGGGGCTGGTCAATCTCGCATTGCTCGCCCCGGTGTGGATGCAGCTGGTGCATCTGCTGCTCGCCGACGCGGTCTGGCTGGCTGCAGTCCTGCTCGGCGCCTCGGCGCTGGCTGCGGACGCACCCCGGCTGGCGGTCCCGGGGCTGGGGGAACCAGGGTCCGCCTCCGCGCGCTAGGCTGGGGCGATGCGAATTGCCGTCCTGACCGGTGGAGGCGACTGTCCCGGTCTCAATGCCGTCATCCGCGCCGTGGTCCGCCGGGCGCAGAACCACCGCTTCGAGGTCCTGGGGCTCCGGGACGGCTGGAAGGGCCTCATCGAGGACCGGGTCTTCCCGCTGACCCGCGAGAACACCGCGGGCATCCTGCACCGCGGCGGCACCATCCTCGGCACCAGCCGGGTGAACCCCTTCACCCTGGAGGGCGGCCTGGAGAAGGTGATGGCCAACGCCGCGAAGCACGGCATCAACGCCGTGGTGGCCATCGGCGGTGAGGGAACGCTGTCCGCCGCCGCCCGGCTCCACGAGCACGGACTGCCGGTGGTGGGCATCCCCAAGACCATCGACAACGACCTCAACGGGACGGACTACACCTTCGGCTTCGACACCGCGGTGTCGATCGCCACCGAGGCCATCGACCGGCTGCACAGCACCGCCGAGTCGCACAAGCGGGTCATCGTGGTGGAGGTGATGGGACGGCACGTCGGGTGGATCGCCACCCACGCGGGCATCGCCGGTGGGGCGGACGTCATCCTCGTCCCCGAGGAGCCGGCGGACCTGGCCGCGGTGGCCGACCAGCTGAAGCGCCGCTATGCCGGCGGCACCAGCTTCAGCATCGTGGTGGTCGCCGAGGGGACGAAGATCCGCTCCAGCCCGGACGAGCCCGAGCACGTGGTGACGTCGGGCGCGCTCGACGAGGCGGGGCGGGTCCGGCTCGGGGGTGTGGGGCAGTTCGTCGCCTCGGAGATCGAGCGCCGCACCGGCTTCGAGACCCGGGTCTCGGTGCTGGGCCACATCCAGCGTGGGGGCTCGCCCACGGCGCACGACCGGGTGCTGGCCTCCCGCTTCGGGGTCCACGCCTGCGACATGGTGGCCCGCGGTGAGTTCGGGCGGATGGCGGCGCTTCGCGGCAACGAGGTCACCAGCGTCGCCCTCGCCGACGCCACCCGGACCCTGAAGCGGGTGCCCGCCGAGTACTTCGACGTCGCCCGGGTCTTCTTCGGCTGAAGTCCCGGCTGCGCCGTCTAACCAATTGAAAACATGAGTCTTTTCGAGGTGCCAGACACCTCGTTACGGACACCTCGTTACGGACACCTCGTGACGGGTCACGCGCGCCGGTGAGAGGTCATTCCGCCCATGACCCTGGCCATCATCCGGACGCGGGCCCAGCGGAGGACGAGGGACGCCAGGGCGAGCTCGAGCGCCTTCGACAGCCACCCGGGGCGGACGGTCGTCCGGCGGCCCAGCGCGGCGAGCGTCACTCGACCGACCGCGGACGGCGGCAGACCCATGCCCATCTGCATGTCTGCCCGACCCTCGAACCCACTCTTCACCGGGCCCGGCGCGCAGGCCACCACGTCGACGCCGAGGGGCCCGAGCTCGACGTGGAGCCCCTCGGCGAGCGACTGCACGTACGCCTTCGTCGCCGCGTAGTTCGCCGCCCGCGGAACGCCCTGGAAGGCGAGCAGCGAGCTCATGAGCACCAGACCGCCCCGGCGCCGCTCGGCGAACCGGCGGCCGAAGTGGTGACAGAGGGCCGCCACCACCGCGCAGTTGACCTGCACCATCTCCAGCTCGCGCGAGAGGTCCGACTCGAGGAACGGACCCGAGGTGCCGAACCCGGCGCAGGCCACCAGCAGCCCGACGTCGATGTCCGAGGTGCCTGACGCCAGCGCCTCGACCGCGCCGGGGCGGGAGAGGTCGAGCGGGAGCACGCGGGTGCTCACCCCGTATCTCCGCGCGAGCTCTCCGGCGAACGCCTCGAGGACCTCGCGCCGACGGGCGACGAGCACCAGCTGAACGCCCGCCTCGGCGAGCCGCTCGGCGAAGTCACGCCCGATGCCGTCGGAGGCACCCGTCACCACCGCCCAGGGGCCGTACCGCTCCCGGAACCGGGACGCCGCGGCGCTCACCGGGCCACCTTGATCTGGATCTCCACGTCCCGCTCCCCGACGCCCACCTGCGCCTCGTCGAACGTCGGTGGGCGAAGCGACGGGCGGACGTTGTTCGACACGCCCCAGTCCTCGGTCGGCATGCCGAGGAAGTTGGTGTCCGTCCGGCGATTCCCGTTGAGGTCGTGCGAGACGGCCACCGCGTAGACCCCCCGCTTCAGGCCGGGGAAGCGGCACTCGACGACTCCCTGCTTGGCCGGCTGCCACTGGCCGGCCACCGCTCTGGCCCGGTCGAGCGGGAAGCCCTCCGGCCCGGCGTAGAGGGCGCAGCCGATTTCCCCGGCATCCGAGGCGACCCCGGTCACCTTCACCACCAGCTCCGCTGCCCGGGCAGAGGCCAGCGGGCCGAGGAGCACGAGCGTCAGCGCAGGAACGAGGCGGATCACCATTGGGGCCCTCCAGCAGAGTGTTGACAGTGCCTACTTCACCCAGGGTAACGGGTGATGTTGACGCCGTCAACTCTCCCTTTCGGCAGCACATCCAGCGCAGGAGCCGACACGCGGCCGCCCGGGGGCCGGGAGTATTCCTCCGGCCAACAACGACGTGCGAGGACTCGAATGGACCTGCATTCTCTGGACATGGTGCACGACGACCCCGAGGACGGCCGGTGGGAGGCCTTCGTCCGGCGCGATCCGGGCGCGGACGGGCAGTTCGTCGTGGCCGTGGAGAGCACCTGCATCTATTGCCGCCCCACCTGCCCGGCCCGCCGACCGCTGAGGAAGAACGTGCGCTTCCTCCCCGACGCGGCCACCGCCGAGCGCCAGGGGTACCGCGCCTGCAAGCGCTGCCGCCCGGAGCTCAGCCAGCGCCCCGCCGAGGCGCTCGTGGACAGGGTGAAGTCGCTCCTGATCGCGAATCTCGAGTCGCCTCCCGGTCTGGACGCGCTCGCCCGCGCGACCGGCCTGAGCCCGGCGCACCTCCAGAAGGTCTTCAAGAAGCACACCGGGCTGTCGCCCAAGGAGTTCGTCGCCGCCGCACGGCTCGAACGGTGGAAGGCCGAGCTGCGCGCGGGTCGGCCGGTGACCGAGGCCTGGCTCGAGGCGGGCTATGGCTCGGCGGGACGGGCGTACGCCGCCGCACGCAAGCAGATGGGCATGAGCCCCGCCCAGTACGGCAAGGGCGGCGCAGGCCAGCGCATCACCTGGACGGTGCTCGACACCCCACTGGGGTCACTGCTCCTCGCACGCACCGACCGCGGCCTGTGCCGGGTGGCCTTCGGCCAGAGCGCAGCGGCCCTGGAGACGCTGCTCCGCTCCGAGTTCCCGGCCGCCGAGCTCGAGCGAGCCTCGCCGGAGTCGGACGCCCGGCTCCGCGCCGCGGCGGCCGCCCTCGGTGAGCGCTCCGCCGCGGAGCGACTGCCTCTGGACGTGGAGTCGACGGCGTTCCAGCGCGAGGTCTGGCAGGCGCTCCGGGCCATCCCCAGCGGCAGCACCGCCAGCTACGCCGAGGTGGCACGGTCCATCGGTCACCCCACGGCAGTGCGTGCCGTGGCGCGCGCCTGCGCGACGAACCCGGTGGCGCTCGCCGTGCCCTGCCACCGCGTCGTCCACTCCGACGGCAGCCTCTCCGGCTACCGCTGGGGCCCGGAGCGGAAGCGGGTCCTGCTCGCGGAGGAGAAGGAATCGGCCGGCTCGGAGACGCACGCCCACCAGTAGCGGGTACGGGCGGCGAGGGTCATGAATCTCGTTCTCGGCTGCGGCGAGGCAGAGACCCTCACCGGGCTGAGCGCTGGGCCTGGATGGCTCGACGTTCGTGCCTGCTCGAGCCGGGCAACCCGCGCGAGGGTCAGGGCCTCGTGCAGGCGGGGTCCACCGTCTCCGGAAGAAACGCCAGGGTTCCGAACATCCGGTCGACGTACGCGACCGCGGACGCGGTGCACCCCGCCGTGCTCGTCCCGACCACCAGCCCCGGCTGCTGCGTGGTGCAGCCCACCGTCGATGAGAGCCAGCTCTGCTCGATCAGCAGCGTCTGGGTGGCCGAGATCGGCACCTCGGTCGTGGCGTAAACGGGAAAGTCACCGTCTCTGGCGGCCGCCTGACACGGGGTCCAGGCGGGATCGGGCGCCTGGGAGCCGTCCGGATCCACCCGGAGCTCGCCGAGCCGCAGGTACCGCGGGTCCGCGTCCAGCTCGGCTACCGTGGGCAGAGCATCCCCGGCGAGGCGGTCGTACCCGAGGATGAACGAACGCTCGCTCGGCTCCAGCGTCGTCAGGAACGCGGCCTCGTAAGGCTGAGCCGCAGGTCCGCTCCCGTCGACCTGGGATCGATCGAGCATGAGAACCTGCGGCGCTGAACAGCTGTCCGTGCCTCCAAAGGCTCCGGTGGGCCAGAAGCAGGTTCCACTCCAGCCCCAGACGCCGCGGACCTGGCCGCCCGCGTCGGTGACCATGCGCAGTGTGGGATTGACCCAGACCATCAGCTTGTGTGCGGCCGGCGGGTAGACGTCGACGGCGTTCGAGAGCCCGAGGCCGTTCCCCGGCGAGAGCGCCACGGAGAGCGTGGACGCTCCCAGCAGCGTCATCGTGTACTGGCCCTGACCCACGCTCGGTACCTCCGCCGAGAGCACCGTCCGCTTGCCCTGGCCGTCCCGCAGCACCGCTCGGAATCGCGACCCCAGCTGCGACTGTTGGGTCGATGGCGCTGGTGCGGGGTCCAGGAGGAGGAACTGGCCGTACCCCACCTCGCTCTGGTTTCCGGGAGGGGTGGCGGCGACGCCGGTCACCAGGAACTTCAGCGGCACGACCTGGTCCGAGACGATCTTCCAGTCCAGGCACTGACACCTGCCGGCGATCTGGCTCGCGGCGAGGCATCCGTCGGGAGGCGTGCAGGGAGGCTCCTCGCTGCTGCAGGACAGGAGCCCGAGGACGAGCGCCGGGATCAGGAGCAGGACGGTCGCACGCATGGAACACCCCCCGTGTTCACCCCTTGCGATCTCAACCATGCGCTCGACCCGGCCGGCAGTCCAGCAGGAAGAGCCACTCTCACAGCTCCGGCGCCAGCAGGCGGGCGATGTCGTCGATGAGCCACCAGCGCCGGCGCGGTGGCCCGAGCGAATCGGGGCACTCCGCGGCCAGCGCCGCGATCCAGGCACGCACCGCGCCGATCTCCTCCTTCGAGTAGAGGAACAGCGCGTCCTCGTAGTTGAGAAAGAAGCTCCGCATGTCGAGGTTGGGTGAGCCGACGTAAGCGACGGTGTCGTCGACCACCATCGCCTTGCCGTGCACCATCCCTGGGTGCCAGCGGAAGGTGACGCCCGCCTCGGCGAGCTCGGCGAGCAGCCCGCGCCGCGCATTGTCGGCCAGGGCGTGGTTCGACGAGGCGGGCATCACCAGCTCGGTCCGCACGCCCCGGCGGGCGCAGAGGACGAGGGCGTGCTGCACGACGTCGTCCGGCACGTAGTAGGGGGTGACGCAGGCCACGTGCGACTGCGCCGAGTACAGCGAGGTGACCAGTGCGTCGTAGAAGGTGTCGGTCGCCATCTCCGGACCGCTGGGGACGAGCTGGACGACGGCATCTCCCGCCGGGGGCGGCACCTGCGTCACTCGCACCGGCTCCTCCCGACCCGCGAAGGCCCAGTCGGCTGCGAAGAGCTGCGCCGCGTCCGCCGCGACCGGTCCCTCGAGCAGGCAGGCCACGTCCCGCCACCGGTCGGGCCTGGGTGTCGGGCCCATGTACTCGACCGCCAGGTTCATTCCTCCGAGGAACACCCGGCGTCCGTCGAAGACGGCAATCTTCCGGTGGCTCCGGAGGTTGCTCCGGCCGCGGACCGGCGCATGCAGCAGCGGCATGAAGCTTCGCACCTCTCCGCCGGCGGCGCCGATCTGCCGCATCGCCCGGGAGAGGACCGGGCGGGAGCCGACGGCGTCGAGGAGCAGGCGGACCCGGACGCCGGCCCGGGCTCGTGCGGCGAGCGCCGCGAGCAGGCTCGCGCCCACCTCGTCGTCCCCGAGGATGAACACCGTCAGGTCGATGATCCCGAAGGCGGCGGCGATGGCCGCCTGCAGCTCCTCGTAGGCCCGCTCGCCGGTCCCGAGCAGCCGGAACGCGTTCCCCCGGCGCACCCCGGGGACGCCCTCGGTCCGGAGCACCCGGGGGACGTCCGCGGCGCGGTGCCCGGCCGGCAGCTCGGCCCGGACGTCCGCCACCCTGAGCGGCGCCTGCTTGCCCTTTGCCCCTCGAGGGAACTTCCGGCCTCCGAGGAGGAAGTACAGCGGCGCCGCAGCCCAGGGAATGAAGACCAGGCCCAGGAGCCAGGCCATCATGCTCTGTGGCGCGCGGCGGGTGACCAGCACCCGGAAGGCCACCAGCACCCCCAGCACGTGCCCGGCGACCAGCAGCGGATGGGAGCGCAGCAGCGTCAGCACGGCGTGCGAGAGCGTAGCCGGCTCGAGGCGGAGCGTCGCGCGAGAAGGGCAGAGCCTGGCTGCTGCTGGAGGACGCTCAGCGATCGACCCGCTCCAGCGGCTCGTCCAGCACCGGCGCGCCATGGGCCTCGGGCGCGTCGTAGTGCCACCACTCCATCCGGTTGGCCCGGAAGCCCGCCTCCACCATCGCCTGCCGCAGCGTCTCGCGGTTCGCCCGTGCCTCGGCCGTGCCCGCGTTGCTGCCGTGGTGCGCCGCCGGCCCGAAGGTGTCGAAGGGGGTGGGCATCTCCACCGCCGCGCCGTCGAGGGTCACCAGGGTCACGTCCACCGCCCCGCCCCGGTTGTGGTTGCTTCCGGTGCGTGGGTCCGCGACGTAGCCCTTCCGGGGGACGAGCTTCCACATCGCCCACTGCACGTGGACCGGCCGGTAGCAGTCCCAGGCCTTGAGCCCGAAGCCGCGGGCCTCGAGCGCCCGCGCCGCGCGTGCGAGCCGCTCCGCCACCCCGGGCAGGAGCAGGCAGCGCGCGCCCTCGGGGTACACCGCCCGCCCGAGGAAGTTGTCGTCGGTCGCGTACCGCAGCTCGACCACCAGTCCCGGCACCCGCGTGCTCGCCTCCACCAGGCCGCCCGGAGTGCCCGCATCCGCTCCGAGGGCGACCATGGCCAGGGCGGTGAGGAGCCCGGGTGTCACGCCGCGTACGCCGTCGGGTCCGGCACCCCGGCCGCCCGGAAGCCGTCGCGGCGGATGAGACAGCTGTCGCACCGCCCACAGGCCCTCCCCGTCGGGTCCGGGTCGTAGCAGCTGTGCGTCAACGCGTAGTCCACCCCCAGCCGGGCGCCGGCCTGGATGATCTCCGCCTTTCGCAGGCCGGAGAGGGGTGCGTGCACCCGGAACCGCGCACCCTCCACGCCGGCCCGGGTCGCCAGATTGGCCAGCGCCTCGAAGGCGCGGATGAACTCCGGCCGGCAGTCCGGGTAACCCGAGTAGTCCACCGCGTTCACCCCGATGAAGAGGTCCGTCGCCCCGAGCCTCTCTGCCATACCGAGGGCGAGCGCGAGCAACAGGGTGTTGCGCGCCGGCACGTAGGTGACCGGGATGCCCGTGCCCCGCTCGACCTCCGGCCGGTCCTTGGGAACGGCGATGTCTGCGGTGAGCGCCGAGCCGCCGATCGCCCGGAGGTCCACCTGGACCACCCGCACGTCCTCCACGCCCTGTGCCCGGGCCACCACCCGCGCCCGCTCGAGCTCCACCCGGTGGCGCTGCCCGTAGTCGACCAGGAGGCAGCTGCAGAGAAAGCCTTCGCTCCGGGCCATGGCCAGGCAGGTCGCCGAGTCCAGGCCACCGGAGAGCAGCACCACTGCGCGCGGTGCGTTCATTGCTGCAGGGGCCTTCCCTGGACCGAGAAGCGGAGGGTGCAGGACTGGCAATCCGGGCTGCACCCGCCATCGCGGTGATTCAGCACCTGGACCTGTTCCTCGGTCACCCCGCAGACCAGCGGCACGCTCCACACCCCGTTCTGATCGCGCGGCCCGGTGATTCCCCCGTCCACCGGAGGGATGCCGCCGTCGAGCACCACGGAGGGCGGCGCGCAGGTGGCCACCGTGCCGAGCGCGCGGGCCTGCGACTCGCTCAGCAGGGCGATGACGTTGCGCTCCTGGACCTGGATGTCGGGCGGCTCGAGCCCGCTGCAGTTGCAGAGCGAGAAGACCCGCGGGGCGACGGCCGAGACGTCGATGACCTGGCCGACGATCACCCCGTACTCCGAGCCCGAGCCCTCGATGAAGGTGAGGTACCCCGCATCGTAGGGGGTGACCACCCCGCCATCGGGCCACCGGGTCGCGCCGTCCGGGGTGGTGGTCTGGTTGAAGGTGACCGAGAAGATGACCCCGGCGTCGACGAAGAACCCGCCCTGGGCACCGGCATCCGCCCCGGCGTCGAGGATGGCCGCAGAGCAGTCGTTGTAGAGCGGGTCACCCACCGACTGGAGCAGGTACGTTCCCACCCGCTCCTTGCCCGGGACCGCCACCTCGCCCTTGCAGGCGACCAGGGACGCACCGAGCAGGACGAAGGGGAGGAGCGACGCAGGACGGACCACGGGGGGTGGCGACCTTACACGAGCTGGAGCGCGCGCTGGACCACCGCGGCCAGCGCCGCGCTCCCGGTCAACACCGCCGCCGGATCCACCGTGTCCACGTCCGCGCCCCGGGCGACGGGATCGAGCCAGAGGAGCACCCGTGCCGCGGCCACCGGAGAGGGAACCGCCGCGAACGCCTCCGCCGCGGCGGCCGGCAGCCGGTCCACCTCGCCCGGCCGGGCCAGCGCCTGTCCCTCGTCCCCCAGCGCCAGGGCGAGGGCGACGAGGAAGGTGATCTCCTGAGGTCCGAAGAGCGACAGCGCTCCGGCGCCCAGCACCACGTCGCCGGCGCTGGCCATCCAGGCCTCCGAGGCGCCCGCGGGGTCGAGCCAGATCCGCATCTGTGGGGCGCCGAGTGCAGCCAGCGAGGCGTCGAGCACCGCACGCAGGTTCGGCATCTCCTCCACGGTGATCTCCAGCACCCCACCGGGCAGGGTGATGGAGGTCCGGACCGGCCCGCGGGCGACGGGCTGGACGGGCACCGGCGCGGCGATCGTCTCCTCCCCGGCGAAGAGATTGCCGAACGCCGCCGAGCGAGCGGCGGCCTCCTGACGTCCGGAGTGCCGCAGCGCCTCGGCGTGCAGCGCCCACCCCTCGGCGTCCACCGGATGCTCGGCGAGCAGCAGCGCCCAGAGCTGCACGGCCAGTGGTGCGCCCGCCTCCGTCCCGGCCAGCGTCGCGGCGAACTCACGCCTCGACTCCGGCGAGAGCGCGTCCAGCGACCCGATGGGTCCGAGGATGCGCAGGACGTCGGCATGGCGGCCGCCGCGCAGCGCGGTGAGGGCGAGCGCCTCGCGCTCCGCGGGGGTGTGCGCCAGCTGCTCCCGCAGCGCCAGCGCCTCCTGTCCCCGTCCGAGCGACTCCGCGAGGTCGGCGCGCTGCCGCATGCGCTCCTCCGTCGGCGGGAGCTGGGAGAGGACGCCCAGCGCCTCGGAGGCCCGGCCCAGCCGGACGTAGGCGTATGCCAGCTCGTCCTGTCGTCCGGCGAGCGCCTCCGGTCCCATCAGCGAGCTCAGCCGCTCGGCGAGGTCGGCGAACTCCGCCGGCGACTCCTCGGCCGAGGTGAGCGCGAGCAGCTTGCTGGCCGCGGCCACCGACGTCGGATCCTCCGCCGTGGCCTGCGCCCAGGCGGCACGCGCCGCATCCGTCCACCCGATGGCGAGCGCGAGGTCTCCGGCCTGCACCCTCAGCCCGGCCCGCTGCACCGGATCCGGCGTTGCCTCCACCCAGGCCGACAGGGCCGAGGCGGCATCCTCGAGCCGGTTGTCGTCGCGCGCTTGCTCGAACAGCGCCTGCCAGAGCTCGGCGGCACGGGACGGCGCGCGCGCAGCGAGCAGGCGGAGGCCGCGCTCGCGCTCGGCGTTGCGACGGCTGCGGACGTGCTGGAGGAACGCCTCCACCAGCGCCGGCGCGGTGCTCGCCTCGACCCGCTCCAGCGCCTCGAACAGGCTCTCGTCCAGCTCGCCCAGGGCCTGGAGCCGCTGGAAGGCGCGGAGCCGGTCCTCGTCCGTCGCCTCCGCCGGGGGCGAGAGGAGAATGGCGCGATGCAGTGCCAGGGCCAGGTCCATCGCCCGGCGGGACTCGGCCAGCTCCGCGCAGGCCTGGCGCTCCACCCCGGTCCCCTCCCTCAGCAGCAGCTTGCACAGGCGGCGGAGGGCCTCGGCACCGGCCGGCGTCTGGGCGAGACCCCAGAGGCTCTGGCGGATGCGCGGCGAATCCTCGAGCGCCTCGGCGATCTCCAGCGACTGGGCGTAGGCGCCTTGGGAGAAGAGCGGGTCGTACCCGTGCTCGATGGCCTGGGCGCGGGCGCCGAGCCGGAGGAAGCGCGCGGCCCAGGCGCCGGGGCCGAGCGTCTCCGGATGCAGGCGGGCCACGCGCTCGAGCAGCTCCTGGGCCTCGGCCGGATCGCCCGCGCCTTCCCAGGCCTCGGCGGCCTCGAGGAGCAGCTTCGGCCGGTCCTCGGGCGAGGCGAGCTGCGCCGCCTGGGTGAGCGAGGCCGCCGCCTTGGCCAGCTCACTCGCATCGCGCATCAGGCTGGCGAGGAGCAGCAGCGCATCCTGGCTGGCCTCGGTGGCCACCGACGCCCGGGCGAGCCGGGCGGCGCGGGCCTCGTCGCCGGCCTGCTGCGCGGCACGGGCGGCCTCGTAGAGCAGCCGGGCCCGCTCGGCCCCCTGGGCCATCTCGGCGCGGGCGGCGAGCACCGTGGAGCGGGCCAGGGCGTCATCGGCGCCCTGGAGCAGCGGCACCAGCAGCTCGAGCGCCTCGGAGTAGCCCGGGCCCGACCGGCCGCCGGCCGCGAGCGGCTCGAGCAGGCCGCGGGCCTCGTCGGTCTCGCCGCGCTGGAGCAGCAGCCGCGCCAGCTCCAGCTTCAGCTGCGCCGACTCCTCACCCTGCGGCGTCCCGGCCACCAGGCCGCGGAGCACGGGCAAGAGCGGCTCGGCCTCGCCCCGCTGGCGGTAGCTCCGGGCGAGCCCCCGCAGCGCGGTGAGGTTCCCGGGATCCGCCTCGTGGGCACGCTCGACCAGGGCGAGGGCGCGATCCTCGTCCTGGAACACCTCGGTCGCCAGCTGGGCCGCCTGCACCAGGAGCTCGGCAGCCCGCGGGCCGCCCGACGCCTGAGCGGCGCGCTCGAGGAGCGACATCAGCTCCTGGTGGCGGGCGACGGCGCGCAGGCCGGCCACGGCCCGGTCGACGACGGAGGACTCCGCGGGGCGCAGCTCGGCGAGCGGGAGCAGGGCCTCGAGCGCCTCGACCGGATCCTCGACCAGCGCCGCGGCGCGACGGTAGAGCGCCTCGGCCTCCTCGGGACGCGCGGTCCGCGCGAGCCGGACCGAGGTGCGGAACAGCCCCGGCGCGTCCTGCCGCCGCCCATGCACCTCGGCGAGCAGGGAAAGCGCTTCGCGCCCGCGCTCCCCGTCTGGGTCGGCGGCCACCACCGCCTCGAGCGCGTCGGCTGCGTCGTGCAGCGCGCCCGCCGACAGCGCGGCATTGCCCAGGCGCAGCTGGAGGCGAGTGCGCAGCGGCGTCGGCAGGTCCGGGGCCAGCTGCAGGGCCCGCCGGTCGTAGGGCTGGGCGGCGGTGGCGCCACCGGCGGCGGCGGCCAGATCCCCACGGGCGAGCAGCGCCTTCACCTCGTCGGGGCGGACCTGGAGCAGCTCGTCCCAGGCCTCGGCGGCGAGCAGCGCCTCCCCGGCGCGAGTGAGCAGCTCGGCGCGCTCGGCCAGCAGCGCCGGCGCCTCGGTGGGCACCGCCCGTGCCCGCTGGGCCAGCAGCTCGGCCAGCGCCCGCACGTCGCCCTCCACCCGGGCGCGACGGGCGGCGAAGGCGACATCCAGCTCGGGCGCCTGGTCGAAGGCGCGATCCTCGGCGGTGCGCGCCTCGTCTTCCCGCCCTCCGGCGCGCAGGGCCTCGGCGGCGCGCAGCCAGCTCCGGGCCGCCTCCGCGCCCACCTGTCGCTCGGCCCGCGCGCCCTCGAGACGACCGAGCGCGACGCTGTCTCCCGCAGCCTGCAGCCGCGCGGCGTGCCGCTGGTAGGCGGGATGGAAGGGATCGGCCTGGAGGAGAAGCGCGTCGAAGGGGGCCGCGTCCGCGTCCTGTCCGCGGGAGACCAGCAGCTCGGCCAGCTCGGCGGTGATGGAGGTGTCCGCCGGGGCGAAGCCGTGCGCGGCCGAGAGCGCGTCGAGCGCCTGGTCGGCCTTTCCCAGATCGCGGTACAGGCCGGCGGCCCGGCGGAGCAAGTGTGCCCGGGCGGCGCTCTCGGTCCTGGTCCGGGCGGCAGCGACGTAGTAGGTGGCCAGGTCGGCGCCGCGCCCGGACCGCTCGAGCAGCTGCACCAGCAACGCCTCGGCGGCCGGGTGGCCCGGCACCTCGGCCAGCGCGTCGCGCACCAGCGACTCGGCCTCGGCCTCGTCCCCGAGCGGACCGGCGTGCAACTCGGCGATCTGCACCAGTGCGGAAGCCCGGGCCTCGGCGGAGGGCAGCAGGGCGACGGCACGCTGCAGCCACCCCGCCCTCGCCTTGGTGTCTCCGCGGCGTGCGGCGAGGTCTGCGAGCTGGGTGGCAATCTCCACGTCCGGAGCGAGCTCGAAGGCGCGGGCGAGGGACGCGCTCGCCGCCGTCGCGTCGCCCCGCACCTCGAGGAACAGCGCCGCGCGCCGACGCTCCACCGCAGCCGCGTCCACCTTCCGGCCGGCGCCCTCCAGCGTGCTGCGCAGCCGCGCCAGGGCATCGAGGGCCTCGTCCGCCCGGTCTGCCTGTGAGGCGACCTCGGCGACCTCCTCCAGCGACCGGGAGGCGAGCGCGACGTCTCCGCTCCGGAGCGCGGCGTCGGCGGTGGCCTGCAGGGCGGCGAGGAGCGCGCCGCTCCGCCCGGTCTCGCGGTGCAGCGTGGCGCGGGCCTGGTGCGCAGGGAGCGGCTCGGGGAGCGCGGCGGCCGCTCCGAGGAGCAGTCGCTCGGTCAGCTCGGGATCGGCCAGCTCGGCCCGGGCGCGCTCGGCGAGCTTCAGGAGCGCACGGCCCACGTCCTCGGACGGAGGCTGGCGGAGCTGGTACAGGGCGAGCAGCTCGATGGCCTCGCGCGGGTCGGTGCGGGCGCGCAGCTCGGCGAGGCGCTCGACGGCGGCGGCCGGGGCGTCGGGACGCTCGGCGAGACGCCGGAGGATGGCTTCCGCCTGCGGCAGCTCCCCCGCCTCGGCCAGGAGATCGGCGTGGGCGAGCAGCACCTCCGCTTCGCGCAACGGACGGCTGCCCTGGTCGAGCCCGGCGACCACCGCGGCGAGGAGCGGGAGCGCCTCGGCCCGCGAGCCGCCGGCGTAGAGGGAGAGCGCCAGCTCGGCCAGCTCGTCGCCGGTGGCAGGGACCAGCGCGTGCGCCTGACGGCGGAAGGCCAGCGCCGCGGCGCCGTCCAGCGCCCCGGCCGCAAGCTGCGCCGCCTGACGGAGGAGGGCCGCGGCCCGGTCGGGCGGAAGCAGCGCCGTGACCCGACCCAGGAACGGGGCGGCGTCGGTCCAAGCGCCGCGGCGGAGCTGCAGGGCCAGGAGCTGCTCGAGCGGCCTCGGAGCGTCGGCGTCGAGCTGGACGGCGCGCCGGAACGCGGCCTCCGCCGCCTCGGCCCGGCCCAGGCGCGCGTCGAGCAGTGTCCCCAGCTCGGAGAAGAGCGACGCAGCCCGGTCACGCGGGGCGCGCTCGGCCTCCAGCTCCAGCAGCTCGGCGACCGAGGGCCAGTCCGCGGCGTGCTCGAGCAGCGCCCGGAGCCGGGGCAAGGCCCGCGGGTGCCGGGGGGAGAGCTTCAGCACTCGCCGGTAGCTGTCGGCGGCACCCGCCGAGTCGCCGCGCTCCTCGGCGAGCTCGGCCCGCTCGAGCAGCACGTCGGCGCGGAGCGGCTCCGGGGCGAGCTCGGCGGCCTGGAGCAGCGCCTCGGACGCGGCGTCCATCCGGCCCCGGCGGCGCTCCAGGCGCGACAGCGCCCGCCAGGCCTCCACCCCCTCGGCAGGGGCCCCGCGCTGCGTGGCCTCGCGAAGCGCCGCCTCGGCCAGCTCCGGCCGGAGGTCCATGAGGCCGCGCCCGAGGGCGAGCAGCCGTGGCGCAGCCTCGGTGGCCACCGACCCGTCGCGCTCCAGCGCCCGCTGCCAGGCCTCGACCTCGCCGGGAGCGTCGTCGGATGCCTGGGCGAGCAGCGCCACCTCGCGCCAGAGCAGTGCGGGCTCGGCCGATTCGCCCGCGGCTCGGGTGAGCTCCTCGCGGGCGGCGGTGCGGTCGCCGCGGGCGCGCAGCAGGCGGGCCCGCTCCACCCGGTGATGGGCGCGGGCCGCGCCGGCGGTGAGCTCCACCAGCCGGGTGCGGAGCGCCAGCGCCTCGGTGTCGGTCCCCGGTACGGCCGGCGGCAGCAGCGAGACCAGCGTCTCCAACGCCCACGGGTCGTCGGGCGAGAGCTCGACCAGGCGGCGGAGGGCGTCGAGCGCCTCGCTCGGCCGGTGCAGCTCGAGCGACAGCTCTACCAGCTCCTTGCACGCGGCCCGGGCCTGCTCGCCGGACAGACGCGGCCAGAGCCCGGAGAGGAGCGCCGCCAGGGCCTCGACTGCCCCGGCGCTCCGGTGCAGCCCGGCGAGCTGGAGGAGGGCGTCGACGTCGTCGGGCGCCGCGTCGGCGTAGGCCGTCAGGTGGCGGCGCGCGGCCTCGGCGTCCCCGGCCCGGACCGCGCTCTCGGCTGCCATGCGCTCCAGCCGCTTGCGTTCGGCGGGCGGGACGACGGCCGGATCGGCGCGGGCGAGCGACAGCGCCACCTCGAGGTCCTCGAGCGCGCGCCGCGGCTCGCGGGTGGTGTTCAGCTCGGCGCGGCGAATGCGTGCCAGGGCGAGCGCGGGATCCAGGCGGAGCGCGTCCTCGAGGAGCCCACCCTCGCGGGCCTCGCCCCTGGCCAGCTCGGCGGCGCGGAGGAAGAGCCGGGCGGCAGCCAGGGGGTCGCCGACCAGCGCCGCCTGGCGCGCGAGCAGGGTGGCTGCCTCGGGGCGATTTCCGGCGGAGAGCTCGAGCTCGGCGAGGGCCTCGAGGATCTGCCCGGCCAGCAGGCCGCGGGGCGCCACCTCCAGCGCGGCGTAGAGCTGCCGGTGCGCGGCCTCGCGCTGGCCCGAGTCGAGCAGCGCCCGGGCGCCCTTGAAGAGCAGGGGCGCGGCGGCCTCGGTGCGCCCCTCGGCGAGCAGCTGGCGGGCCCGCAGCGCCCAGACCTCGGCCAGCTCCTTCGACCGGCCGAGCTTCTCGTAGAGGCCCTCGAGCCGGGCGGCGAGGGCGTCGTCTCCGCGGCGGTAGGGTAGCGCCTCGGCGTAGTGGGCGGCGGCGGCGGCGAGGTCGCCGGTCATCTCGCATGCCTGTCCGAGCTTCGCCCGCACCTCGGCGAGCTTCTCCGGCGAGCCGGTGCGGGGGAGCGTGACCAGAACGTCCTCCAGCGCGCGCCGGGCGTGCTCGGGGCGCTCGCAGCGCAGCGACAGGTCGGCGAGCTCCAGCAGCACCTCTGGACGCGGGTCGAGCCGGGCCGCCTTCTCCAGCGCGATCAGCGCCTCTCCGAAGCGGCCGAGCCGGGCCTCCTCGATCTGGCCCAGCTCGCGGAGGCAGGCCGCGGCCAGGCGCGGATCGGCCTGGGTCTCGGCCACCCGTGCCCGCGCGGCGAGCGCGGCGGCGAGGCCGGGCATGTCGGCGCGGCGGCGCTGGAGCGCGCAGAGCTCGCCCCAGGCCAGGAGGTCATCGGGCTCGATCCTCAGCACTTCGGACAGGGCGCGCGCGGCGACCTCGAGGTCCGAGCCGAGGTCCTTGGCCGCGACGGCGAGCCGGCGGAGGAACTTCGCCCGGTCGGCGCCGGCCCGCGCCAGCTCGGACAGGGTCGACAGGCAGCGCACGAGCAGCGGCCCGTCGCGGCGGGCCTCGCCAATGGCGACCAGACCCTCCAGCGCGGCGCGGTTCTTCGGGTCGGCGTCGACCGCCCGGGTGAGGAGCGCCTCGGCCTTCTCGGGAGCGGCCAGCCGGGTGCGCTGCAGCTCACCGGCCTCGGCCAGGAATGCGGCACGACGGATGGGATCGGGCACCGTGGGCGCCGCACGCTCCAGCGCCCGGGCGAGCGCGGCCGGATCTCCGGCCGTGCGCCAGGCGGGGACCAGCGCCTCGAGCGCCTTCGCGTCGTCGGGCACCAGGGCCAGCGCGGCCTCCCAGTGCTCGCGGGCCTGGACCTGATCCCCGAACCGCGACGTGGCCAGCGCGGCGAGGGAATGGTGCGCGGCGTGGGCCGCGCGGCGGACGCCGGCGTCCGTGGGTGTGGCCCCGGCGAGCTCGACGGCCTGCTGGTACCCGGTGACCGCCTCGGCGACGCGTCCCAGCCCCTCCGCGGTCCGCGCCTGGGCGACCAGGGCCACCACGTCGCCGGGCAGGAGCGAGACCGCCTCGCGGTAGCGGAGGAGCGCGTTGTCCAGCTGCTTGAGGCCGGACTCCCAGACCTCGCCGGCACGCAGGTTGGCCCGGCCGACGAGGCCCAGGTCGTGCCGCCCCAGCGCCACGTCCCGCAGCCGGTCGAAGGCCTTGAGCGCCCGGAGCGGCTCACCGGCCCGGGCGCACAGCTCCCCGAGCAGCTCCAGCGCCGGCGGGAGGTCCGGCGCGAGCCTGAGCGCCGCCTCGCAGTGCAAGCGCGCCCCGGCCACGTCGTCCTCGCTCAGGGCCGACAGCCGCGCCAGCTGCACGTGCGCCTCGGCCGACTCGAGGGGGTCGCGCGCCAGCGCCGAGAGCCGCCGGTACGCGCGCAGAGCCCCGGCCCGGTCCTGCGCCTGATCCGCGGCGCGGGCCAGCGAGCGGAGCGCCGGCAGATGGTCCGGGCGGATGCCGAGGACCGCGTGGAGGGCCTTCACCGCCATCTGCGGCGCCTGGCCCTCGGCGACGCGGGCGGCGGCCTGGGCGGCGCTGAACGCCGAGGCCTCGTCACCGCGCTTCCGGGCCAGCTCCACCAGCGCCAGCCACCGCTCCGCGCTCCGGGCAGGCTCGCCCCGGCGTTCGCGGACGATGGCCTCGGCCCAGAGCGGCGCAGCGCTGCCGGGGCGACGGTGGGCGAGCGTCTCCACGACGTCCAGCGCGTACTCGTGCGCCGCGGGGTCGGCGACGAGCAGCGTGAGCAGACGCTCCAGGGCGAAGGGGTGGGCCTCCTCGGCGCCGGCTCCGCGGAGGTAGGCCTCGCGGGCCTCGCCGAGCTTCCCGGCGGCGACCAGCGCCTCGGCCTCGGTGAAGGCCCGCGCTCCCTCGAGGGTGAGCAGCAGCTCCTCGTCCAGGAGCGCGGGCGGCGGCAGCGCGCCGGCGGCGAAGCGAAGCCGCAGACCCAGCGGCGAGACCTCGACCCCGGCGAGCCGCGCACCATCGAGCGACGGCATCCGGAACCCGCGCGAGACCGCAGCCAGGGTCACCAGCTGCGGCAGGACCCGCGCCGAGAATCCGTTCGCCCCCCGAAGGTCGACGTCGGGCAGGGTCGCCGCCCCCTGCACTGCCCGTGAAATCACCAGGGGGACGGTGGCCGCAGGCACCGGCGAGTACCCGTACATGCGGATGTCGTAGAGGTAGACGGCCAGCCTCTCCCCGTCGGCGTCGAAGGCGACCTTGAACGTGGTGTCCGCGGGCGAGGGGCCCTTGAGGCGCGCCTCGCCCTCGAGCCAGCCCTGGCGGAAATGGAGCGCGACGTCCGAGAGCTCGAGCGCCGAGGCGGTCGTCTCCTGGACGCTGCGGCGGATCAGCTCCGCGTCGACCGCCACCTCGAGAAATCCGAAGTGGAGCTTCCGCCGCTGGTACTTCTGCGGCCCCGAGCCGACGTCGAAGGGGAAGCTGACGTCGGGAATCTGCAGGCCGAAGTCGACGACGGTGATGCCCGGGCGCAGCTCGACCGGCGGGAAACCGACGAATGCGCGCCGGTCCAGCAGTCGCAGCTCGGGCCCGGCAACCCGAGCCGCTGGCGCGGGAGGAGCCGAGCCTCCGGACGTGTCCTCGGAAGCCATGAAAGGTGCAGTCGGCGACGGTACCACCCCGCCCAAGGCGCCCCAAAAAAGGGACGTTTCCGGTCGATTGGCCGGTGGGTAGGCGCGCGGACGACAGTGAGCAAGGACCCCGCCGGCTGGTAACGTTCCGTCGGCCGTGCTCGAGCCGAACTCACTGGTCCTCGGGGAACGCTTCCGTGTGCTGGGCCACCTCGGGGGTGGCGGCATGGGCGAGGTGTACCTCGCAGAGCAGGTCAGCCTCGGCCGGCGGGTGGCGCTCAAGGTGCTCCGCCGTGAGGTGGGCCAGCAGCCAGGCATGAGCGAGCGGTTTCGCCGTGAGGCGCGCCTGCTCTCCAGCGTCGAGCACCCCGCGGTGGTGCGGGTCATCGACTTCGGCCAGTCACAGGATGCGACATGCCTGGTGATGGAGTTCGCCGAGGGGGAGACCTTGCTCCAGCACCTGGGCAACGGGGCCCTCACCCCCGAGCGCGGCCGGCGGGTGATGCTGCAGCTGGCGGAGGGGCTGGCCGCCATCCACGACAAGGGCATCATCCACCGCGACCTCAAGCCGGAGAACGTGGTGCTCACCCCCGGGCCGCGCGGCGAGCAGGCGCGGCTGCTGGACTTCGGCATCGCCAAGCTGCTGCAGCCGGACCCGGATGCGAAGGGGCTGAGCGCGGTGGGGGTGGTGCTGGGGACGCCCGAGTACCTCTCGCCGGAGCAGGCGATGGGGCATCCGCTGGACGCGCGGAGCGACGTCTACTCGCTGGGGGTGCTCTCCTACCGGATGCTCTCCGGGTCCCTGCCCTTCAACGGGCCGAACGCCCGCGACTACCTCCTTCAGCACATCGGGACGCCGCCCACGCCGCTGGTGGAGGTCGCGCCGGCGATGGCCGAGGACCCCGACCTCTCGGCCATCGTCATGCGGTGCCTGGCGAAGGAGCCCCGGGCGCGGTTCCAGACCGCGGAGGACCTGGTGCGTGCCCTGGAAGCCCCGCCGAAGGCCTCGGGGCGGATGGGGCCGATG
>DATIWB010000085.1:0-42451 GCA_035519675.1 Myxococcaceae bacterium
GGGAACTTCTTGGGCTTGATCTTGTGCTCCTGGCTCGCGCCGAGGAGGTCGTAGAGGAAGGCCACGTCGAGCTTCAGCACCTCGACGAACTCGATGATCCCCCGGTTGGCGATGTTGAACTCGCCGTCGAAGTTGAAGGCCCGCGGGTCGGAGTCGCTGCCGTACTCGGCGATCTTCCGGTAGTTGATGTCGCCGGTGAGCTCGGTGGAGTCCTGGTTCTTCTCGTCCTTGGGCTGGAAGGTGCCGATGCCCACCCGGTCCTTCTCGCTGAAGATCAGGCGATTCACCCGGATGTGCTGGATGAGCCTCGCGAAGTCACCGCCCTCCTGGGTCATCAGCTCCTTGAACACGAAGCGGCAGGCGGGGCACAGCTCGTTCCCCTCGGGGATCTGGAAGTCGCTGCCGTCCTGGAGCTCGGCGAACACCTTGGGCCGCCACTCGCGGGGGATGAGGTTCAGCGGCTCCTCGTTCATCGGGCACTTCATCCGCTCCTTGTGGAAGGTGCCGTCCGCGCCCTTCTTCTCCAGGATCCAGGTGAAGGTGTAGGCCGCGCCCTCGGGCGACTTGCTGTACTCCTCCATGCCCTTCTTCAGCAATCGGGCGATGGTGCTCTTGCTCGAGCCCACCGGTCCATGGAGCAGGATGACCCGCTTCTCGGTCCCGTACTGCTGCGCGGCGGACTTGAAGACGTTCACCAGCTTCATCAGCGGGACATCGAGCCCGAAGATGGCGTCGCGTCCGCCGAAGCGCTCGTCGCTGAAGAAATGGTAGCGGATGAGCTTCTTCTTGTTGTCGATGTACTCCGTCTTCCCGTGGCTGAGGATCATGTCGTAGATCCTCTGGAAGGCGGTGCGCGTCACCCGGGGGTTCTGGCGAACCAGGGTGAGGTAGTCCTCGAAGCTCCCCTCCCAGTGCAGCTCGGCGTACTGCTTGCTGTCCTGGAGCTTCGCGATTCGCTCGACCAGCGAGCTCTGCGCAACGGTCGTCATGTCTCGTCTCATCCCTCTGGACGCTCCGCCAGGGCGGACGCCCATTGAAACCCCACACCGGCGCGGGGTGGGACCGCGCGAGCGTGTCCGGTGCTGAGGGGGCGGGCGGCTCCCGGAGGCGGTGGGCCTGCCGGGGGGCGCCGTCCCGCGCGACCGGGACGCGGGGTGGAGACTCCTGACAAGGGTGAAGCTTATTCCTTCCGGCGCAGCGCTTCCAATGCCCCCCGGGTCCCTGCTAGGCGCAGCGGACAAATCGATGCCCACTCCGTCCGTCGCTCCCCGGATCGAGGAGTCCAGCGTGGCCAGCTCCCCTCCCCGCGCGTCGAGCGAGGAGGCGCGAGCGGTCTGGAGTCTGCTCTTCGCCTGCGCTCTGGTCCTTCTACCTCGGCTGGCTGTCTTTCCCTGGAGCGAGAATCTCTACGGGGACGCCGTCGTCCGGACCGAGCTCGCCCAGCGCTGGCTCCAGAACCCACACTGGATCGCCCACATGGACGACGGGGCCTTCCAGTACGGGCCGTTGCACGTCTACCTCGTGGCCGGTGCGCTGGCCCTGGGCATCGACCGGGAGGACGCCGGGCGGTGGGTGAGTCTGCTGTTCGGTGTGCTCTCGGTGCTCCCGCTCTGGTCACTGTCGCGACGGGTGGGAGGGGTCCAGGGCGCCTGGTGGGCCACCGCCGGCCTCGCCCTGTGGGGGATGCACATCCAGATGTCCACCACCGCCGGCAGCGAGTCGGTGGGCCTCTTCTTCGTGCTCTGGTCCCTGGCGCTCCTGGCCGAGGGGCTGGACGAGAACCGGTTCCCGGCGCTCTTCGGCAGCGCGCTGGTGCTGAACCTCGCCTGCGCCGTCCGCTACGACTGCTGGCTGCTCATTCCGCTCATCTGCGTGCTCCTGCTTCTCGGGGACCGGGATCGGGTGGCGGCCGTCACCCGCTCGGTCTGCTACGCTCTGCTGGCGATCCCCTTCGTCGCCGCCTGGATGCAGGGAAACGAGCGGGCCAAGGGCGACCCGTTCGCGCCCATCAGGTACATCGAGAGCTTCCACCAGGCCTGGGTGGCGGACGGGGTGGCGCGCTGGACCTCCCTCGGATACCGCGCCCAGAACCTGCTCTTCTGGCCAGCGGTGGCGCTCCTCACCCTGTCGCCGCTCATCGCCTGGTTCGGGATGCGGGGGTTGGTGCGGGTCTGGCGGCAGCGGCGGGAGGACCGCTGGCTGGTCTGGGTGGTGCTGGTGCCGACCGCGTACTTCACCTTCCGCAGCGTGGTGCTCCTGAACTTCGTCCCTCTGGCTCGCTTCGCGGTGTCGCAGGTGGCGCTCTTGCTCCCGTTCGTGGGTGCCGGGTACCTGGCCACCGTCGAGGGTAAGTCGGCCACCGCGCGGCGCGCCTGGGCCGGGGCTGCGCTGGGGCTGGCGGTGCTCCTCCCGGTGGTCATCGGCATCCTCACCGTGAACCGAGATGACCAGGTGGCCACCTCGCTCCGTCCGGTGAGCCCGGTGTCCACCAATCCCCCGCCAGTGATGAAGGTCGCCCGCTGGCTCAAGGCGGAGGTCGCCCCGGTGGGCGGTGCCGCGGCGCTCGACGTGGACCCCCAGTACTGGGACCTGCAGATCGCCTTCTTCAGCGGCCTGCCCGATACCCGTATCTCCCGGATGCGCTGGGACATCTTCCGGAAGCAGCTCGCCGAGCAGCGGCCGGAGGTGCTGGTGCGCCGCGAGGGTGGGGCGCTGGAGAAAGAACCCGACTTCCTGCTCCAGGGCGATACCATCTCCTTCGACGGGGACGGCTGGGAGGAGATCCCCGGCTTCCAGAGTCCCTGGCATGTCTACCGTCGCGCCGGCAGCCACTAGAGGGGCCTCATGACCCAGGCATCGACCGCCGTGACCCGCTCGGAGGCGCGCACACCGCCGAAGTGGGTGTCGTTCACCGTCCTGTTCCTGATCGAGATGTGGGAGCGGTTCGGCTACTACGGGATGACCGCGGTCGTCGTCCTCTACATGGTGAAGAAGCTCGGCTACACCGACGACCGGGCGAACCTCACCTTCGGCGCCTTCGTGGCCATGGCCTACGCCTCGCCAGCCATCGGAGGGTGGCTCGGAGACAAGGTGCTCGGCACCCGGCGGATGACGGTCATCGGGGCCACCATCCTCGCCATCGGGTACGCATTGCTGGCCACACCCGGGATGCCGCTGTTCCTCGCGCTGGGGGTCATCGCCGTGGGGAGCGGGCTCTTCAAGCCCAATCCGGCGAATCTCGTGTCCAAGGTCTACGAGGGGAACCCGGCCAAGATCGACTCGGCCTTCACCCTCTATTACATGGCGGTCAACCTCGGCTCGACGCTCTCCCAGACCGCCACCCCGCTGATCGCCGAGCGGGTGAGCTGGCACCTGGCCTTCGGGGTGTGCGCGGGCGGGATGGCCCTGGGCATCCTCAACTACTTCTTCATGAGCCGGTTCCTGCGGCACGTGGGCTCGCCGCCGGACTTCCAGCCGTTCCCCTGGAAGAAGTTCGCCCTGACCATGGGGGGGTGCCTCCTCGCCGTGGGCTTCGTCTCCTGGGTGGTGCAGAACCTGACCGTTGCCAAGGCGATGGTGTGGCTGGCCACCCTGGTGATGCTCGGCATCTTCGCGATGCTGATCGCCAAGGGGACCCCGCGCGAGCGGAGCGGGCTCATCGCGGTGCTGATCCTCACCGCGCAGGGCATCATCTTCTTCATCTTCTACCAGCAGATGTCGACGTCGCTGACGCTGTTCGCCGACCGGAACGTGAACCTGAACTTCCTCTTCGGCTACCGGGTTCCGGCAGGCCAGGTGCAGGCGCTGAATCCTTACTGGATCTTCCTCCTCAGTCCCCCGCTGGCCTGGGCCTACACACGGCTGGGCAAGCGGCGGGGAGGGGACTTCCCGGTGGCGCTGAAGTTCGCGCTCGGCTTCGTGGTGCTGGCGGCAGGGTTCTTCGTCTTCGGATTGAGCGGCAACACCGCCGGCCCGGACGGGCGGGTGTCCCTCTGGTGGGTCATCCTCGGCTACGGGCTGATGTCGCTGGGCGAGCTGCTGATCAGTGGCCTCGGGCTGGCGATGGTCGCCCGCTACGTGGGGCCCAAGCTCCGGGGATTCCTGATGGGCACCTGGTTCCTGGCCACCGGCATCTCCCAGTACCTCGGGAGCTACGTGGCCACCTTCGCCAGCGTGCCCCAGAACGTGACCGACCCCATCCAGACGCTGCAGCTCTACATGCGACTGTTCATGGGGCTCGGCGTCGTGGCCGTGGTGGGAGCGATCATCTCCTTCGCGCTGTTGCCGGTGATGAGGCGGCTGTCGGCCGAGTCGGCGCAGGGCGAGGATGCAGCAGCCGCTGCGGCCTGATCCGGAAACGCTCCTCGTCTACCCGCAGCGGCAGGGGGAGGGGCGCGCAAGTTCGCCGGGCCGTCGTCCGCGGCCTTCGCTTGCTCAGCCAGAACCTGGATCTCGTTCCGTGAGCTGCTGCGTTCGTCGCGGGAAGGGCCGCAGGTGCATGGCTCGCCACTGGGCAGCGGGGGTGACCCCGAGCTCGCGGCGGAAGGCGCGGCACAGGGCTTGCCGGCTGCCGAACCCGACTGCGGCTGCGATGCGCGCGAGGTCCGCCTCACCGCTTCGAAGGAGCTCGGCTGCACGGCGCACGCGCGCGTGGCGGATGAAGGCCGAAGGGCTGGTGCCGCCGAACTGCCTGAAGCGTGCATGCGTCCGCTGGCGAGACCGTCCCGCCGCCGTGGCCACGGAGGCCACGCTCGCTCCCGGCTCGGTCGCCTGGGCGAGCTGCTCGCGCAGGAGCGAGTCGGCCAGCATCCGGAACCAGCCCTGGTCGGTCCACGAGACGGCGTCGTGGAGGTGGGCCCGCAGCGCCTGGACGAAGAGGATCTCGCAGAGACGGCCGGTGACGATCTCGCCGCCCAGCGTGGGAATCGCCAGCTCCTCGCGGAGCGCCTGGAGCGACGGTCCGAAGGACCGCGGAATCTGTCCAGCGCTGGTGCGAATGAGTGCCGGAAACGCCTCGAGCATCGGATGGGCGAGCGGGGCCTCGAGGTGAACACGGGCGGACAGCACCTCGGGTGGGTCCGACTCGCAGGTCGCCCGCAGTACGCCCGGAACGGCCCGGTTCACCACCAGAAGCTCGCCCGGGTCGAGCCGGTACCGCCACAGGTGCACGTCGGCGTCGATCAGGCAGCCTCCCTCGAGCACGACGTGCAGTGACAGCGCGTCCGCCGGGAAGGCCCGCCTCCACGGACCGCCGTCTTGGCGGTCGCCCATCACGACGCACCGGAGCCTCAGCTCGTCGAGCGCAAGCACCAGCGGATCGTGTCCCGGGTCCACGCACCCGTCCGGAAGCAAGAACCGCGCGCGCCGCTCGCTGTTCACCACGAAGGCTTTCCGAAACATTTTGGAACGGTCCGGCCGGACGGGGGTCGCGTGGTGTTTCCGAGCGTGACATCTGGTTTCTCGGACCGGCGATGCGAGCCCGTTCCGTCAGCGCTGAATGCCGTGGGGCCACGGACGGTCCGAGATCTGGGACCAGGTGCGGCTGGCCGGTGCTTCCCATGCCGCGGATCCGAAACCGGAGGTAACGCTCGGAAACACCGCGCGACCCCTCCTCGGCCGGACCGCTACGAAAAGCTTCCCGGAGCGAGCAAGAGAAACCGGAGCGCGCATCGGAGACGGCGACTCCGCGGGCTCCCCTCGCGGTCGCCGCGGTCGAGCCGCTCCATTGGATGCACGACCGCTCCGCAGGTGACGGGCAGCAACCGTGTCACCACTGGCCTCCTCCGGACTCGATCCAGTCGGCATTTCCCCCGAGGAGAGATCGACATGTTCACCCGAACCACAGGACGCTCCCGCTGCTCCGGCCCCCTTCCGCTGGCCGTGTTCCTCCTCGTTGCAGCTGTCGCCTGCAGCGGCGAGGGGCCTTCCAGCGCCGACCTGATCAAGGAGGGAAAGCAGACCTTCCGCCACGAGACGTTCGGCGACGAGACGAAGTGGACGGACGCGCTCCGGATGAACGAGGTGATCAGCACCGTCGATCCCGCCACCGCGCTGGGGATCGGCCTGAAGGTCGACTCCGAGGCTCTCCCTCCGGAGGTGGTCACGGGAATCCAGAACGGTTCCATCAGCCTGACCGATCCTGCCACCACGCTGGCGCTGCTGAAGCTCGACGCGATCCTCGGGGTCAAGGGCACCGTGACGAGCGTGAACGGCAAGGACACGCTCAGCCGGGTCGGCATCACCTGCGCCCTGTGCCATTCCACCGTGGACGACTCGTTCGCTCCGGGCGTCGGAAAGCGCCTCGACGGTTGGCCCAATCGCACCCTCGACGTCGGAGCGATCGTCGCCCTGTCGCCCGCGCTCGATGCCGCGACCAAGGCGGTCTTCAACGGCTGGGGCAGGGGAAGGTACGACCCCCGATTCAACCAGGACGGCAAGAACGGCCCCCAGGTCATCCCGCCCGCCTACGGACTCCAGGGCCTCCAGGCCATCACCGTGACCGGCGACGGCGCCGACATCGCTTACTGGAACCGCTACGTGGCGGTGACCCAGATGGGCGGACACGGCTCGTTCTCCGAGCCGCGGACGGGGGTGTCAGTCACCAACGGGACTGATGATCTGGTCAGCAGCAAGCTGCCAGGGTTGCAGGCCTACCAGCTCTCGATCCCGGCGCCCGCTCCTCCGCCCGGCAGCTTCGACTCAGCGGCGGCCGCCCGAGGCAAGGGGGTCTTCGAGGGAGCCGGTCGCTGCTCCAGCTGTCACAGCGGCCCGGAGCTCACCGACGCGAACACCCGCCTCCACCCGCCGAGTGACGCGATGGGTGAGCCAGAGCCAGCAGGCGTTCCCAGCTACGCCTCGCGGAGCGCGACCAAGCAGTACCGGACGGCCCCGCTGAAGGGCGTGTGGCAGCATCCGCCCTATTTCCACAACGGGACCGCCGCCACCCTCGAGGAGGTGGTGAAGACCTACGACGACCGGCGCGCCCTGGGGCTGACCTCCGCGCAGCGCGCCGACCTGGTCCAGTACCTCAAGTCGCTGTAGCTCGGGCCGCTCCCGGCTCAGGCCTTCCGTACCCAGCCGTGGCGGGTGTTGCTCGGCGTGGGACCCGCAGCGAGGTACCGCTCGCGGAGCTTGCTCAGCACGTCGTTGAGGGCGAACTGCGGGAATTCCATCGTCTTCTTCAGGGCGATGGGGATCAGCGACTCATAGTTCACCGGCACAGGGTGGTAACGGTGGTCGTTCTCGTCCTCGCAGTCACGGTCGGGCGTGGTCAGTCGGCCGTCCACATTCTTGATCCCGTAGAGCTTGGCGTTGTTCAGCCCGAAGATCTTCCGCTTCGCCCGCTCGGTCAGCTGGGGATAACCATACCGCTGCCGCATC
Organism: Myxococcaceae bacterium; assembly: GCA_035519675.1. Classification (GTDB taxonomy): domain Bacteria; phylum Myxococcota; class Myxococcia; order Myxococcales; family Myxococcaceae; genus RPRB01. The sequence continues at coordinate 7,381 of DATIWB010000085.1, forward strand.
CACTCCGGGATCTGGAACCGCCACAGGGCCTCGATCTGCCACTGCGGTGAGCCGTACCACACCGAGTCCGATCCGAAGAGCACCCGGTCCTCGCCGAAGAACTTCAACGCCTGGCCCAGGATGTGGGCGCAGACGCCGGGGAAGGTGATCACCGACGAGGCGAAGGTGGTCCCCAGCTCGGCGTACACGTTGGGGAAGGAGGCGCAGTCGACCAGGAACCTCGTCGTCCAGAGGATGTCCGGCACCCCCTGTCGGGTGTTGCCCGACTGGACGTCGAGCAGCGCGTTCCGCACCCAGAACCCGGGGCGGATGCACGAGTGGTAGATGAGAAAGTTGAGCATCGGCCAGTCGCGGGCCGCCTTGGGGATGTCGCTCGGGAAACCCGCCGTCGCCGAGGACGGGCTGTCCGGCGCATTGGTGGACAGGCCCTTGTGGATGCAGATGTTGTAGAAGCCCGGGTGCCGGCGCAGGTAGTCGCGGTACTCGGGCGCGGTGATCACCTGGTACATCGGGTAGGCAACCTGCTCGTCGTCCAGCACCCAGGTGGTCATCAGGCTGTTCGGGTCGCTGTCCAGCTTCGCCGAGTTCGCCGAGGTGTAGCCCTTCCACGAGTCGGGCTTGAGATTTTCGATCTGCCAGCGGTGGTAGTCCCCGTAGACCGGATCCACCTGGTTGCCGCGGCCGGGGTAGAGCTGCCCATGGGCGAGCATCCGGGTGGAGCCGGCGATGTCGTTGACCCAGTCCCGCACCGACGCGGTCTGGGTCGCGGAGAGGAACTCGCCAGCCTCCGATTCCTTGATGTTCTTCGGAGGCCGCGGCGTGCCCTGGTCCGGGACGGCCGAGGAGGTGTTGTTGCTCAGGATCCCGATGGTCACCTGGCTGTCGAGGTACACGTCCTTCATGAACTGGACGAGGTGGAAGTTGGAGTTCAGGTTCGGCAGTCCCACCAGCGCCGGGTTCCAGGGGGTGTTGATCCCACCCAGCTCGTCCGGCAGGTCGGTGGGATTGAACACGTTGTGGTTGCCCTCGGCGATGTCTCTGAGCGCGTTGCCGGGCCCGGTCCGGCTGGAGCGGATGGTGTGCAGCTGGTCGTCGAGGACGAACAGGTCGCGCGGCGGGCCGTGCATCCCGTGGGCCTCGCGCTCGAAGATCTCGTCCTTGCTGACCTTGAAGAACTCGGCGCCGTGGGCTTCGTTCATCGCCAGGAAGGAGACCGCAAAGCCACCGCTGCCCGCGAGGAACTGCCTGCGGCTCACCCCCAGACGGCGGGCCGCGCGGTCGGAGAGCTCGAGGATCCGGCGCTCCACTTGTTTCTGCTCCGGGGTCTGTGGATTGGGGAGGTACTCTCCGTTGGAGACCATCTGCGTGGGGACGGGCGAGCGGAGCTCGTCCCTCGTCTGATCAGCCGGCTCGAGACCGTCCAGCTGCTCCTCGCTGAACCACGACTCCTCCTCGCGAGACCCAGGCACCTTGTGCGCCATGTTGCTCCCTCCGCCAGTGGGGCCACGGACCCGGGCGGGCTGCCCGGTCCGGCCCAACCGGCACGGAAGCGGTACGTCTGAGACCGCTGCGCGATCAACGCGCTTCTTTCGCTCCGGCGCGGCGCACTGACCCCTCGCCTGCCCGAGAGTTCGTCAACGACGATCACGCCGCGACGCGGCTTGCCTCATCCACCGGTCCGGAGTTGCCGCGGCGCGCTGTGGAAAACTCAGCGCCCGGGACGGCCGCGCCGCCGCTGTTCCGTCCAGTAGTCGACCTGCCACTTCTTCACCGCCGCGTTGTGGCAGACGAGCGTGGGGCAGAAGACGTGCGTCCCGTCGTTGCGGGAGACGAAGTAGAGATCGCTGCAGGTCGCCGGGTGGGCGACTGCCTGGAGCGCCGCGCTGCCCGGACTGGCGATGGGTCCCGGCGGGAGTCCGCGCACGGTGTACGTGTTGTACGGGTGGGGGGTGACCAGGTCCTGCTTGGTGATGTTCTTCACGAACTTCCCGCGGATCATCATCATCGCGTAGAGCACCGTCGGGTCGGTCTGAAGCGGCATCCCGAGTCGTAGCCGGTTCAGGAAGAGGCAGGCGATGCGCGGGCGCTCGTCGGGTGCGCCGGTCTCCTTCTCCACGATGGAGGCCAGGGTGACCGTCTGCAGCGGATCCAGCTTCACCGCCGGATCCTTGCTGGCCATCACCGCCTGCAGCTCCTCGAGCGTCCGGGAGACCATCTTCCCCAGCACGCTCTCCTCGGTGTACCCGTGGGTGAAGCTGTAGGTATCCGGGAAGAGGAAGCCCTCGAGCCTGGTGGCGGGGACCCCGAGCTTCTTCACGAAGGCCGGCTCCGCAGCGAGCGCCTCGAGCCGATCGAGCCGGAGCTTGAGCTGCGAGGAGGCGAGCAGAGGGAGGATCTCGTCCAGCCGCAGGCCCTCGGGGATGGTCAGATGGTAGGTCTTCTGCTGTCCGGCGATGACCTTCTGGATGGCCTGCTCGGGCGTCAGCGGGAGCGTGAACTCGTACTCGCCGGCTCGCAGCTTCGGCCCGAGCTTCTCGCGGCGGAGCCAGGCATAGGTGAGCTCGGCGTCGCCCACCACCCCTGCCTGGGCGAGCAGGTCCGCGACCCGGCGGGGCCCGCTCCCGGGCGGGATGGTCACCTCCCGGGTGCCCGCCGTGCCCGCGGGCGTCCGCGCGAACTCGGTGATCTGCTGGTCCCGCCACCACCAGAACGCGGCGCCGGCCCCGGCTGCCACCACCGCCAGCAGAAGCAGGACGCCCAGCACTCGCTTCAAGGCTCGTCCCCGTGCATGGGGGCCTGATGCGCGTCGAGCCAGCCCTGGAGGATGAGCGCCGCCGCCACCCGATCCACCACCACCTTCCTCCGGGCCCGGGAGATGTCGGCCTCGATCAGCATCCGGTTGGCCGCGGCGGTGGTGAGCCGCTCGTCCCAGTACTCCACCGGGAGCCCCAGCTGGCGCGCCACCGCCTCGCCGAAGCGCCGGGCCTCGGCGGCGCTCTGGCCTTCGGTGCCGTCCATGTTCAAGGGCAGCCCCACCACCACGTGCTCCACGCAATGGTGCTCGGCCAGGCGGCGGAGCTCGGTCAGGTCGGCGCGAAGATTGGTCCGGCGCAGGGTGGTGACCGGCTGTGCGGTGAGCCCGAGCCCGTCGGAGACGGCCACCCCCACGGTCTTGCTGCCCACGTCCAGCCCGAAGCTCCGCGTCATCGCGGCAGAAACATACCAGCCCCGTCCCGCGTCCCGCCGCGCGGACCGGCCATCCTGCCGGGGGGACACAAGGGGCGCAGCTCCCCTGGGGCTGCTCCCGGCACTCTTCTTGTATCGCCCCACCAGGCCCGGACGAGCCAGCCCGGGAAGGGGGACGGATGGGATTCTTCGATTTCATCGGGGATGCGCTCGGGGCCATCGCGTCGCCGTTCACCGCGGTCATCGACGCGGGCACCAAGCTCCTCGGACTGCCGCCCGCCATCGGCGACGCCCTGAAGATCGCGGTGGGCGCGGCGACCGGGGACTTCGTCACCCTGATGCAGGGAAGCACCCAGCTGCTGAAGGACCTCGCCGCCAGCGCCGCCGAGACCGAGTATGCCCCGCCGAGGGACGAGGCCTACGGCGGGACCGACGGGTGGGCACCCACCACGTCGGCCAGGGCGAACAGCGCGAGCGACGAGCCGGACCCGGTCGAGCTTGCAGACGCTGCCGCCCCGTTTGACCTCGATCCGGAGGAGAAGCGCGCGCTCGACACACTGAGCCAGAACTTCGACGTGCTGAACCGCGACCACGGCACGCTGCGGCTCCTGGAGAACAAGGTCATCACCGAGCAGGAGCTGCACGAGACCGCCGAGGACCCGGATGCTCCGCTCGAGCTCAAGCGTGCGGCCCGCTACGTCCTGGACCATCCCGATCTCATGGCGCGACTGTCGCGCTCGAAGGATCGCGACCAGCAGGGCATCGCCCGGAGCGACATCGACCTCGCGCGCGAGCAGTCCTGGACGAGCGGGGTTGCCACGGGTGCGGCGACCGTCGGATCCGTGGCAGACGGGACCGACCTCGAGTCTGCCGCCCCGGGCGATGTGGAGCCGGAGGAGCGGCGCGCGCTGGATGCGCTGCGACGGAACTTCGACGCGATGAACCGGGACCACGGGTTCCTGGGGGCGTTCGGGGACAAGGTCATCACCGAGAAAGAGCTCCGGGAGACGGCCGAGGACCCCGACGGGCCACCCGAGCTCAAGCGCGCCGCCCGATACATCCTGGACCACCCGGACCTCATGGAGCGGCTGTCGCGGTCGAAAGATGGTGACGACCAGGGCATTGCCCGGGGCGACATCGATCTTGCGGCCGAGGAGAGCAGGTCGGACGGCGTGGGGACGGGAAGCGATGAACTCTCGGCGCTGCAGACCCTCCTCGCCAGCTTCGACGGCCTGAACCGCTGGACCGACGGGCTCATCCCCCCCGACAAGGTGCTGAGCCGGAACGAGCTCGAGCGAGCGGCGAGCGACGCCGACACCTCGCCGACGCTCAAGCGCGCACTGCGGTACCTGCTCGACCATCCGACCCTGCTCGACCAGCTGTCCCGTTCCAGGGGCTTCGGCGTCGAGGGCATCGCCCGGAGCGATCTCCAGCTGGGGATCGAGGACGCCCGGCGTACCGGGGCCACCTCCGGGACCAGGACCACCAAGAGCGCTCCAGCGTCCCCGAAGCCGGCGACCCCCGGGACCGCCAGCAAGTCCTCGAGCAGCGCCAGCAGCCGGAGCCGCGACCCGTCGATCAAGGACATCCTCAACGACAAGAGCCTCAGCCTCGAGGAGAAGATCGAGATGATCCTCATGGTCCTCGAGAACCGGGTGGACGATCAGATGCTCACCGTCACCCAGCAGATGGACCAGAACGACGACAAGAAGACCGCCAAGGACGACCGGAAGAAGGTCACCCAGCTGGACAAGGTGGACCGTGACCTGAACTTCAAGATGGAGCGGCTGATGAAGCGCAAGGAGCAGCTCTCCAATCTCCTGTCGACGATGGAGATGAAGTTCGCCTCGATGGCCCAGACCGCCATCGCCAACATGGGACGCTGACCATGCGACGGAACGAGCGAGAGAAGCTGCTGGCCTTCGCCTGCGGGGAGGCCACCTGGGCCGAGGTGGAGGGCATCACCGCTGCGGATGGGGCGCGGATGGCCCGGACGGGAGTCGAGCTGGCGCAGGCCGGCCGGCTTCGAGAGGCGGCGCTGGTGTTCGAGGCGATGGTGGAGATCAACCCCAGGGACGCCGGGGCGCACGCCGCGCTGGGCACGGTGTACCAGAAGCTGGGCCGCACCGAGGACGCGGTGCGGGCCTACGGCGAGGCGCTGGCGCGCGACCCGGCCCATCCGGTCGCGCTCGGAAACCGGGGCGAGCTGTTGCTGCGGCTCGGCCGGCGGGAAGGCTTCGGCGACGTGGCCGCGGCCGTGGCCGCGGACCCGGAGGGAAGGACGGCGGCGGGCCGGCGCGCGGCGCGCCTGGCGAAGGCCATCACCGCAGACGCGGTGGCCCGGCTCGGGCTCCAGTGAGGTGAAGCGGGGAGGCCGCCGGAGCGCCCGGGGGGAGCGCTCCGGCGGTGCAGTTTCTATCCGCCGGTGTCGGGGGCGGTGCTCTGGGCGGTGCTCGCCGGAGCGGCGCGCGGCCGGGCGATGCTCCGCCGGCGCGAGGACGGCTTGGCGGCCGGCTCCGGCGGTGGCGGCGGTTCGTCGGGCACGTCGGCCTCGGCGAGCAAGAGCTGCTTCATCCGTTCCAGGCTCGCCCGCGCCCGGTCCACGAACGGCCCGGCGGTGCCGATGCGCTCCGCCGTGGCCACGGTCGTCTCGTAGACGCCGATCGCCTTGGTCAGGAGCACCTTGATCCGCCGGCGCAGCTCCTGCCGGTAGACCTCGGCCTCCTCGGCGTTCAGCTCCCGCGGGGTGGGCGAGTCGATCATCTGGCGGTGGAGCACCTCGTAGAGGTTGCCGATCCGCTCGCCGGCGGCCGTGGCCCAGTAGCCGTTGCCGATCTTGATCGCTCTCAGGTAGTGGCCCTGTGCCGAGAGCAGCAGCTCGGCCTTGTACTCGAGCGTCTTCGACAGCTCGTCCGCTTTGGCGTCGGGATCGAACCTCACCCCCTCGCAGTGGAGGCGGTAGATCTCCCCGAGGAAGAACTGACCCTGGGCGGTGACGTACTCGTCGGCCGGCTCGCCCCGATCGGAAGCGGCCTTCGCGTTGACCAGTGCGGAACGGAGCGTCTTCTCGCCCTCGTCCAGGTCGCCCCCGTCCACCTGGCAGATCCCCTGCTGGACCTGCGCCTCGATGCGCCGGGCCGCCGGGAGGTCGCTTCGCGCGGCGATGCGGCCGAGCAGCGTGGCGGCCTCGGGGTAGCGGTCCAGGTGGTACAGCGCCTCGGCCTGGTGGAACGCGGCGTCGAGCGGGTCACCCGTTCCGAGCGGATCCGCGATCTCGGAGAAGTGCTGCCGTGCCGCATCCCAGTTCTCGAGCCGCTCCCGCGCCAGGCCGGCGTTGAAGCGCGCCCGCGCCCGGTGGGGGCTCTCCGGGAACGCCGTCACCAGCCGCTCGAAGCACGCCGCCGCCCGCGCCACCTCGCCCGCCGCGAACGCGCTCGAGCCCGCGGCGAACAGCTCCTCGTCGTTCATCTTCAGCAGCGCCAGATCGGCCCGGACCTCCTCCGGAGGCATGGCGATCGGCTCCGTCCCATGCCGCGGCGAGCCGGTGGTGGCGCACCGGGTGAGGAGCAGCAACGGAAGGAGGGCGAGGGCCCGGTGGAACGCGGCGCGCAAGGGCAGGGCAGGCGGGGGGACCGAGGGCGAAGCCTACAGGATCGCAGCCTCGCCCAGCAGGTAGGACCCCGCCCGCCACAGTGCGCCCAGGTCGTGGATCTCGGCCGAGAACCGGGGAACCGCGATCAGCGGCACCGGCGCGGCGCCCTCCCGGAGCAGACGGACACTCAGCCGGTCACGCTCCGCCAGTGCCCGGGTCTCGCCGAGCGTCCGGACCAGCACACCGAGGAGCGGCTCGGACAGCCCCTGGAGCTCGGCATCGGCCGAGGGCGCCGGCTCCTCCTGCACCCGGTTCACCACCAGGCCGTCCCGCTGGAGACCGCGGTCTCCCAGCACCGCGTGGAACCGGAGCGCCTCCTCGCGTCGCTCGGGTGAGGCCCCCGCCACCAGGATGAAGCCCGTCTCCGGGGAGGAGAGCAGCCCCCGCACTGCCCGGGCCCGCTCCCGGAAGTTCTCGTTCATCCCGCTCACCGCGCCCAGGAACGCCGCGAGCTCCTCCAGCGTGTCGCCCCCGATGATGCGCCCGATGGTCTTCGCCGCCACCCCGCCGCCCCAGTGCGCCAGCCTCAGCGAGATCCGGCTGGCCCGGAGCGCAGGGTCGAGCAGCCAGCGCGCCGCCTCGTTGTCCAGGAAGTCGAGGATGCGCGACGGGGCGTCGAGGAAGTCCAGCGCGTGCGCGGTGGGTGGGGTGTCGAGGACGATGAGTTCGGCATCCGAGCGCTCGCGCAGCTGGCCCAGCCGCTCGAGCGCGATGTACTCCTGCGAGCCGGCAAGCGCCGTGGAGAGCGTCTGGTAGAAGCGATTCTTGAGGATGCGCTCCTGCTGCGCCGGCGGGGCCTCTCGCTGGATGAGCTCGTCCCAGCTGGCCTTGAGGTCGAGCATCATCGCCTGGAGCGGCGCCTCGAGCGTGATGCCCGCCTCGCGGAGCACCTCGGTCCGGACCTCGGTGGGCGCGTTGCCCAGCCAGGTCAGCCCCAGGGCGTTGGCCAGCCTCCGCGCTGGATCGATGGTGCAGACCAGCGCGCTGCGCCCGAGCGCCGCCGCCCGCATCGCCACCGCGGCGGCGAGGGTGGTCTTTCCCACGCCGCCGGCGCCCACGCAGACCAGCACCCGCCGCTGCCGGAGCACCTCCTCCAGCGAGGGTCCGCTCACCGCAGCCCCTCCGCCAGCATGTCCCCCAGCGACACCAGCTCGCCGCGTCCCAGCTGGGCCGTGACCAGGCGGGGCAGCTGCACCAGCGGGGCGTCGATCACCCGCAGCCGCTCCACCGCTTCCTCCGTGCGCCGGGCGTCCTCCTCGTAGGCCTGGACCAGCGCGGCCAGCCCTGGGCGTCCGGCGAGAGCCGCCCGGTCCCCAGCCCCGAAGCGCGACTGCGCCGACTGGTTCAGCACCACCGCACCCACCCGGATCGACAGGCGGCCGCGGAGCGTCTGGGCCAGCTCGAGCGTCTCGTTGACCGGCAGCTCCTCCGGAAGGCAAACCAGCACCGCGGAGGTGACGACCGGGTCGGTGAGGAGATCGAGCATCCACCGGGCCTCGGTGGACATCGGTCCCGAGGGGAGGGTGGAGACCAGGCTGTGCGGCACCCCGAGCAGGGTCAGGGCGTGCCCGGTGGCCGGGAGGTCCATGACGATCCGGTCGAAGCCGCCCGGGGCGTCCGGCCATTGCCGCAGGTGCCACATCACCTTCCCCAGCATCACCGTCTCGGCCAGCGCGGGGATGAAGCGGAGAAAGTAGCGCACCATCCGGTTCTCGAACACCGCCCGGTAGACGCGCTCGAGGCGGATCTTCGACAGGACGTACTCGCGCATCGAGGCGTCGGGCTCGAGGTCCACCAGCGAGAGGTTGGCCTCCACCAGCGTCACGTCCGGGCCCACCTCGGGATGGCCGAGCATCCGCCCCAGGCGCCGGTCGGCGTTCACCTCGCAGAGCAGCGTGCGCAGGCCGGCCGACGCCAGCCGGAGCGCGAGAGAGGCGGCCACGGTGCTCTTGCCCACGCCTCCCTTTCCGGTCACCAGCAGGAGACGCCTGTCGAGCAGACCGGACATGGGAGTCGGGGGAAGGAGCGCCGGACGGTAGGGAGCACCTCCGCGGGCTGTCAACGGTCTCTCGCGACGTGCTTGACAGGCCCCTCACGCGGCTGCGAAGTCCCCAGCGGCAAACCGAGGCGCCATGCTGAAGAACAATCCGATGGTCAAGAGGCTGGTCGAGACGGGCGAGGAGCGGGTCGGGAAGCTCGCCCAGGCGCTGCTCTCCAACGAGCGATTCGTGGTGGCGCTCCAGACCCTCATCCAGCGGACGCTGTCCGCCAAGGGCGTCCTGGACAAGAGCCTCCGCTCGGCCCTGGCGGCGATGAACCTGCCCTCCACCGAGGACGTCGAATCGCTTCGCCGGAAGATCGCCGATCTCGACGCCACCTTGAACCGGATCGAGTCCAAGCTGGAGAAGGTGCCGGAGCAGCCTCGCTGAGCCCTGGCCCCCCGCCCGTGCGAAGGATCGCCTTCGTCAACGAGAAGGGTGGCACCGGGAAGACGACCTTGGCCGTCCATGTCGCCGCGTGGATCGCCCGGGCCCAGAAGCTCCGGGTGCTCCTGGTGGACCTGGACACGCAGGGCCATGCCGGGAAGACGCTCGGCCTCGACGTGCGGGAGATCCAGCCCAACGTCTTCCACTTCCTCACCGACCCCACCGTCGGGCTCGCCGACGTGCGTCACGCCACCGAGGTCCCGGGTCTCTCCGTCGTGCCGGCCTACAAGCAGATGGCCGGCCTGGCGGTGGCGCTTGGAACCTCGGCCCCGGCGGCGGAACGGCTGCGCGAGCGGCTGGAGGAGTTCGCCGCCGAGCACGACGTGGTGGTGCTCGACGGTCCCCCATCGCTCGGGCTCAGCGTCACTGCGATCCTGGTGGCGGCGACCGAGGTGGTGGTGCCGGTCGCGCTCACCTATCTCGCGCTCGACGGGTGCGCGGAGGTGGCGCGCACGGTGGAGCGCGTCGCGGTGGAGCACCACCGGCCGGGCCTGCGCGTCACCGCGGTGGTGCCGATGATGCACCGGCGCACCGCCCTGGCCGAGGCGGTGCGCGAGCGGCTCGAGGCCTATTTCCCGGGCCGGGTGACTCCCCCGCTGGGGGTCAACGTGGCCATCGACGAGGCCCAGAGCCACGGAAAGACGGTGTGGGACTACGCGCCCCGGAGCCGCGGCGCGCAGATGATGACCGCCGTTGCCGAGTCGGTGTGGGCGCTCGGCGCCTGAGGAAACGCTCCGGGCCCGGCGCGACGCCCCGGGCGACGGATGCCGGCGACTACGTCCCTTCCTTCGGGGCGGCCGGCTTCTTCTCCAGCGCGTCCAGGCGGCGCTCCAGCTCCTCCAGCCGGCGGCTGAGCTGGCCGAGGTCGGAGCCGAGCGCGGGCAAGCTTCCGGTGAAGCCCTCCACCAGGGCCTTCACCCGGTCGTCGGCGCGGCGCTGCCAGTCCTCGATGGTGCGCTGCCCGGCGCGGAGGAGGTCCTCCTTCAGCTCACCGGTGCCGCCTTCCTCGCGGCGGAGCAGCCGGTCGAGCCGCGTCTCGGCCTCCTCGCGGATCGAGGCCACCCGGGGGCTGACCTCCTTCTGGATGAAGCCCGAGAGCGCGTCTCCGGGGCGGCGGATGATCTCCCGCAGCACGCTGAGCGGCATCTGGTTCTTCTTCTTCTCTTCCTCGAAGATGATCTGCGCCAGCGTGACCGAGGTGAGATCGTCCTTGCTGCGGTTGTCGACGATCTTCACCTCCGCGCCCTGCTTGATCATCTCGGCGATCTCGTCGAGCGTGACGTACCGGCTCTCCACGGTGTCGTAGAGCTTCCGGTTCGTGTAGCGCTTGATGATCTTCGGCTCGCGGGGAGCCTCTTCCTGGGGGGGATGCAGCTGTTCGGGTTCAGTCATGGATCGTGTGTCGCCGTCGTGAACGGTGGGCCCGCTTCTGCCCAGCCATGCCGCGCTGCAGCGCCTCCCTGGAGAGACCGCCAGGTTCCGGCTGGATAGCAGCACGGCTTGGCTCGGTGCAACAAGGTGGAGGGGGCGCACCTACACGGGGGGCGGGCGGCCTTCCCCTGGTATTCTCAAGGGGTTCCAGCCCTGCTGTGGCTCGACCCCCGTGATCATCGCCTGCACGCAGTGCCACACCCGCTTCAAGGTGCCCGACGGCAAGGTCACCGCCCGGGGGCTCAAGGTCCGCTGCTCGAGGTGCGGGCACACCTTCCGCATCTACCCCGACTCGTCCGCCGAGCGCGGTGCGGAGCCCACGCCTGCCGCAGCGCGTCCGAGCGGGCCGGACCCCTTCCAGGCCTTCGGCCCCGACGGCACCTCGGACCTGGAGAAGACGCCGGCGCGCGGCACGGCCGTCTCCGCGCTCCTCGCTCGGATGGCCCCGCACCCGGAAGCCGAGGACTTCGACGTCGACGTCGCCGGCGTCGAGCCGGCGAGCACCGAGCCGGCCTGGAACTTCCCGCCGGCCCCGTCGCGTCCGGCGCCAGCGTCGGCCGCGGCGCTCGCGCTCCACGACGAACCCGCCGGCGAGACCGCATTCGGGGTGCGCCCGCTTGCTCCGGAGACGGAGCCGGACGCGGTGGCAGACACCTCCTTGCCCATCCCGGTGCGGCCGCTTCCGCCCCTGCCCGCCCTCCCCACTCCATCCTCACCCGCGGCGCCCCCTCCCGAGGAGCAGAACCTCGGTGTCCTGGCCGGCTTCACGCCTGCCTGGGGGCTGGCGGCGCCGGTCCGGGCGCTCTCGGTCGACGGCATCCTCTCCAGCCACGTCTCGAGCCTCGCCCCGGCCGTGGAGGCCGAGGCGCCCCCGCCCGAGCCCCAGTTCGGCGGCGCGGGGATGGTGCTGGACGATCTGCCCTCGCCGCTGGAGCCGGCGAGTCTGCCTGCGCACGGCGAGGTCGAGCTGGATCCGGGCAGCGACAGCCGGTCCTGGACCGGCGCCTCGTTGGCCGGACAGGGCGGGATGCAGCTCGAGCTCGAGCCCGACCTCCCGACGGTGGAGCTGGACCGCCGACCGGCTCCGGCGCCTGTCCTGGCGGTGGCCTCGCCCGGCCTCGCCTGGGACGATCCGTTCACCGCGTCGCCACCGCCGGCCCGGCCTCCGCCGCCCTCGCCCGAACCGGCCCTGCCGGCGTCCCCAGCGCCGGCTCCTGCCACCTCGGTGGTGCTGGACGAGGCGCCCCCGCCTGGCCCCGGCGCCGCGGACCACGGCTTCTTCGAGATGCCCACCGGGGCGGCCTCGCCTCCGCTGCCCGAGCCCTCCGGCGCGCTGCTCCCGGACATCCCCGAGGCCGAGGAGCCGCCGGCGGCGGCGTCCCCTGCCGCCTCGGGCCCGGTTCCGACCATCTCCAAGCCTCCCACCCGGACGCGCCTCGGACTCCAGGAACGCGAGCAACCGGGGACCGCGCGCCGGGTGAGCGCGGTCATCCTCAACGTGGGCCTGGCCGCGCTGCTCCTTCTGGTGGTGGTGGGGCTGGTCTCCAGCTGGGCCACGGCGGGCCGGGTCGAGGGCTCGGCGCTCTCGCCGCGCCGCCTGCTCCAGGCGCTCCGCCCCGGCAGCGGCGTCACGCCGCTCGAGGTGACGCCCGGCACCTACGAGACGCGCTCCGGGCGCTCGCTGCTCTACGTTCGGGGGCGGGTGCTCAACCGGGGGGCACCGCCGTCGCGCGTCCGGGTGCGGGCCGAGGTCTGGGACGGAGCACAGGCGGTGAAGATCGGCGAGACGCTGGCCGGAGCGATCGCCACCCCCGAGGAGCTGTGGCGCGCAGCCACACCAGCCGACGTGGAGACGCTGCGGGCGCGCCTGCTCGCCGCGGCGGCGCCCGTCCCGGACGGGCAGGAGGCGGACTTCCTGGTGCTCCTCGACGAGGCTCCGCGTGACCTCTCGGGGCTGCGGCTCAAGGTGACCGCCAGCGTCGAGCGCTGAAGTCAGCCCTGCCCGGAGTCGGCGTCCCGGTCGCGGGGCGGCTTCAGCGTTCGCTCCGGCTTGACGTCGATGAAGCCCTGGCCCCGGGACGCCTTCTTGAACGAGTAGACGAACTTCCCCAGCGCGTTGCCGAGCGAGGACATGCGCGAGGCGGAGAACACCACCAGCAGCACGAAGCCGATGACCAGCAGCTCTCCGAATCCCAGGCGCGGCATGGGGCCGGGGCGGAACATCGCCCGCGGAGCCGGTGCGCGCAAGCGGCTTGACCTCGCCCGGGCAAGGGCCGGACGCTGCGCAGCGCCGTGCGCATCCTCGGTCACCGGGGCGCGAGCAGCGACGCGCCGGAGAACACGCTGTCCGCGTTCCAGCTCGCGCTCGACCAGGGCGCGGACGGGGTCGAGCTCGACGCCCGCCTCTGCGGCTCGGGCGAGGTGGTGGTCTTCCACGACCAGCGCCTGGAGCGGCTCACCGGGGCGACGGGCCGGGTGGCGGACACGCCCTGGCCGGCGCTCGCCCGGCTGGAGGTGCGCGCGGGTCCGGCCGGCGCACCGCCCGGACGCATCCCGCTGCTCTCCGAGGTGCTGGAGGCGTTGCCCCGCACCGCATTCATCAACGTGGAGCTGAAGAGCGAGGACTGGATCGGGACCGGGGTGGCCGAGGCGGCGGGCGCCCTGCTCGAGTCGGGGCGGCACCACCACCACGTCGTCGTCTCCTCCTTCGATGCGCGCTGCCTGCTGCGGCTGGCGCTCGCCCACCCCGGGCTCAGACGCGGGCTCCTGCTGGATCCGGACCGGCCGCAGCGACTGCAGCGCCTCCTCGTCGGAGCGGTTGGCCGCGACGCCGTGCATCCCGAGGCCGGGCACCTGACCGAGGCGGACGTGCGCCGCTGGCACGCAGCAGGACGCGAGGTCGCGGTGTGGACGGTCGACGACCCGGGTGTGGCCCGGAGGCTCCGCGCCTGGGGCGTGGACACCTGCATCACCAACCGACCGGGGGCGCTCCGCGCGGCCCTCGGCCCCTGAGGTCGGCTAGGGCCGGACGGTCGGCTCGCCCTGGGCCCGGGCCAGGGCCTGTGCCACCGCGGCCGGGCGGCGGCGGATGATGAGCACCTTGCGCGAGGCGAAGTCCTGCGTCTGCCGCGCGACCACGATCACCGAGTTCGCGCCCTCCTTGAGCGGGAAGTCGGCGCTGAACTTCAGCTTGGTGGGCTCGTTCTTCGGGCTGTCCGAGGTGCGGAAGAACACCTTCTGGTCATTGACCAGCACGTACATGTCCAGCAAGCCCTTGGGCTCGGTCACCGTGCCGGCGAGGGTGAACCGATCCGAGGGCGCGACCACGCCGCCCTGGCTCTGGTCCACTTGAAGCGCGATCTGCGGTGGCTCGCGGTAGGGCACCGCGGCCAGCTCGGGCGCGGCGGCCTTCGCGTTCCGGGCCTCGTGGGTGTCCGCGCCGCGGAGGAACCCGAACCGCCCCTTCTCGGTCTCCACCTTGGTGAGCCCGTTCACCCGGGCGAGCACCGGGAGCACACCGGCCTTCTTCACCCTGGCCATCACCGGGGCCCGGTCGTCGGGGCCGGCGAGCACCGGCGCCCCGGCCTCGACCCGGACGTTGCCCTTCCGCGCCTCGACCGTGAACGGGTGATCGGCGAGCGGCAGGTTCAGCCGCTCGGCGGAGAACTCCTCGAGCGGCTCGTCGATGATCGCCAGCTTCAAGGGGAAGCTGTCGCCCACGTAGCCCTTCTTCACCTCCAGCTGGAAACGCGCGGTCTTGGTCTCCCCGGGGGCGATCTCTCCCAGGTGGAAGCGGCCCTTCTCGATGAAGACGTTCTGGTCGGCGGCGTTCTTGATCGAGCCCACCGCGTCCAGGGCCTTCCCGGTGCCCTGGTTGGTCACGTCCACCAGCAGGGTGACGCTCTCGCCCCGCTGGGCGACGCCGTCGCCGTTGCACTGGGCGCAGTCGTCCACCACCTGCCAGTCGAGGGCAAAGGCCGGGCGCGACAGCTCGCCGAAGTTCACCTCGGCCACCAGCTCCTGCGGGAGCGGGCCCTGATCGTCGAGGAACTTCACCGTCACGTCGTCGCGACGGCTGAACATGTCCTTGGGCACCTTCACCGGTGCCTTCCAGGTGCGCTTCTCGCCCGGCTTGAGGGTGCCGAAGAGGAACTCCCGGCGGTCGAGCAGCGGGTCCTCGCTCTCGGTCCAGGCCCGGATCCGCGACAGCGGCTCGATGCCCTTGTTCTCTACCGTGACCTCGAGGTCGAACGAGTCACCGGGTGCGAGCCGCTTCTCGGGCCCCGGGCGAAGGGTCGCCAGCAGCTGGGGGACCTTCGGCGTGGGCCCGGGCGTCCAGTCGACGCCCAGCGCGGCGATGGCGGTGTTGATCCGCTCGGTCTCCTGGGTGCCGCGCTCCTGGAGGTAGCCCTTGCCGGACTGGAGCATCCGGTCCCGCAGGACGTAGGGCTCCTTGAGCACGAAGTCGCGGGCGAAGAGGACCTCGAAGTCCTCCTTCACCTCGTCCTGCGCCTCGGCGTCGAGCTGGTCGTAGAGGTCCTCGTCCAGCTTGTTGGGGTCGGCGTCCGCGGGATGCGGGGCGTCCTTCTTCTTCCCCTCGGGCTTGAGGAGCTTGTCCGACGGCTTGTCCGAGCGGGAAAGCTTGGGGTCCTTCCCCTCTTCCACCTTCTGCTGGCGGGCCGCGGCGTCCTTCTGCTTCGCGTCCTCCTTCAGGTAGCGGATGCTGACGAACGGCTTCTCCTTGCCCAGCACCTCCTCGCGCTTGGTGGCCGCAGGATTGTTGGCCGAGTTCCCGAAGTGGTGCTCGAGGTCGGCCTCGCCCAGAGTCTTGCGGGGGGCGAAGACGTTCACCCGATCGGCGGTGACGCGGGTGGGGACCAGCTCGATGTCCGGCTCGATGCCCACCTCCTGGATGCTGACGTCGCCCGGGGTGAGGTACTTGGCGATGGTGAGCTTGAGCGCGCTCTCGTCGTTGGGGTTCCCGCTGGGAGAGCCGAACTCGTAGAGCACCTGCACCGAGCCCTTGCCGAAGGTCTGCTGGCCGATGATGACCGCGCGGTTCAGGTTCTTCAGCGCGCCGGCGACGATCTCCGAGGCCGAGGCGCTGCCGGGGTTCACCAGCACCGCCAGCGGGTACCTGTTGTCGCCGTCGTCGGCGTGGGCGCGCTTCTCCTCCCGCTGCCGCTCGCTGAGCGAGACGGTGGTGACGATGGTGCCCTGGCTGAGGAAGAGGTCCGAGACCTGGATCGCCTGCTCCAGCAGCCCGCCGGGGTTTCCGCGCAGGTCGAGCACCAGGCCCTTCAGCCCGCCCGAGGCCTCGGCATCGCTCTGGAGCTTGCCCAGCGCGGTCTGCATGTCGCGGGTGGTGTTGCCCTGGAAGTTCTTGAGCCGGATGTAGCCCACGTTGCCGGCGAGCAGCTTGGACTGCACCGACTCGATGGAGATGGTGGCCCGGGCGAGGGTGAGCACCATCGGCTTGTCCAGGCCCTTGCGCTCGACGGTGATGGTGACCCGGCTGTCCACGGGGCCGCGCAGCTTCGACACCGCCTCGTTGAGGTCCATGTTGACCGTGGACTCCTCGCCGATCTTCTTGATCTGGTCGTCCTTCTTGATGCCCGCGCGCGAGGCCGGCGTCTTGGCCAGCACCCGCACCACGGTGAGGTTGCTCTCCTTCATCTGGATGACGAACCCCAGGCCTCCGAACTCACCCTTGGTGGTGAGGCGCATCTCCCGGTAGTACTCGGGCTTGAGCAGCACCGAGTGCGGGTCGAGCGTGGAGAGCATCCCGTTCACCGCGGCGTACTCGACGTCGCGGGTGTCCTCGCTGGCGCGCAGGTTGGTGCCGATGAACTCGAAGACGTCCTTCATCTGAAAGGACATCTTCCACAGCGAGTCGACGTGGCTGATGTCGAAGTCGCGGGTCTTGCCGTTGACGTTGAGGTGGAGCTTCTGGCGATCCTTGTCCGCCTCCACCATCACGTCGGGGACGGTGCGCTCCACCTGCTCCAGCGCCGCGACCATCATCTCCCGCGGGTTGATGCGCTTGGGGTCGACGTACGCGTCCTTCACGTAGATGACGACCTTGTTGAAGATCTTGAGCGCCGACAGGTCGTGCGGCGGGCGATCTCCGTTTCGGACGACGTCGGTGGAGCCCTCGCCGCGAGCGGCGGGACCGGCGACGGCCTCCCCCACGGTGAAGGGCAGCGGCGCGTGGTCACGCGCGAGGAGAGCCCAGGCCCCGAGGAGAGCGAGGACCAGGAGCGAACGGCGCATCAAGCGGGGCATGGGGGAAACTTGACTCTAACCACCGGGTATTGGGCCTTCAAGACAGGGTTCCGGCCGAAACCAGCGAACGGTGCAGGAGAGTCCCGGCGACGACGGCCACCGGGAGGAGGAACAAGTTCAGGAGCGGCACCCACAGCAGCACGGTGATCGACAGCCCGAAGCCGAGGGCGAGCGCAGTGCGCCGCGCAAGCACCCGCCGCACCTCGACAAAGGCCCCGCCCCGCCGCGCCAGCGGTGGGTCGAGGTACTCGGCGCAGGCGAACAGCGCGGTCCAGCCCACCCCGGCCGCCGCCCAGAGCGGCGCGGCGGCGGGCAGCAGCAGCTGCAGCGCGAGCAGCAGCGCCTGACCGACGAGGAGGAGCATGACCCGGAACGCGGTGCGAACGACCGCGGAGACTGCCTGACGGGTGGCGCCGGCGATGCCAGCCGGGGGAGCGGGCGGTGCGCCCACTGCCGCCTCGGTGGCCGCAACCAGGGTGTCCTCGAGTGGCGCCAGCGCGAGCAGGGGAAGGGTCGCTGCGCCGAGGAGCCACGCCAGTGCACCAGCAACGACGAGCGTGAGCTGCCACAGCCAGCCGGCCGCCCCGTCCGGGTGGTGCCACATCCGGTCGAGCAGCGGGGGGAGCCAGGTCCAGAGCAGCCATCCCCAGGCGACGAAGATGAGCAGGGTCGTGGCCGCGCACAGCGCCGCGAGCCGCCGCAGTCGGGGCACGCGCAGCACCAGCTGGGCCGCCCTCAGGGGGAAGCTCGCGCCCCGGAGTAGGTCGAGTGGACCACTGTGGCGCGGCAGCTCCGGGGTGTCTTCCATGCGAGGGGGCGGGCACGGCCTGCAACCGTTGTTATAGACGCGGCCCTGCATGTCGCTCGATCGTGCTCCGACCCAGGACGACGCCGTCACCTCCGCCGACGCGCTCCTCGACGTCTTCCGGGCCGCGGAGCGTCCGCGTGCCGAGCACCGGGTGGGGCTGGAGCACGAGAAGTTTCTGTACCCGGCGGAGGACCCGCCCACGCCGGTGCCCTACGAGGGTCCCCGGGGCATCGGTGCGCTGCTGGGGCTGCTCGAGGCGGGTGGGTACACACCCTTCCGAGACGCACCGGACGCTCCTCCGATTGCGCTGACCCGGGACAACCACACCCTGTCGCTGGAGCCGGGCGGCCAGTTCGAGCTGTCGGGCTCGCCGGCGCGGACGGCGCGGGCGGTGCACGCCGAGAACCTGGCACACGCGCGGATGCTGACCGAGGCCGCGCAGCAGCTGGGACTGGTGCCGGTGACGCTCGGGTACCGGCCGTGGGGAACGACCGCCGACATCCCCTGGATGCCCAAGAAGCGGTACCAGATGATGCGGCAGACACTGCCCGTCCGCGGGAAGCTGGCGCTGGACATGATGCTGATGACCTGCACCGGGCAGGTCTCGCTCGACTGGGCGTCCGAGGCCGACTGCGCGCGGAAGGTGACGGCGACCGCGCGCCTGACCCCGCTGCTGGTGGCGCTCTTCGCCAACAGCCCGCTGGTGCAGGGCAAGCCCAGCGGGTGGATGAGCTACCGGAGCCACGTGTGGAGCGACGTGGACCCAACCCGCTGCGGGTACTTCCCGCGGATGCTCGACGGCACGTTCGACTACCGGGCCTACGGAGACTGGGCGCTGAAGGCACCCCTGCTCTTCATCCGACGCAATGGCGGCTACGCGACGCCGGCGATGACCTTCGGCGAGCTGCTGGAGCGGGGGTTCGAGGGGAAGCCGGCGCGCCGCTCGGACTGGACGGACCACCTCTCGACGCTCTTCCCCGAGGTGCGCATCAAGCAGGTGATGGAGGTGCGGGGGGCGGACTCGGTGTCGCTGGAGATGACCTCCGGGCTGCCGGCGCTGTGGCGCGGCCTGCTCTACGACGACTCCACACTCGACGCGGCGCTGGCGCTCGTGCCCCGGCTCTCCTTCGCCGAGCACCTGGCGTTTCACGAGGAGGCCCAGCGGCACGGGCTGCGGGGGAAGCTCCGCCGGACCTCGATCGGCGCCATGGCTCTGGAGATGGTCCGGCTGGCGCGGGTGGGGCTGCAGCGCCTCGATCCCGAGGACCTGCCGCTGCTGGAGACGCTCGAGGCGCGCGCCCGGTCGGGCCGCTCGCCGGCCGGAGACGTGCTGGACGCGGCGAAGGAAGAGACGTCACCGGCCCGGCTGCTGGCGCGGTTCGCGCTGCTTCGCAGCTGAAGCGCCTTCGTCGCTAGTCAAGCCAGTACGAGGCGACCCGCTCGACGACCCGGCCGCCGCGGAAGATGACGAAGCGGTTGCGATGATTGAGCTTCGCGGGCGGCCGACAGTAGATCCAGCTCTCGCTTGAGTCCGGTCGGGTGTACCGCCCGAGCGGGCTGCCGAGCAGTGCTTCCACCTCGGCGGTCGGCATGGACGGGAGCACGGCCTTGAATTGCTCATCCGAGTAGCCCGGGCCGCACTCGCTCGCGTCTCTCCCGAGAACGCTGGCCAGGGAATCCCTCCAGTCGTCGGCGGGGTGAAGCGCGTGCTCGATGCCCGCGCCGGCGAGCCAGACGGCCGGGAACGCCAGGAGCAAGCCGCGCCGGCTTCGTCCCTCGGAGGTCCGAGCTGCAGGCCCAGGATTCCTGGCCTCGGAGCGACGGGACATCGAGCTCACCGGCGCCCGAACAGCCGTTTCAGCCCGCCGAGGACACCGGTCTCCTGCTTCGGCGGCGCGGCCGGCGTCTCGGGCTCGGACGGCACCCGGGCCGGGGGCGGGGCCTCGCCCTCGGCCACCGGCGCCGGCATCTGGAGCTGGAGCGGGTGCCGCTTTCCGCTCGGGGCCGTCGCCGCGGCGCGCAGCACCCCGTCGGTGTCGACGGACAGGTGAAGGGCCCAGTCCCCGGCGCGGTCCGCCGGAGCGCGGAGCAGCCCGAGGAAGCTCCGCGGGTCCGGAGCCCGGGCGGTGCCCTGGAACACCTGCACCTCGAGCGGCGTGCCGAGCCCCAGCGTCAAGGTGAGCGTCTTCTCCGCCGGAAGCCGGGTGTTGCGGTCGAGCACCCGGACCTGGCCGAGCTCCGGGGCGATGATCTCCAGCGGCACCCCGAGCACCTCGTGCAGCGCGGTGCGGGAAGCGCTCTTCGGGCCGGCGGACACCAGGACGTGGGCGAGGGTCGCCGCGCCCGTCGACACCGCCGAGGCGACGTCGACGTCGGTCCGCGCCGCCCGGCCCATCGCCTGCTCGATCATCCGCTGCACGTGGGGAAGCCGGGTCGCGGTCCCCACCAGCACCAGCTCGTCGAGCGACTCCGGGGCCAGCGAGGCCGAGCGGAGCACCTCGCGGGCGAGCAGCACCCCGCGCTCGACCAGCGCCGTCGTCCGCACCTCCAGCTCGGCGCGGGTCAGCCGGGCACCCTCGACGCTCGCCTCCTGGAGCGAGGGGTCCTCGAGCTGCGTCCGGAGCTGCGCCGCCTCGGCGATGCGCTTGCGGAGCACGCCAGCGTCGGCCCGCGCGCCCTTGTCCAGCGCGAGCGCGATCTGCTCGTCGAAGTTCGCCGACCCCAGCGAGGCGTCCCCTCCGCAGGCCACCATGTCCAGATCGTCGCCCGCGGCGGCGAGCACGGCGATGTCGCAGGTGCTCGCGCCCATCCGGAAGACCAGGATGCGCCGCCGCGCCAGGCCCCGCCCGTGGGCGAAGGCCATCGTCGCCGCGGTGGGCGCCTGAACCAGCCGCACCCCCTCGAATCCGGCGCGCTCCGCAGCCTCCCGGAGGCGCTCCCGCTGGACGGTATTGAAGGCCACCGGGACGGTGAGCACCACCCGGCCCGGCTGGTGCGCGGTGAGCTCCTCCACGCGGTGACGGACCCAGCGGAGCAGGGCGGCGACGAGCTCCGTCGCGCCCACCGTTCCCCCCTCGAGCGCGAAGGCGGCCTCGCCGCGGTCGTCGGGCACCACTGCCGCGGGCCACCGCCGGGCCACGGTGCGGGAGGCGTCGGAGTCCGCCCGGGTGCCGAGAAATGGTAGCGGGGCCCCGACCCAGAGCGCCACCTCGGGCGCGTCGGGCGGCAGCATCCGGGGCGGCGCGCCCGGCTCGCGAACGAGCCGGACCGGCGCCTCGTGCAGGCCTCGCGCAGGGTCGAGCAAGAGGGGTTCGGCGCGGCCGTCGTGGAACCAGGAGACCCGGACCGACTCCGGGTTGATCTCGATGCCGAGCTCGGTGGTGCCGGCCGGCGCCGTGCGCACCGGGGCCGGAGTCGCGGCAGCCTCGGGAACCTCTCCGGGCACCGGCGGGGTGCCCCGGGCCTCGACCGGAGGCGCTGCCGCCGCCTCGACCGGCGCCACCAGGGAGAGGGATGGCGCGGGTGGAGCGGGTTCGGGCGCGGCGGCGCGGGGAAGGTCGGTGCCGGGCTCGATCCGCACCGCGCCCTCCTCGAGGATCGAGGCCTCGTCCAGCGGGGGCAGCGGTGGAGGAACCGGCACCTCGTCGGGTGCGGCGGTCTCCATCGACGGCAGCAACGGGATGGGCGCGGTGGGCCGCTCGTGGACCGTCGGCGGCTCTCCGAGCGCCCGTGCGACGTCGTGGAACGACGACTCGGGGACGTGGAGTGGCTCGTCCTCGCGCACCGGAGCGTCGAGCTGGAAGCGCGGTTCCGGCTCTGGCGGCGGCTCGTCGAGCTCGGTGGCGACCAGCGTCCCGGCCGGGGGGGTGATGGCGGCGTGGACGTCGGCCGACTGTGGGGTGTGCTCGAGGCCGGCCGGGCGACGGGGCCCTGGACCGCTGAACTCGGTGACGACGAGCTCCGGGACCTCCAGGACGTCGAGCGGTGGATAGGCCCCGGTGCTCCCCGTGCGTCCCGGCGCCGGAGCCGGTGTCGACGCCCCGAGCGCGGTCGCGGCAACCTCGGGAGTCTCTCCGGGCGCGGTCTGGGGCTCGACCACCTGCAGCGATGTGGCGGTGGACTCGTCGCCCGGCGCAGAGGCGGCGGCCGACACCCGCTCCGGTGAGACGTCGGCGGGCGTCTCGACCGGCTCGGGCTCCGTGGTCGCTCCGGTCCTGATCCGCTCTCTCGCGGCGGCCCACGCCTCGAGCGAGGTGTCCTCGAGCGTGTCGGGCCGCTCGTCCGGGCTCGCACCCAGCCGAGGCTCCGTGGGAGGCGGCACCTCGGGGGCCTCGCCGTCCGCCGACGGCGCAGCCTCGATCGGAGCGGCCGGCTCCAGGCTCGGCTCGCCGGGGGGTGCAGGGGGCAGCTCCTCCGCCGGCAGAGCGGAGACCTCCCCCGGCGACACCTCGTCCCCGCCCACCCGGGCGAGCGCCGCGCCCGGGACCTCGGCGGGCGACGCCTCGGACACCTCCTCCGCCGAGACCTCCTCGGGCTCGGCGGGCCGGGGCTCGGGGGCGGGCGCGGCCGCCGGGCGGGGTGGCGTGAAGGGCTGTGGGCGCGTGGGTCCGGCGGGTGGCGCCCAGGCCTCGCGATGCGCCGGGCGGGCCACGGCCTCCCGGGGTGGCGTGACCCGGGCGGCGCTCGGCCCTGCCGGTGCTGCCCACGCGCTCGGGTGGGCATGGGTCTCCGCCGGGGCAGGAGCCTGTGGTCCGCGGCTGGAGACGATGCGCTCCACCAGCGCCTTCCCGGTGGCCTCGAGGCGGACGAAGCGCAGGGTCATCCCCGGCCGCTCGCCGGAGGCATTGGAGCGGACCACCACGCCCTCGCCGCGCAGAAGAGAGCGGCCGTCGGCGAGGATCAGGTCGAAGAGGAGCTGGGCACCGACCGGCTTCGGCGCCTTGGTGGCGAGGAAGAAGCCGTCACGGCCCACATGGGCGCCGTAATGGGCGACGAACTCGTCCTCGCTGCGGAAGGGCAGCCGGACGCGGAGCGGCGTCGGCGCGGACATGGCTGAGGCGCAAAGAATGCCCTGGATCCGCCCCTCTCCCAAGTCTTCGGGCGCTTCACGCGGGGGATTGGCCTGTGGGGAGGCCTCCTCCCCCGGTCCCTCAGGCGCGAACCGACGCGACGAGCCTCTCCACGGCGGAGCCGAGCAGCGCGGGATCTGCTCCACCGGCCTGGGCGAGGTCGGCCTTTCCCCCACCCGATCCGCCGGCCACCTTCGCCAGCTCACGGATGGCATCGGCCGCGCTGAAGCCGCGAGCCACGATGTCCTTGGTCGCCCCCACCAGCACCAGGCCCTTGCCGTCCTTCTCGCCCCAGACCACCACCACCCCGGACTGGAGCTTGTCCCGGAACTGGTCGGCCAGCGCGCGGTAGGCCTTGGCGTCGGCGGGATCCACCCGCTGGGCCAGCACCTTCACCCCGTTCACCTCGCGCGTCTCGGAGAGGACGTCCTTGCTGCTCGCGGCCGAGGCCCGCCGTGACGCGGACTCGACCTCCTTCTCCAGCTCCTTCACCCGCCTCTGCGTCGCCTCCACCCGGCGGGCGAGCTCCTTCGGCGAGGTGCGGAGCAGCTCGGCGGCACGGCGGACCTCGTGCTCCATCTCTCGCACCCAGGCCATCGCGCCGAGGCCGGTGAGGGCCACGATGCGCCGCACGCCCGAGGCGATGCCCCCCTCGGAGGTGATCTTGAACAGCCCGATGTCGCCGGTGCGCCGGACGTGGGTCCCGCCGCAGAGCTCGGTCGACTGCGGGTGCACGCTCACCACCCGGACCCGCTCCCCGTACTTCTCCCCGAACAGCGCCACCGCGCCGGCCTTCTTCGCCTCGTCCAGCGCCATCACCTTGGTGTCGGCGCCGGCGTTGTCGCGGATCCACCCGTTGACCAGGTCCTCCACCTGCTCCAGCTGCTCGGTGGTGGGGGGCGAGAAGTGCGAGTAGTCGAATCTCAGGTAGTCCGGGGCGACCACCGAGCCGGCCTGCTTCACGTGCTCCCCGAGGACGATCTTCAGCGCCCGGTGCAGCAGGTGCGTCGCCGAGTGGTTGGCCCGGATCGCGTTCCGCCGCTGGCCGTCGACCGACAGCTGCACCATGTCCCCGACGGCGAGGATGCCGCTCTTCACCTCCACCTCGTGGACCACCAGGCCGGGCACCGGCCGCATGGCGTCGAGCACCTGGGCCTCGGCCTTTCCGCCGTGGCCGACGATGCGTCCGGTGTCTCCCACCTGGCCGCCGGACTCGCCGTAGAAGGGGGTGCGGTCGGTGAGGAGCTCGCCCCGTTCGCCGGCGCGGAGCTCGGGCACCTCGCGCCCGTCCTTCACCACCGCGACGATGGTCCCCTCGCCCTCGTGGCCCTCCCCCTCGTAGCCGAGGAACTGCGTGTCCCCGAGCCGGGCGTAGAGGGCCGGCCAGAGGTCCGCCACCGCCTTCTCGCCCGAGCCGCCGAAGGTGCCCCGCTGCCGCTGGGCCTCCATCAGCTCCTCGTAGCGGTCCAGGTCCACGTCGAAGCCGCGCTCGCGGGTGATGATCTGCGTCAGGTCCCAGGGGAACCCGTGGGTGTCGTGGAGGAGGAAGACCACCTCCCCGGAGAGGACCTTCTTTCCCTCCGCCTTGGTCCGGGCGATCTCCTCGTCGATGAGGCGCAGCCCCCGGGCCAGCGTCCGGCGGAAGGATTCCTCCTCGTGGCGGGTGGCCTCGAGGACGAAGGCCTCGTTCTCTTGGAGCTCCGGGTAGGCGTCCCGCATCTGCTGGACGACCACCTTCACCACCTGGTGGAGGAACGGCTCGTCCAGCCCCAGCCGGGAGCCGTGCCGGATGGCCCGCCGCATGATGCGCCGGAGCACGTACCCGCGGCCCTCGTTGGAGGGCTGCACCCCGTCCGAGACCAGGAAGGCCGTGGCCCGGGCGTGGTCGGCGATGACGCGCATCGAGGCGTCGTCGTCCGGGTCGCGCCCGTAGACCTTGCCCGACAGCTCGCTGGCCTTCGCCAGCAGCGGCACGAACAGGTCGGTGTCGTAGTTGCTCCGCTTCCCCTGGACCACCGCCGTCATCCGCTCCAGGCCAGCGCCGGTGTCGATGGAGGGGCGCGGCAGGGGCTCCAGCGGGCTGTCCTTCTCCTTCCGCTCGAACTGCATGAAGACCAGGTTCCAGATCTCCAGCCAGCGGTCGCACTCGCAGGCCACCCCCAGGCACTTCCGGCCCGCGGCCTCCTCGGCGCAGGGGAGGTCGTCGCCCTGGTGGTAGTGGAGCTCGGAGCACGGGCCGCAGGGCCCGGTGTCCCCCATGGCCCAGAAGTTGTCCCGGTACCCCAGCCGGTGGATGCGCGACTCGGGCACGCCCACCCGCTTCCAGAGCCGGGCCGCCTCCTCGTCCCAGGGGATGCCCTTCTCCCCGGCGAAGACCGTGGCCGCCAGCTGCTGGGGGGCGATGCCCAGCTCCCGGGTCACGAACTGCCAGGCGAAGGCGACCGCGTCCTCCTTGAAGTAGTCGCCGAAGGAGAAGTTCCCCAGCATCTCGAAGAAGGTGTGGTGGCGCGCGGTGAAGCCGACGTTGTCCAGGTCGTTGTGCTTGCCGCCGGCGCGGACGCACTTCTGCGACGAGGTGGCCCGCTTGTAGGGACGGGACTCGCGCCCGGTGAAGACGTCCTTGAATTGCACCATGCCGGCGTTGGTGAAGAGCAGGCTGGGGTCGTCGAGCGGCACGAGCGAGCTGCTGGGGACCCGGCGGTGACCCTGGTTCTCGAAGTACGAGAGGAAGGCCTCGCGGACCTGTGCGGCGGTACGGACCATGGAAGCCCTGCATATAACGTCTGCTAGGCTCCCGGCCTCACGCCGTGTGCGCCCACCCCCTCGCTCCCCCCGCCCGGATGCTCCGCACGGTGGCGCTCGGGGCGGTGCTCCTCGGAGCGCCCGTGCTCGCCGACGGAGACCCCCGGATCGCCTTCCTCGCCCGCCAGCTGGGCACGGCGACCGACCCCCGCGCCCGGGCCCAGGCGGCCCTCACCCTGGGGACCACCGAGACCCCCGAGGCGCTGGCCCCCCTCTGCGGCGCCCTGGCCGACCCGGTCCCCCTGGTCCGCGCCGCGGTCGCCCGCTCGCTCCCGGAGCTCCACGAGCTCGGGGCGCTGGACTGCCTGGCGGCGCACGCCACGGACCCCGCGCCCGACGCCCAGGGTGAGATCCGCCGGGCCCTCGCCCTGCTCCGGAAGGTGACCGAGCGCTCCCCCACCGTGGACGTCTGGGTGGACCCGGTGCGTGACCCCTCCAGCCCACCGCTCGGCGAGACGCTGCGCGGCGAGGCGCGGACCCGGCTGGTGAAGCGGCTGAGCTGGTCGGGCGCGCGGAGCGATGCGGTCGAGGCGGCGCGAAAGCCCTCCCGGGGCACGCCGGCCTACCTCCTCCAGCCCACCGTGCTCCGGGCGGACGGCGGGTCGCTGGTCCTCGCCGCGGTGTGCCTCACCTGGCCGAGCAAGCAGATCCTCGGCGAGGTGCGGGTGAAGGCCAGCGGGGGCGCCCCCATGGACCTCATCCGCGCGCTCGTGCCCCGGCTCGTCCAGGACGCAGCGAGCACCTTCGAGTGGGAACTGACTCCCTGATGGAGACCACGATGGCCCCACGGCAGAGACGGCTGCGGAACTACCTGCTGGACGCGCCGATGCAGCTGCGCTTCACGGCGGTGCTGGTGCTGGCCACCCTGCTCGGGGCGGGCCTCCTCGGCATCTTCCTCGCCCGGGCGCTCAACCGGCTGGCCGAGCAGGCCGAGCGAGCGGTGGAGGCGCGCGCGGCGGCGGCCCAGGCCAGCCACGAGCTGGGAAACGCCTCGCTGTCGAAGACGCTGCTCGAGCGTTTCAACGACCCGGCGTTCACCGCACAGCTGCAGCGGCAGTCGAAGGCCATCGACGCCGCGTACCAGGCCGAGCAGGTCCAGGTGGCGGAGCAGCGGCGCGAGGTGGCGCGCGAGTCGACGCGGATCGGCTGGCTGGTGCTCTGCTCGGTGGTGGTCTTCGCGCTGGCGGTGCTGCTGCTGGGCATCGTCATCACCCACCGCATCGCCGGGCCGGTCTTCCGGGTGCGCCGGCTGCTGCTCGACCTGGGCGAGGGGCGGCGCGAGGTGCCGCGGCACGGCCTGCGCGACGGCGACGAGCTGCGCGAGCTGTTCGACGCCGCCTCGTCGCTGGTGAAGACGCTCCGGACCGAGGACGAGTCGACCTTCGAGGCGGTGTCGGCCGCGCTCGCCGGGCCGGGTCAGACCGACGGGCTGCGGCGGGTGCACGACCGGCTGGCGGTGCGGCTGACGCGGTGACGCCCCCGGGTCAGCTGGCGGGTGCGGCCTCGTCCGCCGGCGCCTCCCAGGAGAGGAGCGCGTGCAGCGGGACCAGCACCTCGGTGCCCTCGGCCCCGAGGAGCAGGTCGTACGGGCCCACCGAGAGGAGCGTGTCCTCGAGGGTGAAGCCGTTGCGAAGCACCAGCCGGACCCGCTGGCCCACCGCGGGGAGGAAGGGCCGGGGGTCCGAGTGTGGCCGCCGGTCGGGCTCGCGCGCGACCGGAACTGGCTTCTGTGCCAGCCGCGGGTCGCGCGCCAGCCGCGGGAGCAGCACGTCCCACGTCGCCCGCCGCGACACCGCGCACACCGCGAGCTTCTCCACCCGCCCGGAGCGCTCGAGCACGAACGCCACCGGGTGGGTGCTCAGCAGGACGTCGAGCAAGGTCCGGTCCGCCAGGACGAAGGCCAGCGGGACCTTCGCTGCGGCGGATTCGGAGAGCCAGCCGTCCACCCGCTCGGCGGACACCGCGCTGCGCGCCTCCTTCACCGTGGCCTTGGCACGGGTCCGGGCCTGGCGCGCGCGGAACTGCTCCAGCGTCAGCCCGGATTGCAGCAGTCCGAACGCCTCGGCGAGATCGAGCCCCGAGTGCTGGCCCATCAGCGCGTAGGCCTGGTCGAAGCGCTTGGCCTCCTCGGCGTGCAGCTTCCGCCACACCCGGGCCCGCATCTTCCCCTCCAGCTCGCCCTTGGCGATGCGGGCCGGGACCCGCTCCCGGGCGGCGAGCGCGTTGATGGCCTCGGGGGTGGGGGGCGTGGCCGGGCCACGCGGCGCCGATCTGCCGTGCGGAGGCCCCCCGGGGCGTAGCGGCGGGCGCGGGGGCCGCGGCCCGGTGCCGGTGGGCCGGACCGGGGTGGGGGTCGCTCCCGGCGTGGGAGCGGGCGTGGCCGGGGGCGTGGGTGGGGGTGTGGACGCGGGCGACGGGGTGGCGGGCGCAGGGCGCCGGACCACCTCCACCATCGGCGGCCGCCGGCTCTTGCGGTCAGCCATCCCCAGGCTTCTCCAGGGGCGGGATGCAGACGCGCCAGTGCCCGGCCTCGTTCACCAGATGAACCTCTTGCACCCCCCCGTACCCGGTCACCGCCAGCACCGCGGTGCGGCCGTCCTCGGAGCGCACCGAGACCTGAGCGGCTCCTGGCGGCCTCGGGTCGGCGAGGAGGAGGTCGACCGGCGTTGGCCGGAGCGTGCCACCGCTGGCCTTCGCCAGCTCCTCGGCGCGGGCGGTGAGGGCGGTGCGACTCCGCTCGGAGAGCAGGGCGAAGGCGCGGGCCTCGTCGTCGCGCTGCACCGCCGCGAGCAGGCTCCGGTAGGCCTCCACCGGCGTGTCGTCCGGGGAGCGGTGACAACCGGCGCTGGCCAGGAATACGAGGAAAAGGAGGCGGGGCACGGCGGGGGCGCATCGTCCGGCAGGCGGCCCCCGGGCACAAGCGTCAAAACGCCTGATGGAGAGCTGCTCAGCGCTTGATCAGCCGGGCCCGGTACACCGGCTCCCCGCTGACGAGGTAACGGCGCTCCCGGCTGCTCGGCACCTCCTCGGGGTCGGGAGGGTGGAAGGCCCCGGGCCCGAGCGGGTTCTGCCAGCCGGCATCCTGCAGGGTGGCGAGCATCTCCTCGGCCCGCGACCGCACGTCGGTGCGGAGGTCGAAGACCGCGCCCGGGGCGGAGAGGCCCAGCAGCAGGCTGGCGAATCCGGGGGTGAGGATGGCCCGCTTCCGGTGCGCGCGCTTCCACCAGGGGTCCGGGAACTGGAGGTGGATGGCGGAGAGGCTGCCCGGGGCGAAGAGGCGGGGGATGACCGCCCGGGCGTCGGCCTCCACCACCCGGAGGTTCGACAGGCCACGGGCACGAGCCCGGTGCTCCAGCTCGCGGGCGTACTTCTTGCGCCACTCGATGGCCACGTAGCGCACCTCGGGGTGGCGGGCGGCGTGGCCCAGGGCGAACGCGCCGCCCCCCGAGCCGATCTCCAGCTCCAGCGCACCCGGGGTGCCGAAGACGGCGCTCCAGTCCGGCGGGGTCAGCAGGGTGAGCAACTCGGCGCCGGCCGGTTCGGGGCGAAGGAGTGGACCTCGGGTCATCGGTGCCCAACGTGGCGGGACTCGGCCCTCTAGCACGTGCTACAGGTCGAACCACATGAAGGTGCTGCACTCGCTGGAGGACGCACGTGCCCTGGCCGGCGTGGCCCTGGCGCTGGGCAACTTCGACGGGGTGCACCTGGGCCACCGGGCGCTGTTCAAGGAAGCCGCCGAGCACGGGCGCCCGGGCGCGCTGAGCTTCGACCCGCACCCCGGCAAGGTGCTCCAGCCGGACCTCGCCCCGCGGCTGATCACCCCGCTGCCGCGGAAGCTGCAGCTCCTCGAGGCGGCAGGCCTGGACGTGGTGGTGGTGCTCCCCTTCAGCCTGGGGTTCGCCCGGACCCCGGCGCGGGACTTCGAGGCGCTGCTGTTCGACCGGGCGCGGGTGAAGGCGGTGGTGGTGGGCGGCGACTACACCTATGGAGCGCAACGGGGCGGGACGGTCACCACCCTGCGGGAGGCGGCTGCGGCGCGGGGGGCGGAGGTGGCGGTGGTGGAGCCGGTGACGGTGGGCGGGGTGGTGGCCTCCTCCTCGCGCATCCGCGAGTACATCCTCGAGGGGCGGGTGGGCGCGGCCCGGGCGCTGCTCGGCCGTCCCTTCGACCTGGACGGGGCGGTGGTGAAGGGGGACGGACGCGGGCGGAGCATCGGCTGGCCCACCGCCAACGTGGACACCCACGGCGAGCTGCTTCCTGCCTCCGGGGTGTACGCGGTCCGGGTGCGCACCGCGGACGGCTGGCACGGCGGGGCGGCGAACATCGGCACCAAGCCGACCTTCGGCGGGTCGGCGGTGACGGTGGAGGTGCACCTCCTCGACTGGTCGGGCGACCTGTACGCTCAGGAGGTCCGGGTGGAGTTCCTGGACCGGCTGCGAGCCGAGCGGCGCTTCGCCTCGGTGTCCGAGCTCACTGCGCAGATCCAGCGGGACGTCGAAGAGGCACGGGTGGTGCTTGCACGCACCCCGGCGCTTCCTTGACACCTTTTTTTCCGGCCCCTTAGATCGTTTCCCCACGGCGCTGCCCGGCACGCTGGCTCGGTCGCAGGAGCCCGTGGCCGTCCACGCCCCGCATCAAGAGGTGAGATCGAACGCATGTCTGCCGGCCGCCTCGGTGAATTGCTCGTCCGGGAGAACCTGATCTCCGTCCAGCAGCTCCGCAAGGCGCAGGAGGAGCAGCAGAAGAACGGCACCCGCATCGGCTCGGCGCTGATCAAGGTCGGGGCCATCGAGGAGCACAAGCTCACCGACTTCCTCAGCAAGCAGTACGGCGTCCCGGCGATCAACCTGAAGGACTTCGAGATCGACCCGGAGATCGTCAAGCTGGTGAAGAAGGAGGTCGCCCAGAAGCACCTGGTCATCCCGGTGAACCGGGCGGGCCAGTCGCTGATCGTGGCGATGAGCGACCCCTCCAACATCTACGCGGTCGACGACCTCAAGTTCACCACCGGGTACAACATCGAGCCGGTGGTGGCGTCCGAGCCGAGCATCCGCGAGGCCATCGAGCGCTACTACGCCGAGAGGGGCCCGTCGCTGGACGAGATCCTCGGCGCTGCCGACGAGCAGGTCGAGGTCGCCGAGGACGACGACGAGGAAGTCGACATCAGGGCGGCCGACGAGGCCCCGGTGGTCAAGCTGGTGAACCTCGTCCTGGTGGACGCCATCCGCAAGGGCGCCAGCGACATCCACGTCGAGCCGTACGAGAAGGACTTCCGGGTCCGCTTCCGCATCGACGGCGTTCTGTACGACGTGATGAAGCCGCCGATGAAGCTGAAAAGCGCGATCATCAGCCGCCTGAAGATCATGGCTCAGCTGGACATCAGCGAGCGGCGGCTTCCCCAGGACGGGCGGATCAAGATCAAGACCACCGGCAAGGAGATGGACTTCCGGGTCAGCGTCTGCCCCACGCTCTTCGGCGAGAAGGTGGTGCTCCGGCTGCTCGACAAGTCCAACCTCCAGCTGGACATGACCAAGCTGGGGTTCGACGCCGAGCCGCTCAAGTGGTTCAAGGAGGCCATCGACCGGCCCTACGGCATGGTGCTGGTGACCGGCCCCACCGGCTCGGGGAAGACCACCACCCTCTACTCGGCGCTGACCTTGCTCAACACCGCGGACGTGAACATCAGCACCGCGGAGGATCCGGTGGAGTTCAACTTCGCTGGCATCAACCAGGTGCAGATGCACGACGACATCGGCCTGAACTTCGCCGCCGCGCTCCGCAGCTTCCTCCGCCAGGACCCGGACATCATCATGATCGGGGAGATCCGCGACTTCGAGACCGCGGAGATCGGGGTGAAGGCCGCCCTCACCGGGCATCTGGTCTTGAGCACGCTCCACACCAACGACGCCCCGGGCACGGTGAGCCGGCTCTTGAACATGGGCATCGAGCCGTTCCTGGTGACCGCGTCCTTGAACCTCATCCTCGCCCAGCGGCTCGCCCGGCGGCTGTGCCCGGCCTGCAAGCGGCCCTCGAAGACCATCGAGGAGCAGGCGCTGCTCGACGCCGGGGTTCCGCCGGACAAGATCGGCAGCTTCACCCCCTTCGAGAAGGCCGGGTGCCGCGAGTGCAACGACCGCGGCTACCGCGGGCGCGTCGCCATCTACGAGGTCATGCCCTTCTGGGATGGCCTCAAGGAGCTGGTGATCAACGGCGCCTCGGCGGCGGAGCTGAAGCAGGAGGCCATCCGGCTGGGAATGCAGACCCTGCGCATGGCCGCACTGGGCAAGATGATGGCCGGGATGACCACCCTCGAAGAAGTGGTGGGCAACACCGCGCCGGACCGCTTCTAGAAAGAACAGGCCGTGGCCAACCTCCATCAGCTGTTGAAGGCGATGGTCGAGAAGAATGCTTCCGACCTCCACATCACCACCGGCAGCCCGCCGCAGCTGCGCATCGACGGCGAGCTGGTGCCCTTGAAGGCGGCGCCGCTCTCACCGGTGGAGACCAAGCAGATCTGCTACTCGGTGCTCACCGACGCGCAGAAGGCCAAGTTCGAGGAGGACCACGAGCTCGACCTGTCGTTTGGCGTGAAGGCCCTCTCCCGCTTCCGCGCCAACCTCTACATGCAGCGCGGGGCGGTGGCCGGCGCCTTCCGGACCATCCCCTTCAAGATCCTCTCCTTCCAGGAGCTGGGGTTGCCGCCGGTGGTGACCGATCTGTCCAAGAAGCCGCGGGGGCTGGTGCTGGTGACCGGGCCCACCGGCTCGGGGAAGAGCACCACCCTGGCCAGCATCATCGACAAGATCAACACCGATCGTCACGAGCACATCATGACGATCGAGGACCCCATCGAGTACCTCCACCCACACAAGAACTGCCTCATCAACCAGCGCGAGGTGGGAGCGGACACCCGAAGCTTCAAGACCGCGCTCAAGTACATCCTCCGCCAGGACCCGGACGTGGTGCTGGTGGGCGAGATGCGCGACCTCGAGACCATCGAGGCGGCGCTGGTCATCGCCGAGACTGGTCACATCTGCTTCGGCACGCTGCACACCAACAGCTGCGTGCAGACCATCAACCGCGTGCTGGACGTGTTCCCCCCCTTCCAGCAGCCGCAGATCCGCGCCCAGCTGTCGTTCGTGATCGAGGGTGTCCTGAGCCAGGCGCTGCTGATGAAGGTGGGCGGCGGACGATGCCTGGCCCTGGAGATCATGGTCCCCAACCCGGCCATCCGGAACCTGATCCGGGAGGACAAGGTCCACCAGATCTACTCGGCGATGCAGGTCGGCCAGGCGAAGTTCGGGATGCAGACCTTCAACCAGAGCCTTGCCCAGCTCCTCACCAGGCGGATGATCACCCAGGACGAGGCCTTCGGGCGCTCGTCGGATCCCGAGGAACTGAAGAACATCATGGCCAGCGGGGCCGCGGCGGGTGTGTTGCCCGGGCACACCGCCCCACCCGTGACCGGCCGGCCCATGCCCCCGCGCTCCTGAGCTAGGATTTCACGTTCATGGCCGTTTCCGCGACTGCTCTCAAGAACAAGGCCACTCCCAAGGCCAAGCACTGGGTCTGGGAGGCGAAGACCCGGGCGGGTGAGGTGAAGAAGGGCGAGATGGAGGCCCTCGACGCCGCCGCGGTAGACACCCGGCTCAAGGCGCTCGGGCTCTCGCCGGTCAAGGTGAAGAAGAAGGCGACCGAGATCCAATTCCCGACGATCGGGAGCGGAGTCTCGGGCAAGGACATCCTGGTCTTCACCAAGCAGTTCGCGACGATGATCGACGCTGGCCTGCCTCTGGTGCAGTGCCTGGACATCCTCGCGAACCAGATGGACAACGCGGCCTTCAAGAAGGTCGTGCTGGCCATCAAGTCCAAGGTGGAGTCCGGTTCCACCTTCGCCGATGCGCTGAAGGATCACCCCAAGGTCTTCGACGAGCTCTTCGTCCAGCTCTGCGCCGCCGGCGAGGTCGGCGGCATCCTGGACACCATCCTCAACCGGCTGGCGAACTACCGGGAGAAGGCCGAGAAGCTGAAGCGCAAGGTGAAGGGGGCGATGATCTACCCGGTCATCGTGCTCGTGGTGGCGGTGGGGGTGACCGCGCTCCTCCTCCTCAAGGTCACGCCGGTGTTCGCGAAGATGTTCACCGATTTCGGGTCTGCTCTGCCGGGTCCGACGCAGCTGGTGGTCGATCTCTCCGATTGGCTCCGGAAGAACTTCCTCTACCTGGTGGTGGGCATCGCCGCGGTGATCGGCGGCTTCACCGTCTTCTACCGGAACCCCAAAGGACGGAAGATCTTCGACAAGGTCGTCCTCCAGGCGCCGGTGTTCGGGCCGGTCATCCGCAAGGTCGCGGTGGCGCGCTTCACTCGTACGCTCGGCACGATGATCAGCTCCGGCGTCCCGATCTTGGACGCGCTCGACGTGACCGCCAAGACCGCGGGAAACCGCACGGTCGAGGCAGGCATTCTGTACGTCCGGGCCAAGATCGCCGAGGGCAAGAACATCGCCGGGCCACTGCTGGAGACCAAGGTGTTCCCGCCCATGGTGGTGCAGATGATCGGCGTTGGCGAGGCCACCGGTGCGATGGACGCGATGCTCAACAAGATCGCCGATTTCTACGACGACGAGGTCGACACCGCGGTGGCCGGCCTCACGGCGATGATCGAGCCGCTGATGATGGTATTCCTGGGCGCGGTGGTGGGCGGGTTCCTGGTGGCGATGTATCTGCCCATCTTCTCCATCGCCAGTGCCATCAAGTAGCGCCGCAGACCCCGTCGACCCCAGCAGCTCGCTCAGACCGCGCCTGGTCTGGGTGACGGCGTTCCGCACCGTCGCCGCGACGCTGCTCCTGGCCGTCTACGGCGTGCGGGTACTCTCCCGCTCCCCCGCCGAGGCCCTGGCCCGCGAGGATCTGGTCTCGCTGTGGCTGGTGGCCAGCATCTACCTGGTGGTGCTGGTGCAGGCGGTGTTCCTGCGGAACTCCCGACCGGGACTCCGCAGCGCGGTGGTGCACGTGGCCGGGGACGTCGGCATCGCCACGGCGATGGTCTTCCTCACCGGCGGACCCGAAAGCCCCTTCGCCTTCACCTACCTGCTGTCCATCGTCGGTGCCTCGATCCTGCTCGGGCAGCGGGGAGCGCTGGCCGCCGCGGCCGCATGCGCGGTCTCGTTCGTTGCACTCTCGGGCGCGATCTCCGGAGGGCTGGTCCGGACGCCAGTACCGGGAGGGACGATCCCTGTCTCGCGGCTGGCGTTCATCTGCTCGAGCAACGTGCTCGCCCAGTTCCTCACCGGGGTGCTGGCCGGGTTCCTCGCCCGGCAGCTCACCACGACTGGCGGGCGGCTCTCGGCGCG
>DATIWB010000086.1:0-3728 GCA_035519675.1 Myxococcaceae bacterium
GCGGTGGGCGTGGGCGGGATCGACTTGCAGCGGGCGATCAGCCGGTCGTACTTCTCGTGCGACAGTTCCATCGGACGCTCCTTCCGCGGAAGCCCGTTTCCGATCCGCGGGGACCGACGGCACCGTAACTCCCCGTGCGGAAGGCGCCGATGGGACCTAGGTCCCACGCCCGGCGGCGCAGGTCACGAGACTTTCACAGGATTTCGGTCGTGCTCCGGCGGCGACCTTGGACGTGTCCAACGTCCGGGGGGGCTGCAAGGACCGACACGGAATTGCAGCCCGGATGCACCGAAGGACTTAGTCTGCGGAGCGACTCACATGAACAGACCGGTCCCCTTGCAGAAGGTGCTCTGCGCGAACCGCGGTGAGATCGCCATCCGGGTCTTCCGGGCGTGCAACGAGCTGGGCATCCGCACCGTCGCCATCTACAGCGACGAGGACCGGGTCAACGAGCACCGCCACAAGGCGGACGAGGCGTACCTGGTCGGCCGCGGGAAGCGGCCGGTCGAGGCGTACCTGGGCATCGAGGAGATCCTCGACGTCGCCCAGGCATCCGGGGCCGACGCCATCCACCCCGGCTACGGCTTCCTCTCGGAGAATGGGGACTTCGCCGAGGCCTGCGAGCGCCGGGGACTCCGCTTCATCGGGCCACGCCCATCGGTGGTCCGGCTGATGGGGGACAAGGTCGCGGCCAAGACGCTGGCCCGGCGGGTGGGGGTGCCGGTGGTCCCGGGCATCACCCTCGAGGGAGGCGAGCAGGACGTCGTCCGCGCCGCGCGGGAATTCCTGGACAGGAACGGACCGGTGCTGGTGAAGGCGGCGCACGGCGGCGGCGGACGGGGGATGCGCGTGGCGCGGGAGCCCGCGGAGATGGAGGCGGCCATCGCCGCGGCGCGGAGCGAGTCCAAGCTCGCCTTCGGCAGCCCGGCGGTGTTCCTCGAGAAATACCTGGACCGGGTGCGGCACGTGGAGGTGCAGATCCTCGGCGACCAGCACGGGGAGCTGGTGCACCTGCACGAGCGCGATTGCTCGGTGCAGCGCCGCTACCAGAAGCTCATCGAGATCGCCCCCGCGCCCAACCTCTCCGACCGGGCGAGGAAGAAGCTCTTCGAGGCGGCACTGGCCCTGATGCGGGCCGCCGAGTACAGCAACGCCGGCACGGTGGAGTTCCTGGTCGAGGGCGAGGACATCTACTTCATCGAGGTGAACGCCCGGCTCCAGGTGGAGCACACCATCACCGAGCAGATCACCAGCATCGACCTGGTGCAGGCGCAGCTGCGCGTGGCCGAGGGTCACCGGCTGTCGGATCCGGAGATCGGCATCGCCAGCCAGTCGTCGATCGTCCCCCGCGGTTCGGCCATCCAGCTGCGGGTGACCACCGAGGATCCGGCGAACAACTTCCTCCCCGACGCGGGGACCATCCTCGCCTGGCGGCCGGCGACCGGGTTCGGCATCCGACTCGACGGCGGGAACGGCTACCCCAACGCGCACATCAGCCGGTTCTACGACTCGCTGCTGGTGAAGATCATCGCCTTCGCCCCCAGCTTCGAGGGGGCGATCCAGAAGGGCCTGCGCGCGCTCCGCGAGTTCCGCATCCGCGGGGTGAAGACCAACCTCTCCTTCCTGGAGAACGTGCTCGGGACCGAGACCTTCCGCACCGGCGAGACCTTCACCCGCTGGGTGGACGATGCGCCCGAGCTCTTCGCCCCCGAGCGGCGGCGGGACCGGGCCACCAAGCTGCTGCAGTACCTGGGTGAGGTCATCGTCAACGGCCACCCCACCATCAAGGCCGAGCAGCGCCGGCGCTCGGTGGAGTTCACCCCCGCGCGGCTGCCACCGGTGCCGGCCGGTCCGCCTCTGCCGGGGACCAAGCAGATCCTCGACGAGCGCGGGGCCGAGGGGCTCGCGGCCTGGGTGCTCCAGCAGCACCGCACCCTGATCACCGACACCACCATGCGCGACGCGCACCAGAGCCTGCTCGCCACCCGGGTCCGGACCTATGATCTGTTGAAGATCGCCCCCGCCACCGCGCGGCTCGCGCCCGAGCTGTTCAGCCTCGAGTGCTGGGGTGGCGCGACGTTCGACACCGCGTACCGCTTCCTCAACGAGGACCCCTGGGCGCGGCTCCGGGCGCTCCGGCTGGCGGTGCCGAACCTCCTGCTCCAGATGCTGATCCGCGGCGCGAACGCCGTCGGCTACACCTCGTACCCCGACAACCTGGTCGAGGCGTTCATCGACGAGGCGGTGGAGGCGGGCCTGGACGTGTTCCGGGTGTTCGACTCGCTGAACGACCTGGAGTCGATGGAGGTGTCGGTCCGTCGCATCCGGAAGAGCGGGAAGGTGGCCGAGGTGGCCATGTGCTACACCGGCGACGTCTCGAACGAGAAGCGGCCCAAGTACGACCTCGACTACTACGCCGACCTGGCGCGGCGGATCGAGGACATGGGGGCGCACTTCCTCTGCATCAAGGACATGGCCGGCCTCCTCCGGCCACGGGCGGCCGGCATGCTGCTCGATCGCCTGCGCGAGACGGTGCGCCTCCCCATCCACCTCCACACCCACGACACCTCGGGCAACGGCATCGCCGCCTACCTCGAGGCCATCGACCACGGGGTCCACATCGTGGATTGCGCGCTGGCGCCGATGGCCGGGCTCACCAGCCAGCCCTCGCTGAACGCGCTGGTCTCCTCGCAGCGCGGGTACCCACGGGACACCCAGCTCACCAACAAGAAGCTGCAGCCGCTGGCCGACTACTGGGAGGACGTGCGGGAGATGTACAGCCCGTTCGAGTGTGGGCTGAAGAGCAGCACCTCCGAGGTGTACTTCCACGAGATCCCCGGCGGGCAGTACTCGAACCTCCGGCCGCAAGTCGCGGGGATGGGGCTGCTGCCCCGGTGGAACGACGTGAAGTACGCCTTCGCGGTGGTGAACCTCCTGGTGGGAGACATCCCCAAGGTGACGCCCTCCTCGAAGATGGTGGGCGACTTCGCCATCTTCCTGCTGAAGAACGACCTGATGGTGCGCAAGGACACCCTCGAGGCCTCGACGGCGGCGACGCTGGGCAGGGTCCTGTCCGAATCCTCGCGGCTCGACTTCCCGGTGAGCGTGGTGGAGTACTTCCAGGGCCGGCTGGGCACACCGCCGGGTGGGTTCCCGGGCGAGCTGCGCGAGGCAGTGCTCAAGGGGCTGCCCAAGGTCGAAGGACGGGCCAGCGCCAGCCTGCCTCCCTTCGACCTGGAGGGGCTGCAGAGGACGCTGGGGGCGAAGGTCGGGCGCCAGATCAGGAGGGACGAGGCGCTCAGCGCCGCCCTCTACCCGCGGGTGATGGCCGACTACCTCGACGCGCTGGGCAAGTACGAGGACGTGTCGATCCTCGACACGCCCACCTACTTCTACGGCCTGGAGGTGGGGCAGGAGATCTGGGTCGAGCTCGAGCCGGGGAAGACCCTGGTGG
The DNA here is from genome assembly GCA_035519675.1 of Myxococcaceae bacterium. Taxonomy (GTDB): domain Bacteria; phylum Myxococcota; class Myxococcia; order Myxococcales; family Myxococcaceae; genus RPRB01. Next base: position 3,455 of record DATIWB010000086.1, read on the forward strand.
TGGAGCTCTCGGCGGTGGGCAACCCCGACGAGAAGGGAATGCGCACCGTGTACTTCGAGCTGAACGGCCACGCCCGGCAGGTGATGGTACGGGACCGCTCGCGGGCGGTGGCGGTGCCCGAGGCGCGCAAGGCGGAGCGCGGAAATCCCGAGCACGTCGGCGCGTCGATGCCCGGCACGGTCATCGCGCTCCACACCAGGACGGGGGAACGGGTGGAGGCCGGGGCGCCGCTGCTCACGCTCGAGGCGATGAAGATGGAGACCGTCGTCCGGGC
>DATIWB010000087.1:0-13841 GCA_035519675.1 Myxococcaceae bacterium
GTCGCGGTCCGTGGCGCCTGGAGAGGGGCAGGACCGGGCTGGGCGCGCTGGGTGTTCCGCTTCAGCCTGGTGCACCTGCTGCTGCTGTTCTCGGCAATGTTCCTCTTCCGCCACTGAGCTGGACAGGCCAGCTCGGTCCGAGGCGAAGGTAGGCCTTCCCCGCTGCGTGGCCTGCCACTCCGATTCCGACCGCACCATGTCTAGCGCTTCGGGCCGCCTGCGCTGGGCGGACACTGGTCGGTGCTCGAGGTTGGACCGTCAGGTGCGCGGCAGCGGGCACGCGCCACACCTCCAGCAGACCAACGGTGTCGCGGGGGCGGTTCGTCACCTACGCCGTGGCGGGCGCGTGGCGGTCACCGCGAGAACGGAGCGGATGGCGAGGTTCTCCAGCGCGCCCGCCAGGCTCGGAGGCGCCGAGACCTTGACCAGCTCCTCGACGATTCTCGCCACTCGCCACGAGAGCCACTCGCGGCCGTCCCGGCCGTGCCGGAGAAGGAGGCCAGCCGCGGTCTCGGCCGCCATCTGCAGTGAGAGCTCGGCCAGGTCGGTCTGGAGCGTGCACCGCAGCTCTCGGAAGCGACTCCGTACCGTCTCGCGGTGTTGCTCGAGGATCCGGAGCGCCCTGGCTGCTCCGGGGGTCAGATCGGCGTGGGCGTAGGCGTGCCCGGATCGGGATCGCGGGCTCTCGGGGACCTCGAGGAGCGCATCGAGCTCGGCGAGCACGACCGCGCGGGCTCTGAGCTCGACGGACGCCTCATCGTCCGGGCAGGGCCTCAGCGAGTCGGAGTTCAGCCGTCGGGTGAGGCGGTGGTGCAGGCGGGCGATCACCACCCACCCCTCGCAGGCCTTGCGCATGGCAAAGGCTGTCTCCCGCCCCAGGCTCCGCAGCTCGCAAGTCAAGCCGTCGGCGCCGAGCCGTGCGTGCTCCTCGGCCAGCATCCGGACCCGGGCCCGCAGCGAGAGCAGCTGGCGCCGGACCAGATCCGGTTCGCGTGCGGCGCGCTCGGCCTCGGCGCGGAGCGCGGCCCGGTCCGACGGAGTCCGGATCGCCGTCACGCGGCCCTCCGCGGCGGAGATTCGGGACGACCGCCCTCGACGAGGACCAGACCCGAGATTGGCGGGAGTACTCTCCTCACCACGCGGCGCCAGAACCCCCACAGCCGCGACATCCACCTGCCCGCGGGGCGGGCGCTCCGCCCTCCTCGATGGACCTTCAGCTCCACGCTCCTGCCTCCGCGTTGATCGACAGGAGCACGCAGCACGATCCGGGCCAATCACCCGGAAAGCGCTCAGCAGCGGTGAGAATCGTGAGTCCGATCTCGGAGCGCGCGCGTGATGCCCGGGAGGACGGGAAGTCCTGTCGAGGAATCCGACACGTCACGCGGATTGCTGGACAGAGTGGCTCGTTCCTCGTTGCACCGGCGCCGCGGCGTCCGCGCGGGGCATCGCTGGTCACCGGGTTCACATCGGTGGCACCACCGTTGCAGCCTCGGAAGAAGGACGCCGAGCCGGCTTCAGTCCTCCATCGCAACGGGAAACAACCACATGAATGTCGAACCCGAGCTGGCCTCTTCGGCGCTGCCTCATGGGATGAATCTCCTCAACCACCAGGAGCTCAACAAGGCCACGGCGTTCAGCAATGAGGAGCGAAGCGCCTTCGGGTTGCACGGGCTCCTGCCTCCCCACGTGGAGACACTCGAGGAGCAGGTCACGCGCGCTTACGAGGCCTTCCAGAGGAAGACCGACGACCTGGAGCGGCACATCTACCTACGCGCACTGCAGGACACGAACGAGGTCCTCTTCTACCGGCTCCTGCTCGACCACATCGTGGAGATGACCCCGCTGGTCTACACCCCGGTGGTGGCGCAGGCGTGCCAGCAGTTCAGCCACATCTACCGGAGACCGCGCGGGCTGATCATCTCCTATCCCTTGCGCGACTCGATTCCAGCTCTCCTACGCAATCGTCCCAACCCGAAGGTGGACGTGGTCGTCGTCACCGACGGTGAGCGCATCCTCGGCATCGGCGATCAGGGCGTGGGCGGCCTTGGCATCCCGATCGGCAAGCTCTCGCTGTACACGCTGATCGGCGGCATCCGTCCGGAGCGTACGCTGCCCATCGTGCTGGACGTGGGGACGAACAACGCGGAGCGGCTGAAGGATCCAGAGTATCTGGGGTGGCGTCACGAGCGCATCACCGGTCAGGCCTACTTCGACTTCGTCGATCCGTTCGTGCAGGCGGTGAAGGAGGAGCTCCCGGGGACGTGCCTGCAGTGGGAGGACTTCGCCACCCCTCACGCGCGACCCATCCTCCAGCGGTACCGGGAGGAGCTTCTCACGTTCAACGACGACATCCAGGGGACCGCCGCCGTCGCGCTGGGAGCGGTCCTGGGTGCGGTGAAGGTGACCGGGAAGAGCCTGAAGGACCAGCAGATCGTGATGCTCGGTGCGGGCTCGGCCGGCATCGGCGTCGCCGACGGGCTGCGGCGGGCGATGACCCAGTCGGGTCTCACCGACGGAGAGGCGAGAAGCCGATTCTGGGTGGTCGACCGGGATGGGCTGCTTCACTCGGGTCGGAAGGACCTGAGCCCGGAGCAGGCGGTCTACGCCAAGCCGGAGGGCCGCGTCTCGGGATGGCCACGCACGTTCAACGGGCACATCGGCCTCGCCGACGTCGTGGGGAGCATCGACGCGACCGTCCTGATCGGCCTCTCCACGGTCGGCGGGGCCTTCACCGAGCCCATCGTCCGGGAGATGGCGCGCAGGACGCCGCAGCCCATCATCTTTCCGCTGTCGAATCCCACTTCCAAGTCCGAGGCCAAGGCCGAGGACCTGATCCGCTGGACCGAGGGTAGGGGGCTCGTCGCCACCGGCTCTCCGTTCCCGCCGGTCCAGTTCAGCGGGCGAGTGATTCCCATCGCGCAGTGCAACAACGTCTTCATCTTCCCCGCAATGGGTCTGGCCGTCGTGGCCTCCGGTGCCAGGCGCGTCACCGATGGAATGCTGCTCGCGGCCGCGCGGGAGCTGGGAGCGCATTCTCCTGCCCTGGCGGATCCGGCTGCCTCCCTGCTGCCTGCGCTGACCGACATCCGGAGCGTCGCCGCAGACATCGCCACGGCCGTTGGCCTCCAGGCGCAGAAGGAGGGAGTGGCCCCGGAGACCACCGAGGGCGAGCTCCGTCGCAAGGTCGAGGCGACGCAGTGGACGCCGGCATACCCGTCGTTCGTTCCGGCGACGGATCGTTGACCGAAGATTCCGGGGCACTCGAGATGCGCAACCTCAAAGAACTCGAGACGGTGGCTCCCGCCCGTACCGAGACCGACAGCCTGGGTGAGGTCTCGGTTCCAGCCGACAGCCTCTGGGGCGCTCAGACGCAGCGGTCACTGGAGCACTTCAACATCGGGGGCGATCTCATCCCGCGGGAGCTGATCACCGCCTACGCGTTCCTGAAGAAGGCCGCCGCGAACGCCAACCGGTCCGCGGGCCGGCTTCGACAGGAAGCACACCGACTCATCGTGCAGGTGTGTGACGAGATCCTCGCCGGTCGGCATCAGGACATGTTTCCGCTCCACGTCTGGATGACCGGCAGCGGGACGCAGTTCAACATGAACGTCAACGAGGTCATCGCCAATCGCTGTTCCCAGATCGCGGGGATGGCTCTGGGGAGCAAGAAGCCGGTCCATCCGAACGACGACGTCAACATGTCGCAGTCGTCGAACGATTCCTTCCCCTCGGCCATGTACATGGCTGCGGCCATCGGGACGAGGCAGCGGCTGGTCCCCGCGGTCCACCAGCTCCGCGACGCGATGGCCGCGCACGCAGAGGAGTGGAAGGACATCGTCAAGATCGGCCGGACCCACATGCAGGATGCGACACCCCTCACCCTGGGCCAGGAGTGGTCCGGATACGTGGGGATGCTCGACGACAACCTCGAGCGCATCCAGGATTCGCTGAAAGGCGTCTACCGTCTCGCGCTCGGGGGGACGGCGGTCGGTACGGGGATCAACGCCGCTCCCGGATTCGCGGAGGCGGCCGCAGCGGAGATCGAGAAGCTCACCGGCCTTCCGTTCGTGACCGCGCCGAACAAGTTCACCGTCCAGGGTGCGCACGACGCGCTGGTGCAGCTCTCGGGAACCCTCCGAACCCTGGCAGTGTCGCTGTACAAGATTGCCAACGACATCCGTCTGCTCTCCTGTGGCCCCCGCGCCGGCTTCGCCGAGCTCGAGCTCCCGGCCAACGAGCCCGGTTCCTCGATCATGCCCGGGAAGGTCAACCCCACCCAGGCCGAGGCCCTGACCATGCTGGCGACCCAGGTGATGGCCAACGACGTCGCGGTCGGGTTCGGCGGAGCCAGTGGGTATCTGGAGATGAATGTCTACAAGCCGCTGATCATCCACAACATCACGCAGTCCATCCGGCTCCTCGCCGACGGCTGCACCAACTTCCGCAAGTTCCTGGTCGAGGGGACCAGGCCCAACTTCAAGAAGATCAAGGAGGACGTCGACCGCTCGCTGATGCTGGTCACCGCGCTCTCCCCCGTCATCGGCTACGACAAGGCTTCCAGGCTCGCGCACCATGCCCTGGAGAACGACCTGTCACTCAAGGAGGCGGCGTTGAAGCTGGGGTACGTCACCGAGGAGGAATTCGATCGGGTCGTCGATCCGGCGAAGATGGTGCGGCCCTACGTGGCCACCGGCGGGTCGGCGAAGTGATGGCGAACCCGGGCCCGCGGCATCCTGTGGCCTGAGGCGAGGAAACGGGAGCAGGAAATCGCTCGGCGTTGCCGAGGGGACCGCATGGCGCCAGGACTCCGCCACAGCATCCTGATGATGCGCGAGCTGCGGTGGCGGGAGCTTCTCCACCTCCACCGACCGCGCTGGCGCGAGCTGGCTCCGGCCCGGGCAGCGCGGATCGCCCTTGGAATCGCCCTGCCGCTGCTGATCGGTGTTCTCACCGGCCACGTGCTGGACGGTGTGTTCGCGGCGCTCGGAGCATTGCCGGCGGGGCTCGTCTCCTTCCAGGGTGTGAACCGCAGCCGGATGGAGGCGGTGCTGGTGGCCGGCGTCGGAGTCGCGGCATCCACCTTCCTCGGAGCGACGATGGCTGGGACCTGGATGGCCCGGGTCATCCTGGTCATTCTCTGGGCGTACCTGACGGGCCTCTCGGTCGCGCTGGGGACCCGGTGGAACGTGGTCGTGGTCAACTGGACGGTGGCTCTTCTCCTCGGGGAGGCCATCCCTCTCCCTCCCGGCCTCGCTGCGGTCCGGGCGGGTCTCGCCCTCGCGGGTGGTCTCCTCCAAGGCGGCCTGGTTGCCCTCTCCTGGACCTGGAGGCCGGGACGGGAGGAGCGAAGCGCGCTCGCGGCCTCCTACGCAATGCTCGCCAGCTACGCGGACGCAATCGGGAGCGGCGGGTCGCGAGCTCCGCCCACCAGCGCTCTTCCGGCCGCCGCGGCGCTCGAGGACCCGAATCCCCTGATTCCTCGCGAAGTCCTCGGGATGTACGTCGACTTGCTGGAAGAGGCGATCCGGGTTCGGGCGTCTCTTGCGGCGCTGGCTGGCTACACCCAGGGAGAGGCGGAGAGGGAGGTGACCTGCCGGTTCGCAGCCGACGCCGGGAGTGTCCTGGCTTGCATCGCCGCCGGGATCGGCGCTCCGCCGGTGGAGTGGACTGCCTGGGCGGAGGACGCGCAGCAACGCGTCGCCCGGCTCTCGGTCCCCCGGGACGCCAACTGGCGCTGGGCCGGTGAGGCGCTCCTCGGTCAGCTGCGGGCGGTGACGCGGGTCGTCCTTCGCATCGAGGCGCGCCCCGTGGGCCTCAGAGGCCGGGGATCCACGTCCGTTCCGGATCCGCTCCGTCCTGTCAACTGGCTCGCGCGCGCGGTCGCCATCCTGCGCGCGAACGCAACATCGACCACCGAGGCGGGACGCCATGCCGTCCGGCTGGCGGTCGCCGCCGGGCTCGCGGAGCTGGTGGCGGACCTCACCGGATTTCCCTACGGGCGCTGGGTGGTCCTGACCGTGCTGCTGGTGCTCAAGCCGGACTACGCCTCCACGGTGGGGCGTGCGGTCCAGCGTGCCGTCGGCACTCTCCTCGGCGCCGGACTGGTCGTCGGCCTGAGCCACTTGCTGCACCCGGGCCGGGTCGATCTGAGTCTCGCCGCGCTGGTGGCGATCGCCCTGGCCTACGTGACCTTCGAGGCGAACTACCTCGTCTTCAGCCTGTTCCTGACGGCATTCGTCCTGCTGATGCTCCAGCTGCTCGGGCTGGCGGCGCTCCGTCTTGCGGAGGATCGGATCGGCGCCACCGCAATCGGTGCGGCGTGGGCGCTGGTGGTGTACCTCGCCTGGCCGACCTGGCTGGGGACCTCCGCTCCGGAGAAGTTCGCCGTGCTGATCGAGAGAGTCGGAGCCTATCTGGGGACCCTCCTCGAGCAGCTGGCCCACCCCGAGCGGATCGATCGAGAGCGGCTGCAGCGGGAGCAGGACGAGACAAGACGGGCGCGGAGCGATGCCGACGCGGCGGCGGAGCGGCTCCTCGGGGAGCCCGCGCATCCGCCGCTGACCTCCGAGCTCACTCGCAGCCTCATGGCGGTCGCGGAGCGACTCGCCCTCGGACTCCTGGCGGCGCATACGTTGCTCGATCAGCGGGCGGGCGGGTCGACCGATGGAGCGATCTCCGCCCGGCTCGACGCGCTCGCCAGCGCCTTCCGGACGGCGTTCGAGCAGCTGGCGACGGCGATGAGGACGGAGTCTCCACCAGCGCCGCTTCCACCACTCCGGGCGCTTCAGAGGGAGCTGGTCGAGCAGACGGGGAGCAACCCGTCGCTGGTGGTCGTCACCGATGCGCTGGTGGATTCGGTCGGGTCCCTCGACGCCGTGCTCGGCCGAGGTTTGAGCCGTGCTCCGAGCGTCGCTGACGAGTGCCTGAACGCGCGCGCCACCTCGGGCCGTGCCGATGGATCAGACCGAAGGCGGGGCTCGCCGACCAACGAAGACCGTCACCAGCGAGAGCAGGGCGGGGACGGCCCAGGCCCCCGGGCCGAAGCGTGAGACCCCGACTCCGCCCAGCAGGCAACCCGACAGGAATCCGCCGACCACCGGAAGCGTCGGTTTCAGCCTCTGCCGCGCTTCCTCCCGCGACCAGGGTCCGGTGCAGAGCAGGGCGACCAGGGCGATCACCGAGACAACGATGTTGGTGGTCATGACCGAGGTGGACAGGCTCGCGCGAAGGGAGACCCGGACGAAGACGTTCTGAAGTGCCATCGCCGCGACGGTCAGGATGGTGGCCGGAAGCAGGGCGCGTTGAGCAGTCCCCTGGCTCGAGAGCATCAGACCGAGGGCTCCGAAGAGGAGGAGCGCCTGTCCCTCCAGCAGTCGCGAACCACCGTGGGCGGCGTCCACGCCCCGGACGAGGAGGTACGCGATTGCAAGGCCGCCGGCGAAGGCCGGAATCGACAGCAGCTGCCCGGTCGGAAGAGCTGCTCCTTCGACCACGCTTGCCGCCAGGAGCGCGAGATTTCCGGTGATGTGCGCGGTGAAGACATGTCCCAGTGTGAGGAAGCCAGTCACGTCGACCATTCCGGCGACCAGGCTGAGAAGGGGGAGGAGAATGCGCTCTCCGGTCCACGTGCTCGGCGGCCGCCGGTCGGGGGCCATCCGCTGCCGTCAGGCCTGAAGCTCGCGGGCGAACGAGCTGAATGCCTCGTCCACCGCTTGGGAGATGCTCGCCTGTAGCTCACTCGCGGCCGTCGCGTGTGTGTCTGGACCCGCGGGGCCGGGAGTCGCTGGACCCGCCCCGGGGAAGGCCGTCGCCGCGGGCCCTGGGGGAGGAATGAGGCGAAGATGGGGACGCGACATCCGGCAGAGCCCGGTTCGCCGAGGCTCAGCGCGCGCTGGTGGCGGTGACCAGGACTTGCCCGTCGTCCCGCCGGTTCGCGGCCCAGGCCTGCTCGTCGTGTCCAGGCTCGAGCGGACGCTCCTTCCCGTAGCTGATGGTCTCGATGCGGTCGGCGCCGACGCCGAGTGCCACCAAGTAGTGCTTCGCCACCTCCGCCCGTCGGGATCCGAGCTGAAGGTTGTATTCCTCGGTTCCGCGCTCGTCGCAGTTGCCTGCGATCTGGATACGCGTGTCAGGCCGAGCGCGGAGAGCGGTTGCGAGCTGCTGCAACCGCTGCTCGTCCCCCGATGTCAGATCTGCCCGATCGAACGCGAAGTGGGCGATGGGTCCGGAGAGGAGGCGCTGCAGGTCACCCGAGTCATCGCGGGCCACCGGGGGCGGCGCGGCAGCCGGAGGCGGTGGGGCCTCGGCCACCGGGGGCGGAGCGGACTCCACCTTCGTCTGCTCGTGGGCACAAGCGGCGAGAACGGGCAATGCAAGAAGGCAGTACTTGAGACGCATGGACGGATTCTCCGGCAGCAGTGACGACTCGGTTCCGAAGAGACCGACTCCGGGACCTTCGATTTGTTTCACCGGTGAGCAAGTGGAAGCGCCGGGCCAGCGCGTTCGTCTATATTCCACCCCGTCTCGCATCCGGGGAGTGCCCACCCGCCCATGAGCAACTCGACACCGGACCTGAGAGAACGGGGCATCCAATACGGGGTCGCCGCGGCGCTCGCCGTGATGGCGCTGGTGATCCGGGGCCTCCTGCCAATTGCCGAGGGCAGAGTCCCCTACCTCCTGGCTCTCTCGGCCATCACCGCCAGCGGTTGGTTCGGTGGGCGCGGCCCAGGATTGCTGGCGACCGCCATTTCCGCAGCGGGGGTCAACTACTTCTTCATCCCTCCGCTTCACTCATTCCGCATCGCCGAGGGGCATGGGTGGGGGCAGCTTCTCTTCGTCGTCATCGCCGTGGTGATGGTCGAATTCGCGGCGTCGAGACGCCTCGCGCAGCAGGCGCTCCGTGAGACCGAGCAGCGCTTCCTGCTGATGGCCGAGAACCTCGGCGAGGTGCTCTGGATCACTGCGCTACACCCGGAGCGGGTGGCGTACGTCAGCCCGAGCTTCGAGCGCGTGTGGGGGGTTCCGATCCGGGAGCTGTACGCCAACCCCCATCTGTGGATCGAAGGCATCGACCCGGGGGATCGACCCCGGGTCGCCGCAGCCTGGTCGAAGGTGATTGCAGGGGAGGGCGACTACGACGTGGAATTTCGGATCCGTCGACCCGATGGAACCGTACGCTGGGTGCACGATCACGGAGTCCTGATCCGCGATGACCGGGGCAAGCCATATCGGGTCTCCGGCATCGCCGAGGACATCACCGGGCGCAAGGAGATGGAGGAGCGGCTGCGCACCAGCGAGGAGCTGTGGCGGGCCGCGTTCGAGAACAATCCCACGATGTACTTCATGATGGATTCCGCAGGCGTCGTCCGCTCGGTGAACCCCTTCGGGGCCGCGCAGCTCGGGTACACCGTTGACGAGCTCGTGGGCCGTCCGGTGCTCGATGTGTTCCATCCTGATGACCGAGCCGACGTCGCCCGAAACTGCGCCGCCCTCCTCGAGCGGCTGGGCGCGACCTCCCAGTGGGAGTTCCGGAAGATCCGGAAGGACGGTCGGATGATCTGGGTTCGCGAATCGGCGCGCGCCGTCCAGGGCCCTGGAGGCGAGCCGATCATCCTCGTCGCCTGCGAGGACATCACCGACGTCCGGCGAGCGGGGGAAGCCCTGGCCAGGGTCCAGGCGGAACTCGCCCACGTGACGCGGGTGAGCACCATGGGGGAGCTGGCGGCATCGATCGCCCACGAGATCAACCAGCCGCTGGCGGCCATCGTCGCCAATGCCAACGCCTTGCGCCGCTGGCTCGCGCATGACCCTCCCGAGCTGGAGGAAGTGCGCCAGGCGAGTGTACGGATTGCGGACGATGGCAGGCGGGCCGGGTCCATCGTGGATCGAGTCCGGGCGCTGAGCCGGAGGGCACCTCCGTCCAGGGAGGTGCTGGTCATCAACGACGTCGTGGTGGAGGTCCTTTCCCTGATCGGCTCGGAGGCGCAGAAGTGCGGCGTCTCGGTGCAGCCGGCGCTCGCCCCGGACCTTCCGGTGGTTCTCGGTGACCGGGTCCAGATCCAGCAGGTCCTGCTCAATCTGGGCATCAACGCCATCGAGTCGATGAGCAGCACCAGCGAGGGGCCGAGAACCCTGGTGATCGGATCGGGCGTCGACGAGGACGGCCGGGTCCAGGTCGCGGTGGCGGACACTGGAGCGGGCCTCGAACCCGGGGCTGCCGAGCGGCTGTTCGAGCCGTTCTTCTCCACCAAGCCGCGAGGCCTGGGGATGGGCTTGGCCATCAGCCGCTCAATCGTCGAGTCCCACGGAGGCCGGCTCTCGGTCGCGCCCAACGCGCCAAGGGGCGCGGTGTTCCAGTTCAGCCTGCCCGCGGCACCGCGGATGGCGGTCTGAAGCAAGACGAGCTCAACTGATGGATCGCATCGCTACCGCGTTCGCTGCGGCGGCACGCTTCTGGCAAGTTCTTGCGACGTCGGTCATTCAAAGAGCGTGTTCGACAGTTCGAGAGTGGCGGTTGTTGACGATGACGAGGCCCTTCGGGAGGCGCTGGAGGCGCTCCTGAGGTCGGCCGGGTTCCGGGTAGATCTCTTCTCTTCGGCGGAGGAGTTCCTCGGTCCAGGGCGTCCAGCGGACGCCGGCTGTCTCCTCCTCGACGTGCGGATGGGGGGAATGAGTGGCCTCGAGCTCCAGGAGCGGCTTCTCGCCTCGGGCTCCGAAGTTCCCATCGTCTTCATGACCGCGCACGCCGATGCGAACGTGTGCGCCCGGGCGCTCGCCGCGGGCGCGGTGCAAGTCCTCCAGAAGCCGTTCGACGACGTCGCGCTCCTGGAGGCGATCAGTCGGGCGACCGGAGCGGTTGAGTGACGGTGTTTGCAGCATCGGTCCTGTCGTTGTCAGATTTTCCGACAGCTTGCCCTCGTGCGTCCTGCACGTCTTGAGGCACCTGGGCGACCATCGCACCGGCACGGGTGTTTCCTGATGCGACCACCTGCGAGCTCGCGCTCCGAGGTCACCCGGATGGATCAATCCGAGCCCGGGCTCCCGCGGAGGAGCCCGTACTTCCGCATCCGGTCGATGAGCGCGCCTCGGCTGAGGCCCAGTCGCCGCGCCGCCTCGGACTGATTTCCGGCCACCGCGCCGAGGGTTCGACTGATCACTCCCCGCTCGAGCGCCTCGACCTGCTCTCTGAGGGTGAGCCCGTCGGCGGAATTGCCCTTCGGACCCTCGCGCCGCGGAGGAGCGACCTCCTGCGATGCACCATCGTCCCGCGAGAGGTGCGGCGCCTCCCCAAGCGCCACCATCCGGGCCACGGCGTTCTCCAGCTGGCGCACGTTCCCTGGCCACTCGGCGGCGACCATCTCCGCGATGTCCTCCGCCGAGAGCTGGAACTCGGGCCTGCCGAATCGATCGCCGTAGATGCGTCCGAACTCGCCGGCAAGCGCCGGAATGTCCTCGCGCCGCTCCCGGAGCGGCGGGACGACGAGTTCCACCACCGCCAGCCGGAAGTAGAGGTCCTGCCGGAATCGGCCCTCGTCGGCGTCCGCTTCCAGGTCGCGATTCGTACAGGCGATGACTCGGACGTCGACGCGTTCCACCCGTCCCGCTCCCACCGGCTGGATCTCGCCCTCCTGCAGCGCGCGGAGCAGCACGGCCTGGAGATTGATCGGGAGCTCTCCGATCTCGTCGAGGACCAGCGTCCCCCCGTGCGCCTGGGCGAAGAAGCCGGGCCGGGCCTGATGGGCGCCGGTGAACGCGCCACGGGTGTGCCCGAAGAGCTCCGCCTCCGCGAGCTCGCCCGGAACCGCCGCGCAGTTGAAGCGAATCAGCGGCCCGGTGGCCCGCCGGCTGTGCGCATGGAGGAGGGAGGTGATCAACTCCTTCCCCGTCCCGGTCTCACCACGCACCAGCACGGTGATGTCCCTGGGTCCAATCCGCTCGACCTGCTGGAGCAGTCGCCGCATCGGCTGCGACGCACCGACGATGGACCGGCCCAGCAACTTCTCCACGCTGAGCCGTCTGTTCTCCAGCCGCAGCGACCGTGCCTCCAGCGCACGCTCGACCACCAGCGACAGGTTCTCGATGTCGACCGGCTTGGTGACGTACTGGTATGCGCCGGCCTTCATCGCCCGGGCCTCGACTGTCTCGGACCCATGGGCCGTCAGGAGGATGCTGGGGAGAGTCTCGTCGCGCTGATGGACGAACTGGATCAGCTCCACCCCGTTCATGCCGGGCATCGTGTAGTCGGTGACCACCGCCTCGATGCCACCGTCGAGCAGCGAGAGCGCTTCCTTTCCGGATCGCGCGACGACGGGCTCGTGCCCTGCCGACCTCAGCAGGGCGCCGAGCGCAGCGAGCATCGAAGCGTCGTCGTCAACGACCAGCACCCGGGCCATGCCAACCCTCGAGGAGCTCCTCCGCCCGCGGGCGGTCTCCCCGATCGACTACGCCCGGCGATGGCGGAACACAAGCTCCCCGGGGGCGCTTCAGGCAACGAGCAACCGATCCTCCCGGAGCGCGAGGCGGAGTGTCGCCCGGGCGCGCGAGAGTCTCACTCTCTGGGTCAGGTCGTTGATCCGCAGCGTACGGCAGGCCTCCGCGGAGCTGGCTCCTTGCAGGTCACGCAGGACCACCACCGATCGCTGGCCGTCGGGGAGCGCCCGGAGCGCGCCGTCGAGGGTCCTGACCGCCTCCCGCTCCAGCAGGAGCCACTCCGGAGTGAGCTCTTCCACTGCCATCTCCGGAGGGTCCGGGCGGTCGGTGCTGTCCGCTCCGAAGCCAAACGACGGAGGGATGAGTCCCGAGAAGGGGATGGAGCGGCTTTCACGGCGGCGTCGATTCTTCGCCGTGTTGATCACGATCCGGACCAGCCAGGTGAACAGGCTGGATCGACGGTCGAAGCGGTCGATGGATCTGAAGGCGGCGAGCCAGCCATCCTGGACGGCATCCTGGGCGAGCCCCTCGTCGCGGAGGATCACGAACGCGTGGTGCGTCAGGGCGGAGTTGTACCGCCGGACCACGGTGGTTCGGGCGTGCTGGTCACCGCTGCGCAGCCGCTGGATGAGTTCGACTTCTTCAGGATGGGCTGCTGGCTTCCGGTCCACGGCCTTCTGTCTCCGTTCGAGGTTCGCGGAGCTGGACTGCAACGGGCGCGCCGTGGCCCAAGTCGGCGAGAGCACGGGAATCCGGACACCGGGCGAGACTCGACCCGGCCCGTCATCCGACAGCCGATGACGGTTTCACCGACAGACGGTGTCGAGGCGCGATCCGCCGGCCGTGATCATGGTTCCGGCCACCTCTGTCGGAACCTCGACACGCCACCGGAGAAACAGAGTGCCCTCTCGCGGGTCCGGTGGGCGTACCCGTTGTCTCCTGGAGTGCTCGGCATGGCGCGTGTTGCAGATGTGCTCGTTGAAACCCTCATCGCTGCCGGCGTGCGGCGGGTCTATGGCGTCGCGGGGGATTCGCTGAACGGAATCACCGACTCCATCCGCAGGCACGAGGAGATCAGCTGGATCCACACCCGGCACGAGGAGGTCGCCGCGTTCGCCGCGGGAGCGGAAGCGCACGTCACCGGAGAGCTGGTGGCCTGTGCAGGCAGCTGTGGCCCCGGGAACCTGCACCTGATCAATGGCCTCTACGATTGCCACCGGAGTGGGGTCCCCGTGCTGGCGATCGCCGCGCAGATCCCGAGCTCGGAGATCGGGAGCGGCTACTTCCAGGAGACCGATCCCAAGTACCTGTTCGCCCAGTGCAGCCACTACTGCGAGGTGGTGGCCCACCCCGAGCAGCTACCGCACGTCCTCGAGTCGGCGATCCAGGCGGCGCGAACCCAGAAGGGCGTG
>DATIWB010000088.1:0-17450 GCA_035519675.1 Myxococcaceae bacterium
GTCGCCGTCGATGTCGTCGTCGCAGCCGTCACCCTTGCCGTCGCCGTCGGTGTCGCGCTGGTCGGGGTTGGCGGTGTTGGGGCAGTTGTCGCAGGCATCGCCGACGCCGTCACCGTCCTTGTCGGCCTGGTCGCGGTTGGCGACGAAGGGGCAGTTGTCGAAGCCGTCGGACTTGCCGTCGCCGTCGGCGTCGTCGGTGTACGACAGCGTCTTGCCGTCGTCGGTGTAGCTGACCCACACCGAGCAGCCACAGCCACAGCCGCAGCCACAGCCGCCGCCCTCCTCCTTCGGGGCGCCGCACTGGGTGCCGAGACATTCCGGGTTGTCAGCGTTCTGCGCGAGGGAAGGCACGGCCCAGAGCAGGGCCAGGCCGACCACCACGGTTCCAAGAGCTCGGGTCATGCTCAAAGCCTCCAAGTCGTTCCGTCGGTCCCGGCGCTAGCAACCTCCGATCCACCGAGCGTTGCCGGAACGGAACGTCGGGAATGCGCGGGGTTGGTGAGGAGGGGCGCGGTGGGATTCCGTGGGCTGTGGCGCGAGCCCCCCGGTCTCGGCTCCACACTTCGACCACCGGCTGGTGCGAATCGACCCGGTCCCGGGCTCGAGCTCAGAGCGTGAGGAGGTACGCGAGCAGGTCCGCCTTCTCCTGCGCCCCGAGCGCCGCGGCGTTCCCGTGCGGCGGGGCGCAGTACCGCTCGATCATCGCTCGCAGCGGCACCCGGTCCGACACCACCGCCCGGCCGCCATCCTCGCCGAAGCCAGCCAGACCGGTGCTGAGCATGGGGAACACGTCCCAGGCGCCCAGCAGCGAGGGCACGCCGACGCCTCGGAACACCGTTTCCTGATCTCCGGTTCGCAGCGGAAACGCCCGCGGCGTCCCCACGTCGATGAAGTGCCCCCGGGTGGACAGCTCCTGATCGGTGGTGAAGAGCGGCGGCGGGTGGCAGCGCGCGCAGTCCGCCTTCCCGTCGAAGAGCCGCCTCCCCTCCAGCGGCCGGCCGGTGCCGCCTCCAGGCAGGGCGATCGAGTCGGGCGGCGCCCCGTCCACGCCCCGGTAGGGGTTGGGGAGGGTGGTCACCGTCGCGCTGAACAGGGTGAGCTGGCGGACCTCGGACTCGGTCAGGGTGGGGTTCATGTACCGGTTCCGGTCGCCCACCATCCGGGAGGTCTCGGCGAGGCTGAACGTGCTCGCCGGGGTGAAGTAAGGCGGCGTCTCGCGGGTGCCTCGCACGGTGGGGCTCCGGTAGATGCGCAACGGGTGGGTCTTCTCGAAGAGGATGCCCTCGTCGTGGCCCTCGAGATGGCAGCTGTCGCAGCTCATCCCGCTCCTGCCCATGTCGGCGAAGTACAGCACCTGCCCGAGCCGCCGCTCTCGTGGACCGACGCCGGGCTCGAGGGCGATCTGCCGCTCGACACGGGGCTGGGCGCTGCGCACCCCTCCGATGACCGCCACCGTGGCGGTGAACCGGTCCAGCGCGTACAGCTCGGTGCCCGCGGCGGACAGCGCGAGCGCCCGGGGCCCGGAGTGCAGCTCCACCCCCGCCCGGCCGTTCACCCCGTAGTCCGCCGGGTCGCGGGCGAGCGGGAAGCCGGACGGAGGCGGGATGGGCAGCCGCCACAGCTCGGCCTTCCGCGCCCGCTCGTCGCCCGCGGCCAGCGCCGCGGCATCCACCGCGCGCACCAGCCCGAGCCCGGTGTCCGCCAGGTACAGCCGGCCCTGGTCCTCGTCGATCGCCATGCCCTCGGTGACCCCGGCGCCGAATCCCAGGTGTCGCTCGAAGCGACGGGCGCCGACGTCCACCACCCCCACGCCGCCGTTCATCGAGACCTCCATCCGCTGTGGATTGGGTCCGATGTTGGGTCCGATGCTGGTGACGAAGAGCTTCCCCAGCTGGATGGACCAGAGCAGCGCCCGCGGCGCCTTGCCCCCCATCACGTCCCGGGCGTGCGGTTCGGTGTGCCCGCCGACGATGGGGGTTCCCGGCCTCGGCCCGATGGAGTCGCCGGCCCGGCCGTCGTCGAGCCAGAGCGCCTCCAGCTCGCCGCTGCCCTGGCTGCCCACCACCACCCAGGCCCCGGCCAGGGCAAGCGGCTTCGGATCCGGCAGCACCTCGCGGCGCCACTGCTCACCGCCGTCGTCGAGCGAGAGCGCCCGCACCGTGTTCTGGGCCGTCTCGGCGACGATGGCCAGACGCCGGCGCGCATCCACCACCACCCCGGTCGCGTATGCCGGCGCGGCCAGGGTGCGGAGGACGGCGCCGGTGCGGGCGTCGAGGATCCACAGCTCGGGCAGCCAGGCGTGCGCCACCGCCAGCCGGGGCGCGCCATCGGGCTCGGTCCAGGCCGCGAGGGCGGAGGGGCCGTCACCGCCCGGGAAGCGGGTGACCTCGCCCTTGAGCGGGTCGATGCGCGCCAGGGTGTCGGTGGTGGACGAGGCGGCCCACAGCACCTCGCCAGCGCGGACCAGCTGCGTCCAGTCGGCGAAGGCCGCGTCGTTCACCACCGTGAGGCCCACCTCGGACGTTGCCCGCTGGCCCGCGACCGAGAGCACCGCGGTCACCTGCACCGTCTCGGGCGGGAGGGTGAGGTCCGCGGGGAGCCGGGCATGGGCGTGGCCCGAATCCACCACCGTCAGGGGCACCGTGCGCTCGAAGGGGGCGGCGAGCCGCAGGGTCATTCCCCGGCGAAGGTTCTCGCCGTAGATCGACAGCGGCTGGGTGGTCTGGTTGCTCACCACCCGCGGGCCCACGTCGGTGAGACGGGGTGCGGGACGCCGCAGCTGGGTCTGCCAGGCGAGGCCGCCCACCAGCGCGAGGAGCGCGAAGCTCCCCCCGAGCAATGCTGAGCGGCGGGGGCTCACTCCGAGTCGGACTGGACCAGGCCGTACTTGTGGAGGAGCGAGTAGAGGTGCTTCCGGTCCAGCTCCGCCTCGCGGGCGGCCTTGGCCACGTTGCCCTTGGAGCGGGCCAGGAGCCGGGTCAGGTACTCGCGCTCGAACTGCCGGACCAGGTCCTCCTTGCACTCCTTGAACGGCCCGCCGTAGCTCGCCGGGAGGAAGTCACCGCCGGCCGGCACGTCCCGGGCGAACTCGCGGAGCAGCGAGCCGCTGGACAGCTCGGGGATGTCCACCATGTGGCGGGCACGCTCCAGAGCGTTCCGCAGCTCGCGGACGTTCCCCGGCCAGGCGTGGGCCAGGAACTGGTCGCGCACCGCCGCGGGCAGCCGGTCCCAGAGGGTCTCGCCGGAGAAGGCGTCCACCAGCAGCGGGATGTCCTCCTTCCGGTCGCGGAGCGGCGGGAGGCTGACGGTGAACACGCTCAGCCGGAAGTAGAGGTCCTCGCGGAACCGGCCGGCCTGGGTCTCGGCCCAAAGGTCCTTCTTGCTGGCGGCGACGATGCGCGCGTCGAAGGCGATGGGCGAGCTGCTCGCGCCCAGGCGCCGGAACTCGCGGTCCTCGATGGCCCGGAGCAGCTTGGGCTGGAGGTCCAGCGCCAGGTCGTCGATCTCGTCCAGGAAGAGGGTGCCATTGTGCGCCCGCTCCAGGCAGCCGATGCGCTGGTTCACCGCACCGGTGAAGGCGCCCTTCTCGTGGCCGAAGAGCTCGCTCTCGATCAGGCTGTCGCTCACCGCGGCGCAGTCGAAGACCACCAGCGGCCCGTCATGCCGGGGCGAGAGCTGGTGGATGGCCTTGGCCGCCGCGCCTTTGCCGCTTCCGGTCTCGCCCACCAGGAGCAAGGTCGAGTCGGTGGAGCTGATCCGCTTGAGCAGGGCGAAGATCTGCCGCATCGGCACGCTCTTGCCGACCAGCTCGCCCAGCCGGTCCTCCACCGAGGGCGCGATGCGGACCGGGGTGAGCGTGGACTGGAAGCGCAGCTGAACGTCGCCGAGCTCCAGCAGCTGCCCGGGCTTCAGGTACGCCTCGCGGATCTGCGCCCCGTCGATGAAGGTGCCGTTGGTGGACTGGAGGTCCTGCACCAGGAACCGGTCCCCTTGCCGCTGGATCACCAGGTGGTTCCGGCTCACCGTGGGCGAGTCGATGACCACGTCGTTGTCCGGCGACTTGCCGATCTTCAGCGAGGTGTCGGTGATGGGGAACGACTTCCCGACGCCGTCGGTGTTGACCAGGACGAGGTGGAACTCCTGGAAGCCGAGGCGCTCGTTCTGGGCCCGAAGGCCCAGGACGGTGTGGGCGGGGATGGTCGCGGAGGAACCGGTGGTCATCGCGGGGGGCCACCATTCTACGGAGTTCGGCACGCAACGAAAGGTCCGCACGGGTGAGCGAAGCGCGGAAGACACACCCTCGCGCACAACGACCGGGCCGGTGGTGTGGTACTCCAGTAGCTCCCGGATTCAGTGGCACACATGGCGCGTGGAGAACGGCGGAGATCGCTCACGGTGGTGGGCGGAGCGCGGGGCGAGGTGGCGCGGTACGCGTCGCTTCTCCCCGAGGCCGGCGGCCAGGTGCTGGTGCTGGGCGTGGCCGACGGGCGGCTGGCCGAGGCGCTGGTCCGGCGTGGCGTTCCGGTGACCGGAGTGGATCCGAGCCCGCGCATGCTGCTACGGGCCGAGGAGACACGGAGCGGGCTGCCGGGCGAGCTCCAGGGGCGGATGCAGCTGCTCCGGGCGGACCTGCGCTCGCTCCGGCTCTCCCAGCAGTTCGCCGCGGTCTTCGCCCCGCGCGACGCGGTGGCGCTGGTGGCGACGCGGTCCGATCTCGAGGCGCTCTTCCTCACTGCCCGCGAGCATCTGCTCCCCGCTGCCAGCTTCGCCTTCGACCTGGCGCTGCCCCCGCCGCGCTGGCTGCTCCCTGACGAGGTGGATCCGCACGAGGGCGTGCAACCCGAGCGCGCGGTCTTCACCCCGCACCTCCACAGCCGCCGCACCCGCCAGGGTCACGGCGACATCCACCGGCTGCTGCTGCGTCACTTCACCGCCGGGGAGGTGGACCACGCGCTGGCCGCCACCGGCCTCGAGCCCCTCAGCCGCGACCGCGACTTCGAGGGCCGGCCGTGGGAACCGGGGGCGGACCGGATGGTGGTGGTGGCCCAGGCCTCGGCGCGCGCGCCGGGGCGCTGAGCCCGCCGTCAGCTGCGGGGCCTGGGCGGGGGCCGCTCGCCCTCGGGCGTGGACTCCATCTCGAAGGCCAGCTCCAGCAGGTCCAGCAGCTGGGCGCGGGCGTCCACCGTGTCCGGCGCGAGCAGGACCAGCTCCACCGGGAATCGGTCCTCGGCGGGCACTGGCTCGGGATCGATGGGATTCCCGTCGGGGCCGAGGTCCTCGACCAGGAGGTCTCCGTCGCGGTGCACGGTGTATCGGCGGTACATGTGATGCCCACATATCTCCACCGGACGGAAACTTGAACCTACACCGGGGCGTGCGGAATCCTTCCTGAACCCGCTCGTCATGGAACTTCCCTCCAGCGCCCCGCTCACCGACTGGGTCCGCCGCCTGGTGGATGACGAAGCTGCCCTCCACTCCGCGCTGGAGACGCCCCTGGTCGTCTGGGAAGGCGACCTCACGGAGGCGCGCTGGGTCACCAAGCCACCCGAGCACGCGCCCTCCCCGGAGAACCCGGTGGTGTTCCTGGTGAAGAAGGTCCAGGGGCGGGCGAACCCGTTCGGCGCCGGCGTGACGATGGGCCGGGCGGAGCACAACGACCTGGTCCTCCCCCACGCCAGCGTCTCGCGCTTCCACGCCTACTTCACCCCGGACCCGACGCAGATCTCCCGCTGGAACGTGGTGGACGCGGCGAGCCGCAACGGGACGCTGGTCGACGGCGTGCCGCTCCAGCCCAACTCGCCGGCCACGCTCGGCGGCGCGACTCGGATCAACGTCGGGGAGATGGCGCTGACGTTCCTGTCGCCCCAGGCGTTCCTCCACTGGCTGACGAAGGTGGTGGACGCGGTCTGAGCTCGCCGAGGGCGCCGGGTCCACCGAACGACAGCACGCGCTCGGCGTCCCACCGGGCATCGTAGAGCGCGGGGTCGGTCATCCGGAGCTCGGCATCGGTCGGTCGGCAGGTCCAGCTCGCGAGGTCGACCGTGCAGAGGTCCCGGAAGAGGGCCGCTCCCGGCTGGCCGGCGCGCTGACCGGTTCCCATCGCGCTGCGGGCGGGGTCCGAGCGGCTCCAGACCTCTCCGAACCATTGCAGGGTGGTGGCCTGGATGAAGTTGCCGTCCCACTCCGACGCGGGGAACGAGCCGACCCACCCATCCTCCAGCCAGACCCACCACGTTCCTTCCACGGCCACCATCCCGAGGTACAGGAGCCGGCCGACGTTCGTGGAGAGATCGCCTCCGGGCGTGGCCCAGCCTCCCGCCGGGACGAAGCCGCAGCCGTCGTAGCAGCGGGGCGTGCCGCGCACCCAGTGAAAGACGAAGAGGTGGGGTCGCGCATCACCGAGCGAGCGGGGAGCCACCCGCCAGCCGACCTCGACCACGTTGCGGTGCAGAAAGCCGGACTCCGCCGAGAGCTCGGCCAGCGAGTGCTCGTCCTCGACCGTGTGGGGCGCCGCGACCATCAGTCGGGCCCCGACCCCCTGGGTGGCCCGGTCCGCGAGCGCACCGGCCCGCCACCACCGGTGCTCGCCCCCGCCCGCGGTCCCCGGGGGCGAGGTGACCGTCGGAGGAGGCGCCTGGCACGGACCGGGTGGGCGTCCGGAGATCTCCACCGGCCGACCGATCGCGTCGACGAGCGTGGGCGGCGGACGGGAGAAGACCGGCCCCTGGCCACACGGAGCGCTGGAGGTCGCGCGCGTGGCCCCGGGCGTGCAGCCAGGGGCCAGTGCGCAGAGGAGGGCGATGACGACTGCTACTTGGACGGGGCGCTGGGGCTGCCGCCGATCTTCACGATCTGCGCGGCCTGTTCCTTGATCACCTTGAGCCGGCTCGGGTCGACGCACTCGCGGCCGGTCGTGGTCGGTCCCTGTGCCGGTGAAGACCCTGGCTGCACCAGATACCGCAGCATCCGCGGCGTGCGTCCAGCGAGCGCCGCCTCGACGGTGTCCACCTCGGGCTCGAGCGTCGCGAGCGGGGGATATGGCGGATCGAGAGCGACCATGTACCCGCCCGTGGGCGGCTGACCGGGCGGGTCGTCTCCGGGCCGAGGGTCTCCCTCGTCGTGGGGGTCGATCAGCTGGTTGATCGATCCGTAGCAGTCGTCGTCCCAGCAGTAGTTCCCCGCAGGTGGACTGGATGCGTAGCGACGGAGCATCGCATAGACGAGGTGCCACGCCTTCACATCCTTCCTCTGGATCGGCCCGATGATCTTCTCCACCGCCGGGAGGGTGACGGGGCTCTTCTTGCGGCCGCCCGACAGGTCCTCGCTTGCCCGGACGACCACGATGATCACCTCCGCCTGCGTCCGGAGCAGCTTGAAGTAGTAGAAGCCACGCCGAGGGCGGAGCTTCTCGTAATAGGTTCGGAGCGTCGGATCGCGCGGATCGCTGCAGACCTTGGCGTCCTCCGTCGTGAGCGACTCACCCGCAGGCACCGAGGTCCTGTCGCCCGACTGCGGGGTGGACGGAGGCGGGACCACCGCCGGTGCCGGTGCCTGCTCCGGCTGGGTCTGCTGGACGGCGGCAGGCTGCGGACTGGTCGTCGCGCAGCCGGTGAGCAGCGTGAGCAGCGTGAGACAGGCTACCTGGATGCGGTGCATGAATAACCCCCCAGCAACGCGCTCATTCGAAGGCGACCACGTCGTCGACCCAGGCCTGGCCGCGCGCGAGCCAGGCCTGGCGCTCGTCCCTCAGCGCGACCGACAGCTCCGCCCCCCCCTCCATCCGGGAGACGAGCCGTTCGAAGAAAGCGCCGATCGTCGCGTCAGGCAACTCCGAAAACGACGCGACCACACCCCGGGCTCCGGCGCGGCTGAAGGAGGCCGGGAGGTTCCAGGGACGGTCACGGAACGGAGAGCGAGCTGCGGCCCGGCAGGCCCCGAGCAACACCAGCGGCGCCCCGGGCAGCGTCATCCCCTCGATGGCGGAAGCGGTGAGGGCATAGCCACCTGCTGATTCGGGCGACAGGACGAGGAGGGCACCATCGGGCATCTCGGCGTCGATGACCCCGTGGACCTCGAAATCGACCAGGTCCGCCCGCTGCAGGCTCGCCCGCACCCGTGACGGCGTTGCATCGGCGCCTTCGAGGACGGTCCACCCTGCATCGTCGCCGGCTCCGGGCGCGAGGGCCGGAAGCTCGAGTCCCGGAGGCAGGACCGTGCCCCTGACCCGGACGCGGCTCCGGAAGGGCCCGGGCACGCGCCTGGGGTGAGGCGAGGTCCGGAAGCTCCAGGCGGCACCCGGCGGCAACAGCCGGGGACGCCCGAGCACCGAGGCGCTGGCCAGCACTCCGACCGAACCACAGCGCCCGAGCGCCTCGGCAATGGCGACCGGTGCGGGTCTCTGGGCGTCGGGCGCTGAGTCGTCCAGAACCACCGTGGACCGGCCGTCCTCTCCGCGCGCGACCCAGCCGAGACGCCCGTACTGGGAAGCGACTCCCAGCACGCAGGACGCGGGCGCCGCTGTCCCTCCCAGCTCGGCGAGGCCCTCGAGGGCAGGTTCCACCTCTCCCCTCCTGAGGAACCAGAAGACGAGGGCGGTCCTGGCCACGGCCAGGTCGTCCTCGCTCTCTCTGGGGTCCGGCCTTCCGGTCCCGGGGGCCGTCTCCGCGCTGCCGCCCAGTGCGGCCCGGAGCACCTGGGCCGCGGACGCGTCGTCGGCCTCGGCCAGGACCGTGGCTCGAAAGAGCGCGAGGTCCTTGGAGGACTGCGCGGGAAGCCCGGACTTCTCCGCCGCGCGGATCACCTCCAGTGCGGCGCTGCGCGAAGCGGCGGTCCGCTCGAGCAGAGCCAGCCTGGTGGCCACCCGGGCCCGGTAGATCGAGGCGGGGATGGTTGCCGCACATCGGCGGGAATCATCGAACGCCTTGCGCGCAGCGAATCGGTCCCCCCGCTCGATGAAGCCGTTGGCGAGCTGCTGGCCGACGAAGACCTCGAGGGCGCAGTCGCCGGGATCGCCCAGCAGCACGTCCTGGAAGATGGCGCTGGCCGCCGCCAGACGGTCCGCCTGCAGCTGGATCTGCGCCTCCATCAGGAGCAGGGCTCTGTCGCGCACCGGGTTGGGCGCGGTCCGGGCCCGGGCGCTCGCCTCGCGAATGGACCCGAGTGCCTGCTCCGGCCTCCCCAGGCGCAGGTCGACCTGCGCCAGCTCCACCAGCACGTTGGCGCACTCTCCCCCGAGCGAGGGATCGCCGCACCATCTCTTCAGATCGCCTCGCGCGAGGGTGGCCTGAGGCGCGGGCGCGCCATCGAGGCGGGCTGCGCGGACCTGACGCGCACGCTCCCTGAGCTGCCAGAACGGGTCACCCGACGCCGCCGCGAGCCGGGGAAATCCCAAGCTTGTATCCTCGAAGCTCAGCGAGGCCAGGAGCAGGAGCTGATCGGTCTGTCCGGCGCGCCTCGCGCGTTCTGCGAGCTCGTGCCTCTGCTCGACCGTCTCCGGGCCCGGGTTGGCAAGGACGGGTCGGAGCAGCGGCACGAGCAACCAGCGGGTGGTGTTGGCCTGTCGCCGCGTCGACTCGACCAAGGACTCGAGGATCCGACCCTGCCCCGGCCGATCCAGGTCTCTGGCCGTGGGGAGGAGTGCGGCCAGCCGGGCGTCGCTGGGGGCCAGCGCCACTGCCGAATAGAATGCTCTGCGGAGCGCCCCCGGAGCGCGGACCAGCAGCTCGCCCGGAGGTGCCCGCTGCTCCTCGGCCAGCTCCTGGCCGACGGAAGCCAGGGTCCTCGCCTGATCCGCCTCCGTCGCGATCCGCGTCTGCAGCCGCTGCAGGGAGGCGTCTGCCTCCGCGCGCCAGCCACCGGCCGCGGCGGCCGATGCAAGACGGAAGGCGCTGGTCGCGGCTCGATCCAGGTGCAATCTCTCGAGCGCGAGCCCGCGGTTGAACAGCGCCTGGGGCAGGGAAGGGTCCTCGCGGAGAGCCAGATCCAGCGCCTCGAGCGCGGCTTCCGGCTGCCCGAGCTCGAGGAGGGCCAGGCCGAGGTCGTTGCGGGTCCGAGGATCCTTCGGCGCGCGCTGCAGGTACGCCATGGCCTGCTTGAACTCGCCCCGGACCAGGGCCACGCTGGCCAGCCCAGCCCAGTCCTGTCGCTCCTCGAGCTTGCTGACGCCCAGGACGACGTCGTCGGCCGCGCCTCCGCGCTGGACCGCGTACGGCCGGTACTCCTGGGCTCCGGCGTAGCTCGGCCAGCCCGACACCCGGCGGCTGTCGCGCGAGGCGAGGAGCATCGCCGCCGTCGGCGGGCCCCGCGCCGGGAGGAGCAGGACCGCCAGCGACGCTGCCACCGCCACCGCCCCCACCACGCCCACCCATGCCGCGCGGCGGGGTCGAGCGCGCCGGTCCGCCGCGGCCACCGGAACCGGCGCGAGGTCGGGCCGCGCCGCCGGACGCTGCTCGCGGGCCTGTTCGGACAGCGCCGACAGCTGCATCAGCCCGTGCATCTCCTGCTGGCACCGGGCGCACAGCAGAAGATGTCGGCGGAACGCCGCCGCCTCTGCAGCGTCCAGCTCGCCGTCGACGAAGGCGCCCAGCTGGTCGCAGCGCACCGGGCCCCCGCTGTGGTCCTCGGGCGTCATGTCCCCACCTCCTCCCGGCCCCCCAGGAGCAGCACCCGGAGCTTCCGGCGCGCCCGGAGAAGGCGCGTTCCGACGGTGTTCAGAGGAATGCCGAGCGCGGCGGAGATGTCCCTGTACGAGCGGCGCTCGAAGGCGTGGAGGATGAAGACCTCCTTGAACTCGGGCTCGAGGCGCTCCACCGCCGCGCGGAGCTGCTCGCCGTCGATGCGGGCCCAGAGCGGTGCGTCCGCCAGCAGCGGCTCCTGGGTCATCGCCGGTTCCTCGGGGGGATCGCCCAGCTGCTCGCGCTCGCGCTTGCGGAACAGGTCGATGATCCGCCGGTGAAGGATGGTCACCAGCCAGGCCTGTAGACTTTCTACCGCCTTCAGCCGGTCACCTGCCTGCAGCGCGCTCTCCAGGGTGTCGTGCACCGCGTCGGCGGCATCCGCGTCGGACGCACACATCCGCCGCGCGAGGACGAGCAGGACGGGCCGGAGCGCGACGACGGCCGCCCGCAAGGTGGGATCCAATGTCGTTGGACTGCGGGACTTCGACGGCGCCGGAATGGCGTGACCGTGCCACCGTGTTGGAACCACGGTCAAGGCGTCCGTGTGGAGTGCGACGGCCGGTCTCATGTCCCCGAAAGGAGTCGGACGGGGACGGCGAATCTTCCCTGGCGCCTCGAGGTTGCGTCAGTCCCGGGGCCGCTCGAACCTGTACCCGAGACCCCGCGCGGTGAGGATGTAGCGGGGCGCCTCCGGATCGGGCTCGAGCTTCTGCCGGAGCTGCCGGACGAAGGTGTCCACCGTCCGCGGCGTTCCTTCGTAGTCGATGCCCCAGGCGCCCGACAGCAGCTCCTCCCGGGAGAAGGTGCGGCCGGGATTGGAGACCAGGTGCGCCAGCAGCTTGAACTCCTGCGCGGTGAGGTCGACGGTCGACTCGGCCCGCATCACCTGCCTGGTGCCGAGGTTCACCGCCACGTCGCCGAAGCGGACCACCTCGCCGTCCTCGCCCCAACGCCGGCGGAGCACCGCCTTCACCCGGGCCATCAGCTCGGCCACCCCGAACGGCTTCACCACGTAGTCGTCGGCCCCGAGGTCGAGGCCGAGCACCTTGTCCCGCTCCATTCCCTTCGCCGAGAGCACCAGCACCGGGGTGCGCACCCCGCGCGAGCGCAGCGCGCGCAGCACCTCGTAGCCGTTGAGCCGCGGCATCATCACGTCGAGCACGATGAGGTCCGGCGCCTCGCTGACCGCCATCTCCAGACCGCGCGCCCCGTCCTGGGCCTGGAGCACCTCGTACCCCTCGAAGCGGAGGTTCATCGACACGCCGGTGAGGATGGACAGGTCGTCCTCCACCACCAGGATGCGCGGCTTCTCCTCGCTCACGCCCGCGCCTCCTTCGCCGCCGGAAGGTGGATGGTGAAGGTGCTGCCCTTGCCCAGCTCGCTGCTCACCGTGAGCCTGCCGCCGTGGGCCTCGATGACGCGCCGGCTGATGGAGAGGCCGAGTCCCGAGCCCTCGGTCTGGCGGGTGAGGAGGTTGTCCACCCGGTAAAAGCGCTCGAACACCCGTTTCCGGTCGCGCTTGGCGATGCCCACCCCGTGGTCCTCCACCTCGATGTCCACTCCGCCGTTCCGCATCCCGGCCCGGAGCTCGATGCGCTTCTCGGCGCCCGAGTACTTGTAGGCGTTGTGGAGGAGGTTGAGGAGCGCGCCGGCCAGCGCCTCCCGGTCGCCTTCCAGCGGCGGGAGCGCCTCGGGCACCTCGCAGTTGAGCTGGACCTGGCTGTCCAGCCGCTGGGCCCGGAAGGCGTCGAGCGAGGCGTCGATGATCTGCCGCGCGGTGAGACGCTCCTTCCGGTAACGCTGCCGCCCGGACTCGAGCCGCGCCCAGTCGAGCACTCGCTCGATCATCGCCGACAGCCGCTCGGTCTCCTTCTGGAGGAGCTCCAGCACCTCCTGCGCCTGCTGCGGCTCCTTCACCCGGCCGAGCGCCAAGGTCTCGATGAACATCCGGATGGAGGTGAGCGGCGTCCGCAGCTCGTGGCTCACCAGGCTGACGAAGTCCGTCTTCAGCCGGGAGAGCCGCGCCTGGAGGTACAGCGCGCGCGCGGTGTAGACCACCCCCACCACCAGGGTGGCGTAGAACGCGCCGAGCAGCCCGGCGTAGACCAGCCGGTTGCGCAGTGAGGCGAAGGCCACCGGGTCGCCGGCCTCGGGCATGGCCCGCAGCTCGAATTCCTGAAGCGGCGGGGGCAGCGGCCGCTCCGCGAGCGGCGTCACCTCCAGCGCGTTCTTTGCCCCGGGGACGCCGCCGACGAACTTCCCGACCAGGCCGGGGCGCGCCGGCTGCACCGCGGTCAGCTCGAAGCGGACCTGCTCCCCCTTGCCCTTGAGGTCCTGTGCGCTGGTGGCGAGGAGCTGCTCCAGCGCGGCGCGCGACAGCTGCGCTCCCAGCACCCCGTCCGGAGTCCGGAGGGCGACGATCAGCAGCGGTCCGTCGGGCCCGGCGAGGCTCTGGAAGCTCGGCCGCTCGGGGAGGAACGCCAGCTGGCTCCGCAGCGGGGTGAGCGCGGCCACCAGGTCAGTGTCCGGCGACTCGAGCACGTCGCGCGACAGCCGGAACCCCGCCCCGGAGAGCAGCTGGCCCGAGGGCGCGGTGACCCGGACCCCGCCGTCGACCGGGGTCACGGTGCTGGCCTCCAGCGCCTGCCGGAAGCGGGTGCTCAGCGTGTCGAGCCGGTCCTGCCACACCGAGGCGAGGCGCTTCTCCACCGCCGCGCGCTCGTTGAGGATCGCCACCACCCCGAGGCCGGTGAGCCCCGCGGAGGGCACCGCCACCAGCACCATCAGCAGGGCGAAGGTGCGCCGGAAGCTCAGCAGCTCGATGGGAACCGACCGCGGCATGACGGGAGGGAAGCCTACTCGCCCCGGGGTCGCGCCTGCCCTGTCACGAATGAACAGACCGCTGCCCCACCGGGCTTCCCG
The DNA here is from genome assembly GCA_035519675.1 of Myxococcaceae bacterium. Classification (GTDB taxonomy): domain Bacteria; phylum Myxococcota; class Myxococcia; order Myxococcales; family Myxococcaceae; genus RPRB01. The sequence goes on from DATIWB010000088.1 coordinate 13,599, forward strand.
GGCCGCCTTGGCACCCCCACCTTGCGGCGCATCTCCACTCAGGGAGCCTGGCCGGCCGGTGCGCCGGCATGCGGGCGGGACGGAAGACGACGGACATGCGTGGTGGGCGAGGTTGGTGGGTGGCGGCGGTTCTGGCCTGTGCAGTGGGGTGCGGGGGCAGTGGCGGCGGGCCGCCGGACGGCGGCTGCGCGGGGAGCGATTGCACCCCGTTGCCCGATGGGGGGTGCAGCGGCTCGAGCTGCACGCCCCCGGACGGCGGCTGCCAAGGGCCGGACTGCACCCCGACGGATGGCGGCACCGACGGTGGGACCGACGCGGGGACCGACGCGGGGACCGCGCTGCACCCCTCGGTGCGCGCGGTGGATCCGCCCGATGGCTACACCTTCGTGGGCCGCGACACCGCGGTGAAGGTGGACGTCAACCTGCCGAACGTGGGCCAGGGGGTGAAGGACGCCACGCTCACCCCGGCGAACGTGCAGCTGGTCCGCAACTCGGACGGCCTGCAAGTGGAGGCCACGGTGAACACCACCGGTGGCAACGACGCCATCGTCCTCCAGCCGAGGGGCGTGCTCGAGGCGCGGACCGACTACACCTTCCGGATCACCGCCGGCGTGACCGACCAGAGTGGGGTCTCGTTCGTGCCGTTCGAGAGCCACTTCTCCACCGGTGACTTCACCAATCTCAAGGTCGACCCCCGCTACCGATACGCCATCCAGTCGCCACCGCTCTACAACGGCACTCCGGTCAGCAGCCTGCTGATCGGGCCGGACCGGAAGCTCTACGCCACCGCGCTCGACGGCATCGTGCGGCGCTGGAGCATCGCTCCGGATGGCACGCTCGGCGGGCTGGAAACCTGGGAGGGGCTCCAGGGCCGGACGATGCTCGGCATCGCCTTCCAGCCCGGGAACCCGAACGTCATCTGGGTGACCACCGACGCGCCGGTCTACCTCCAGCCCGCGCCGGACTGGAGCGGCACCATCACTCGCATCACCGTCGATCCGACGAAGACGGGCTTCGTGGCCACCGCGGAGGACATGGTCACCGGCCTGCCGCGATCGGCCAAGGACCACATGACCAACAGCCTCGCCTTCGGTCCGGACGGGGCGCTCTACGTCACGCAGGGGAGCATGAGCGCCTCGGGCGCTCCGGACTCGGCTTGGTACATGCGGAGCGAGCACCTCCTCTCCTCGGCGGTGCTGCGGGTGGACCTCTCGCGCCTCACCGCGCCGGTGAACGTGCAGACCGAGGAGCTCGACGCCGGAACGGAGTACGACCCCAGCGCTCCCGGAGCCCCGGTGACGCTCTACGGGGTCGGGCTCCGCAACGCCTACGACCTGGTCTGGCACAGCAACGGGCACCTCTACTGCCCGACCAACGGAACCGCGGCCGGGGCCAACACTCCCGGCTCGCCGCCCGGACTCACCCCGGTGGTTCCGGAGCTGCTCAGCATTCCCACCCAGGACGACTTTCTCTTCGACGTGGTGCTGGGCGGGTACTACGGCCATCCCAACCCCGCCCGCGGGCAATACGTGCTGAACGGCGGCAACCCCACCGCGGGCGTCGACCCGGACGAGGTGGCCGCCACGCCCGACGGCGGCGTCGGCTACCCGGTGGGCGTCCTTCCCGACAGGGCGTGGAAGGGCTCGGTCTACGACTTCAGCCGCAACCGCTCGCCCGACGGGGCGCTGGAGAGCAAGGGCCCGGCGTTCGGGGGCGCGCTCAAGGGGTACCTCTTCGTCGTCGAGTACAGCGCCGGGGACGACGTGCTCGCCCTGCCGATTCCTCCGGGCGGCGGCCCCATCGACCGGTCCGGGGTGATCCAGATCGCTTCGGGGCTGAGCGATCCGGTCGACCTCACCGAGGACGAGACCAGCGGGAATCTCTACGTCGCGCAGCTGGTGGAAGGCGGGCTCGATGGCGGGGCGATCGTCCTGCTGCGCCCGGACGGAGGAACGCCATGAGACGGGTGTGGGCGGTGGGGGTGGTGGCGGTCCTGGCGTTGGCCGTCGGCTGCAGCGACAGCGGCGGCGGGTCGAACGGAGACGGCGGGAATCCCCGGCCCGACGGCGGGCCCCCGGTCGATGGAGGGTGCACCGGCCCGTCCTGCAACCCCGGCGACGGCGGGACCGATGGAGGAACCGACGGCGGAACCGACGGCGGGGTCACCACCGGTCTGCTCACCGCCACGCCGGACCGCATCGCCATCGGAACCACCCCGGGCGCGGCGAAGTCGGCGCAGCTCACCCTTCGAAACTCGAGCGCCGGCCCGCTGACCCTGCAGCGCCTCGACGTCTCGGGGGCGCAGGCCTCGGCGTTCCAGGTGTCCGGCGGCACTCTCCCCGCCGACGTGGCGGTGGGGGCGAGCGTCACGGTGACGGTGAGCTTCAGCGCGGCCTCGGCGGGCCTCTGGCGAGCAACCCTCTCCGCGGTGACCTCGGGGGGGACCACCACGGTGCCGCTGGGCGGAATGGCGGCGAGCGGCGAGCCGTCGCTGCAGTGGATCTTCGACGTGCACAACATCCCGGTGAACGCCGGGAATCCGGACCCGACCAAGCGCGACTTCCCGCCGGTGCCCATCGCCGGCGACGAGACCGGCATCCAGTCCTTCGTGAAGGCGGGCGACGGGCCGGTGACCTTGCAGCTCCTTGCCTCGTACGGCCCACCCACGGACCCGGTGGGCACCAGCGGGTGGTACGCCAGCGGGAACTCGTCGGCGCGGACGACGCTCTTCAGCATCCCCGGGGCCGATGCCCAGGTGCTCGATCCCTCGATCGCCGGCGGCGGGACGCTGAGCTTCGATCCCGGCTCGACCCCGTTCGGCTTCTGGAGCACCTGGCCGTTCTGGGGGCAGTACGTCGTCTACCAGGAGGACGGGCTCGACACCTGGGACACCGGGAACGGCGGAGTGCAGCACCACATGCGCGTCTACCCGTACCGGAACCCCGACGGGTCGGCCGATCCGCACGCCTACCTCCTCACCACCGAGGAGGCGCCGATCTCCGCGGGGCCCGACTACAACGACATCGTCTACGTCGTCCGCAACGTCTCCCCGACGGGGAGCGCGGGCGGCGCGCTGCAGCTCCAGAACCGGGACGGCGAGCCGGCGAGCGACCGGATGATGTTCAACGCGATCACCACCATCGCCAGCTGCTGGGGACCGTTGACGGTGAAGGACTCGGGGGTGCTGACCATCCGGAACCTCTCGGGTTCGGCGGTCACGGTGAGCTCGCTGGAGGTGACCGAGACCTTCACTGCCACCCCCTCGGTGGCGTTGCCGGCCTCGCTCGCTCCGGGCGCCTCGATGGACGTGACGGTGAAGTTCGTCGCCACCGACGGCCGGGTGCACCGGGGGACCTTGACCGTGCACTCCGATGACTCCGCCGCGCCCGCCCGGACCGTGACCCTCTCGGGGTTCCGCCAGACCATCCCCCAGTCCCCGAACGAGCCCACGCTCGACGAGATCGTCAACGACCTCTACGGCTTCAAGACCGTCCTCACCGGGCCCGGCCAGAGCTTGAACACCGGCGGCCAGCGAACCGCCGTCGGGGACGAGGTGCTGAGCTCCTACTGGGTGAAGGCGGATCCGACGCGACCGGTGACCGTCCGGCTGATGAGCGCCTGGCACAGCGGCTGGGACTGCTCCGACCCCGGCGCGGTCTCGTACGGCAGCTTCGCCTTCTGGTTCCCCAGGGGCCGGACCTCGAACGCCGACGACCGGTACATCCTCGGCGGGGCGAAGGAGGACATCCAGCGGCTGCTGCCCCGGCAGTACGAGAACCCGGCCAACCCGGCCGTGGGCTCGTTCGACCCCGGCACCCAGGTCTTCGGCTGGCACCTGGAGGACGAGTTCAG
>DATIWB010000089.1:0-8091 GCA_035519675.1 Myxococcaceae bacterium
CCCGGCCCGTTCCAGTGGCTTGGCTAGAATTGCGAACTCCGAGGCCATCCCACCCGAAGCTCAGAAGCGTCACCCGACCTCCTCACCGGGCCGCAGGAGTAACCTCCGGACTCCTCCCCTGGGCTCCGAGACGTCTCCCCAGCGCCGGGGGATGAGATGGAGGTGCAGATGGGGAACGGTCTGCCCCGCCGCCTCGCCGACGTTGACCCCCACGGTGAACCCATCCGCCCGGTGTCGCTCGAGGATGCTGGCTCGGACCGGCACGGTCGCCGCGGCGAGGGCCCCCCTCTCCGAGTCGGACGCGTCGAACCAGGTCACCACGTGCCGCCGGGTGATGATCAGGGCGTGTCCCGGCGCGGCGGGATGCAGGTCCCAGAGCGCGAGGACCTCCGGTCCTTCCCAGAGGACCAGCCGGGGGTTGGGCGGACAGAATGGGCAGGAGGTGCTCATCGGTGCTGGGGGACCCTCGGGAAGGCCCGCATCCCGATGTAGCGGGCGTGAGTTCCGAGCTCTCGCTCGATGCGGAGCAGCTGGTTGTACTTGGCGAGCCGCTCACCCCGGCAGGGAGCTCCGGTCTTGATCTGCTGGGCCCCGGTCGCCACTGCGAGATCGGCGATGAAGTCGTCCGTCGTCTCTCCCGAGCGGTGGCTGACCACCAGCGACATCCCTGCCGACCGAGCCACTTGCATCGTCTCCAGCGTCTCGCTCAGCGTGCCGATCTGGTTGGGCTTGATCAGCACCGAGTTGGTCGCCTTCTCCTCGATGGCCCGCCGCACCCGTATGACGTTGGTCACCAGGAGGTCGTCACCGACCAGCTGGATGCGCTCACCGAGCGCCCGGGTGAGGAGCTTCCACCCCTCCCAGTCGTCCTCGGCCAGGCCGTCCTCGATTGACCAGATCGGGAACTGGCGAACCCAGTTCTCGTAGAAGGCGACCATCTCCTCCGAGCTCCGGCGCTGCCCGTCCGACTTCCGGAACACGTAGGCGCTCCCATCGTGGAACTCGCTTGCCGCCGGGTCGAGCGCGATGCCCACGTCCTGTCCTGGCTTGTACCCGGCGCGGACGACGGACTCGAGCAGGAGTTCCACCGCCTCCTCATTCGACTTGAGGTTCGGCGCAAACCCGCCCTCGTCGCCGACGTTGGTGCCGTACCCGCGCTGTTTCAGGAGGGTCTTCAACGCCTGGTAGCACTCCACGGCGAACTGCATCGCGCTCTGGAAGCTGATCGCCCCGGCGGGAACGAGCATGAACTCCTGGAGGTCGACGCTGTTGTCGGCGTGGACCCCCCCGTTGAGGACATTGAGCAGTGGCACCGGGAGCACTTCGCCGGGTGGCTCGACGATGGCCCGGTAGAGCGGCAGCCCGCGGCTTGCGGCATTGGCCCGGGCGACCGCGAGCGAGACGCCCAGGATGGCGTTGGCTCCAAGGCGGGACTTGTTCGGCGTTCCGTCCAGCGCCAGCAGCTTGGCGTCGACCTGTCGGAAGTCTGCCGGCGCACCCGCCAGCGCGGCGGAGATCTCTCCGTTGACGTGCCCCACCGCGAGGAGAACGCCCCGGCCGCCGTAGCGCTTCGGCTCGTGGGTGTCCCGCAGCTCGACGGCCTCGCCGCTGCCGGTGGAGGCACCCGACGGAACGCTGGCCCGCCCCACGTGCCCGTCCCGCAGCTCGACGTCGACCTCCACCGTGGGATTCCCGCGGGAGTCGAGGATCTCTCGAGCGCAAACCTTTGCAATCTCCGGCGTCATGTGACCTCCGATGCAGTCGGTGCGGCGACGAGCAGTCTTGTTTGCCGGGTCAGCTCGTCGAGATGCTCCAGCTCCATTCTGACCTGACCGGCTCCCGCCGCCCGGGCCCGGCGCGCCTCCTCCACCGCATCGCGGGAACGGACACGCACCACGCCGAGCTTCCGGCGCAGCTCTTCCCTGAGCAGCCGGGCGCTCTCCTCGGCTCTCTCCGCCAGATCGAACTGGACGCGCGAACTGTTGGCCTCGAGGAGGCGAAGGAAGTAGTGCCGCGCATGGCGCAGGATCGACCCCCGGCGCCAGGAAACCGGGAAGAGCTGGTCGAGGACCCAGGACCACGGGGGTTCCCCGGTCAGCTGCATCAGGGAGGTGAAGCGCCTCTGGGTGGGGACCCGGAATCCCAGGTCGAGCTCCATGTCGGCGAGGCCCGGGGCCTCGAGGTCCCTGGCGGCACGGCCGAGGAATTCGCTCGCGATGCGGGTTAGACGCTCGGATGCGGCCCGGTGCAGCTCCTCGGCCCGAGGTCCCTCCTCGCGGAGCCAGGCCTCCGTAACTTGCCGGGCTGTGCTCTCGGCCAGGTCGAGACTCTGCGCACGGGCAGCATTGGGACGGCAGCGCAGACCCGCGATTCGCCCCTGCAGCGCGGAGACACCTGCCGGCGCGGCGCTGGCCAGGAACTCCTGCTGCTGCTCCTCCAGCGCCGCGCGAAGCCGTTCCACCTCGACGCGGAAGGCGACGTCCAGCAATCGGAGCGACTGCTCCAGCCCATCTACCGCCGCGAGGAGCGCCTTCATCCGCCGCTCCGATTCCTCGAGCGGAAGAGTCAGCGCCAGCCTGCGCTCCTCGAGCACCCCCAAGAGCTCACCCCTCAGTCGCATGAGACCGCGCCAAGCGGCCCCCGAGGCCAGCCGGGTGCCCTCGTTGGCCGAGAGCTCCTCCAGGGTCGTCACCAGGGGCTTCCAGTCGCGTCCCCCGCTCCCGCCGGTCAGACGCTCCTGTGCGCTGACCTCGAAGAGCCGCGAACCATCGGACACTCCGGCTTCGGTGAGGACCGATGAGGTGAAGGCCCTGGCCTCCTCGAGTGCGGCCGTGTCGAGCCGGTCCGCCTTGTTGAGGACGAAGAGGAAATGCTCCACGTGCCAGGACAGCTCGATGACCAGCTCGAGCTCCCGTGCCGCGATGGGCGGATCCCCTCCCAGGACGACGAGGGCGGCGTCCACCTGCGGCAGAAAGGCGAGCGTGGTCCGGGTGTTCTCCAGGTAGGTGGACTCGATCCCCGGGGTATCAACCAGGCACATCCCGTGCGCGAGGATGGGAGACGGGAGGAGCACCTCTGCCGCATCCAGCCGCTTGCGGTTGCGGGGGTTCTGCTCCTCGGTCACGTACGCGGCGAGCTCGGCGCGCGGAATCTCCTCCCAGTCGCCGCCGCCCACGCGGATCCGGATGGTCTCGCGCGGTCCATGACGGACGACGACGGCCGCCGAGGTCATCGGCCGGACCCCCATCGGAAGCACCGCGGTTCCGAGAAGCGCGTTGATGAGCGTGGACTTCCCTCGCTTGAACTGCCCCAGGCAGGCGACGAAATATCGGCCGGCCACGGTGCGCTCGCGAAGCCGGTCCGCCTCGTCGGCGAGGTCGGCCAGGCGGGCCCGCCGGCCCAGCGCGGAGAGCTGGGACAGGGAGGCAGCCACCTCCGGTTCCCCCGTCTGCTCCACCAGTGCGGTCATCGTCCGCTCCAGGACCGGAACAAGGGTGTCCTGAAGACGTCGAGCGGTGCCCATCGCGGTCTCCTCGTGGCGTCACGCATGCCCCGCGGACGCGTCGTTGCGTTCGCAGGAGTCATTGGCTCGCTCCGAGCAGTTCCGGCGGACTCCACCGCCTCTGTGTCGATCTCTACATCTACGCAGTCGAGGCCGACTTCTCAAGGGGTGAGGGCAGCCCTGGGTGGACCGATGGGCCTGGTGGAGCGGCGTCGACCCCGCTACGGTGGGGACCAGTCGAGGCGGTGGAGTCCGCCATGAACCGCCGGTCGGCGTGTCCGAGCGGCCAATGACTCCTGTGAGCGCGGGGAGACCACAACGGTTCCCCCGGTTTCACGGGAGGCGTGCATGGCCAAGGTCCTCGAGAAGCGCAAGGCACCCACAGAAGTCGACCGCTGGCTTTCCGGCCGTCGCGGGGTGTGGCCGTGACTCAGGTCTGGACGCTCGCCGCGCTGTGGCTCGGGCTGGCGCTGCTGGCCACTCTGCTCTCCATCTGGCTCCGGGTGGCGACGGCCCTGTCGGAGATCGTCGTGGGCACGGTCGCCCAGCTGGTCATCGGAGCGCTGATCGGTGGTGCGGTGCTCGGAACCGACCAGGGCTGGATCAAGTTCCTCTCCGGCACCGGGGCCATCGTCCTCACCTTCCTCGCCGGCGCGGAGCTCGATCCGGTGGTGTTCCGGGCGCGCTGGAAGGAGGCCACGCTGATCGGGGCGGTCGGGTTCTTCGCACCGTTCCTGGGCTGCGCGTTCATCGCCCACTCGGTGCTGCACTGGGACTGGAGGCCGAGCTGGCTGGCCGGCGTCGCCCTCTCCACGACCTCGGTGGCGGTGGTCTATGCGGTGATGCTCGAGCTGGGCCTGAACAAGACGACCTTCGGGAAGGCGGTCCTCGCGGCCTGCTTCATCAACGACCTGGGCACGGTCATCGCGCTGGGGTTGATCTTCGCTCCGTTTGGGATCCGGACCCTCGTCTTCGTGGGAGTGGGCATCGCGGTCTTCGCGGTGCTCCCCTGGCTCACCCCACGCTTCTTCCGTCGCTTCGGGGGGCGGCCCTCCGAGCTCGAGGCGAAGTACCTCCTGCTCTTGCTCTTCGGGCTGGGGGCGCTCGCGAGCTGGGCCGACAGCGAGGCCGTCCTCCCCGCCTACGTGGTGGGGATGGTGCTGGCCGGAACGGTCGGAAAGGACCACGTCCTGGTGGCCCGCCTCCGCACTCTCACGTTCGGGCTGCTGACGCCCTTCTACTTCATCCGGGCGGGGTCCTTCGTGTCCGTCCCGGCGCTGCTCGCGGCACCGATGACATTCGTCGTCCTCTTCCTGGCGAAGATGGTGACGAAGACCGCGGGGGTGTTCCCGGCCACCAAGGCAGTCGGCTATCCACGGCTGGAGGCGCGCTACACCACCCTTCTGATGTCCACCGGTCTGACCTTCGGGAGCATCTCCGCCCTGTTCGGCCTGAACCACGGCATCATCGACCAGGCCCAGTACTCGCATCTGGTGGCGACCGTGATCATGAGCGCGGTCGTCCCCACGCTCATTGCCAATGCATTCTTCCTTCCCAGGCACCTTCTCCCGAGCGCTCCACCGGCGGCTCTTGCCGTCCCGGTGCCCGCGAAAGGGGCAGAGTCCTGAGATGGGCCGTTGAAGTTGGAGGGAGCCATGACGCTCGAGGGCAGAGGGAAGCGGGTCCGCATCTACCTGAACGAGGGCGACAAGGTCGGCCACCAGACGGCGGACATGGCGGTCCTCACGTTCCTTCGACGGGAGAACGCGGCCGGGGCCACCGTCTTCCGAGCCATCGAGGGCTTCGGCGGGCACGGGGAGATCCACACCGCGCGCCTCGTGGACGTGGCCCCTGCGCTCCCGATGGTCATCGAGTGGGTCGACTCGGAGGAACGCGTCGAGCGGCTGCTGCCCGGGCTCAAGGAGCTCGTTCCTCGCGGGCTCATCACCGTCGATCCGACCGAAATCGTCCTTTACGAGCCCTATCCTGTTCGCCGCGTCTCGAGTCATCTGACCGCGGCCAACGTCATGTCCCACGATGTCACCGCCGTGGGGCCCCAGGTGCCGGTTCGCCAGGTCGTGGAGCTGCTTCTCGGGCGGGTCTACCGGGCCGTTCCCGTCATCGACGCTAGGGTTCCGGTCGGGATCATCAGCAACTCCGACCTGGTCACTCGTGGAGGCCTCGCCGTTCGGATGGAGCTATTACCCAGCCTGGAGGGCCCTGAGCTCCACGACGTGCTCGAGCGGCTCGCCAGGCAACAGAAGACCGCCGGCGAGATCATGACCCCGCACCCGGTGACCGTGCTCGCCACGACGCCACTCCCAGAGGTCGCGCAGATCATGGCTCGGCGCCATCTCAAGCGGCTCCCGGTGGTGGGCCCGGGCGGTGGGCTGGTCGGGATCGTCAGTCGCCTCGATCTGCTCCGCACGGTCGCCGAGGGTTTCTCACGGAACCAGCCCGAGCCCGACCAAGTCGGGCTGAACGGCGACGCTCCGATCGGGAAGGTGATGCGTCGCGACGTCCCGACCGTCTTCCCGGAAACATCGGTCCCGGAGGTGATGCAGGCCGTGTTCTCCACCCGGTTGAATCGCGCGGTGGTGGTGGATGCCGAGCGCCATGTCCTGGGTCTGGTCACGGACGCCGAGCTCCTGGAACGGGTCACCCCGTCCTTGAAGCCGAGCGCGCTCCAGTCACTGATGCACCGCCTGCCGCTCCTTCCCCGGCGTCAAGAGGACCGGGGAGTCGAGCAGCATGCGCTCGCCCATACTGCCCGGGAGCTGATGGTGGGGGCCATCCCGACGGCGGAGGAGAGCACCCCGCTACGCCAGGCGCTCCGATCCATGCTCGAAGGCAAGGAGAAGCTCATTGCAGTCGTCGACGGTCAGCGCAAGCTGGTGGGCGTGGTCGACCGCGCCGACATACTCCGGGGACTGGCGGCGCCCGGATAGGAGAGACCCATGTTCTCCAAGATCCTCGTGGGAGTCGACGGCTCGGCCCCGAGTCAGCGCGCCTTCGCAGTCGCGCTCGACCTGGCAAAGCACTACCGCGCCCCGCTTCACGTCTGCTCGGTCATCGAAGACGTGCCCAAGTATGACGGCGAGTCGATCGCCGACGTCGACGAGGCAGTGGAGCGGGCGCAGAAGGCGTTCGATCGGGTGTACGAATCACTCGCCGGGGACGCCAAGCGCGAGAAGGTCAAGCTCGTCCGGCACGTGATGCCCGGCCATCCGGTGGAGGCGCTCGTGCACCTGGCCGAGCAGGAGGGCATCGAGTGCATCGTCCTCGGGGGGCTCGGCCACTCGCGCGTCCTGCGACGGGCTGCCGGGGGGACGGGAACGCAGGTCGCCTACCACGCGCACTGCTCGGTGCTCATCGTGCGCTGAGACCCACCGGCCTCCCCTACAGGGGCTGCTCTATTCCTCCATTGACATTGGATTCTATTTAGAATCTACTTGGGACCCGTGGGACGAACTCCGCTCCCGAAGGACGAAGCGCTCCAGCCGCTGAACGTGAAGGTCCCGTCCGAGGACCTGTACTTCGTCCAGGAGATCCTCAAGCCGGCTCTGGGTGTCAGCTACAACGCCGAGGCAGTCCGGGAGGTCCTTGTCCAGCTACGCACTTGCTTCCGGCTCCCCCAGTACGTGGTCGACGTCCTCGAGGCGGAGATGAAGACGAAGAAGCTCAACATCCTCGGCTACGTTCAGGAGTTGCTCCTCCGCCGATACGAGGCCCTGCGCGACAGGCCCGAGAGCGCGAAGAATAGCCCGACTGGCACCGGGCACCCCCGCTAGACAGCCGCAACGCCCCGGGAGGGCAGGAGGTCCCGATGGGCCACTCGACCGAGGAATGGGAACTCTGGACCTGGCGCGAGGTGGCCCGCGCTCTCAAGGTCAGTCGCTCGTGGATCTACGCCAGGGCGGAGAGCGGCGAGCTGCCGTCGCTCCGAATCGGGGGAATGCTCCGGTTCGATCCTGTTGCCATCCAGCGCTTCGCCTTGGAGTCGCCTCGGAGCGGTAGAATCGTCCCCCTCGCAGTGGGGGCCCCCGGGGAGCGGTGATGGCGAGTGTCCGCAAGAATGCCCGTGGCATCTGGCTCGCGCGGTGGGTCGACGCGAGTGGTATGCGCAGGAGCCGCGCCGCGGTCCCGAACACCCGCCTCGCCGCCAAGGCGCTCGCCGAAGAACTGCAGCTCAATGCTCGGAGGCAACAGGAGGGCCTCACGCCCCGGATGCCGCGCGATGGCGGAGGAAGCGTCGGAGCCCTCCTCGAATGGTGGCTCGAGTCCTATTCACACCGGCTCGCCTCCCACGCGTCCAATGAGGGCAGCGTTCGTCGGCACCTGCTTACGGCATCCCTGGCAGAGCTCCGACTCGATGCCTGCTCGTCCGCGGCGGTCGAGGCCCTCCTCGATGCCAAGGAGCGAGAGGGCCTCCGACCCCAGACCGTCAACCACCTTCGGGCCTTTCTCTCCCGAGCGTTTGCCGCGGCAATCCGCGTCGGGCGCTGGCCGGGCGCCAACCCCGTCGCGCTCGTTCGGAAGCGGAAGGTTCCGAAGACCGCGGTCGGGGATCATCTGCGGGTCGAGGAGGT
>DATIWB010000090.1:0-20837 GCA_035519675.1 Myxococcaceae bacterium
CGTCGGTGATGCCGTTGGCCCCGAGGATGGTCCGCGCCGACCGCGCGACTTCCAGCGCCGAACGGACGTTGGCCCGCTTGGCGAGCGACACCAGCACCGGGCTCGCCTTCCCCTCGTCCTTGAGCCGGAGCAAGCGCAGCCCGAGCAGCTGCGCCTGGACGATCCGCTCCAGCATGTCCGCGAGCTTCTCCTGGGTCAGCTGGAACGATCCGATCGGCCGCTCGAACTGCCGACGCTGCTGCGCGTAGGTCCGGGCCGACTCGAAGCAGGCGATCGCCGCGCCAGTCACCGCGAAGGCGATGCCGGCCCGCGCGTTGTTGAGACAGCTCAAGGGACCGCGCAGCCCCTGGACTCCGGGGAGCACGTTCCGCTCCGGTACCCGGACCTCGGTGAACGACAGCTCGGCGGTCCATGAGGCCCGGAGCGACAGCTTTCCGGGAATCTCCCGCGCCACGAAGCCCGGCATCCCCTTCTCCACCAGGAAGCCGCGCACCGACTCGGGCCCCTCGCCGGTCTTCGCCCAGACCACCGCCACGTCGGCCACCGTGCCATTGGTAATCCACGCCTTGCTGCCGTCGAGCACCCAGCCGTCGCCGTCACGGACCGCCCGGGTGCGCAGGCTCCCCGGGTCCGATCCCGCCTCCGGCTCGGTCAGCCCGAAGCAGCCGATGCAGGCGCCCCGGGCCATCGCCGGAAGGAACCGCTGCTTCTGCTCCTCCGAGCCCCAGGCGTGGATCGGGTACATCACCAGCGAGCCCTGGACCGAGGCGAAGCTCCGCAGGCCGGAGTCGCCCCGTTCGAGCTCCTGGAGCCCGAGCCCGTAGGCCACGTTGCTCACTCCGGCGCAGCCGTACCCCGACAGGTTGGCGCCCAGGAGCCCGAGCTCTCCCAGCCGGGGGATGAGCTGGGCCGGGAACGTCCCCTCGCGGAAGTGCCGGCCGATGACCGGGAGCACCTCGGCGTCCACGACCCGGGCCACCGCCTCGCGCACCGCCCGCTCGTCGGCGGACAGCGCGTCGTCCAGCCGGTACAGCGCCTCGACCCCGCTCCGCTCCACGTCGCCTCCTCCGGGCTCCTACAGCGGCAGCACGCCCTCGACTTGCTGGAGCAGCTGGAGCCGCCGGGCCATCACCGGGCTCGAGCCATCCTCGAGGGCCGCCGTCTCTTGAAGGACCCGCTCCAGCGGGAACCGCTTCACCGAGCCGTCCGGGGTGGCCACCCCGCCCGGGAGCGGCGCGTTCCAGGCCACCATCTCGTCGGTCGCGCCCTCCAGCAGGCCCATCACCGCCCCGAACGCGAGCCGGGCGGAGACCATCCGGTCGAGGAAGCTCGGATGGCCGCCGCGCACCACGTGCCCCAGGACCACCGCCCGGACCTCCACCTGCCCCAGCTCCTCCTCCACCCGGCGCACCAGCCGGGTGCAGGGAATCTCCACGCCCTCGGCCTTGATGATCAGCACCCGCCGCTTCCCGCGGGCGAAGCCCTGCGCCACCACCGCGGCCACCGCCTTGACGATGGTCTCCTCGTCCCGCTTCTGCTCGCGGAACAGCACCGCGTCCGCGCCCACCGCCACCGCCGAGGCCATCGCCAGGTACCCGCACGCCCGGCCCATCACCTCCACCACGAAGGCCCGGTGGTGCGCGCGGGCGGTGTCGTCGACGTGGTCGCAGGCCTGGACGATGGTGTTCAGCGCGGTGTCGGTGCCGATGGCCAGCGCGGTGCAGCCGATGTCGTTGTCGATCGACGCCGGGATGCCCATCACCCGGACGCCGTGCTCGCGGGCGAGCGCGTGGGCTCCGGTCAGCGAGCCGTTCCCCCCGATGACCACCAGGCCCTCCACCCCGGCGCCGCGGAGCGCCTCGGCCGCGCGCGCCCGCCCCGCAGGCTCGCGAAACCGGGCGCTCCGGGCCGAGCCGATCACCGTGCCGCCCTGGCCGCCGAGCACGTCCAGGCCCGGCTCGCCCAGCAGGGCGCACGGACCGGGGACGACCTCCACCATCCGTCCGTCGATGAGCCCCTCGTAGCCGTCGCGCACGCCCAGGAGCCGTACGCCCCGCGCTGCACAGGTCTTCGCCGCCGCCCGGAGCGCGGCGTTCATCCCCGGGCTGTCTCCACCAGAGGTGAGGAGCGCCAGCGTCTTCATCCGCGTGCTCCCTTCTCCGCTCCCGCCGCGTGCGCCGCTCGGTGCCGCGCCCGGTGGAGCACCATGGCCACGCCGAGCACGGCCGCGGCGACGAAGTAGGCAAACGCCCAGAAGCGCGCCCCGAGGTGGAGCTTCTCCCTGCCCTCGGCGACGAGCACCGCCATCCCCAGCAGCTCGGCGGCGATCTCCGCCGCGACCGGCTGCGCCCCGGGTTGCAGCTGCTCCCAGCCCACCAGCCCCAGGAGCAGCACCGCTGCCACCCCCGCCACCCAGGGGAGGACGCCCCCGCCCTGCTCCTCGCGCAGCGCGACGTCGAGGAGGCCAAGTCCGGCAAAGGTGTGCGCCATCGCCTGAAAGCGCCGGGTCCGCCGCAGTGCCTGACTGCGCAGCATCGGCCGGCGACTCTGCCACGCTCCCGGAGCCGGTGCCGCTCCGGCTAGGGTGCCGCCTCACGATGAGCGACTTCCAGCGACGAGGCGCCGTGGTCACCGGAGCGAACCGCGGCATCGGCAAGTCCATCGCCCTCGCCTTCCTCCGCGCAGGCTGGCCGGTGGTGGCGCTGGCCCGGACACTCGAGAGCCTGGATGCGCTGCGACAGGAGGCCGGGGATCTCGCCCCTCGCATCCGGGCGATGGCCTGCGACCTCTCGGACCCCGCGCAGCTCGAGGGCGCGGCTCAGGCGCTCGCCGGTGCCGACCCGGTCCCGGCGGTGCTGGTGAACAACGCCGGCATCTCCCTCTCCGCGCCGCTGCAGAAGACGACCACCGAGGAGCTGCACCGCGTCCTGCAGATAAACACCGTCGCGCCCTATCTCCTCTGCCGGGCGCTCATCCCGCGGATGGCGGAGGCGGGCGGCGGCCGGGTCATCAACATCGGCTCCATCGCCTCGCTGAAGGGCATCCGCTACACGTCCGCGTACTGCGCCAGCAAGCACGCGCTCCTCGGCCTCACCCGAGCGCTCGCCGTCGAGTGGGGGAAGAAGGCGGTCACCGTGAACGCGGTCTGCCCCGGATGGACCGAGACCGACATGTTCACCCGGGCGCTCGAGGCGGTGGTCCACAAGACCGGCCGCAGCGCCGAGCAGGCACGCGAGGCAGTCCTGGCGAGCAACCCCATGGGCCGTCCAGTGCAGCCGGACGAGGTCGCGCAGCTCGTGCTGTATCTCTCATCGCCTGCAGCAGACGGTCTCACCGGGACCGCACTGCCGGTGGATTGCGGTGAGGCGGCATGAGTGGTTCTTAGGATCTGTTGCACCAACAGCCCACGAGCGCTAATACCAGGCCTCCTCCTCATGAGGGTGCCTCATGCAACTCGAGTCGCTCAAGATGTTCTGCGACGTCGTCGAGACCGGCTCCTTCTCGCGCGCCGCCCAGCTGAACCACGTCACCCAGTCCGCGGTGAGCCAGCAGATCCGCGCTCTGGAGAACCGCTACGAGCAGAAGCTGCTCAGCCGCAGCGCCCGGCAGGTCACCCCCACGCCCGCCGGTGAGCGGCTCTTCCGCGGGTGCAAGGAGATCCTCGCCCGCTTCGGGGAGGTGGAGCAGGAGATCCGCGAGCAGTCGGCCGAGGTGGCCGGGACCTGCACCGTGTCCACCATCTACTCGGTGGGCCTGCACGAGCTGCAGAACATCCAGAAGGGCCTGCTCAAGACGCACCCCAAGGTGAACATGCGGCTCATCTACCGCCGCAGCGATCAGGTCTACGACGACGTCATCCTCGGCGCGGCGGAGATCGGCGTCGTGGCCTACCCCCAGCCCCGGGCCGGCGTGGACGTCATCCCCTTCCGGGACGACAAGCTGGCGGTGGTCTGCGCCCCCAGCCACCCCCTGGCGAGCAAGGCCAAGGTCTCGCTCACCGCCCTGGCCGACATCCCCTTCATCGCCTACGACCGCGAGGCCCCCACCCGGAAGGCGATCGACCGGCTGTTCCGGGAGAAGGGCGTGGAGATCGAGCCGGTGATGGAGATGGACAACGTCGAGACCATCAAGCGCGCGGTGGAGATGGGTGTGGGGGTCTCCATCCTCCCCTCGGCCACCGTCCAGCACGAGATCGCCCAGGGGACCCTGGTGTCCCGCCCCTTCGCCGAGGGCAACTTCGCCCGTCCCATCGGCCTGCTGGTGCGGAAGGGCAAGTACCTCGACCGGGCCTCGCAGGCGGTGCTGGACGCGTTCAAGGAAGCGGCCGCTGCCGAGGACTAGGGATGGGCGCTCCGGCTCCGGCAGCTAGTTCTGCCCGCCCCCGTGCTGCTTCATCATCTCCTCGACCTGCTTGCGCTGCTCGGGCGAGAGCTGCTGCAGCATCTGCTCGCGCCTCTGCTGCGCGTCGCCAGGGGCCGTCATCCCGCCATACCCCTTCGACTCGGTGTAGCCGGCGGGAACCTTGAAGGCCGAGTCCGGCACAGACTGGGCCTTCACCGAGGTGGCCTCGAAGGTCATCCCGCCCTCGCCCTTGCTGCTGTTGGCGATCACCTTCAGCGGAACTCCGGCCACGCCTTCCTTCCGCAGCGCCTGAAACCAGCCCCCCCCTCCGCCGCGATCCCCGCCCGAGAACGCCTTCTCCAGATCCCCGGCCGAGACCAGGTTCTTGTCGACCCAGACCTCCATCGCGTCGCCACGCCCCTGGTGGGTGAGCTGGACGTGCTCGGTGCTGCGACCGGCCACCGTGTCCCTGCCGAGCTTCTTCACCGTCCACTTGCTGGCCTCGGACTCGTCCCGGTCGCTCTTCTCGTCCGCGTGCTTCGAATACGTCTTGCTGCTCTCCTGGAGGATGTAAGTGATGTGCTCGTCCGCCCGGTGGATGACCACCGTCTTCATCGGGGTGGTCATGCCCGGCACGTTCATCTGCTGCTCCATCCGGCTGTTCAGCCCCTTGATGGAGATGGTGCCGGCGCCGTTCATCGACTGATGCATGCCCGAGCTGTCGGCCTTTCCGCGGCTCATGCTCATCTTGGTCTCGATGACGCCCTCGAAGGCGAGCGCGGGAACGGCGGCGAGGCACAGCGCTGCGGCGAGCGCGCGGATCATGTGAGGTCTCCTTGAACGGGGCGGGATTGTAATCACGAGTCCTCACGCCAGGCGACGCAGCCGCGCCGCGTAGAACCCGTCCATCCCCTCGGGCCCGGGCAAGGTGCGGAGCGCCCCCTGGGCCAGCGGCCAGCCGAGCCGCTCCGCCACCGCGGGGGGCTCGAGGGTGAAGTCAGGGTGGCTCCGGAGGAAGAGCTCCACCTGGTCCTGGCCCTCCTCCGGCTCGGTGCTGCACACCGCGTAGATCAGCAGACCACCGGGCGGCACCACCTCCTGGCAGGTCTCCAGGATCCTCCGCTGGAGCGTGGCCAGCCGTGCCAGGTCGGCCTCTTCGCGGCGCCAGCGCAGCTCGGGGTGTCTGCGGAGCGTGCCCAGCCCGGTGCAGGGGGCGTCGAGCAGCACCGCGTCGACGGGCCCGATCGACTTCGGGAACGGCTCGGTCGCGTCGTGGGCCAGCACCTCGATCCGGTCGTCCAGGCGCAGCCGGCGCGCCTCGGAGCGGATCCTCTCCAGCTTGGCCGCGTAGAGGTCCACCGCCAGGACCGGGTGACTCTCGGCCAGATGACAGGTCTTGCCGCCCGGCGCGGCGCAGGCGTCGAGCACCCGCGAGGTCTCGGGGATGGCGGCGTACAGCCCGACCAGCTGCGCCGCCTCGTCCTGCACCTGGAACCGGCCCTCGGCGTAACCGACCAGCGCCTCCACCGGTCCCGGGGAGGTGAGCCGGAAGCCGACCGGAGAACGCAGGGTCCGCGTCGCCTGGAGCCCCGCCTCGGCGAACAGTGCCCCGAGCGCCTCCGGCGTCCCGGCGCGGCTGTTGGTCCGGACCGTCACCGGTGGTGACTCGTTGTTCGCCACCAGCATCGCCTCGGCGCCCTCGCGGCCATAGCGCCGGAGCCACCGCTCGACCAGCCAGCGCGGGTGGCTCTCGCGCACCGAGAGGTGCTCGGCGAGGTCCGAGACCGGCGGCCACGGGATGGACTCGAGCCCGGCGACCTTGCGGAGCACGGCGTTGACGAAGCCCGAGGCCCGCGAGAGCCCGAGCTGCTTCAGCCCCTCGACCGTCTCGGACACCGCCGCCCGGCGCGGCACACGGGAGAAGAAGATCTGGTAGGCGCCGATGCGCAGCGCAGCCAGCACCCGGTCCTCGAGCGCGGCGAGCTTCCGGTCCGAGAACTCGGCGATGACCCGGTCCAGCCCGAGCCTCCGCCGGCTCGCCCCGTAGCAGAGCTCGGTGACCAGCGCCGCATCGCGCGGGTCCCGCAGGGGGGCCTCGGCGAGCCGCTGGTCGAGCACCACGTTCAGGTAGGCGTCGGTGGCCTCGACGCGGGCCAGCACGTCGATCGCCACCGCGCGGGCGTTCATTCCAGCGCCGCCATCCACTCCACCAGCTGGTGGTCGCTGAGCGCTCCCTTCGGCTGCACCGCGAGGAACAGCGCCTGGAGCACCTCCTCCAGCTGGTCGCGCTGCCCGGCCTCCACCGCCGCGCCGCGCTGGAGCGCGACCCACTCTCCCCGGGCCCAGGTGGCCAGCCCCGAGGGGGTGAGCCGGCCGCCGAGCCGGTCGGCGATGCGGGCCCGTACCTCTGCGCGGGTGAGGCCTGCGCCCGGGCGTCGGGTCGCGGTCGGCTCCACCGCGGCCCGGCCAAGCGTCTTCCCCGTCGGCGGCGCGGACGTCGCCCCTCCGGCCGGGGGGCTCGACCCGGCGCGCGCAGCGCCCACTGGCTCGCGGCCGGACGGCTCGCGCGGCGTGCCCTCCGCGCGCGCCGGCCCGAGCGTCTTCGCCGGACGCGCCGGGGCCGGCGGCGCCGCCGGAGTCGGCGAGGGGGTCGACCTGGTGGCGGTGCGCGCGGCGGACGGGGCCGCGGTGGCCGGAACGGACCGCGCGGCCGCCCGCTCCCCGCCGCCCCCCGCCGCCTCGGCTCGGGCCTTCGGCCCCCGCGTCCGCGCTACCTCGGGCGCGCGGCCGAGCGTCTTCTGCGTCCGCGCGGCCACCGCCCGGCTCGCCGCGCGGGAGAGCCGCTCGAGCGCCTCGAGGTATGCCTCGGCCCCGGTGCCGGCGACGTGCGCCGCGCAGAGGTCCTTGAGCAGCGACCGGCGCTGGACGGCGGCCCGACCCTTCGCCGGGGCGAGCAGCACCTCCACCACCGGAACCCGCGAGGCGGACACCGCGGCCCGCAGCACGTGCGAGCCGGGCGCCAGCGGCCCGGGGTTGAGCACCACGCCCTCGGCCCAGGCGCGCTGCTCCCAGAGCGCATCCACCAGCGCCCCCTCGTGGTTGCTCTGCACGGTCCGGAGCACGTGCCCCAGCGCCCGCGCCTTCTCCGCCAGCCGGCGGTCCACCTCGGCGAGGGTGAGACCCGGCGGGTCCCCCTGGCGCTGGCCGAGGAACTGGAGCGTCGGTCCGTGGAGCACGAGCACGTTCATGGCACGCCTCCTCCGAAGGGACGCTCGCCCTCGCGCAGGCGGTGTCCGCTCAGGAACTCGGCGGCGCTCATCCGCCGCTTGCCCTCGGGCTGTACCTCCACCAGCCGCAGCGCCCCCTCGGCGCAGGCCACCTCCAGCCTGCCCTGCGCGGCGAGCACCGTTCCGGGGGGTCCGGCGCCCGGCACCACCTCGGCACGCCACACCTTGAGCAGCTGCGGTCCGAGCGGCGTCCACCCACCGGGCCAGGGGACGAAGGCCCGCACCCGCCGCTCCAGCTCCACCGCGGGTCTGCTCCAGTCGAGCCGCCCGTCCTCCTTCTCCACCAGGCGGGCCAGGGTCACCCCCTCGGCGGGCTGGGCATGGGCCGTCAGCGCGCCAGCGAGGAACCGGGGCAGCTCCTCCCGCACCAGGGCACCGCCGAGCTCGGACAGCCGGAGGTGCAGCGACTCGGAGGTGTCCTCGGGGAGGATGGGCGTCCGGCGCACCGCGAGCACGGGCCCGGTGTCCAGCCCCGCCTCCATCTGCATCAGACACACCCCGGTCTCGGCGTCGCCGGAGGCGATGGCCCACTGGATGGGGGCGGCGCCGCGCCAGCGCGGCAGGAGCGAGGCGTGCACGTTCACGCAGCCGAGCCGCGGGGCAGCGAGGACCTCCGGGGGGAGGATGCGCCCGTAGGCGGCCACCACCGCGACGTCGAGCTGCATCGCCCGGAGTCGCTCGCCGAGATCCGTCCCCTTCAGCTTCGGAGGCTGGAGCACCGCAAGCCCGGCCCCCTCCGCCTCGGCCTTCACCGCCGGGGGCGTGACGTGCTGCCCCCGCCCGCGCGGCCGGTCGGGCTGCGTCACCACCGCCACCACCGTCCCCACCGCCTGGCTGGCCCGCAGCGCGGGAACGGCGAACGGCGGGGTGCCGAAGAAGGCGATGCGCGCCCGCTCAGCCCCGCGCTCAGCACCCCGCTCAGCCATCGTCGGCTCCATCCAGCCGGGCGCGCTTCTCCGCGACCAGGGAGGTGAGGGTGGCCCGTCCTCCGTCGGCGTTTCCGGTGGCCAGCGCGGACTCGAGCGCGGAGAGCTCCTCGTGCTCGCGGCGCCGGAGCGCGTCCACCGTGGCATGGAACTCGGCGAAGACGTCGCGCAGCTCGTCGTGGCTCCGCAGCGGCCGCCAGCGGGGGAAGCCGCCCTCGGCCAGCCGCCGCAGCTGGCCCCGCAGCACCCGCATCGGACCCGCCACCCGGTGGGAGACCAGCAGACCCACCAGCGACAGCACCAGGGACATCACCAGGGCCATGAACCCGGTGAGCACCAGCACCGTCGTCTCGGTGCCCTGGAGCGTGGGCTGCGACTCGGGCCCCAGCGTCTCGCGCGCCTGGTGCAGCGCCAGCCACACCGCGCCGCCGAACGCGGCGCACAGCGACGCGCCGCCCAGCGCGAGCCCCACCGCGTACTTCAGCTGGAAGCGGCGGTCGACCAGGACCTGGCGTCGGGTGTAGGCCTCGGGGCTCACGGGAGAGTTTGCGGGAGCACTCTACCCTCGCTCGCGCCCGGACCACGCGGTCGGCGCGCGGACCTTCGCGATGGATTGGAAAGCAGCCGGGCGATTGGCGTAAAACCCCGGGGGCTTTTCTAGGGACAGAACCCCCGGAGGGGACGGATGGGACGCACCGCAGCTGCGGTCGCACTGGCGCTCTGGTTGGGCCTCCTCGCCGTCGGTTGCAGCAAGGATCCGAGCACACCTGGGTACTGGGAGGACCAGCTCGACGCCGCCCAGCGGCCGAGCGAGAAGGTCCGGGTCCTGGAGACGCTCCGCTCCAGCAAGCGTCTCGACAAGCGCTTCGCGCCGATGCTCAACGCCCGGCTGGCCTCCGAGAAGAGCCCCGAGACCCGCGCGGTCATCGCCCGCGCGCTCGGCGAGCTCAAGGACCCATCCAGCGTGGAGCCGCTGGCCGCGGCGCTCGACGTGAACACCGCCGACGGCGCCACCTCCCGGATGAATGCCGCCATCGCCCAGGCGCTGGGGGACATCAAGGACCCTCGGGGAGCCACCGCACTCATCGCGCTGCTCCGCAGCCGGGACGACTACGTCCGCCAGGACGCCATCGGCGCGCTGGGCGAGCTCCGGGCCCAGGCGGCGGTCCCGACGCTGGTGGAGCTGGCCCTGGACGACAAGAGCCCGCCGGCGGTGAACCGGCGTGCCATCGTCGCCCTCGGCGAGATCGGGGACCCCCGCGCCGTCCCCACCCTCCTCAAGGCGATGTTCAAGCAGCGGGGGAACACCGTCTTCGCCCAGGAGGCGAGCTTCTCGCTCTTCCAGATCGGCAAGCCCGCCGCCGACGCCCTCACCGGGGTGCTCGAGGGGAAGGACCGCGACCTCTCTGCCTGGGCCCGCTCCAACGACGTGGTGGAGGCGGTGCTGCTGGTGCGGGCCGCCGAGTCGCTGGGGGACTTCCGGGCCACCGGCGCCGAGCCGGCCCTGGTGAAGCAGCTCTCGTACAAGACCTCCGCCCCGGAGCAGACGCTCTACGCCCGCATGGCGGCCGCCAGTGCCCTGGGGAAGATGCGCTCCGCCGCGGGTCGGAATGCGCTGGAGAACATGCTCGAGGAATCCGAGCCGCTCGCCCGTGCCGAGTATGCCCGGGCGCTGGTCCTCATCGGCGGGCGCGAGGCGGTACCGGCCCTGCAGCGCTCGGCCTCCCATGGGCCGTGGGAGGCGCGGCAGTACGCCATCGGCGCGCTGGGAATGCTGGGCGACGAGCGCGACCAGCCAGCGATGGACCGCGTGGCCGCCGACGAGCCCAAGGCCACCGCCGCCGACTGCAAGCGATACGGGTGCAACCTCCCGGTGGAGGAGGTCGCGGCGAACCGGCTCAAGACGGTGAAGGCCTTCCAGGGCCCGCTGAGGGCCGCGGCCCAGTGCAAGGCACTGATGGACTGCTGGGCCGGCAAGCTCGGCGACGCAGAGGGCCCGGTGCGCCAGCGGGCGGCGCTGGAGCTGGGGCGGATGGGCAAGTCGGCGGCGGTGAAGCCCCTCGGCGAGCACCTGGCGGACAAGGAGCCAGAGACCCGCGCCGCGGTGCTCCAGGCGTTGATGTGGCTGGTGCAGGGCGATGCTGCGGCCGCCCGGCAGCTGGTCCCGCTGCTGCCGAAGCTCGAGCAGCAGGTCTCGTCGGACCGCGGGCGTCAGGACTACGCGGCGACCAACGAGCAGCTCCGCCGGCTCATCATCGAGGTGCGTCGCCGGGGCGAGCAAGCCTGACCGCCGCGTCGCCCACCTCGGCCGGCAGCGCCGGACGGCGCGACCCCTGGAAGGCGCTGGGAAGGATGCTGAACGGCAGCACCTTGGCCAGGGCCGCCAGGAGCAGCAGGCCTCCCGGGGCGGCGAAGATGGCCAGGGCGGGGATGGCCTTGGCCAGGTCGATGAGCTCGAGCCGCATCCTCCGCCGCTCGACCGGGGTGAGCGACTGGCCGATGGCCAGCTTGCCGAGGAACACCCCGAGCTCGCCCATCATCCGCGCCTCGAGCAGCAGCGCCTGGACGTTGTCGTCCAGCGAGCGCTGCATGCTGCTCACCCACTCCTCGCCCAGCGATGCGGCGTTGTCGGTCACGGCGAAGACGTCCAGCAGATGCCTGTTCTCGGCGTAGAACTCGGCCACCTCGCCCTCGATCTCCCGGAGCGCGTCGGGGGCGATGCGCAGCGCCCGGGCAAGCGCGCGGAGGAAGGCCAGCTCGGCCGGTGACCGCCGGCCTTCCACCAGCGAGGCGAGCACCGTCTGCTGGAGGATGAACCGCCGCAGCGGGAGGCTCCGCACCGGACGGACCAGCACGTCCAGGTCCGGCCGCTCGCGGAAGACCTGCTTCACCCGGGCCCGGAGCAGGGGGCCCACCGGCTTGGGCAGACCGAGCGAGTCCACCTGGCGGAGGATGGCCCGGCGGGCAGCGGGCGTGGGCGGCCGCTCGGCGCAGGCGAGCGCGGTCAGCACCTCCACCAGGAGGGCCTTCTGTTGCGCCGCCACCGCGAGGCGACGGCGCGCCTGCTCCAGGCCGAGCGCGGTGTGGAGCCAGGCGGCGAGCGCGAGGTGGGCGAAGAGCTGCGCGTCGACGTACGCCGCGCCGT
This sequence comes from Myxococcaceae bacterium, assembly GCA_035519675.1. Taxonomy (GTDB): domain Bacteria; phylum Myxococcota; class Myxococcia; order Myxococcales; family Myxococcaceae; genus RPRB01. The sequence goes on from DATIWB010000090.1 coordinate 11,700, forward strand.
TGTGGAGCAGGAGCCCGTAGAGCGGGTCTGCCCCGAGCGACATCGCCCGGTCCTCGAGCAGCTCCTCCAGCCGGGCGACGCTCCGCCGGGGGAGCGTGCCGGTGGCGCGGAGCGCCGTCTGGAGCGTCTCGGCCAGCCGGAGGTGCCCGCTCCAGGTGGCGAAGAGGATGGTGAGCCGCTCCATGCGGCGCTCGGGGCCGAGCCCGGAGATGTCCGCCAGGTCCAGCGCCAGTCGCACCAGGGTCCGCAGCACGGCGAGCGACAGCTGCTCCTCGCGCGTCATCCCCGTGGGGTGCTCGACCTTCTCCGGCGTCCCGTAGAGCAGACCGCTGTCGTGGAGCACAATCCGGACGTGCGCCCTGGCGCGCGCCCGCGGGCTGGTGCCGGGAGCGCGCGCGTCGACCAGCGGCTCGTGCTTCGCCAGCTCCTGCTCCAGGAGCGCCGTGAACCAGCCCGACTGACCGAAGCTCATGTCTCCTGCGCCCGCCCCTCGCCGCGGCCCCGGCCTACCCGACGCCGGGGCTCCTGACCCAATCGAAGGCCGCGGCCCTGACCTAACCCCCGGGGGGCGAACAGTTCAAGCAGACTGCCGAGGAGCACCGGAGGGCGACGCGGGGCAGCCGCCCTCCTGTCGTCACTTCACCGCCTTGACGCGGGCACGCTTCTCGTCCGTCTCGTCCGGCACCGCCTGCACCGGCGATGGCTTCAGCACCCCGACCTTCTCCAGCAGCTTGCGCTCGATGCTGGCGGAGACCTCGGGATGGTCACGCAGGTAGTCCTTGGCGTTCTCCCGGCCCTGGCCGATGCGCTCGCCGGCGTAGGCGTACCAGGCGCCGCTCTTCTCCACGATGTTCTCGGTGGAGGCCATGTCCAGCAGGTCTCCCTCCCGGGAGATGCCCGTGCCGTACATGATGTCGAACTCGACCTCCTTGAAGGGCGGGGCGACCTTGTTCTTCACCACCTTCACCCGGGTCCGGCTCCCCACCACCTGCTCGCCGTTCTTGATGGCGCCGATGCGGCGGATGTCCAGCCGCTGGCTGGCGTAGAACTTCAGCGCGTTGCCGCCGGTGGTGGTCTCCGGATTGCCGAACATCACCCCGATCTTCATCCGGATCTGGTTGATGAAGATGACACAGGTCTGGCTCTTGGCGATGGTGCCGGTGAGCTTGCGGAGCGCCTGACTCATCAGCCGCGCCTGGACCCCCATGTGCGCGTCGCCCATCTCGCCCTCGAGCTCGGCCTTGGGGACCAGGGCCGCCACCGAGTCGATCACCAGCACGTCGATGGCGCCGGAGCGGACCAGCATCTCGGCGATCTCCAACCCCTGCTCTCCGGTGTCCGGCTGGGAGAGGAGCAGGTCGTCGGTGCGCACCCCGAGCTTGCGGGCGTAGCCCACGTCCATGGCGTGCTCGGCGTCGATGTAACCGCAGATGCCGCCCTTCTTCTGGGCCTCGGCCACCACGTGAAGCGAGAGGGTCGTCTTGCCGGAGGACTCCGGCCCGTAGATCTCCACGATGCGGCCCCGCGGCACACCGCCGACGCCCAGCGCGATGTCCAGCGAGATGGAGCCGGTGGAGATGACCTGGATGTCGCGGATCAGCGGCTCGTCCTTGCCGAGCCGCATGATGGAGCCCTTGCCGAACTGGCGCTCCACCGCGCCCATCGCCAGCTCGATCGCCTTTTCCTTCTCTGGGTTCAACGACATGGGGTGCCTGGACCTCGCCCGAGCTCCAAGCTCGGAAGCAATGGACTGAACGCTGTTTCAGTATCGCCGACGGCGATCTCCTAGTCGACCCCCCTGACACCCCTTGGCCAGATGAAGCGCGCGCTGACCAGCGCCGCCACCCCGGGGAGCACCGTCGCCACCCCGAAGCGGAACCCCAGGACGCACGCCAGCACGCCCAGGGCGAAGACCGCCCGCCGGGCCCAGCCCCGGAGCGACGGCCGCACGGCTCCGGCGACCGTCACCGCCTCGAGCGCCAGCACCGAGGCCATCCCCAGGCCCGTGGGCGGCTCGGACACGCCCCAGAGCGAGAGGCACACCGCCACGGTCATCACCAGCACCGCCAGGCCGCGGCCGTCGGTCGCCTCGGACGGGCGCTCCGCCCGCCAGTGGGCGAGGTCCTCCGGGCTCACCTCGAGGGCGTAGGGGTAGCCGAGCGCGAGCAGCCGCTCGACGGCCGCCGCGCGTGCCGAGCTCCCGTCAGAGCCGCGGAAGGTGGCGAGCTCACCCGAGGCGAGCAGCTGGAGCAGCCGGTCCGCGGTGGACCGGGGGTCCCCGAGATCCAGCCGGGCCAGCCGGTCTGCGAAGGCGCGCCGGGTGTCCTCATCCGCACCGGGGGCTCGCGCGGTGGCCAGCGCGTGCTCGAGCAGGTCTTGCCCCACCGCTGGCTCGAGCTCCCCCGGAGGACCGGGGGCGATGTGTGCCTGTTGCCGTTCCACAGCGACCCGTTCTCCTTACCAGGGGACCCGGGCCGCGGCCACGCGGCCATCCCGCAACCGCCGGGTCTGCACCCGTGTTCACATCCAGTGCCCGTGGACGAACGAACGGACGAGGACGCGGCCCTGATGCTGCGGGTGGCGGCCGGTGACACCGCCGCCTTCGCAGCGCTCTACGACCGGCACCACCGGTCGGTGGCCCGTTTCGCCCACCGCTTCGTCCAGGACGCAGGGAAGGCAGAGGAGCTGACGCAGGACATCTTCGTGAAGCTGTACCGACATGCAGGCCGCTACCGGCCCACCGCGCGGTTCAAGACCTTCCTCTTCCGGGTGGCGGCGAACCACTGCCTGAACGAGGTCCGGAAGGGCGAGTACCGGGTGAGGCACGTGAGGGACGAGGGCGAGGAGGACAGGCCCGTGGAGATGGCTGCACCGGAGGCCCACTCGCCCCAGCGGGCCGTCGAGGGCCGGGAGCTCGAGGCGACGGTGGCCGCGGCGCTGCAGCGGCTGAGCGAGCGCGAGCGGACCGCCTTCGCGCTCTGCCGCTTCGAGGGAATGGCGTACCGCGACATCGCCGAGGTGCTCTCGGCGAGCGAGGCCGCGGTGAAGAGTCTCATCCACCGCGCGACCCTCTCGGTCGCCCGGGCGGTGGAGGCATGGCAGGCAGGGGCCAAGGGCCCCGCGAGGAGCGAGGCATGAGCTGCACCGTGGAAGACGAGTTGACCGCATACCTGGACGGCGAGCTGTCCGCCGTCGAGGCGGCGCGGGTGCGGGGCCACCTGACCTCCTGCTCCGACTGTCGGGCGACGGAGGCCCTGCTCCGCCGGACTCTGAGCGAGCTGAGCGCGCTTGCCGCCTTCGAGCCGTCGGCCGGGCTCCGGCGCCGGGTGCTGGCCGAGGTCGACGCGCTTCCCCGGCCCTGGCCCGAGCGGATGCGGGCGTGGTTCCGGCCCGGGGTCCTCGCCCCGGCCGGGGTGGTGCTGGCGACGGCGGCGGTGGTCGCGGTGGTGGTGGGCGAGCGCGCGGTGACCGCGCGGGCCGAGCAGCGCACCGAGCTCGCGGTGGCCGAACACTACGAGCTGCTCAGTGACTACGAGGTGGTGGGCCTCTCCGCGGACGATCTCGAGGTGGTGGAGCAGCTCGACCAGCTGCAGAAGGAGGGCCGGCCATGAGGACCTGGCTGCTGACCCTGGCGCTGCTCTCGGCAGCACCCGCCTGGTCCCAGGCGGAGGCCGCTGGCGACGATGCGGCGGCGCGGTTCGATCGGATGAGCGAGCAGGAGAAGGCGCAGCTCCGGGAGCGGCTCCGGCAGTTCAAGGCGCTCCCGCTGGACGAGCAGGCCCGCCTGCAGGCGAACGTCGCCCGCTGGCGCGCGCTCCCGCCCGAGGAGAAGGAGCGGGTGCGGCAGAACCTCCAGGCCTTCCAGCAGCTCTCGCCGGACGAGCGGCAGCGGCTCCTGGGGCAGTGGCGTGAGTTCCAGAAGCTCACCCCCGAGCAGCGGCAGGACCTGCGCCAGCAGATGCGCGAGTACCTCCGGGCCAACCCCGAGCGCCGGCGGCAGATGCTGGAGAACCTCCGCGAGTGGCGGTCGATGTCGCGGGAGCAGCGGGAGCAGATGCGCCAGCGGCTCCGGGAGATGCGGGAGAGGCGCGGCAGGTGACCGGACTCCTCGCGGTCCTGCTCCTCCTGTCCCTGGACGCTGGCGCCCACCCCCCGACTCCCGATGGCGGGGTCGCCCTGCCGCCGCCCGCCCGGAGCGCCGAGGACGAGGAGGTCATCCAGCAGCTCGACGTGCTGGAGCATCTCGCCGATGGTCAGGCGCTGGAGATGATGCTCGAGCTCGAGGCGGCGCGAGCCCGGCCGGACCGGTAGCAGCCGTTCGGTCACGTGGACAAGGGGCCGTTTTTGCTATTCTTCTCGATGCGCGCGATGCGGGCGGCGCATCGACACTAGAATCCGGACCGCGCGCGGAGACGCCCCCTGGCTGCTAGGATTGCCGCACTGTGTCAGAAACCCACGACGGCTTCCGCGCCGAACCCGACCCGGAGTGGCGAACGCGCTGGGCGCGGCTGCTGACCACCCCCGAGCAGGCGGTCCGTGCGCTCCGGCCGGGGCGTCGGATCCTCATTGGCTCCGGCGCCGCCGAGCCCACCCGCCTGGTCCAGGCGATGGTGGATGCCGCCTGGCAGCTCTCGGACAACGAGCTGGTGCATCTGATGACGCTCGGGCCGGCGCCCTACACCGCCGCCGCCTGCGAGGGCCGGTTCCGGCACAACGCCTTCTTCATCGGGGCCAACGTCCGTGAGGCGGTCCGGGACGGGCGCGCGGACTTCACGCCGGTGTTCCTCTCGGAGATTCCCCATCTCCTCAAGTCCAGCCGGCTGAGCGTCGACGCCGTGCTCATCCAGGTGAGCCCGCCCGATGCTCACGGGATGGTGTCGCTCGGGGTGTCGGTGGACATCGTCCGCGCTGCGGTGGACTCGGCGCGACTCATCCTCGCCGAGGTGAATCCGCGCATGCCGCGGACGCCCGGGGACACGCTGCTCGACATCCGCCGCTGCAAGCACGTGGTGGCGGTGGACACTCCCCTCCCCGAGCGCGAGCCGGCGCCCGCCGACGAGGTGGGCCGCGCCATCGGCGAGCTGGTGGCGGACCTGGTGCCGGACGCGGCGACCCTGCAGGTCGGCATCGGCGAGGTTCCCAGCGCGGTGCTGGCCTCGCTGAGAAACCACCACGACCTCGGGATCCACACCGAGATGCTCTCCGACGGGATGATGGAGCTGGCGAAGCTCGGGGTGGTCAACGGGCTGCGCAAGACGCTCGCCCCGGGGAAGATGGTGGCCAGCTTCCTCATGGGCACCCGGGCGCTCTACGAGTGGGCGCACGAGAACCCCGACCTCGAGCTCCGGGCGAGCGACTGGGTCAACGACCCCTACGTCATCTCCCAGAACGTCCGGATGGTGTCGATCAACACCGCGCTGGCGGTGGACCTGACCGGTCAGGTGGCGGCGGACACGCTCGACGGCGGCTTCTACTCGGGCATCGGGGGCCAGGTGGACTTCGTCCGCGGCGCCTCCCGGAGCTACGAGGGTCGGGCGCTCATCGTCCTTCCCTCGCTCGCCCGGGAGGGCACGGTGAGCCGGATCCAGCCCACCCTCCCCGAGGGGTCGGCGGTGGTGACCAGCCGTGGCGACGTGCGCTTCGTGGTCACCGAGTACGGGGTGGCGGACCTCTGGGGCAAGTCGGTGCGCGAGCGGGCGCTGGCCCTGACCGCCATTGCCCATCCCGACCACCGGGCCGAGCTGCTCGCCGCCGCCAAGGAGCGGCGGTGGGTGTTCCAGGATCAGGCGGTCCCGAAGCCCCCGCTCGACGTCCGCTCCTGGGAGGAGAACCTCCGCGACGGCCGGGAGATCCGGGTGCGTGCCGCCCGGCTCACCGACGAGGCGAAGGTGCAGCAGCTGCTGTACGGCCTGTCGCCCGAGTCGGTCTACTCACGCTACCACCACCTCCGCACCCGCTACCCGCGCGACGAGATCCAGGCGTTGCTCGACGCCGACCCGCAGCGCGGCTGCGCCTTCGTGGCCGAGCTGCCCGAGGACGGCACGCTCATCGGGCTCACCCGCTACGACCTCGATCCGGTCAGCGGCATCGGCGAGCTGGGCATCGTCATCGCCGACGCCTGGCAGCGGAAGGGCGTGGGCACCGCGCTGATGCGGCGGATGGTCGAGGTGGGCAAGGTGCACGGGCTGAAGGGGCTGCGGGCCGACGTGCTCGCGGTCAACTCGGCGATGATCGCCCTGCTCCGGGACGTGGGCGCCGACGAGGTCCCGCCCCCGGATGGAGGGGTGGTGGACGTCGAGTTCCGGTTCAAGGACGGCCCGCCGGCGACGCCGCCCCCGCCCCCCGCTCCGGGCTCCCCGGAGCCCCTTCCGGTCAGCGGGCGGCCGGCACAGCCGAAGCCGCAGCCGGTGACCTGAGCGGCGCCGGATCCGCCCACAGCCCGAGCAGCACCAGCACCAGTGTCTGTCCGATCCAGCTCGCGGCCAGCGCCGGGGGAGGCGGCGGCTGGGCTCCGGCGAGCTGGCCGATGGCCTGCATGACCGCCAGCGCTCCGAGCACCGTCAGCAGCACCGCGCGGCGGCCACGCGGAAGCCCGGGGCGCGAACGGAGGAAGAGCCCCGCCCCGCCGGCGAGCAGGAGCAGCTCGAGGGCCAGCGCCCAGCCCATCACCCGCCAGAGGCCGAGCCCGAGGTGTGGCGAGCCCTCGCCGAGCAGCGGAAGCCCACGGACGTGCTCCACCGCGTCGCAGAGGAAATGCGAGGCCACCGCCGCCGCTGCCACCCACGCCGCCGCGCTGCCCCGGCCGAGCAGGAGGACGCCGCTGCCGGCGAGCGCTGCGGCGAGCCCCGACCAGGCCAGGCTCGCCGCGAGGCCGTGCGAGTACGGGAAGACGAACTCCAGGTAGTGCCCCGAGGCGAAGTCGGGGGGGACGATGACCCGTTCCCATCCAGCGAGCACGAAGAGCCCGAGCAGCACGTCCAGCAGCATCACCCCTCCGAGGAGCGTGCCCAGCCGGAAGGCGCGGGAGCGAGAGGACAGGGCGAGCCCGACGCCGAGGTGACCGACGAACATCACGACCTCCCCGGGGATGCCTGGCGAGGCACCCGCCTCGGCCGGCCTCATCGTAGGTCATCGAGCCGCGCCGTCCTCGAATCGATGCCCAGGGCCGCCCCCCGCCGCGCCCCGGGATGGACCGCGCGCCTCGGCCGGCCGGGAGTGGGGTGGACACCACAGCCGTCCGGCGCCGGACGGCTGTCCGGGGGGAAGCGTCGTCCAGCCGCGTGGGTGTGAATGCGGCGTGTTCCCCGTGCGTCCCCGAGTGGCGATCTACCCGGCTGTTGCTGGAGGGGGTCGCCCCGCTAGCCTAGGAGGCGCCGTGCGTTCCTTCGTCCTGCTCGCGCTCGTCTCGGCGTCCTCCCTCGCCGCCCCGTCGTTCTCCACCGAATCCGCCGGTACGCTGGGACGCGCCGACCTCGCCTCGTCCAGTCGGGTCCACACGCTGGTGGCGCTCGATGCCCGGCGCGTGGTGGCCATCGACGCCGCGGGGTTCGCGCGGCTGCTGGACGTGGCCGACTGGCAGCAGCTCGGCGTGGCCTCCCCCGGGACGCGGGCGCTCATCGGGCCCAGCGGTCTGGGACTCCCGGGGGACCGGAATGCCGGCTGCCTCCTCGCCGCTCCGCTGGCGGCCACCGGCGACGGGCGGCTGGTCACCTCCGAGGGGCTCGCGCTCCGGGTCTGTGACCCCAGCGGGCAGCGGCCGCCGCGTGACCTGCCGGTCCCGGGCGCGGACGGAACCACGGCCCTGGCGACCGCACCGGACGGCTCGGCCGCCTTCCGCGCCACCCCCGAGGGCGACGTGGAGCTCATCCCGTTCGAGGGCGGTCAGCTGACGCGCTTCCACGCCCAGGACGGGCGCATCCTCGCGATGCAGCCCACCGCCGACGGCCGGCTCCTCACGGTGGGGCAGGACGGCACCGTGCGTGGCTACGACCGGCAGGGCGGCAGCTTCCGGCTGGACGTCCTCCGCGCTCGCGGCCGGGCGTGCGAAGGCGAGTCGCTGCGGGCGCTCACCTTCTCCGACGACGGCACGCTGGCGCTGGTCTCCGCGGTGACCGGCGGCGAGGAGTGCGACGAGGCCCGGACCTCGGGGGTGCTCCGGCTCATCGAGCTGCCCACCGGGCGCATCCGCTGGGAGATCCACCCGGTGCAGGTGACCGCCGCGCTCTTCGCTCCGGACGGCTCGGTGCTGGTCGCCGCGGCCGGTCAGGTGCGCGACCGGGTGGACCCGATCTCCACCACCCTGGTCCGGCTCGACGTCCGCAACGGAGCTCCCGCCGCGCCCCCGCCGGGGCACCGCGCCCAGGTGTCGGCGCTGCGCTTCTCGCCGGATGGGGCGAGGCTCGCCTCGGGAGATGCCGCCGGCGTCTGGTCGGTGTGGGACGTGGGCACGCGGGCGCAGCGGCTCACGGGCTCGGTCCCGGGCGGTGCGGTGGTGGACCTCCGCTTCACCCCGGGCTCGGAGACGCTGCTCTCGCAGCACGAGGACGATTCGGTCCGCACCTGGCGCGGCTCGGACGGCGCGGCCGGACGATTGCTCGTCCCGCCTCCGGCGCCAGACCCGGTGCGCGCGACACCGGCCTGCGCCTCGGCCCAGGCCCAGGTGGCGGAGCTGATGCGCCCCTCGGCGGACAGCGTGCTGGGGGTGCGTGACCCGTCGGCGTGGGCCGGGCTGCAGACGGTGCCGGAGCTGGTCCTCTCGTCGGACGGGGAGAACGTGCTGGCGCCGGTGGCCGAGGAGTCCTGTGTGAGCCTGCTCCGGAGCGGCTGCTCCATCGGCTGCAGCCGCCACTACCACCTCGAGCGGGTCGCGGTGCGCACCGGGCGGAGGGTGCAGACCTTGCCGGTGGACCAGGAGCTGCTCGGGGGGTGCGTGCCGCCGGGGGGCGCCTTCGTCACCCGGGGCGAGCGCGGGGGCATCCAGCTCCGCGACGCCGACGGCGAGCCGGTCGCGCGGGCGGGGAGCAAGCTGGGCAAGGTGATGTCCTGCGAGGCCACGCCGGACGGCAAGCGGATGCTGCTTGCCTCCTCCAAGCTGCTCGGGTTCTGGGAGGTGGGCCGGCCGACGATGCGCGACGGGGT
>DATIWB010000091.1:0-25435 GCA_035519675.1 Myxococcaceae bacterium
AGGATGTAGAGCGTCTTCCCGGTCGCCGTCCGCGCCAGCTCCCGGCTGAGCTTGATCCGCTGCGCCTCGCCGCCAGACAGCGTGGGCGAGCTCTGTCCGAGCCGCAAGTATCCGAGCCCCACGTCCTCCAGCGTCTGGAGCACCCGCACGATGTCCCGGTGCACACTGAAGTGCTCCTTCGCCTCGTGGATGCTCATCTGCAGCACCTCGGCGATGTTCTTCCCTTTGTACCGGACCCGCAGCGTGGCGTCGTTGAAGCGCTTGCCGCCGCAGACCTCGCAGGGCACGTACACGTCGGCGAGGAAGTGCATCTCCACCAGCTTCACCCCGTCGCCCTCGCATGACTCGCAGCGGCCGCCCTTGACGTTGAAGCTGAAGCGGCTCGCCTCGTACCCGAAGGCCCGCGCCTCCTGTGTCAGGGCAAACACCTCGCGGATGGAGTCGAACACCTTGGTGTACGTCGCCGGGTTGCTCCGCGGGGTGCGGCCGATCGGCTTCTGGTCGATGTCGATCACCTTGTCCAGGTGCTCGACGCCCTTCACCGCCTTGTGCCGCCCCGGTACCACCCGCGCCTCGCTCAGCCGCTGGGAGAGGGCAGGGTAGAGGATCTCGTTCACCAGCGTGGATTTCCCCGCTCCGCTGACGCCGGTCACCGCGATCAGCAGCCCGATCGGGAACTCCACCGTGACGTTCTGGAGATTGTTCTCCTTCGCCCCCTCGACCACCAGCCGCGCCTTCCCCGGCTCACGGCGGTGGCGGGGAACCTCGATCATCTCCCGCCCACTCAGGTACGCGCCGGTGAGGCTGTGGGGGTGCGCCTTCACCTGGGCCGGCGTGCCCTGGGCCACGATGCGGCCGCCGAGCTCGCCGGCGCCGGGACCGAAGTCGACGATCCAGTCCGCAGCGTCCATGGTCTCCTCGTCGTGCTCGACGACGATGACCGAGTTGCCGAGGTCCCGCAGCCGCTTGAGCGTCGCCAGCAGCTTGCCGTTGTCCCGCTGGTGCAGCCCGATGCTCGGCTCGTCCAGGATGTAGACCACCCCAGTGAGCTCGCTCCCCATTTGCGAGGCGAGCCGGATGCGCTGGCTCTCGCCTCCGGAGAGCGTCGCCGCGCTCCGGTCCAGTGTCAGGTAGCCGAGCCCCACGTCGAGCAGGAACCCCAGCCGGCTCTGGATCTCCTTCAGCAGCTCCCGGGCGACCGGCTCCTCGGCCGCGGTCAGCGGCATCCCGGCCAGGAACTCGCGCGCCTCGGCGATGGTCAGCCGCGACAGCTCGACGATGCTCTTGCCGTGCACCTTGACCGCGCGCACCTCGGGCTTGAGCCGCTCGCCATGACAGGTGGGGCAGGGCTGGGGAGAGAAGAAGCGTGCGTAGTACTTCCGCATCGCCTCGCTGTTCGTCGTCCGGAACGAGCGGAGCAGCTTGTGGACCATTCCCTCCCACTCCATCGTCCACTTCCCGCCCGAGCCCCACTTGACGGTGAACTCCTTGCCGCCCGTCCCGTAGAGCACCACCTCCCGCTCGCGCTTGCTCAGCTTCGACCAGGGGACGTCGAGGTCGATGTCGAAGGCCTTGGCCAGCTGCTCGACGAACTCCGCCGTCCATCCCTCGCCCCGGACCATCCCGCTGCTCCAGGGCTCCACCGCCCCCTCGCGGATGGTGCGCGACGGGTCCGGGACGATGAGGTCCGGGTCCATCTCCGGCTTCGTCCCCAGCCCGTTGCAGTCCGGGCACATCCCCAGGGGGTTGTTGAAGCTGAAGTGCGCCGGCGTCAGCTCTCCGAACGACAGGCCGCAGTGGTGGCAGGCGTTCAGCTCGCTCATCACCCGCGGGGTCCCGCCGCTCTCGTCGGTGAGCAGCAGCACGCCCTTGCCCTCGCGGAGCGCGGTCTCCACCGAGTCGGTGAGGCGCGAGCGGAGATCCGGCTTGAGCACCAGCCGGTCCACCACCACCTCGATGCTGTGCTTGGCCTTCTTGTCCAGGGTGATGGGCTCCTCGAGGCCATGCACCCGCCCGTCGATCCGCGCCCGGGCGAAGCCCCGCTTCTGCGCGTCGGCCAGCAGCTCGCGGTGCTCGCCCTTCCGCTCCTGCACCAGGGGAGCGAGCACCATCAGCTTGGTCCCCGCCGGCATCCGGAGGATCTCGTCGACGATCTGCTGTGCCGACTGGCGGCCCACCCGGCGCCCACACTTCCAGCAGTGCTGAACGCCGATGGAGGCGTAGAGCACGCGCAGGTAGTCGTGGACCTCGGTCACCGTCCCCACCGTCGAGCGGGGGTTGTTGCTCGCCGCCTTCTGCTCGATGGAGATGGTGGGCGACAGCCCGCGGAGGGTCTCGTACTTCGGCTTCTCCATCTGCCCCAGGAACTGCCGGGCGTATGCCGACAGGCTCTCCACGTAGCGCCGCTGTCCCTCGGCGTAGAGGGTGTCGAAGGCCAGCGAGCTCTTTCCGCTCCCACTCACCCCGCTGAAGACCACCAGCGCCTTCTTCGGGACGTCGAGGGAGACGGATTTGAGGTTGTGCTCGGAGGCGCCCCGGATGGAGATGACGTCGGGCTCGGACATGCGCAGCCAACCTTGTTAACACCGGCCCCGAGCCGAGGGCACGGGCACATGAGCGACACCGCTCTCATCGTGGGGGTGGGTGACATCCACGGGCGTTTCCACCGGGTGCAGACCTGGCTGGACACGCTCGAGCGCGCGCTGGGGCGCCCCATCGACGCGGTCCTCGCGGTGGGGGACGTGGAGGCCTTCGCCACCCCCGACGACCACCGGCGCAAGGCCGCCAAGCGGACCATGCCCGCGGAGTTCCCCGCCTTCGCCCTCGGCGAGTCACGGATGAAGCGCCCCTTCCATTTCATCGGCGGGAACAACGAGGACTTCGAGAGCCTGCACGCCGTCCCGGAGGGCGGCGAGGTCGCGCCCGGCGTCCACTTCCTCGGCCGGGTGGGCACGGCGACCATCGCCGGGGTGCGCGTCGGCTGGCTCTCCGGCATCTACGCGCCGAAGTGGCTCGACACTCCGCTCCAGGCGCCCACCACCGCGGCCACGCGCAAGCAGGCAGGGTACTTCCGGCGCGGGGAGGTGGAGCGGCTCCGCGGCGAGCGGCAGCTCGACCTGCTCCTCACCCATGAGTGGCCGCGCGGGCTCTTCGCCCGGACTCCGGGGAAGCCGGTGCGTCCCTGGATGGGAAATCCAATGACCCGGAGCCTGGTCGACGAGGTGCAGCCTCACTGGCTCCTCTGCGGCCACTCCCACGAGCGCTTTGCCGCGACCTTGCACCACCCGGACGGAGTCCAGACCCGGGTGGCCTGTCTCGACGAGGCGGCCGAGCCAGACGGCGCGGTGCTGTGGATGGAGTGGAGCCGGGGTCAGGCGGTGCGAGTGGGGTGGGGAATCGACGGACATGTCTCCTGGACCCCCGCCCAGCCGTGGGGCGCCGTGCGCGGTGCGACGGTGCGGCGCGTTCCCTGACGCCCCGGGCGGGGACAGCCTGCTACGCTTCCGCCCGCGTGCGGACTCCAGCGTCGTGTCTCCTCGCGGTGCTCGCCGCGCTCGGTGCTGCGTGCACCGGAACCACGCCGGACCTCGGCTCGGCCAGCTGCAAGCCGAGCTGCGCCGGCGGGCTCACCTGCTTCGACAACGCCGACTTCCCGGGTGGGGTCTGCACCTCCTCCTGCTCCGGCGGCACGTGCCCCGCCGGCAACGCCTGCGTGCAGCTGTCCACCGGGCAGTTCTGCCTGCCCTCCTGCGCCTCGGGCGACGTTTGTCCCACGGGTCTGGTCTGCGGGACCGCCGGCAACGCGGGGAAGGTCTGCCTCGCTCCGGCCTCCGCCCCTGCCACCGCCGTCAGCTGTCCCGGCGCGCCGGCGGCCAGCAGCGGCGGGACCATCGACGTCCCGGAGATCAACGGATGCGTGCAGCCCATCGTGCAGAGCACCTACGCCCCGGCTCCGCCCGCCATCGGCGCGACGCTGCCACTGGGGGTTCACCAGGTCGGGGAGAAGGTCCAGTTCCAGCTGCCGGCCGGGACGAGCGGCTTCACCGTGGTCTCGCAGGGGCAGTCGAGCAACGTGTCCAAGGTGGGCGTCCTCGGAGGGGTGCTGCCGAACTCGCCGGTCCCGACCCCCATCGAGGCGCCGAACGGGACCTTCTTCGACTACCCGACCTCGTTCGATGCGGCGCCGTCCGACCGCGCGCTGACCTTCTCTCCCATCTCCCCGGTGACGGCGGCGGTCACCTTTCCCAACGGCACCGCCGGGCTCCAGATGTCGGCACAGGGGCTCACGCCCGGGACGTGGAGCCTGACTGTCAGTGACCTGCTCCACGAGTGCAAGGCGCTCGGCTGCGGCGACCCGGCCTCCGGCTCCACCGCCAACCACTACGACGTCACCGTCCTCACCCGCTCGGGCGGAATCCCCGAGCGCGGCGCGCTGGACCTGGCCATCTATCTGGTTGGCGGCAGCGTCTCGGCGGCGAGCGCCCCGAACGACCCCAACTTCCGGCGGATGCTGCAGCGGATGACCGGGGATTTCGCCCGGGCGGGCATCTGCCTGCAGACCGTCACCTACTACGACGTGCCCGCGTGGGCCCGGACCCGCTGGGCCATGGTGCAGGTGAGCCCCGCCCTCACGGCCGAGCCGTGCAGCGAGTACCGCCAGCTGCTGATGCTCGCCCGCCCGGGGAACGTGGCCAGCCTGTTCCTGGTCGAGCAGATCACCGAGCCCAACGCGCCCCTCGGGACGCGGCTGGTCGGCTACGACGGTGCGATTCCGGGCGTGTCCACCTTCAACGGCACCACGGCCGGCGGGGCCATCGTCTCCTTGGGGGACATCGGCAGCACTGCGGGATGCGGGAACGCGTTCAACCTCGGGTGCGGTCCCGACGTGGTCGGGGAGACGGTGGCGCACGAGGTCGGTCATGCGCTGGGCCTGTTTCATCCCACCGAGAGCCAGGGCGCCTCGGGCGAGGACTTCGATCCGCTGACCGACACCCCGCAGTGCCTGTGCTCGCTGTGCGTCAGCGCGGCCGACCGCAGCAGCTGCGCCGATCAGCCAGGCGCGCCCGCCCAGCCCACGGAGGTGGACGGCACGAGCTGCACCCAGGGCACCCAGGCCTGCGGCGGCGCGGACTACCTCATGTTCTGGCAGCTCACGGACCTGTCGCGCGGGAACGTCTCCCCTCAGCAGGGGCAAGTGATGCGGATGAACCCGCTGGTGCGCCCGCTGTGATCGCGCCCCTGACCGGCATCCTCCTCGGGGCCGTGCTCCTGCTGGGCGGAAGCGCGTGCGCTGCGGGGGCGGACTCCGACGTCCGGGCCCGGGTCCAGGGCCTGCTCGGGGCCTACCGGGCGGTGACGGTGGCCGAGTGGCGCGCGCTGGGCCCGGGTGCCGCGCCAGCGCTGGAGGCGGTGGCCCGGGATGCCCGGGCGCTCCCCACCTGGCGCGCGCGGGCGCTGGCCGCGCTCGGCGTGGTGCGGCCCGAATCGGCGGCGCCGCTGGTCCGACAGCTCGCCTCGGACCACTCGATGCCGCCGCTGCTTCGTTCGGCCGCGGTGGATGCCGCGCCGGGCGTGCTCGGTGTCGACGCCGTGGGGTTCCTGGCCCCCTTCCTCCGTGACCGGGACGCCGTCGTCCGGCAGCGATCGGCGGAGGCCCTGGCGTCCTCCGGAGCTGCCGGGTGCCGGGCGGTGGCCGCCGAGGCGAGGACGCGCTCCGCGATGGACCCCGTGGCGAAGACGGCCGCCAGCTGTGCCGAGCAGCTCCGCACCAGGGCTCCGGACCGCTGAGGAGCCTTTCGAGGAGCGGTCTCCGGTGAATTCGAGCGCGCTGGCTCGCCTGTCTGCCAGGCGGTTTCCCTCCCCCCGGGCGATGTCATTGCCCGGGCGTACCGTCGCCGACCCCCCATGCGCGGCGTGTACGACACCGACGGCTGGACACTCGAGCGGCTGCGCGACGCCGTCGTGCCCCCGTCCGAGCTCCGGACGTGCAGCGGCCCCGCCCTCCACGGCCTCCTGTCCGCGGCGGTGGAGACGGTGGGCCCGGGGCCGTTCGGGGCGCTGGCCCGGAGCGCCTCGTTCCTGCGCGGACTCGAATCGCTGCTGGAGGAGCTCGCCCTGGGGAGCGTCTCCGCGGACGCCCTCGCCGAGGCGGCCGAGCGCATGGGCCCTGCAGGCGCTCGGCTCGCACATCTCGGGCGACTGGTCGAGGCCTCCCGGGCGCGCATGACCGCCGCGGCAGTGGAGCTCGCCTCCGCCCGGTGGGTCACCGCGAGTGGCGTGCTCGCGCGGGGGTGGCCGGAGACACTCGCCGCGGAACAGCTGGCGCTGACGGTGGCGCCGCCGTTCCCGCCCGGCGTGGTGGGCTTTCTCGCGGCGCTGGCCCGCGCCGCCTCGACCGCCGGCCGCACGCTGGTCCTGCGCGTTCCGCTGACCGGAGACGCCAGCCTCGACGCCGCGGTGGAGCCGCTCCTCCAGGCATTCGAGGCCGGACCGGACCTGCCCGGCGTCGAGCTGCTCCCGGAGCTCGCCGAGGGCGCGCTGTCCGAGGCCGTTCGCCGGCTCGGCCTCGCCGCCCCCGGGAGCGTCCCCGCTGCCGGGATGGAGGCGGTGCTGTCTCCCGGTCCAGGGAGAGAGGCCGCGGCGCTGGTGGATGCGCTCCGCCGCGCCGTCGAGGCCGGAGCCTCGGTGGACCGCTGCGCGCTCGCCGTGCTCGCCCCCGAGGACGGCCGGGAGCTCGAGCGAGCGCTCGAGGACGCGGGGTTCCGGGTCGGCCGTCGCGCTCCCGTCCCGCTCGCCACCACCGTGGCCGGGAGGGTGGGCCTTCTCTGGGCGGGTCTCGCCGGGCGTGGGGCGCCGGCGGAGGACGTGGCCTGGCTCCTGAAGCAGCGGCTGCTGCCCGCGCTGCGGCTCGACGGACGCCCCGACCCGCTGTCGCTGCTCCGCCGCGCCGGGGTGCGAGACCGGACGCTCGGCGCGGAGGGCGCCGCCAGCGGCTACCAGGTCCGGCTCGAGGCGTTCGCCACCCGGAGCCGCGCCGCAGGGGGCGACCGCGACGCGGACGCGGCGGAGCGGTTGCTCCGGGCCGCGAGCGCGCTCCTCCACCTGGCCGACCGCATCCCGCGCCGGGGACGGCTGGCCGCCCTGCTCGAGGCCTGGCGCGCCGGGCTCGAGGTGGGGGGATTCTGGACGGCGATCGAGCACGAGCCCCTGGAGTCCGATCCGCTCGCCCGCCGGGCCACCGCCCGCGAGGCGGCGGCGGTGGAGGTCTGGCGGGCCTTCGTCCGGGACACCCGCGCCGGGTGGAAGGCGGCGCGGACCCAGGGGCCGGAGCTGGAGGGCCCCGCGTTCGCCCGCTGGCTCGCCGACGCCGCAGCCCGGCTCAGGGTCGAGAGCGCTCCGGGCATGGCCGGTGGGGTGGACGTCCTTCCCCTCGAGGCGCTGGACGGACGACCGCTCGACTTCCTCGGCGTCGCCGGGCTGGACGCGGCGAGCTTTCCCCGGCGGGCCGAGCCGTCGCTGCTGGGAGACGAGGAGCGCCAGGCCATCCACGGCGTGCTGGGCCGGGTGGCGGTGCCGTCGCTCGTGGGGAGCGGAGAGGCCCGCGGCGCCGTCGACGAGGCGGTGGACCGCTGGCGCCTGGGCCGGGCGTTCGCCTCCGCCGGTCGGCTCGCCGTGGCCCGCCGGCGGGGCGCGGGCGGGGCTCCCGCGGACGTCGTGCAGCGACTGCTCGCCGTCACCGGGACGGCGGAGCGTGACACCTCCGCAGAGACGGTTCCCCTGCTCGCCGAGGCGCCGGGTCCGGCCTGGGCGCGGGTCCGGCTGGCGCTCGAGGCGTCGGTGGCGCCGGACCTCCGCAGCGACCCGTCCGACCCCGTCGCCCACGCCGCGCTGGAGGCGGTGGCGGGCGCGCCCTGGCTGGAGGAAGCCCGGGTGCTGGCAGGCGTCGAGGCGGAGCGCCTCCTGGCCAGCGCGGGCCTGATCGCGCCCGGGGCGCACAGCGGCAGGCTCGGCCCGGCGACGGACGTGGTGGCTGCGGTGGAGGCCCGGCTCGGCGGCTCCCCGGACGGGCCGCTCTCGTCGACCAGCCTCACCGCGCTTGCCAACTGTCCGTTCCAGGGACTGTCCCGCAAGGTGCTCGGGCTCGATCCCCCCGAGGACGGCGCCGAGGAGCTGGACGCTCGCGGCCGTGGCCAGTTCCTCCACGAGGCGCTCGAGCAGCTGGTCAAGCGACTCCTCGCGCTGGGGCTGGCCGGGGCCGACCCGGCCACCTTGCCCGAGGACCTCGTCCCGGCGGCGGTCGAGGCCGCTGCGCGGGACCACGCCCGGCGCGCGCCCACCGGCCACCCGCGCCTCTGGGCGCTCGCCCAGGCCCGGGCCCGCAGGACCCTGGAGCGCCTCCTCCGCTCGGGGAAGCTCTATCCGTTCCCCGGCCTGCGGCCGGCCGCCGCCGAGGAGCGCTTCGGACCGGACCTCGAGCTGCCGGCGGCGCTGCCTGGCGAGCGCCCGGTCTACTTCCGGGGCTCGCTGGACCGGATCGACCGTGGCGAGGGCGGCACCGGAGTCCTCGACTACAAGAGCAGCAAGCGGCGCGACCGGGCACGGGCGGAGGTGCTGGTCACCGACTTCCAGCTTCCCCTGTACCTGCTCGCGCTCCGGGCCCGTGGCGAGCGCCCGCCGTTCCAGGCGGGGTGGCTCTCGCTCCGGACGCTGGAGTTCCTCCCGCTCGATCCGGACCGCACCGGGCCGCTGGACACCTTCCTCGCCACCGACGCCGCGACCCGCACCTCCACCACCGGACCCAACCTCGCGACGGCGGTGCACGCGCTGCTCGCCGAGCCGCGCCAGGGGCTGTTTCCGGTGCGTCCGCGGGAGTGTGGCTTCTGCCCGCTGGGCTCGGTGTGCCGCATCTCGGAGCGCCGGGCGCCGCAGGGGGCGGAGGGATGAGCGCGCCGCGTCCCAACGCCTGCGTCTTCGCCGGCGCCGGCACGGGGAAGACCCACGGCCTCATCACCGAGTGCCTGCGCCTCCTCGGTGGCGCAGACCGCGACGAGCCGCTCCCCCCCGCGCGGCTGTGCCTCCTCACCTTCACCGAGAAGGCGGCGGCGGAGATGCGGGGGCGGCTCGCCTCCCGCGTCGCGGCGCTGGCCTCGGGCGAGGCCTCCGAGCTCGAGCTGACCGAAGCGTTCGTTGCCGCGGGCCGCCCGTTGCCGCCCGCCTCGGAGTGGAGGCGGCTGCAGACGCGGCTCTCCGGCGCCACCATCGCCACCTTCCACGCCTTCTGTGCCGGTCTCCTCCGCCGCGCCCCGGCCGGGTCCGGGACCCCGCCCGACTTCGTGCTCCTCGACGACGAGGAGTCGCTCGACCTGCTCGAGGAGCTTGCCGAGCGGCTGGTGCTCGAGCGGCTCGAGGGAAATGACGTGGCAGTCGAGGCGCTGTGCTCCGACCTCGACCTGCGGGGGATGCGCCGGAGCGGTCTGGTGGAGCTGCTGGTGGACCAGGCCCGGCGGGTGCGGGACCACGGCCACTCCCCCGCGGAGCTGGCCATCACCCGGGCCGAGGACGTCCACCAGGCGCTGAGCGAGACCGGGGCCAGGGCCCGCGCCCTGGTGGAGGAGGCGCTCGGCCGGGCGCGGGCCGAGCGGGGGGAGTGCGAGCCGGTGCTGGCGGCGATCGCCGATGCCCTCGTCGGCTGGGGGCCGGACACGGCGCTGGAGCGTGCGGCACGCCTGGCGGACCTGCGCGATGCCCTGCCGGGGCGGGGAGGGAAGAACGGGCTCGGCGCGGCGGTGCGGGCCGCGCGCGACGCGCTGAGCGGGGGAGACTCCCCGCTCGGCGCGGCGGCGCTGATGCTGGCCCGCCCGCACGAGGAGACCTGGCGGGCGCTGCTGGTCGAGCTCGCGCAGCGCCAGCGGGCGGCGTTCGACGAGGCCGGCGCCCTCGATTTCGCCGAGCTGCTCATCCGGGCCCGGGATCTCCTCTGCCGGGACCCGGCCCTGCGAGCCCGCGAGCAGGCCCGCATCGGCGCGCTGCTGCTCGACGAGTTCCAGGACACCAACGTGCTCCAGCTGGAGCTCACCTTCCTGCTGGCCGAGGCACGCGACGGGGCGCCGCGGCCGCTGGGGAGCGCGGGGCCGAGGGGGCTCCCGCTCGAGCCCGACCTCCTCTGTGCGGTGGGGGACCGCAAGCAATCCATCTACGACTTCCGCGGCGCCGACGTGGAGGTGTTCGAGGAGCTCGCCCGCGCGGTGGAGGCCGGGGGCGGTGAGCGGCGCTTCCTCCGGGTGAGCCGGCGCGCACAGCCCGAGCTGGTGACCGCGCTCAACGGCGTGCTGGGGCCCATCCTCGGTCCGTCGCCCGCCGCGCCCTGGGAGGTACCGTTCCGCCCCGGAGAGGACGACCTCTTGCCCTGGCGACCGCAGCTCGGGCCCATCCAGTGCCTGGAGCGGCTGGTGGCCGTGGCCGCGGAGGACCGGGCGGAGGAGCGGCGGACGGCAGAGGCGGACCTCCTCGCCCGCCGTCTCGCGCTCCTGCTTTCACCGGACGCGCAGTTCCAGGTCGCCGAGGGAGAGCGCCTCCGACCGGTGCGCGGGGGGGACGTCGCCATCCTGCTGCGCTCGTTCGTCGAGGTGACGCTCTACACCGAGGCGCTCGCCCGTCACCACGTCCCCCATCGGGTCCTGCGGGGCAGAGGCATCTACGCCTCGCCGGAGGTGCGGGACGTGGCCGCGCTCCTCGGCTTGCTGACCGATCCGCGCAACCCGGTGCATCTCGCGGCGTGCCTGCGCGGGCCGGCGGTGGGCCTCTCCGACGCGACGCTGGTCCGGCTGGCGCTCTCCGGCGGCCGGCTCGACGCCCGCGTGCTCGCCGGCGGGCTGCCCCCCGAGGCGCTGCCCGGCGAGTCCGGGCGGTGGGCGCGCTTCGTCTCCGTCGCCCGGCGACTGCGCGCCCGCATCGACCGGTGCTCGCTGGTGGACCTGCTCGAGGAGGCCTGGGCCGCGCTCGGAACCAGGACCGTGCTCGCCGCCTCGCCGCACGGCGAGGAACAGCTCGGCAACCTCGAGGTGGTCCGGCAGCTCGCCGGGCGCTGGGACTTCCGGGGCCGCTCGGATCCGGCGGCGTTCGCCCGGCGGCTGCTCGAGCTGGCTGACCGTGACCCGCGCATCGGGCTCGAGGAGGTGGAGGACGCCCGTGCCGGCCCCGCGGTCCAGCTGCTCACCGTGCACGCGGCGAAGGGCCTGGAGTGGCCGGTGGTGTGCATCGCCGACCTCGGGGCGAGCCGGCCACCCTCGACGGGCCGGCTGCTGGTGGACCCGCGGAACGGCCTGGCGTTCCGTCCCACCGTGCCCTGGAGCTCCGATTCGCACCCGACTCCCCGCTCGACCGCGCTCGCCGAGGTGCTCGCCAGCCGGGAGCTCGCGGAGAGTCGGCGCGTGCTCTACGTGGCGATGACCCGGGCCAGAGATCATCTCCTGCTCTCCGGCATCCAGGGACGGGGAGGGGCGCGCAGCTGGGCCGCGTGGATCGACCCCGTGCTGGACGCTCCGGAGGTGCGCTCCCGGGTCCTTCGCCTCGACGATGGGGCCTGCCCACCACTGCCTCCCCGTCCTGCGACGCCACCCCTCGCGGTGGAGCCGGCACGGGTTCGCGCCGCCCTGGGCCGTCTCGAGCCCGTGACCCTGCCACCCCCGGCCCGGGTGCCGCTCGAGGCGCTGGAGGCGCTCGACGACTGCCCGCGCCGGTTCCAGCTCCGCGTCCTCGAGGGTCATCGTGAGCCAGGCGGGGGGGCTGCCGGGGCGGTGCGCTCGCCGAGGCACCGGGACAGCCGGCTCGAGGTGCTCCGGCAGCTGCTCGCGGTGCTGCCCGACCACGCGTGGCACGCGGGGCTTCCGGACGACGCCCTTGCCCGGGCGGCGGGGAGGGTCGGGCTCACGCTCCCGGAGGCCGAGGCGCTGCGGCTGGCCGCCCCGATGCGGCGGCTCGCGCGGGCGCTCCGCGGCTTCGGCGCCGAGTTCTCCTGGGCGCGGGCGGTGCCGTTCGAGCTGAAGCTGGGAGCGGCCTCGGTGCAGGGCGCGTTCGACCTTCACCTGGCAGGGGCGCCGGGCGAGGCCGTGGTGCGTCTGGTGGCGGGCGCGCCCACCGAGGCCCGGGCCAGCGCCGCGGTCCTCCTCGAGGCGCTCCGGGCCCGGGCCGGCGAGGGACGGCAGGTCCGGGCGGCGCTGTTCTTCGTCGACGGCAACGAGGAGAAGCTCCGCTGGGTGTCCGCGCCGCCGGTGAGCCCGGCGGAGCTCGACGCTCGGCTAGTCGCGGCCCTCGCGCTCGGACCGGCGTTGACCGAGGGCCTCGAGCGCGCCGGCTGCGAGGCCCTCGGCTGCGGCTTCGTCCCTCGTTGTCACCCGGCGGAGCGCGGGCTATAGGCTCGAGCTCCGGCCATGCCGAACGTCGTGGTGGTAGGTGCCCAGTGGGGCGACGAAGGGAAGGGCAAGGTCGTCGACCTGCTCACCCAGCACGCCCAGGTGGTGGTCCGGTTCCAGGGCGGGAACAACGCCGGACACACCCTGGTGGTGGGCGGACAGAAGACCATCCTCACCCTCATCCCCAGCGGCATCCTCCACGCCGGGAAGACCTGCGTGATCGGCAACGGGGTGGTCCTGGATCCGTCGGTGCTGGTGGCGGAGATCGACGCCCTCCGTGCCCGGGGGGTCATCCGCTCCGAGTCGCAGCTCGTCGTCTCCGACTCGGCACACGTCATCTTTCCCTGGCACAAGCACCTCGACGGCCTCCGAGAAAAGGCGCGCGGCGCCTCGCCCATCGGCACCACCGGGCGGGGCATCGGCCCGGCCTACGAGGACAAGGTGGCGCGCCGGGGCATCCGGGTGCGCGACCTGCTCGACCCTGGACGCCTCGGGCGCAAGGTCGAGGAGCGACTCACCGGGGCGCTCGACGAGCTGAGGCTGCTCGCCGGCCGGGCGGGGACCGAGCTGCCGCCGCTCGACCCGGCGGCGATCTCCCGCGACTACGCCGCGTTCGGGGTCCGGCTGCGGCCTCACGTGCGTGACGCCTCGCTGTACCTGCACGGCGAGGCCCGGGCGGGGGCGCGCATCCTCTTCGAGGGCGCCCAGGGGACGCTCCTCGACGTCGACCACGGCACCTATCCGTTCGTGACCAGCAGCAACTGCGTCGCCGGGAACGCCGCGGTGGGCTCTGGCCTCGGACCGACGGAGATCGACCGGGTGGTGGGCATCAGCAAGGCGTACACCACGCGGGTCGGCGGCGGCCCGTTCCCCACCGAGCTCCAGGATGCGGTGGGCGAGCGGCTGCGCAAGGTGGGCGACGAGTTCGGCTCGGTGACCGGCCGGCCCCGCCGTTGCGGATGGCTCGACGGGGTGGTGCTCCGTTACGCGGCGCGGGTGAACGGGCTGTCGGGGCTCGCGCTGACCAAGCTCGACGTGCTCTCGGGCATTCCTGAATTGAAGCTCTGCACGGCCTACTCCCTGGCCGGCGCGCAGACCGAGGACTTCCCGTCGGACGTGGACGACCTCGCGCAGGTCTCCCCGGTCTACGAGACCCTCCCGGGCTGGGAGGAGCGACTGGCCGGGGTGCGCAGCGTCGAGCAGCTCCCGGCGGCCGCCCGGGCCTACGTCCGGCGGGTGGAGGAGATCGCCGGAGTCCCGGTGGTCTGCATCTCGGTCGGAGCGGACCGGGGAGAGACCATCCTCCTGAGCAATCCGTTCGAGCAGGCGAGCCGCGGCTGACGAGGTCGCGCGAGAAGCGGTATGAGGGGCCCGAGCGCGGGCGAGGCGCAGTTGGTGAGCCGACCCGTCCACGAGGCTCAGGAGCGGGTACAGCGATGAGACAGGCCCTGGAGGTGGGTTCGGCGCAGGACTGGCGCGGAGAGATCCGCCGGCTGTGGGATCTCCAATCCGCGTCCCGCTGGACGGTGTCGCGCTCCAGCGCGGCGGATCGGCGCAAGAAGCTCCAGCGCCTCAAGGACGCTCTGCACAAGCACCGCCCCGCCCTGGCGGAGGGCATCCGACGCGACTTCGGCCGTTCGCCGGAGGAGTCGGAGTTCATCGAGTTCCATCCCGTCTTCGAAGAGCTGAACCACGCCGTCGCCCACCTGGGCGAGTGGATGCGCCCCGAGCCCGTCGATGCGCCGCTGCTGCTGGCCGACACCGCAAGCGAGATCCGCTGGGAGGCGAAGGGGCAGGTTCTGGTGCTCTCGCCGTGGAACTACCCCGTCTACCTGGTCCTCGGCCCGCTGGCCGGAGCGATCGCCGCGGGGAACGTGGTGATGGTGAAGCCTTCGGAGAAGGTCCCCGAGACGAATCGCGCACTCCGCGCGCTCCTGACCGACGCCTTCCCCGAGACCGAAGTGGCAATGGTGGAGGGCGACGCGCCGGTCGCCGAGGCCCTGCTGGACCTCCCGTTCGATCACCTCTTCTTCACCGGCAGCACGCGGGTGGGAAAGCTGGTCATGGCGGCGGCGGCCAAGCACCTCGCCTCGGTGACCCTCGAGCTCGGGGGAAAGTCGCCTGCCATCGTCGCCCCCGATGCGAACGTCGCCCGCGCGGCCCAGGCCATCGCCTGGGGAGCCTTCGTCAATGCCGGTCAGACCTGCATCGCTCCGGACTACGTCCTGGTGCAGGAGGGGCAGCGGCAGGCGCTCCTCGACTCGCTCCGGAGCGCGATCGAACGCAGCTATGGACCCGAGTCGGGCTGGGCGACCAACTCCGACTTCGCGCGGCTGGTCGACCCGGGCGCCTTCGCCAGGGTGAAGGGGCTCATGGACGACGCGGTCCGGCGCGGGGCGAAGGTCTCCATCGGAGGCGAGGCGAATGGCGCCGAGCGGTACCTCGCGCCCACCGTGCTGGTGGACGTGCCCGACGAGGCGCCGTTGCTCCAGGAGGAGATCTTCGGCCCGCTGCTCCCGGTCGTGACCTACCGGACCTTCGAGGAAGCGCTGGAGTACGTGCGGAGGAGACCCAAGCCGCTGGCGCTGTACCTCTTCTCGCGATCGGGCAGGACAGTGGAGGCGACGCTGGAGGGAACGACCTCCGGCGGGGTCTGCGTGAACAACACGCTCATCCACCTCGCAAATCCAGGGCTGCCGTTCGGCGGCGTTGGCCCGAGCGGGATCGGGAACTACCACGGGCGCGCCGGGTTCAAGGCCTTCAGCCACGAGCGGGCGGTGATGCGGCAACAGGGAAACCCGCTGGCGCGGCTGCTCGCGCCGCCCTACAGCGGCCGGCTGAACCGCATGGTCGCCAGGTTCGCCCGGTTCCTCCAGTAAGAGGTCGCCGGCGCGCCGGGAGCCCCTGTTGCCCGGGGTTCGGTGCAGCCCGTTTCCGGGACGCGGGTCCCACCGGTGGCATGGGCCGGGCCGGGGGCCTCCCAGGAACTCGGGACGGTTGGGGGCGGCACGTTGCTTGCCGTTGTGCGCTGCCGGATGTACTCCGGCCCCGACGCCTTCCGTCTCGCGGCGCGCTCCCTGCTGCGGAGCCCGGGCGTGTCGCTCACCTGCGTCCTCGCCCTGGGTCTGGGCATCGGCGCCACCACGGCCATCTTCGCCTTCGTCGACAAGCTCCTGCTCGACCCCTTCCCCTTCCCTCAGGACCGGCTGGCCATGGTGCTCGAGGCCAGCCCGGAGCGCGATCGGCTCCCTGTCCCGGCCGCGGTCGCCGAAGCTTGGGGCGGCGGCGCGAAGAGCTTCGGCTCGGTGGCCGCCTACCAGTGGTGGGAGATCAACCTCACCGGGGTGAATGAGCCGGAGCACCTCATCGGCTACCGGGTGAGTCCCGGGCTGTTCACCACCCTCGGGGTCGCGCCCTCGCTCGGACGTGGATTCACCGCGGCTGAGGGGCAACCCGGGGGTGAGCGGGTGGTGGTGCTCTCCGACGGCCTCTGGCGGCGTCGGTTCGGGGGAGACCCTGGAATTCTCGGGAAGAGCGTGCTGCTCGACGGCGTCGGATACGCGGTGATCGGCGTGATGCCGGCCAGCTTCCGCTTCCCCAAGGCGGCCGCGCTCTGGGTGCCCCTGGTCGTCACTGACTCCGAGCGGGCGGCGCTGGCCTCCCACGCGCTGTACGTGGTGGGCCGCCTCGCTCCCGGGGCGAGCCTCGCCGCGGCCCGACAGGAGCTGGCCTCGCTCTCGACGCGCTTCGATGCCGAGCACCCGGCACACCGCGGCGGACACCGTCCGGAGGTGTTCGCGCTCCGGGACTACGGAGATCCTCAGACCCGGCTCGTCCTGTGGATCATGGCCGCGGCGGTGGGGATGATCCTCCTCCTGGCCTGCGCCAACGTGGCGAACGTGCTGCTCGCCCGCGCGACGGTGCGCTCTCGCGAGTTCGCTCTGAAGATCGCCCTCGGAGCGCCCCGGGTCCGGATCATCACCCAGCTCCTGGTCGAGGGCCTGCTCCTGGCGCTCGGAGCGTGCCTGGTGGGGCTCGGGCTGGGGGAGGTCGGCATCCGGCTGCTCCGCGCAGGAATGCCGCCGAGCATCGAGCGCTTCGTCGCCGGCTGGGACCGGGTCGGGCTCGACTGGCGGCTCTTCGCGTTCGGCGCCGCCGCCTCGCTCGTGTCCGCGCTGGCCTCGACGGCGTACGCGGCGGTGGAGGCGTCGCGGAAAGTCCCGGGTCAGACGCTGCTCGCCGAGGATCCACGGGCGACGGGCGGTCGCCAGGGGCACCGGCGGCGCAGCGTGCTGGTCCTGGTGCAGGTGGCTGTGGCACTGCTGCTGGTGAACGATGCGGGCCTCTTCGTCCAGACCCTGCGCCGGCTGCTCGTCGCGCCCGTCGGGTTCGACCCTCGGCAGGTGCTCACCCTCCGGGTGGGGGTGGCGACCACGCTGGCCCCCGACGAC
Source organism: Myxococcaceae bacterium (assembly GCA_035519675.1). GTDB lineage: Bacteria > Myxococcota > Myxococcia > Myxococcales > Myxococcaceae > RPRB01. The sequence continues at coordinate 16,862 of DATIWB010000091.1, forward strand.
GCCAGCCTCCGCCGCCGCCTGGAGGACGCGCTGTCGAGGGTGAAGGCGGTGCCTGGAGTCGAGCAGGTCGGGCTGGCGAGCGCGCTTCCGCTGAGCAACCGCTGGGGCGCGACTGACTTCGAGGTGGAGGGGAGGGCGCCCGCCCCGGAGGGCCGCGGACCGCACGGCGTGCTCCAGGTCGTCTCCGACGGGTACCTGGCCGCGCTGCGAATCCCGTTGCAGCAGGGGCGGAGCTTCGGGCCGGCGGATGGCTCCGGGTCGCTCGACGTCGCCCTGGTCAGCGAGCCGCTCGTCCAGCGTCACTTCCCCGCGGGAAACGCCCTCGGGGAGAGGATCCGCGTCGGTCAGCGCTGGAGGACGATCGTCGGCGTGGTCGGGGCGGTGAAGCACATCGAGATCGCCGATCCCGGGTTGGCGATCTACTTGCCGATGGCGCAGGACCCGGAGCGAGAGGTCGCCCTGGCCGTGCGCACCCGAGGTGAGCCGCTGCTGACTGCCGGACCCGTGCGTGAGGCCTTGCACGCAGCGCTCCCCGACCAGCCCATCGCCGACCTGATGCCGATGGTCGAGGTGGTGGACGACAACGCGTTGCTCGCGGCGCGGTACTCCGCCGGACTGCTCGGCGTGCTCGCGGCCACCGCCCTGCTCCTGAGCGCCGTCGGGATCTACGGGGTCATCAGCCAGTGGGTGCTGCAGCGTGTCCGCGAGCTGGGCATCCGCGCCGCGCTGGGAGCACGGCGCCGGCAGCTGCTGGGACTGGTGCTCTCCAGGGGCCTGACGCCGGTGGCCCTCGGAGCGGTGCTGGGGCTGTCGCTCGCGCTCGGCCACGGGCGGCTCCTGCGAGGCGTGCTCTTCGGCGTCTCACCAGACGATCCGTGGATCCTGGTCACCGTCATGGGGACCCTGGGCACGGTCGCCACCGTGGCCTGCCTGCTGCCCGCCCGCCATGCGGCGCGGACGGACCCGGCGACGGTCCTCCGCGGAGACTGAGGCGCAGCCCGGGCGAGGTCCCCGGTTGACTTTCCGGTCAATCCCGTCGTGTCCTTCCGCCCATGGCCGAGGCCTTCATCATCGATGCAGTCCGGACTCCCCGTGGGAAGCGGAAGGGGAGCCTGGCGGGAGTCCACGCGGTGGACCTGGCCGCGCACGTGCTGGGCGCGGCGCTGGAGCGCACCGGGGTGCCGGCGGAGCGAGTCGAGGACGTCGTCCTGGGCTGCGTCACGCAGATCGGCGAGCAGGCCTTCGACGTCGCCCGCGGCGCGGTGCTCGCCGCCGGCCTGCCCCTCTCCGTTCCGGGGAAGACGGTGAACCGGCTGTGTGGCAGCGGGCTCACCGCGGTGGCGGACGTGGCCAGCGGCGTCCTCGCCGGGCAGATCCAGCTCGGCATCGGCGGAGGGGTCGAGTCCATGACTCGCATTCCCATGGGGTCCGATGCCGGGTTCGGCGACGGGCCCACCTCGCCGCGGCTCGCGGAGCGCTTTCCGGACCTGACCCATCAGGGGGTCTCGGCGGAGCTCATCGCCCGGAAGTGGTCGCTGTCCCGCGGGCAGCTGGACGAGTTCGCCGCCGCCTCGCAGAGCAAGGCCGTGGCCGCGCGGGAGGCGGGCTGGTTCCGTCAGGAGATCGCCCCGGTTCCGGTCCGGGATGCGGACGGTCGCACCCGCCTCTTCTCCGACGACGAGCACCCCCGTCCGGGGACGACCGTCGACACCCTGGCAGCCCTCAAACCCAGCTTCCGCGAGGACGGTGTCATCCACGCCGGGAACGCCTCGGGCATCGTGGACGGCGCCGCGGCGGTGGTGGTGGCCTCGGGCGAGGCGGCGAAGGCGCTCGGGCTCCGGCCGCGGGCGCGCGTCGTCACCACCGCCGTGGTCGGCTCCGACCCCGTCCTGATGCTCACCGGTCCCATCCCCTCCACCCGGCTCGCCCTGGAGCGGGCCGGGTGGACGGTGGACGACGTGGACCTCTGGGAGATCAACGAGGCCTTCGCCCCGGTGCCGATCGTGGTCGGCCAGGAGCTGGGCATCCCCCTGGACCGGATCAACGTCCAGGGGGGCGCCATTGCCCTCGGCCACCCGCTGGGGGCGACCGGGGCGATGCTCCTGGCCACGCTCCTCGGGGCACTGGAGCGGCGCTCACTCCGCCGGGGGGCAGTCACCCTGTGCATCGGCTACGGGATGGGAATCACGATGCTGGTGGAGCGGGTGGAGCCGGGCGCTCGCCGGTGAGCCGGAGCGCACCGGAGCCGACACTCCCCGTCCCGGGGTCTCGTGGCACGCGACGGACGGAGGCACTAGCCTAGAGGCCGTGGACTTCCGTCCGGCCACAGCGCCCGAAGTCTTTCGGCCGCGGCCCGTCCTCGCCGCGGCGATGGGCATCGCTGCGCTGCTCTGGCTGTTCGTCCTCGTCTACCTGATGCAGTTCGAGGGGGTCCCGGCGAAGACCTTCATCTCCGCGATCTTCTTCGTGGTCTTCTTCGGAGTCTCGCTGACTTACTACGCCCGGACCGCGATCGTGGTCGACGGCGGAGGGGTCACCTACCGGGGGCTGGTCCGCACCGACTACTTCGCCTTCCGCGACATTCTCAAGGTCGACATCCTCCCCGGCCCGGTCACCGTGTACGCGGTCCGCGGGCGGGGCCGCGGGATGCATTTCACGAGCTTCTTCGCCCACCATCGGCGTCTGATGGAGCTGCTGGTGGAGCGGGCGGGGCTGTCTCCGATGCGGTGAGCGGTCCGCGCCCGGCGCGGTAGTGCAGCAGCGAGCGCCCCACGCCGAGCACATCGCCGTCCGAGAGCAGCAGTCCGGAGCGAAGCCAGCGCCCGTTGCAGCGCGCACGGTTGCGGCCGCCGATGTCCCGGACGCGGTGCCGGTCGCCCTCGCGCACCAGCTGGAGGTGGCGCCGCGACACCGCGCCATCGCCGAGCCGCACCGCGCAACCGGGGAGCCGTCCGAGCTCCGGCGCCGGACCCGCCAGGGGGAAGACGGAGCCGGCGTCGGCTCCCGCCACGCAGACGAGCAGCGCGGCTGCCGACCATGCCCATCCGTCCCCGGGCTCGAGCAGCGAGCGGACCAGCGCGACGGTGGCCGGTGTCTCGGCGGGTGCCTGGACCCAGAGCTCGGTCTGGCGGGACAGCCGCACGCGCTCGCCGGGGAGGAGCCACCGGCGGATGCCCGCATCGAGCCGCGCTCGCCCGACCGGCCGGGGCTCGTTGCACTGCACCCAGACCCGGTCCTCCGCCAGGTCCAGCTCCACGATTCGCGGGGGGAGCCCGGGAAAGCGGATGCCGTCGTCGTCGCCCCCGCCGACGGTCCAGGTCCCGGGCTGCAGCTCGAGCTCGGAGCTGACCCCACGGGCCTCGAAGCGGACGTGCATGGAGGTCCTCCATGGCAATGGACGTGCCAGCGCGAGCCGTCGAGCGAGTAGGGTGCGCCCCGTGCGCTTCGCCCCCTCGTCGCTCCTCCTGGTCCTCGCGCTCCTCGGCCCGGGCTGTCGCGACGAGCAGGCCGGCCCCCGTCCACGGGCGCGGGCCCCGGCGTCCAGCGCAGCGGAGCCTTCGAGCGCGGTCCAGGGCACCTGGGCGGGCGGGGCCATCAAGTACCTGGGGACGCAGGTGGAGCGCGGACGGAACGAGCGCGGGCAGGATGCGGTCCGGCTCACCCATCGCTTCGAGGCGACCCGCCGGCTGGAGCCGGGGTGGCAGATCTTCGTGCACCTCGTCGACGCCCGGACCGGACAGATGCTGGCCAACGCGGATCATCCTCCACCGCTCCCGCTCGAGCAGTGGCCGGTGGGCCAGCCGGTGCAGGACGTCCAGATCCTCGCCCTGCCGCAGGGTGCGCCGGAGATCCAGCTCTTGCTCGGGTTCTGGCACGACGACCAGCGGCTCCCGGTGGACCAGCCCACCGCGCAAGACGGACAGCAGCGGATGCGCGGACCCCTCGTCGGTGGCGGCGGCCCGGCGGTGCCCGAGGCGCACGTCCGGCGGACCGCCATGCCTCCGAAGATCGACGGGGTGCTCGACGAAGCGGCCTGGCGGGGCGCCACCCCGCTCACCCTGGTCGACAGCCTCGACGGACGGCCAGCAGCGTTCCGCACGACGGCACGGCTCGCCTGGGACGACGAGGCGCTCTACGTGGCCTTCGAGTGCGAGGACCCGGACGTCTGGGGCACCTTCAGCAAGCGCGACGAGCCGCTCTACACCCAGGAGGTGGTGGAGATCTTCCTCGACGCCGACGCGGACGGGCGGACCTACGACGAGATCGAGGTCAGTCCGCACAACGTGGTGTTCGACGCGTACTTCCCGGCCCGGCGCCAGGGCATGGACCTGTCCTGGGACTCGGGGCTGCAGAGCGCGGTGAAGGTGTCCGGCACGATCGACGACGCCTCCGACCGCGACCAGGGCTGGACAGTGGAGATGCGCATCCCCTTCGCGCGGCTGCACTCGGTGCCACACCTCCCGCCGAAGCCCGGTGACCGCTGGCGCTTCAACCTCTACCGGCTCGAGCTCCCCGACCGGAAGCAGGCGCAGGGCCAGGCGTTCTCGCCGCTCTACGTCGGCGACTTCCACGCCGTTGACCGATTTGCCTGGCTGGTGTTCGACGAGCGGTGAGACACGCAGGGCCGCATCAGGCCCCGGGCGCAAGGAGTCCGGAGGATGGAGATTCAGCCGCTGCCCAGGCGGGCCGCACAGGCAGCAGGAGTCGTGCTTCTCGTCGGCGGTTGCCTCGTGCTTCTCCTCGTGCTGTGGATCTTCTTCTCGCTCGTCCGCGGCACACCTGGCCGGACTGGCCCTTGTGGCTGGCTCGTGCAGCTCGGAGCGGGTGTCCTCGGCGGGAGCCTCGTGCTTGCCGGGCGGAAGCTCATCGCGTGGGGCAGCGGGGAGTGACCGGTCCGGCGCTCACCCGGTCCGGAAGTCCCAGCGGCTCTCCGCCTCGCTCGGCGCGCGCGGGTCCCCGAGGAAGTGGAGGTAGCCCTGCAGCTCCAGGGTGTCGACCACCGACTCGGCCTCGAGCTGGCTGAAGCCGTGCAGATCCACCAGCGCGTCACGCATCTTCGCCTTGCCCCGCAGGTAGCCCACCGGCTCGCCGGGGCCGAGCGCGCGGTGCAGGTCCTGGCTGAGGGCGGCGAGGTCGAGGTCCTCGGGGATCATCGGGGCGACGCTGCGCTCGAGGCCCCGCTGTCGGCAAGCGGATGGGCAACGAGCCGCCCGGTACGCCCCCGAAACGTCTCCCACCGGACGGCGCTCTCTTCCAGTGCGACGCGAACGGCTCCGTCGACGTCGGTGCGCAGAACCACGGCCCCGCTCGCCTGCCAGCGCTCCACCACCTGGGGCGCGGGGAGACCGAAGCGATTGCCGCGACCGTCGGAGAACAGCGCCAGCCAGGCCTGACTGGTGGAGACGAGGCGAGGAGTGCTCGAGCCGCGCGAGCCGTGGTGGGGTACCTTCACCACCGTGCTTGCAAGCGGAGGGAGCGCCTCCTCGGCAGCGGCGCCGGCGTCGCCCGGGAGCAGCACCGAGCGGCCGGCGGCGCTCAGGTGGAGCACGAGGCTGCGGTCGTTCACCGTCCGGAGCGCGCCCGGGTCCCGTGGAGGAGAGAGGACCCGCACCGTCGCCTGGCCCAGCGTGCGCACCTCCCCCGCCGAGAGCCACTCCACCCGCGCCGGCCCAGCGGCCGCCAGGAGCGCGTCCATCAGCGGTCCGCGCTCCATTCCTGCCGGGAGCCAGAGTCGATCCGCGGAGAGCTCCCGCAGGACGGTGAGGAGCCCGAGCGCATGGTCGGGGTGGGGATGGGACAGGGCCACCGCGTCCAGCCGCCGGATTCCCCGCTCGCGGAGGTACGGCACCACCACCCGCGCGCCGGGGTCGATGCCACCGGGAACGCCCCCTCCGTCCACCAGGAGGTGTCTCCCGTCCGAGGAAGCGAGGAGCGCGTCCCCGTGGCCCACCGGGAGCGCGGTCAGCTCGAGCGGCGGGCGGGGCTCGAGGAGTGGACGGACGAGCACCGCGGTCATCGCCAGGGCGACGACCCACCCGGCCCGCCGCACACCCAGCGCCACGGCGACCAGCCCGAGGCCGAAGGCCACCGTCGCCGGCCAACAGAACGAGGGCGAGGGAAGCACCCCCAGCGGCACCGCGGCGCCCGCCCTCACCAGCGCCAGCAGCGCCCGTCCGGCGAGCGAGGCGACCACCAGCGGCGGCGCGGCCAGCGGCGGCGAGAGGCAGAACGCGCCAGCGGCCAGCGCGCAGGCGAGGGTGAGGACCGAGGCAACGGGGAGGGCCAGGACGTTCATCGCCCACCCGACGAGCGAGACCCGGTGGAACGCGGTGGCGACCAGCGGAATCGAGGCCAGGGTGACTGCCGCGCTCGCCGCACAGACGGAGAGCAGCGCCTCCCGGAGCTGCTCGAGCGCCCGTCGCCAGCGCTCGGGACGTCGGGGGTCGGGTGGCGGGATCGGGATCAGGGCGCGCAGGCGGGGGGCGAGCAGCACCAGGGCCAGCACCGCGGTGAAGCTGAGCTGGAGGGACAGGTCACGGACCGAGGCCGGGTCCGCCACGAGGAGGAGGCCCGCGGCCAGCGCCAGCGCGTTCAGGGCGTCGGTCGGTCGCTGCAGGGCCCGCCCGGCGAGGACGAGCGAGAGCATCAGCGCCGAGCGGACGGCCGGTGGCTGATCTCCGGTGAACACGACGTAGCCCCAGACGAGGGGCAGGGCGGCGAGCGCGGCTGGCCGGCGCGGGTCGAGTCGTTGCACCAGCCGTGGCACCAGCCGCAGGAGGCCGGCGAGCAGCGCGGCGAGGACGAGCGCGAGCGCGGCGACGTGCAGGCCACTCACGCTCAGCACGTGGGCGAGCCCGCTCCTGGCGAAGCGGTCCTCCCACTCCGGTCCGAGCTCGGAGCGGAGCCCGGCCGCGAGCGCGCCCACCAGCGCCGCAACATCGTCCTCGGCGAGGCGCCCGCGCGTCCACCTCCCGAAGGCCTCCCGCCGCTCCGTCACAAAGCGCCGCCAGGGGGCCGGCGCGGAGAGCGGGACCAGGGAGCCCGGGAGAGTGCGCCCAGAGGTCAGAAGCCCGCGGGCGCGCGCGGCGGTGCCCACGTCGTACTGGCCCCACGACTCTGGCCCGAGGTCGGCGCGGAGCTCGGCCCGGAGCTGCACCCGCTGTCCGGCCCAGGGGTGGATGGCCGGGTCGCTCCACCACAGCCGGGTCCGCGCCCGCGCCGGCTCGCTGTCGACGCGGGCCACCTCGAGCACCCCGCGGCCGCCCCGGCCGTCGGCATCCGCCGAGGCGAGCCGGCCCTCGAGCAGCACCGGCCTGCCGGTCGGAAGCGGGGTGGAGCGCTCGGCGCGCGCGGCGAGCACCGAGCCCGCGAGGACCGCAGCGGCCAGCAGCGCGAGGTGTGCACCCGGCCTCGTCCGCAGGGCGAGCGCGCAGGCTGCCAGGACGGCGGCCAGGCAGGCGAGAGTCCCGGGAGCCGGGCGCGACAGGTCCGGAAGGGCACACCCAAGGCCAAGCGCGAGAACGGGGAAGACGAGCGGACGGATCCCCAGGTCCTTCCAGCGCCAGCAGCCCATCCCCGCCCCCCGTCCAGCCCGCCCAGAACCGTGTTTGGGTTCGCCTTGCGGATCCGACTGCAAGACCCGCGCACGTCCGCCGTCGTGAGCGTCGGCGGCCGCCCGGAACCTGATTGCGACCGCCTTGCGGATCCGACTCGAGGACCGGTGCGCCTCCGCTGTTGTGACCGTGAGCGGGGGCCCTGACAAAAATGGGGGCGAAGCCTAGTCGGGTCCGAACCGCGGGGTCAAGACGACGCGTTGCACAAATGCCAAAAGCATGGTAAGTTCTTGCACTTTGCGGCGTTCCAGGCCGCGAGGAGGCAGCCCCCCAGTGCAGACCAGCTTCAAGACCGGCGACAAGGCCGTGTACCCGGGCCAGGGTGTTGGCGAGGTGATGGGCATCGAGCACACCGAGGTCGCCGGCCAGCGCCAGTCGTTCTACGTCCTCCGCATCCTCGAGAACGGCATGCGGATCATGATCCCCATCAACAAGGTCGGCTCGGTTGGCCTGCGGGAGATCATCAGCGAGGACGACGTGAAGCAGGTCTACGCCATCCTCCGGGAGAAGGACATCTCGGTCGACTCCACCACCTGGAACCGCCGGTACCGGGAGTACATGGAGAAGATCAAGACCGGATCGGTCTTCGAGATCGCCGAGGTGCTCCGCGACCTCTACCTCCTCAAGGGCGACAAGGACCTGTCCTTCGGCGAGCGGAAGATGCTCGACACCGCTCGCGCTCTGCTGATCAAGGAGCTCAGCCTCGCCAAGGAGTGCACCGAGGACGAGATCGAGGCTGACCTCCGGAAGATCTTCAGCATCACCTAGGTCGGCGGAGGGCTCCTTGGCGCGCCCCCCGCTGTCGGCCGAGGAAGCTCGCGAGGAGCGGATCCGACAGCTCGAGCGGAGCACCCGCCGGCGGGTGACCGGCGTCCAGCTGCCGGCGGCGGTGGTCTGCTTCCTGGGAGCGGCCTTCCTCCTGGTGCGCGAGGCCCCCGACGTGGCCTACGTCTTCGCCACC
>DATIWB010000092.1:0-49809 GCA_035519675.1 Myxococcaceae bacterium
CCTGGTACGTCCTGGTCCGGAAGCGGATCCTCGCCGGGCGCCTGGCGGCGGGGCCGGTCTTCCACGAGGACGACGTGGTGTACTGACCGGCGCTGGACACCCCGCGGAAGGCTCCTTGACCGTCGACGGTCGGCGTTGGGAGTGACGCCGATCGCCGATGCCCAGACCGGGCTCTTTGACGTGCGGAAGGTGATCCGCGCGGCGGAGCGCGGCGCGGCCTGCCGGGACGACCTCAGCGCCCGGTGGGACCACTGGGCCTGCATTCCACCGCTCGCCGCCTGAGGCCCGGCGCCGGAGCCGCCCCGTGCGCACCGATGGACCGCCTCCGGTGTCCCTGGGGCATGCCACCGGGGCGCCCATCACCGCTCGACCGGCGGACGGCGCTCGCCCTGCTGGGGCGGGCGGGCGTCGTGCTGCTGACCGGTTGCGGGAGCGCTCCCGAGGCGCCAGCCTGTGTGATTCCCCCGGAGCTGACCGCCGGCCCGTACTGGCGCGATGCGTCGCTCCACCGGTCGGATCTGCGCTGGAACACGGCTGCCACGGGGGGCGACCCGCAGCCCGGGGTTCTGCTCCAGCTCGCCATCCGGGTGGTCACCACGTCCGATGCCGGGTGCCGGCCCGTCCGCGGTGCCCGGGTCGACGTCTGGCACTGCGACGCGCTGGGCGTCTACTCGGACGTTCCGGACCGGGGGACGGCAGGCCAGGACTTCCTCCGCGGGTATCAGGTCAGCGACGCCGCAGGACAGGTCATGTTCTCGACGGTCTTCCCCGGCTGGTACGCCGGTCGGGCGGTTCACGTCCATACCCGGGTGCGGCTGTTCGATCCCTTCGGCGAGCCCAGCACCGACGTCAGCAGCCAGCTCTTCTTCGACGATGCAGTGACCGACGCGGTGCTCGCCACGGCTCCGTACGCCGAGCGCGGACCGCGCGACACCCGAAATCCGGTGGACCCGATCTACGCCGGCCACACCGAGCTGCTGGTCCCGCTCGAGGGAGCGGTGAGCTCCGGCTACCGAGGCGAGGTCGCCCTGGGCATCCGCGTCGGTGAGGTCCGGCCGGGCTGAGCGGGCGGGTGGGGGCCCGCCCAGGTCACGCGTCGGTGACTTTCCGCTGATCGTGTCCACCCTGCAGTTGCCAGCATCGTCTGGCGCTTCGATCTGCTGGCTGATCCAGCGGCCGTCCGTGTCGTCCGCTGTCAGACCACTCCGCTACGAACACTCGCAACGACGGGCGCTTGCGAGCGAGAGGAGCGGCGGTTGCGCTGGGTGTTTCCAGGCGGAGATCGAGATGTCGAAGCGCAGCGACGCGCGGCCCGTCGCCTCGCCATCGAGCTCGGACTGGACCCCCTGGCGGCGCGGGTCCTCGTCGCCCGCGGGGTGCTCGAGCCGCAGGACGCTGCGCGGTTTCTGTCGCACGAGCTGACCGACCTTCCTGACCCGTTCCGGATGAAGGGAATGTCGGCCGCGGTGGAGCGCCTCACCCGGGCGGTCGTGCAGCAGGAGAAGGTCACCCTCTACGGGGACTACGACGTCGACGGGGTGTGCTCCACCGCGCTGCTCTCGCTGTTCCTCGACGCGGTCGGGGCCCCGCCGGAGACCTACATCCCGCACCGGATCGACGAGGGCTACGGGCTCAACATCCGCGCCGTCGAGCGCATCGCCCGCGAGGGTTCGCGGTTGCTGGTCTCGCTGGACTGCGGGATCGCCAGCGTGGCCGAGGTGGCGCGGGCCCGGGACCTCGGGATGGAGGTGGTCATCGTCGACCACCACACCGTCCCGGAGACGCTCCCGGCGGCGACCGCGGTCCTGAACCCGCACCAGCCCGGCTGCGAGTACCCCACCCAGGCGCTCTGCGCCGCGGGCGTCGCCTTCAACCTGGTCATGGCGCTCCGGCGCTCGCTCCGCACGCTGGGCTGGTTCGCCCGCCGTCCCGAGCCGGCGCTCAAGCCGCTGATGGACCTGGTCGCCCTGGCCACGGTCTGCGACGTGGTCCCGCTCACCGGCGCCAACCGCATCCTCGTCCAGCACGGGCTCGAGGCACTGGGCAGGGCAGACCGTCCAGGGGTGCGCGCGCTCAAGGAGGTCGCCGGTCTACAGACGGAAGGGGCGGTCAGCGCGGGGCAGGTGGGCTTCCGGCTCGGGCCGCGCATCAACGCCGCCGGTCGCCTCGACGACGCATCCGTGGGTCTGCAGCTTCTGCGGACGCGGAGCCTCGCCGAGGCCCGCGAGCTCGCGGCGACGCTCGACCGGTCCAACAAGGAGCGCCAGGACATCGAGCGGCGGATGCTGGTCGAGGCCACCGCGCAGGCCGAGGAGCGCCAGGGCGCGCGGGGTCTCGTCCTCTGGGCGGAGGGCTGGCACCCCGGGGTGGTGGGCATCGTCGCCGCCCGGGTGGTGGAGCGCTTCCACAAGCCCACCCTGGTCATCGGCGTCCAGGGCGGGGTGGGCAAGGGGAGCGCCCGGAGCGTCGAGGGCTTCCACCTGGTCGAGGCGCTCCGGGAGTGCGCCGAGCACCTGTCGAGGTTCGGCGGCCACCGTCACGCCGCCGGCGTCACGCTCGAGGCTCAGCGGCTGCTCGACTTCCGGCGAGACTTCGAGGCGGTCGCCGCGCGGCGGCTCCGCGAGGAGGACCTCGTTCCCCGGTGCAGGGTAGACGCGGTGGTCGACCCCGACGAGTTGACCGAGCGCGCGGTGGGGTCTCTCGCCGCACTCGGCCCCTTCGGCGCCGGCAATCCCGAGCCCACCTTCGTCGCGGAGTCGCTCCACGCCCAGGCCCGCATCGTCACCGCGAAGAACGGCGGTGTGGCCCATCTCAAGCTCGTCCTCCCCGACACCCCCGCGCTCGACGCGATCGGCTTCGGAATGGGGCCACGGCTGCCCGAGCTCGGTGGACCGGTGGACCTCGCCTTCCAGCCGTCGGTCGAGACCTGGAACGGACGGACCCGGGTCTCGCTCAAGCTCCGCGACCTAAGGTCGTCGGAGGTCGCGGCACTCTCCCCGACCGGCTCCTGAGGGGGCCCCGGCCGCCCGGGGGTCGAGGGCTTGACCTGGAAGCACTCTCGGCCCGGCCTCGATGACGCGTAGCGGCGACACACGCGGCGCGCTAGGTTCCGCCCCCTCCATGTCCGTTCCCTTCATCACCGAGGTCAAGCGCACCCATTCCTGCGGCGAGCTCACCGCCAAGGACGTGGGCAGGCCGGTGGTCCTCTTCGGCTGGGTGCAGAACCGCCGCGACCACGGCGGCGCGGTGTTCATCGACCTCCGCGACCGGCACGGCCTCACCCAGGTGGTCTTCGAGCCGGACATCGATCCCGAGGCCCACGCCCTCGCCGGCAGCTTGCGCCTGGAGTGGTGCATCGGCGTCCGGGGCACCGTGGCCAGCCGCGGCGCCAACGTGAACCCCAAGATGAAGACCGGGGAGATCGAGGTGAAGGCCACCGCGCTCTCGGTCTTCAACCGGAGCGAGCCCACCCCGTTCCCGATCGAGGACAAGATCGACACCGCCGAGGAGAAGCGGCTCACCCACCGCTACCTCGACCTGCGCCGTCGCCCGCTGCAGCAGTCGCTGGTCACCCGCTCGCGGATGAACGCCATCACCCGGAGCACGCTGGTGGAGCAAGGGTTTCTGGAGCTGGAGACGCCCTACATGGGCAAGTACACGCCCGGCGGCGCCCGGAACTTCCTCGTTCCCAGCCGGCTGAACCTCGGGAAGTTCTACGCCCTCGCCGAGAGCCCCCAGCTCTACAAGCAGCTGTTCATGGTGGCGGGCTTTGACCGGTACTTCCAGATCGTCAAGTGCTTCCGCGACGAGGACCTCCGGCTCGACCGGCAGCCGGAGTTCACCCAGATCGATCTGGAGATGAGCTTCGTCAGCCAGGAGGACGTGTTCGCCGTGGTGGAGAGGCTCATCTCCCGGCTATGGAAGGAGATCCTCGGCGTCGACGTGCCCACGCCCTTCCGGCGGATGCCCTTCGACGAGTCGATGGACAAGTACGGCAACGACAAGCCGGACCTCCGCTTCGGGCTGGAGCACGTGGTGCTCACCGACATCGTCACCGCCCACGGCGGCGAGGGCGGCGTCCCCATGCTCCTGGAGGCCGTGCAGCAGGGCGGCATCGTCAAGGCGATGGTCATCCCCGCCGCCAATCCGCTCTCGCGCGCCGAGGCCGACAAGCTGGAGGAGTTCGCCAAGGGCGCGGGCGCCCGTGGCCTCGCCCGGGCCAAGGTGGGGGAGGGCGGCGAGTGGACGCAGTCGCCCCTGGCCAAGACCATCTCCCCGGCGCTCCGGGCGGCGATCACCGAGGCCTGCGGGGCGAGGCCCGGCGACCTCATCGTCTTCCAGTTCGGCAAGCCCTCGCTGGTCCAGACGGTGATGGCCAACCTCCGGGTCCACCTGGCCAAGAAGCTGGGCCTCATCCGCGAGGTGGGCTCCGGCGGGCGCTGGGAGTTCCTCTGGGTCGTGGACCCGCCCCTCTTCGAGTACGACGAGGAGCGCAAGTCGTGGGTGGCCGCACATCACGCCTTCACCCGCCCGCACGACGCCGACGTGCAGTACCTGCGCACTGACCCCGGCCGGGTGAAGTGCTGGCGGTACGACGTGGTGCTCAACGGCTTCGAGATCGGCGGCGGCAGCATCCGGCTGCACGACCCGCGGGTGCAGGCCGAGGTCTTCGCCGCGATGGGCATCGGCGAGGAGGAGGCCCGGAACAAGTTCGGCTTCCTCCTCGACGCCCTCCGCTACGGGGCCCCGCCGCACGGAGGCATCGCCCTGGGCATGGACCGGCTGGCCATGCTCCTCACCGGCGCCGAGTCCCTCCGCGACGTCATCCCCTTCCCCAAGACCAAGACCGGCACCGACAGCATGACCGGGGCCCCGGGAGAGGTCGACGAGCAGCAGCTGCGCGAGGTCCACGTCCGGGTGGTGCCCCCGCCCAAGTCCTGAGCCGGGGCTATCCGGGCGCCGCGTCGACCAGGTCGACGGCCCGTGCCTCGGGGCTGTCCACCAGCGCCCGAACCAGCGCCCGCATCCGGGCCAGCTCGAACGGCTTGGTGAGGAACGCCGCGCCGAGGGCCGCCGCCCGCGGCACGTCGGCCGGTTCCAGGAAGGCGCCCATCAGGATGACGCCCAGACCCGGCTCGCGGCGCTGGATCTCCTCCACCGCCTCGAGCCCGCTCCGGACCGGCATCGACAGGTCACTCAGCACCACCGTGCGCCCGTTCCGGCCGGGTGGGAGCGCCGCGTGGGCCACCACCAGCTGCTCGCCGTCGGGAACCTCGAGCACCCGGTGCCCGTCCTTGCGGAGCACCGAGGCGAGGAGAAAGCGCAGCGCACCGTCGTCCTCGGCCAGCAGCACCCAGCGCTCGTCGGTCCCGTCCTGCACGGCGGAGCCCATGCTAGCGCGGTGCGCCGAGACTCGAAGAAAGGCGGCCCGCCCACGGGGCAAGGACGCGACCCCCGGCCAGAGGCGGAGGAGAGGCTGGCGCGAAGCGTCAACCGAACTTTCCTGCGAGCGGCTGTCCGGCAGCGTGCCACAGTGGCCCACAACAGTGCGATGCGCACCTTCCTGGTGGTGAATCCCGAGAGCGCGGGCGGGGCGACCGGTCGTCGCTGGCCGGAGATCCGCGCCGAGGTGCTCCGTGCCCTCGGAGAGGGTGCGGACCACGCCTTCACCGAGCGGCCGATGCACGCCGCCGCGCTCACCGCCGAGGCGCTCCGGCAGGGGTTTCGCCGCATCGTCGCGGTGGGTGGCGACGGGACGCTCAACGAGGTGGTGAACGGCTTCTTCCAGGCTGCCGGTGGCGTCCCGCCCGATGCCTGCCTGGCGCTCGTTCCCCGCGGGACGGGCGGTGACTTCCGGCGGACCTTCGGCCTGAACGGCTCGCTGCGTGAGACCTGCGCGCGCCTCCAGGGCGAGGTCCGGCCTCTGGACGTGGGCAGGGTCCGCTTCACCGGGCCGGACGGGACCCCGGGGGAGCGCTACTTCGTCAACGTCGCCAGCTTCGGGGTCAGCGGGCAGGTGGACCGCGCGGTCAACTCTGGCAGCAAGCTCCTCGGCGGGAAGGTCGGCTTCTTCGTCGCCAGCGTGCGCACCCTCATCGGCTGGCGAGACCAGGCGGTGCGCATCCGCGTCGACGAAGGGCCGGAGGAGTCGCTGGCCATCACCACCCTGGCCATCGCCAACGGCCAGTACTTCGGGGGTGGGATGCGGGTCGCGCCCGAGGCGGATCCGTCCGACGGACAGTTCGACGTCACCGTGTGGAGCGGCTACCACCTGTCGGACTTCGCCCTGAAGTCGGCCTCGGTCTATGACGGGACCCACGTGCGGTGGCCCGGCACGCGGACCTTCCGCTGCACCCGGCTCGAGGCCACCAGCGACGAGGAGGTCCTCCTCGACGTGGACGGGGAGCAGCCCGGCCGGCTCCCGGCGAGCTTCGAGCTGCTCCCGGGTGCGCTGCGGCTCCAGGTGTAGGTCAGGGCGGCCGCGCTCAGGTGAGCCAGAAGTAGGCAGTACCGACCAGCGCTCGCCGGTCCACCACCTTCGCCCGGGTGGCGAGCTCGGCGAGGGTGCGGTCCTTGAGCCCATAGCGGGTTTCCTCCTCGTTGCGCAGCGCCGCGAGGCGGCGGCGGTGGTCCCGCTCGGCCCGCTCGATGGCGGCCCGCGCCCGCGCGCGCTCGGTCCCGTCCTCGAGCCCACCGAGCCGCGCCCGGGCCTCCTCCCAGCTCGCCCTCGCCCGGGCCAGCGCCTCGCGCCCTTCGAGCAGGCAGTCCTCGGCGTAGCGGTCGGCCTGCTCCTTGAGCCGGTCCAGCTCGAGCTGGTTCCGTCGCTCGAGGTCGCGGAGCAGGCTCTCCCGGGCCGCGGCCAGGGCCCGCTCCTGGGCGTGGGCGACCGAGATGGGCACCGGCGGCCGGAGCTGCCCCTCCCGCGCCGGGACCCGTGCCAGCAGCGCCGCGTCCTCGGGCGGCAGCGCGCGGAAGCCGTCGCGGTCCCGGAGGAGCACCAGGTGCATCAGCCGCTCCTCGGGGAGGAGCCCCGTGGCCTCGAACCGGTAAACGAACCACCAGCCCTCGCCGCCCGCGAGGCGGGCCAGCCGCGACGGGAGCGCCGAGGCGTCCAGCTGGAGCCAGTGCACCCCATCGGGTGGGCTGGAGCGCACCGCGCTGGCAGCCTCGCTCACCACGGCCCGCCGGGCGTCCTTCCCCAGGACCTGCCGGGCGAAGGTGCGTGCGTTCCGGCGATGGCGATCGACGGCGGCCTCGGCCTCCTCGCCGGCCAGCCGCAGCCGCCGGCGGACCTCGCCGTCGAACCGTTCCAGGAGCAGCGAGCGGGCCTGCGTCATCCGGGCATCGATGCGATGCTCGAGGTCCTCGCGGAGCGCGTCGAAGGCGCGGGCGATCTCCTCGGTGGACCGGCACGACTGGTAGATGTCGAGGACGCGCTTCTCGAAGTCGATGCCGGTCTCCAGGGCGCCGAGGATCTCGTCCGACGCGCCGAACACACCGTCGAAGAGGTGGAGCTTTCGCTCCAGCAGCTCGTAGAGCCGGGCGTCAGCCGCGTTCTGGCGGTTGAGGAAGTTGAGGACCAGCACGTCCCGCTGCTGGCCGTAGCGATGGCAGCGGCCGATGCGCTGCTCGATGCGCTGCGGATTCCAGGGAAGGTCGTAGTTGACGACCAGGTTGCAGAACTGGAGGTTGAGCCCCTCGGCGCCGGCCTCGGTGGAGAGGAGGATCTGCGTCCGGTCGCGGAACTCGTCCACCAGCGCCCTCCGCTCCTCGGGCGTCCCGGCGTCGCCGGAGAGGAGCGAGATGCGTCCGGCCCAGCCATGCGCCGAGAGCAGCTCCGCCAGGTAGCCCTGTGTCCGCCGCGACTCGGTGAAGACCACCGCCTTCTCCGGCCACTGGTGGGCCTGGGCGACGGTGAAGAGCCGGTCCAGGGCACGCTTCAACGCCTCGCCCTTGGCGTTGACCCGGATCGACGCGGCGCGTGCCGCATAGCGCTCGAGCTCGAACGCCTCGGCCTCGAGCGCGGCGAGCGAGGGGAGGGTGGGGCGGCCTGGCTCGTCGGACCAGGCCTCGGCTTCCTCGGCGTAGGCGCTGGACTCCTCGGGCTCGAAGAGGCTCGGCTCCTCGGCTCCACGCCTGGCTGCGTCGATGCGGGTGCGAAGGCCCTCGGCGAGCCGGCGCAGGGTGGGGGCGATGGCGTAGGTCGAGGAGGCGAGGAGCTTGCGGTAGACGAGGGTGAGCAGCGTCCTCTTCCCTGGCTCGATGGCCGCCGCCTCGCTCCGGCGGAGGTACTCGGAGACCTCGTCGTAGAGCGACTGCTCCTCCGGGGAGGGCGCGAAGTCCTCCACCATGCTCCGGCGGTTGGTGAAGCGAACGTACTCGCGGACCTGCCGGCGCAAGGTCCGGTGCACCACCGGGGCAAGCCGCTCACGTAGCTCCTGGGCGGGCCCGTCGGGGATCCCGCCCGCCTCGGGGTCGACGACGTAGCGGCTCTTGAAGGCGTGCTCGGGCCCGAGGACCTGCTCGTCGAGGAAGGAGAGCAGCCCGAACAGTTCCATCAGCTCGTTCTGCAGCGGGGTGGCAGTGAGGAGCAGCTTCGGGCGGTCGCGCAGCGCGTCCCGGAGCGCGCGGGCGATCTTGTTCCCGGCGCGGTGGGCGTTCCGGAGCCGATGGGCCTCGTCGATGACCACCAGGTCCCACGGGAGCTGGCGCACGAGCTCGGTGCGGCCGGCGGCGAACGGCTGGCTGGCGATGACCGGGACCGGCTGGTCGAAGGGGTTGTGCCCGGGGCGGGCGTTGCGCCCGTCCACCACCACCGCCTCGAGGTCGAACTTCCCCTGCAGCTCGGCCTGCCACTGGGCACGCAGGGTCGCAGGGGTGAGGATCAGGACCCGACCCTTCCGCTCGGCCACGAGCTGGGCGAGGACGATGCCCGCCTCGATGGTCTTCCCCAGGCCCACCTCGTCGGCCAGCATGCACCCGCCGCGAGGAAGCGACTCGAGCGCGAACGCCGCCGCCTCCACCTGGT
Organism: Myxococcaceae bacterium; assembly: GCA_035519675.1. Taxonomy (GTDB): domain Bacteria; phylum Myxococcota; class Myxococcia; order Myxococcales; family Myxococcaceae; genus RPRB01. The sequence continues at coordinate 9,029 of DATIWB010000092.1, forward strand.
GCGGATTGAGATCCACCCGCGCCTCGGAGAGCGCGGAGGCGAGCCGGTCGGTGGCCCGCCCTCCCCTGAGCGCCAGCTCCTCCGCCAGCAGCCGCTGATGAAACCGCGTGAGCGGGGTCTGCTCCGCGGCCTTCTCCCGGACCGGCTCCGCCACTCCACCCCTCAGCCAAGGCCTTCCCGGGAAGCGGGAGGGCTCGAGCACCCCAGTCTACCTCGGCGCGTGCCGGTCCCGGCGGATGAGTCAGCCGTCGTGCTTGCTCGACACGGGGCGGAAGGCAGCTGACGCCGGCCGTGCCGCGTGCAAACGTCTGTCCCATGCCGGTCCGTCGCTGGGGGGTGCTGGTCTCGGTCGTGTTTGGCTGCGCCACCGCGCCCACGAAGCAGCCGTCCACCGATTTCGCGGCGGTGGAGCGGGCCCGCATCGCCGAGCTGGAGCTCGCCCGCGACACGCGTGGCGAGGTGCTCACCTCCCGGGCGAGGCTCCATGCCGATCCGACGGTGCGGGCGCGGGCGCTGCTCGCGCTGGGCCGGGTGCAGGACCTCACCACGGGGGGCACCATCTGCGAGGCGCTGACCGACCCGGTCCCTGCCGTGCGCGGGGCCGCGGCCTTCGCCGCCGGCGAGCTCGCCCTCGCCTGGGAGCCAGTGCCCGACGAGACACGCGAGCTCCTCGCCCGGGCGCTCCTCGACGCCGAGGCCAAGGAGACGGACGCCGCGGCCCGGCTCCTCGAGGTCGACGCGCTCGGCCGGGCGCGGACGGCGGCCACGCTCGACCGGCTGGCGCGTCTGCTCCTCGTGCCCAGCGGGCAACGGGTGGACGAGAACGACGCGCGGACCGAGGTGCCGGTGCGTGCTGCCATCGCCCTCGGCGTCGCGGCCCGGGCCAAGGCTCCGCTGCCCGAATCTGCCCGCCCGGGCCTCGAGCGCCTCGCCCGGGCGCTGCTGCCGCCGTACCGCTGGGCGGGGGTGTATGCGCTCGCGCAGATGAAGGGTCCCGCCAGCCGGCCGGTGCTCCTCGTCGCGCTCCGCGACGACGACCCGGAGGTGCGGGCGATGGCCGCCAAGGGAGTCTCCGACGTGGTGCTCCCCGAGGACACCTCGGCGCTCAAGGCGCTGCTGCGGGATCTCGACGGCCGCGTCGCGGCGGAGGCGGCGCGTGGCCTGGTGACGCTCGCCGGCCGGTGCAAGCCGGGCCCGTGCACCGCGGCGGAAGCGCTGGGAGAGCTGGACCCTTTGGCGGCCGGACTGGGAACCGCGACGCTCCCCCAGGCGGTCCCGCCGCTGCTGGCCCTCGCCCAGGCGCCCGTCCCCGAGTCCGCTCGGCGGGTGCTGGTGCGCCTCCGCGCGAGTCTGCGCTCGGCGGCCGAGACCGCGCCGGAGTCGGTGCGCTCCACCGCGGCCTGGCTCGACTGCCGGATGGCCGCAGCCGAGGACCGGCAACGGGGATGGCTGGACGAGACGCTCCGCTGTGGCCACGACCGGGTGCCCGAGGCCCGTCGCCTCCGGCTGGGGCTCGAGGCGGTCGCCACCAGCCCCCGCCTGTCCGAGGCGCGGGTGCAGAAGGCGCTGCTGCCCCTCCTCCGGCACCCCTCGCCGCAGGTCCGCGCCGCCGCCGCTGCCGTCGTGCCCGGGGCCAAGGCGCCCGAGCTCACGCCGGCGCTGCGGCCCCTCCTTCAGGACCCGGACCCCATCGTCCGGGCCTCGGCCGTGGACGCGCTGACCACCCTCGGTGATCAGACGTCGGCGCCGGCCGTCCTCGCCGGTGCCCGCACCGCCACGGTGGAGGTGGTGACGACGTACGCCGACGCGCTGGCGAAGCTGAGGCCCCAGGGCAGCACGACGGTGCTCCGGCAGTGGCTCGCCTCCCCGCATGCGCACGTCCGGCACGAGGGGGCGCGCGCGCTCGGCACGCTGGAGGGAACACCGGTCCACGCCCCGGCGCTCCCCGCCAGGGCCGAGGCGCCAGCAGCGACGCCCGTCGCAGCGGGCACGCTGTGGCGGATCGAGACCGCGCACGGGCCGGTGGTCATCGCCCCGGACCTCGACGCCGCCCCGGCCACGGTGGCCCAGCTCACCCGGCTGGCCCGGGAGGGCTACTTCCGCGGGCTCACCTTCCACCGCGTGGTCCCCGACTTCGTCGTCCAGGGCGGCGACCCGCGCGGGGACGGGGAGGGGGGCCCGGGCTTCACCGTCCCCTGTGAGGTCTCTCCCCGGACCTACGTCCGCGGCACGGTGGGGATGGCCCTGGCGGGGAAGGACACCGGGGGGAGCCAGGTGTTCGTCGCCCTCTCTCCCCAGCCCCACCTGGACGGCCGTTACACCATCATCGGAATGGTGGTGTCCGGGATGGAATCGCTGGATGGGATGGTGGAGGGCGATCCCCTGGCGGACTGGATTGTCTTCACCCGCTGAGCGGCGTAAAAGCACAACCCCTCGAAACGGCGGGAGATTCGGTCGGTATGGCCAGGGCGAACTCGGGTCCGGTGCCCGTGGTGGTGATGGGGCTCGGGGCCATCGGGCGGGAGATCGCGCGTGCCGCCTTGCAGTCGGAGGAGGTGACGCTGGTCGGGGCCGTGGACACTCATCCTGCCTTGGTGGGCAAGCGACTGGACGAGCTTGGAGTGCCGTGTGCGGTCACCGTCGAGCCGGCTCTCCGGCGCGCGCCGGCCCGTGGGCCGCGCCCGGTGGTCCTGCACGCCACCGGATCCTCCCTGCCAGCCATCGCCGAGCAGCTCCTGGCCGCGGTCCGGGACGGTCACCCGGTCGTCTCCACCTGCGAGGAGCTGGCATTCCCCTGGGTGCGGCATCCGCAGCTGGCCGAGCGGCTGGAACGCGCCGCCCAGCGGGCGGGCGTCTCGATGCTGGGCACCGGGGTGAATCCCGGCTTCGTGCTCGACCGGCTCGCGGCCACGCTCGGCCAGACGCTCGGGCCGGTGCGCCACGTCCTCGCCCGGCGGGTGGTGGATGCCCGTGGGCGCCGGGAGGCGTTGCAGCGGAAGATCGGCGCCGGGCTCTCCGAGGACGAGTTCGACGCGCTGGCGGCCGAGGGCGCGGTGGGCCACGTGGGCCTGCTGGAGTCGGCGGCGCTGTGCGCGCTGGGCCTGGGGGTCGACCTCGAGGAGTACGAGGAGGAGGTCGCCCCGGTCATCGCCCACGAGGACATCCCCGGGGGCGCCTTCGTCGTGCCCCGCGGCCGGGTGGCCGGCGTGAACCAGACCGTCGTCGGCCTGGTGGACGGGCAGGAGCGGGTGCGGCTCGAGCTGATGCTCGCCCTGGGAGCGGAACCCCCGGGGGACCAGATCGTCATTGAATCGGACACACGGCTGAGCGTGGACATCCAGGGGGGCATCCCGGGGGACTCCGCCACCGCCCAGCTCGTGGTACACGCCGCTCCACGCGTCGCATCCGCGGAGTCGGGGCTCCTCACCGTTCTCGATCTGCCGGCGGGACGCTGAATCCGCCAAGGGACTGACCATGCTGGACAAGAACGCCGTCGGCCGCTCGTCACCGCCGACCCTGAACGAGGTGGAGAAGGGGGCGATCCGCCGGTTCGCCGAGGCCCTCGGCGACTTCAACCCCATGTACTACGACGAGGAGTACGCCCGGGCGGCCGGCTACCCCACCATCGTCGCCCCGCCCACCTTCCCCGCGAGCTTCCACTCCGCTGCGGATCTGCGCGAGCTCCTCGGCGTGGGGATCAAGAGTCTGCTGCACGCCGAGCAGGCGTTCGAGTACGACCGGCCCATCTTCGCCGGCGACCGGATCTACGTCTCCACCCGGGTGGCCGAGGTGCTCGAGCGCACTGGCCCGGCGGGGAAGATGGACGTCGCGGTCATCGAGGACGAGGGGCGCGACGAGGAGGGAAACCTCGTCTTCAAGGCCCGGCGCACCCTGGTGGTGCGCGCGAGCAAGGAGAGCTGAACCGCGATGGCATCACGCAAGCTCTACTTCGAGGCGGTGCGGGTGGGGGAAGAGCTCCCCGCGCTCTCCAAGACCCCCGTGGACCGGGTGCAGCTGGCGCGCTACGCCGGCGCCTCGGGCGATTTCAACCCGGTGCACGTCGACGAGACGTACGCCAAGAGCCTGGGCATGCCATCGGTGTATTCGCCAGGCATGCTGATCATGGGCTTCCTCGGGCAGCTGGTGTCCGACTGGGCCCGGGGCGCGCAGCTCCGCCGCTACTCGGTGAAGTTCTCGAAGATCGTCTGGCCCGGGGACACTGTGGTCTGCAAGGGCCGGGTGACCGAGCGCTGGGGGGACGAGGGACGCTACTTCGCCGAGCTGGACGTCTGGGCGGAGAACCAGAAGGGCGAGCTGGTCCTGCGCGGCGGGGCGCAGATCCAGCTCTTCCACTCGCTGGAGGACGAGAACCGCCAGCGCGCCGGGCAGCCGCCGCTGGTCATCCCCGCCCCTCGCGAGAGCATCCTCCCGCCGCCCCCTCCCGCGCCGCCTGCGCCACGCAAGGAGCCGGCGCCGGTCTCCGGGGTCAAGAAGGCGACCCCCCAGAAGTCGCACGCCCTGCGGACCGCCCCCGAGGCGAAGAAGGCCGCCAAGAAGTAGGGCTGTCTGCCCCTTGCAGGGCCTCCCCGACGCGGGGCGTCATTTCGGATTGACTCGGGAATCAGCCGGGCACATGCTTCCCCCACGTCCCGTTGATTCTGGAGTCGACCGATGGCAGCTGGACTGAACTGGTACAAGGCGGACATCCGGGAGCTGTCCTTCGTCCTGCTCGAGCAGTTCAAGCTCGGAGAGCTGCTGGGGAAGGCACCCTACGAGGCCTGGGGCGAGGACGAGGCCCGGGCGGTGCTCGACGCGGCGTACCGCTTCGCCCGCGAGGTGCTCGGGCCCCTGAACGCCGCCGGTGACCGGGAAGGCTGCCGCATCGAGGACGGGCAGGTCCGGACGCCGAAGGGCTTCCGCGACGCGTGGAAGCAGCTCTACGAGAACGGCTTCAAGTCGCTGGGCGTGGCGGTGGACCACGGCGGCCAGGGCGCGCCCGCTGCGCTGGTGGTGCTGGTGGAGGAGCTGCTCTCCGGCGCCAACCCGGCGTTCAACATGTACCCCGGGCTGGCCTTCGGCGCGGCGGAGACCATCGTCGAGTGCGGCACCCCGGAGCAGACCAAGCGCTACGCCGAGAGGATGCTCGACGGCACCTGGGGCGGGACGATGTGCCTCACCGAGCCGCACGCCGGCAGCGACGTGGGCGCGGCGAAGACCACCGCCAAGCGGCTGGGCAACGGCAAGTACGGCATCAAGGGGACCAAGGTCTTCATCTCCGGCGGCGACCACGACCTGGCGGAGAACATCGTGCACCTGGTCCTCGCCCGGCTGGAGGGCGCGCCTCCGGGCACCAAGGGGCTGTCGCTGTTCATCGTCCCCAAGAAGCGCATCGACCCGGGCGGACAGGTGGGCGGAAGCAACGACGTCCAGGTCGGCTCGATCGAGCACAAGATGGGCATCAACGGCTCGGCCACCGCGGTGCTGAACTTCGGCGAGAACGACGGCTGCGAGGGCGAGCTGGTCGGCACCGTGGAGAACCTGGGCATGTCCCAGATGTTCCGGATGATGAACGGGGCGCGAATCGCGGTGGGCATCCAGGGTCTGGCGACGGCGGCGGCCGCGTACCAGAACGCGGTGGACTACGCGCGGGACCGGAAGCAGGGACCGCACTACACCCACTGGAAGGACCCCACGGTGCCGCGGGTGGCGATCATCGACCACCCGGACGTGCGCCGGATGCTGCTCGACCTCAAGTCGCACACCGAGGGCATCCGCGCGCTGATCGTCAAGCTCGCCTGGCACGGAGACCAGGCGCGGGCGCTGGCCGGGAAGGACGACGAGAAGGCGACGTACCACAAGGGCCAGGTGGACCTGCTGACGCCTCTGGTGAAGTCGTTCGCCTCGGACGAGGCGTTCCGGCTCGCGGGCGTGGCGATCCAGGTGTACGGCGGCGCCGGCTACCTCAAGGACCATCCGGTGGAGCAGTACGCGCGCGACGCGAAGATCTACAGCATCTACGAGGGCACCAATCACATCCAGGCCATGGACCTGGTGGGCCGGAAGATGGGCCAGGCCGGCGGCGCCAACTTCCAGGCCTTCCTCCAGGACGTGGCGGGCTTCGTCGAGGCGCACAGGGGCGATGCGACCCTGGGCAAGGCAGTGGAGCTGCTCGCCGCCGGGCAGGAAGCCCTGATGTCGAGCGCGATGACCCTGCTCGGCTGGAGCCAGTCCGGCGGGCTCGGGCTCATCGGGCTGTCGGCGAACCGCTTCCTGACCATGATGTCGCAGGAGGCGGTGGGCTGGATGCTGCTCGACGGAGCCGCGGTGGCCCAGAAGGCGCTCGCCGCCGGCGGCCTGTCCGAGCAGGAGAAGGCGTTCTACACCGGCAAGATTCAGTCCGCTCTGTGGTTCGCCCGGAACGTTCTGCCTCAAGTGGAGGCCTCGGCGCGCTCGCTGGCGACCGAGGACGCCTCGCCGCTGGACATCCCGGACGCGGCGCTCGGGACAGCCTGAGGCGTCCGGGGCCTACTTGTTGCCCGGCGCCTCGCGGACGCCGATGGCGAGCTGACCCAGCCCGGCGCCCTTGGCCGTCTCCATCACCTCCACCACCCGCCCGTGCGGCACGCCCTCGTCGGCCTGGATGACGACCAGTGTGTTCGGGTTCTTCGCCCGCGCCTCGTCGAGGGCCTTCCTCAGCTCCTCGTTGGTCACCACGTTGCCCGAGAGGACGATGCGCCCGTCGCTGAGCACCGCCACCGAGAGGTCGGTCGAGGCCGGCATCACGTCCGCCGCGCTCCCCTTGGGCAGATTCACCTTCAGCCCCGCCTTCGCCGCGCCCGCGCCCTGGTTCACGATGACCGAGCTGGTCACCATGAAGATGATGAGCAGCACCAGGAAGATGTCGGTGAGCGGGGTGATGTTGATCTCCGAGAAGACTGCCTCCTCGGATTCGTCTTCCGCCGTGCCCGGAACTCGACCGATCGCCATCCGCTGCCGCCCCTAGCTCGCCCCCGCCGTGGTCACGGCGGGCAAGGGAGTGTGGCCCATCGATGGCTGCGCCGGCTCGGCATGCGCCGGGCCGCTGGGCCGCTCGCGGAGCAGCTCCATGAACTCCTCGATCTGCAGCCGCATCTCCACGTTCAGCCGGCCGATGCGTGACTGGAAGTAGTTGAAGAGGATGACCGCCTCCACGGCCACCAGGATGCCCGCCGCGGTCGCCACCAGCGCCTCGGAGATGCCGGTCATCACCGCCGCCGTGCCGCCCGTCCCGCCGGCCTCCACGTCCAGGCCCAGCTCCCGGAAGCTCCGCATGATGCCGGCCACCGTGCCGAAGAGGCCCACGAACGGCGTGGTCGCCCCGATGGTGCCGAGGATCCACAGGTTTCTCTTCATCCGCAGGCCCAGCTGCGCCCGCTCGCGCTCCACCGCCGCCTCCACCCCGGGAGTGACCGCTCGGCTGCGCTCGAGGCGCTCGAAGCCCACCCGGTAGACGTCCGCCAGGAGCGTGTCCGACCGCTCCACGGTGCTCTTCGCCGCCGAGACGTCGCCGCGGAGCAGGTGCCGACCCACCGCATCGGTGAGCGCCCTGGAGTTGGCGGAGATGTTCCACAGCGCGATCCACCGCTCGACGGCGACCCCGATGGCGAGCACCGACGCGGCGAGGATGATCGCCAGCGTGGCGCCACCCAGGCGCAGGTAGTGGGACAGCTCTTCGAAGGTCATTCCGCCCTCAAGTCCTTGAACTTCATTGACGTTACGTGGTTTTCGCTGCCCATGAACAGGCGTGGCTGGCCGTTGTTCCTACTCATGCTCGCCGGCTGTCCTCCGCGCATGGACGTCCGCAGCGCCCCTCCTCCGGACGCCACGGCGTTGCTGGCCGAGGTGGACGCCGTCGATGCCCAGGTCGCCCGGCTACAGAGCCAGGCCAAGGCCCGTGTAGACGCTGGGGGCAAGAAGGGCAACGTCCAGCTCTTCGTGGCAGTCGCCGCGCCTGCCTCGGTGCACCTCGAGGTCCTCGACTTCTTCGGCAAGCCGAGCGGCATCCTCATCTCCGATGGCAAGCGGTTCGTGATGTTCGCCTCGGATGCCGGGGTCTGGCAGCGCGGGGCGGCCTCCGCCGAGAACGTCGCGCGCGTGCTCCCGATCTCGCTGCCGCCCGAGCAGCTGGTCTCGATGTTCCTCGGACGGTCCCCGAGACTGCCCGACCCGGCACCGACGCTCGCCGTCGATCCCGAGCAGAACCTCTTCCGGGTCACGCTCCGGGCCGGTGGACGGACGCAGCAGCTGTGGGTGGACCCGACCCGGAAGCGGGTGGTGCGCAGCCAGGTCGACGGCCCCGGCGGCTACGCCCTGACCTTCGACGGCTTCGAGGACGTCCGGGGCACGGCGTTCCCGCGCTCCATCAGCTTCGCCGGCCAGGGGTCGGTGGCGCTGCAGTACACCGACCTCCGGCTGGGCGAGCAGCCGGACGCCGCGCTCTTCACCCCGGAGCCGCCCCCGGGTGTGCCGGTGGAGCAGATCGGCTCCCTCCCATGACAGCCCACCAGGCGGGCTGCCAGACTCGCCGCAGCCGTAGATCCATCGGCCCATCCCTCGCGTTTCAGGGCACATGAACGGAGCACCGGCGGAGGCCGCATCGACACCCCCGACGACACGACCCCCGACGAGGCCCTGATGCGTCGGTTCCAGCGGGGTGATGCCCGGGCCTTCCCGGAGCTGGTGCGTCGGCACCGGGGGGCGGTGTTCGCCTTCGTCCTTCGCTGGACGCAGGACCGGGCGCGAGCGGAGGACATCCTCCAGGAGACATGGCTGAAGGTGGTCCGCGCCTCGAACGACTGGAGCCCGCGTGCGCGCTTCACCACCTGGCTGTACACCATTGCGAGGAATGCCTGTGTGGATGGAGCACGACGAGAGCGAGCGCGCGCCACCGAGCCGCTGCAGACCGAGCCGGTGTCGACCGAGGCGCACGACCCCGAGCGCGCCGCGGCGTCGTCCGAGCTCCGCGGGGTGCTCGAGCGGGCCATCGCCGGTCTCCCCGAGGCCCAGCGCGAGGTGTTCCTGCTCCGCGAGATGGCCGGCATCCCTTTCCACGAGATCGCCCGCATGACCGGTGCCCCCGAGCCCACGGTGAAGAGCCGGATGCGCTACGCGCTCGAGGCGCTGCGCAGCCGTCTGACCGAGGCGGGCATCGACGCGCCCGCGGGAGGTCAGGTGGCATGAGGCCTCCGGTGCCCACCCACCCCGACGACGACCGGCTGCTCGAGCTGGCGTACGGGGAGGCTCCGGCCTCCCTGGCCCCCGCGCTCCGGCAGCACGTCGACGGCTGCGCTCGCTGTCGCACCGTGCTCGACGGCATCGCCGAGGTGCGCAGCGCGTTCCGCTCGGTTCCGACCGAGCCTGCTCCCCGGAGGGGACTGGACTCGCTCTTGGCCTATGCAGAGCAGGCCGCGGCCCGCGCCCGGTCGCGGCGCGGTGGCCTGCGCATCCTGGGCATCCTCTCCGCAGCGGCGGCACTGGCGGTGGTGTGGCTGGTGCTGCCTCCGCAGCAGACGAGGCCGGCCGAGAGCGTCGCCCGGGCGCCCGCATCGGGAGCGCCCGACGTGCTGGCCCGGGCCGACGTTCCCCAGGCTCCGGCGCAGGGAAGCCGCGCGCGCGACGAGGCCGACCGGGAGAAGGCGCTGAAGGCTCCGGCAGCTCCCCAGCCCGTGCGCGAGGAACAGCCCGCCCCGGCGCGCCGGGCGGCGACCGAGCCCGAGGCGAAGCAGAAGGGGCTGGCGAAGCTCGACGCCCCGGCCGACCGAAGGCCGTCGGCCTCGCCGCCCGAGCTGCGCGCCGATGACGCGGCGAAGGACAGGGCCGCGGCCCGCTCCAACGTGTCCGGGCTGCTCGGGGGGGCGGGTGTCTCCATCGATCGGACGGCTGCCCAGGCAGGGCCGTCGAGCGGGGCCGGCGCGGGGATGGTCGCCGGAGGAGACGCATTCGCTGCGAAGAAGGGCACCGCCTCCAGCCGGGCGCCTGCTCCCGCAGTGGGCGCACCGGCGAGCGCCGAAGACGTCCGGGCGCAGGACGCCGCGGCGGTCGCCGCCGCACCGCTGAACGAGGCGCTGGCCAAGTCCGAGCGGGGCCGTGCGTCCGCGACTGCGGAACCGGCCTCGCCGACCGGGGCGCTCCCCCCCTCTTCCTCCGGCAAGAAGGACGGGGCTGCGGCCCCGGCCGCCCCCGCCTCGAAGGTGGTCCCGATGCAGTCGATGCGCGTGGGGTCGGGCTCACCGGAGAAGCAGGCGCGGCTCGCCGAGATCCGCCGCCAGCTGGAGACGGCGAAGGGCGACCCGCGCAAGGCGCTGCTGATGGAGCGCTGCGAGATCGAGGCCTCGCTGGAGCTCCGGCCGGACGTGGTCCTCAGCTGTTCCAACGTGGGCCGCGAGTTCCCCGGCACCCCCGAGGCGAAGCGGGCGGCGGAGATTGCCCGCGGCTTCTCGGTCCAGCTGCCGGCCGAGACGCCGGAGCGCTGAAGCGCCAGGGGGAAGCGGCGAGCGTCAGTCCCACGGCATACTCCAGCGACTGGAACCTCCGCCCGTGCCCGTGAAGAAGGTCAAGAGCCTCGTGCCGTCCGCGCCCTCGACGCTGCAGGGTGACCTCTTCGGTCAGCCCGGGGCGGCGCAGCTCGAGCGAGCCCCCCCCGGCCCCGGCGGCTCGCCTCCCGCACCCGCGCCTCCCGGGGAGCTCGAGCCTCCGCTCGACCTCGTGCCGCCGCCCGGCCTCCCGTTGCCGGAGCTCCGCTCGCCCGTGCGGACCCCCGGCCCCCGGAGGGAAGCCGAGCCGCTCGAACCCCAGCCGCCGACGGAGCTCGCCTTGAGCCGGGAGACCGTCCGCGTCGACCTGGAACCCGCCCGGCCGCGCGAGCGGGGCGCCTCCGTTCGCTGGACCTCGACCACCGAGGTGGTGCGCATCGAGACCCCCGCCTCCACCCCGGCGATCCGGCCTCCGGAGCGGGTGGTGCTCACCGTCACCCAGCTCACCCAGGCGGTGAAGGGCGTGCTGGCGGAGGGGTTCCGCCGGGTGCTGGTCCGCGGCGAGGTCACCAGCTTCCGCGGCCTCCACGCCAGCGGCCACCTCTTCTTCAAGCTGAAGGACGCCGGAGCCTCCATCGACGTGAAGATCTGGGCCAGCGTCGTCCAGCGCCTCCGGTTCCGGCTGGAGGAGGGGATGGAGGTCATCGCCGAGGGCAACCTCGACGTCTACGAGAAGGCCGGCCAGTACAACCTCATCATCCAGCGCATCGAGCCCTCGGGTGCGGGAGCGCTGGCCATCGCCTTCGCCCAGCTTCGCGACCGGCTGACCGCCCAGGGGCTGATGGGAGAGAAGCGACTCCGGCCGCCCCGGCCGCTGCCCTTCCTCCCCTGGCGCATCGGGGTCGTGACCAGCCGCTCGGGGGCGGCGCTGCACGACTTCCTCCGGGTGCTCCACCGGAGAAACCCAACCCTCTCCGTTCTCCTCTGCCACGCCCGGGTGCAGGGCCCCGGTGCGGCGCACGAGGTGGTTCGTGCGCTCCAGCGGCTCGCCCGGACCGACGTGGACGTCATCGTCGTGACCCGCGGGGGCGGCAGCGCCGAGGACCTCTGGACCTTCAACGAGGAGGCCGTCGCCCGGGCCATCGCCGCGAGCCCGGTGCCGGTGGTCTCGGCGGTGGGGCACGAGGTGGACTTCACCATCGCCGACTTCGTGGCCGACGCGCGGGCTCCGACGCCCAGCGCCGCCGCCGAGCTGCTCGCGCCCGAGCTCGAGGCGCTGCTGGACGACCTCCGCACCGCACGCACCCGCCTCCGCCAGGCGGTGGGTGGCTCCATGGCCGGGGCCCGCGAGCGTCTCCGGCAGCACGAGCGGCGGCTGCGCGACCCGCGCCAAGACGTCACCCGCCTTCGCCACGGCCTCATCGAGCAGGAGCGGGCGCTCGGCCGGCTGTGGACCGAGCGGCTCCGGAGCGAGCGCGCCCGGCTGATGGACCTCCGTGGCCGGCTGGAGCGCTTCCGGCCCGAGGCGCTGCTCGGCGAGCGGCGTGCCCGGCTGGAGCGGCTCCGCTGGAGGCTGGCCGAGGTGCAGCGCGCCCGGCTCTCGCTGGAGGCGGCAGCGCTGGGCTCGCGCCGGCAGCGGCTCGAGCGGAGGGCGCCGGACGTCGACCTCGCCCGGGCACGGACCCGGCTCGCGGGCCTGACCTCGCGGCTCGGGCAGCACGCCGAGCGTCGGCTCGGGCTGGCCCGGGCGCCGGTGGCCGAGGCCCGGGCGCGGCTCGAGCGCGCCATGCGGGCCCGCCTCGCCCAGGCCAAGCGCGCGGCCGAGATGCACGCCGGGCGCCTCGACGGGTTGAGCCCGCTGCGGGTGATGGCCCGTGGCTATGCCGTGGTGTACCGGATCGACGACGGGCACCTGGTCCGCCGGGCCGGCGAGCTGCAGCCCGGGGCCTCGGTGCGGCTCCGGTGGGCTCCTCCCGGCTGTGCGTCGCTCGGCAGCTGCGACGAGGCCGAGGCCACCGTCACCCAGGTCAAGCCCGGGGGAGACGAGGGCGATCCGCCGCCGGGTTGACAGCCGGTTGCGCCTTGCCCGGCCCGGCGGTAGACGCTACGGCCCGTGGCCACCCCAGAAGAGGCGCCCAGCGAGCGCTACAGCGACGTCGTGGACCGCCTCGAGGAGGTGGTCAAGAAGCTCGAGGGCGGGCAGCTCAGCCTCGAGGACTCGCTCGAGGAGTTCGAGAAGGGCATCCAGCTGGTGAAGCGCGGCGAGGCCCTCCTCCAGCAGGCCGAGCGCCGCGTGCAGGAGCTTCTGGAGCACAAGGGCGGGGACCGGACCGTCCCTCTCGAGCCCACCCGGGGCGCGCCGTCGAAGCCCGCCCCGGCGGCGACCGACGATGACGACATCCCGTTCTGACGGCCCGGCTCGCCGCTCGGCGATCATCGTCGACGAGGACCGCGGCACCCGGGAGATGCTGCCGATGGCTCGCGCGCTCGAGGACCACGACGTCACCCTGGCCTCGGGGGCGGACGACTTCGACGCGCTCCTGGGGCGGAGGCGTGAGCCGGCCGAGTGGCGCTCCGGAGGGACACAGCGATGAGCGCTTTCCAGCTCGAGCCCTGGCTCCAGGCCCGGAGCGCGCGGGTCGAGGCGCTGCTCGCCGATCGGCTGGGGCGGCTCGGAGCCGCGCCCCGGCGCCTGGTGGAGGCCATGGGGTACTCGCTGCTGGCGGGCGGAAAGCGGCTGCGGCCGCTGCTCTGTCTGGCCTTCGCCGAGGCGGTCAGGGGCGGTGCGCCGGGCACCGCGGCCGAGGACGCCGCCTGCGCGCTCGAGTATGTCCACACCTACAGCCTGGTGCACGACGACCTGCCGGCGATGGACGACGACGATCTCCGCCGCGGCCGGCCCACCAACCACAAGGTCTTCGGAGAGGCGATGGCCATCCTCGCCGGCGACGCGCTGCTCACCGAGGCCTTCACCTTGCTCGCCACCGGCCCGGAGCCCCTGCGCGCCGAGCTCGTGGCCCGGCTGGCCCACGCCGCGGGCGCGGTGGGCATGGTGGGCGGACAGGTGCTGGACATCGCCGAGGACCGCCCGGCCGAGGAGGGGTACCTGACGCGGCTCCACCGGGCGAAGACCGGGGCGCTGCTCCGCGCGGCGTGCATGCTGGGGGTGGTGGCCGAGGGAGGCACCCAACTCCAGATCTCCGCGGCGGAGCGCTACGGCGACGCAGTCGGACTGGCGTTCCAGATCGCCGACGACGTGCTGGACGTGACCTCGTCGGCGGAGGCGATGGGCAAGCCCACCGGGGCTGACGCGGCCGCGGGGCGCCACACCTACCCGGCGGTGCTGGGGCTCGAGGCCTCGCGCGCCCGCGCCCGGACCCTGGTGGACGAGGCCCTGGGTGCGGTGAGGGCGCTCGAGCCGGTGCCGGGGCCGCTGGCCGCGCTCGCCCGCTACACCGTGGAGCGGAGCACGTGACGCTGCTCGGGCACGTCCTGTCGCCCAGGGACGTGCGCGCGCTGCCCGGGAGCGACCTGCCGGAGCTCTGCGCCGAGCTGCGGCAGGAGATCATCGCCATCTGCGGTCAGGTCGGCGGGCACCTCGGAGCCTCGCTCGGGGCGGTGGAGCTGATCGTCGCCCTCCACCGGGTCTTCCACGCGCCCGAGGACGACCTGGTCTTCGACGTCGGCCACCAGGCCTACGCCCACAAGCTGCTCACCGGCCGGGCTCCGAGGATGCGCACCTTGCGGCAGGAAGGTGGGGTCGCGCCCTTCCTCGACCCCCGCGAGAGCCCCTTCGACGCCTTCCCCGCAGGACACGCCTGCACCGCGGTGAGCGTCGCGCTGGGAATGGCCCAGGCTCGGGCGCGCACCGGCGCTCCCGGCCGCGCGGTGGCCATCGTCGGCGACGGGGCGCTCACCGGCGGTCTCACCTTCGAGGGCCTCAACGACGCCGGGGCGAGCGGGCTCCCGCTGGTCGTGGTGCTGAACGACAACGGCATGTCCATCTCGGCCAACGTCGGCGCGGTGCCGCGGATGCTGGCCGGCCCGGCGGCGCGTGCGTTCTTCGAGGCGCTGGGCTTCACCTACCTGGGTCCGGTGGACGGGCACGCGCTGGGCGAGCTGCTCCCGGTGCTGGCGGAGGCGCGCCGGAGCCGCCGACCGGTGCTGGTCCATGCGCGCACCGAGAAGGGGCGCGGGCTCGCCGAGGCCGAGGCGGACGTCGCCACCCGCGGGCACGCGATGGGCCCCTACGAGATGCGCGACGGGAAGCTGGTCCGCAGCCGGCATGGCCAGCCCACCTGGTCCGACGCCGTGGCGGCCGCGCTCGGCCGCGCGATGGAGCGCGACCCGCGGGTGGTGGTGGTGACGCCGGCGATGCTCGAGGGCTCCTCGCTCACCGGTCTGGCCGCCCGCTTCGGGCCCCGGGTGCACGACGCCGGCATCGCCGAGCAGCACGCGGTGACGCTGGCCGCGGGGCTCGCTGCGCGCGGGCTCCGGCCGGTGGTCTGCATCTACAGCACCTTTCTCCAGCGGGCGCTCGACCAGGTCATCCACGACGTGGTGCTCCCCGGGCTGCCGGTCACCTTCGCCATCGACCGTGCGGGGCTGGTGGGTGCCGACGGGGCGACACACCAGGGCACGTACGACCTCGCCTTCCTGCGGCCATTGCCGGGCCTCCGGCTGTACGTGCCGACGGTGGCCGAGGACGTGGACCCGGTGCTGGAGATGGCCCTTGGCGGACCCGGACCCGCGGGGTTCCGGTTCCCGCGGGGGACCTTGCCTACCACCCCGGCCCAGCTCCGGGCCGAGTCGGGACCGGTGCACGGTGCCCGCTGGCTTCGCCGGCCCGAGGGCGCGGAGGCGGCCGTTCTCTCCCTGGGGCCGCTCGGGCTCGCCGCGCTGGAGGCGGCGGAGGCGCTCGAGGTGCCCACCGCGGTGCTCGACGTCCGGGTGCTGGCCCCGCTCGACGAGCCGACGGTCCTCGAGGCGTGTTCCATGGGGCAGGTGGTCACGGTCGAGGAGGGAACCGTGCACGGTGGGCTCGGCAGCGCGGTGCTCGAGCTGCTCGCCGCGCGCGGACTGTCACCTCGGGTGACGACGCTCGGGCTTCCCGACGCGCCGGTGCCACACGGCGACGCGCGGACGCAGCGCCGCGCGCTCGGTCTTTCGGCGGAGGGAATCGCCGCCGCGGTCCGGAGCCTCGCGGAGGCGCGATGACCGAGCGGAGCGAGGAGGCTCTCCCAGGGCCTCGCAGGCGCGCGGCACGCGGCCGATCGCCCCCGAGGCGCGTCAGGAGGGCAGGGCGGCGGTGCGCGGTGCCGGGACCAGGCCTGCCGTCGAGCCACGCGCCGTGGCAGGTCGTCACGGTGCGGCTCCCGAGGCGCCCCCGCCCAGGCCCGAGTGGTGCACCGCCGCGACGAACGAGGAGGAACCGAGCGCCCCACACGAGGTGCGACCTTCGCCGGAGGGCCCGTTCTGATCGGCTGGCGGTGGGCTCGCCGGGAGGGCCGCTGACTCGGCCGGCGAGGACTGTTTCGGACGGCGGTTCTCCGAAACCTTGTGGAACGGTCCCTGCCAGGGGGGGTCGGCGCGCTCGCCAGAGCGTTCCATCGGGATTCGGAAACGGCTTTCAGGAAACCGGACCGCTCCTGCTGAACCGAGCGAGGAGCCTCGTCGTCCGCCTGTCTGAGCGGCGGCTGATCCTCCTCCGCTCCGCCCCGGGCGGAATGGTGACTGGCCTGTACGGGCCGAGGCCAGGCGCCTGTCCCCCGCCTTGGACCTGCACCGCATGACAGGCCGCCCCCGAAAGGAGCGCCTCGACGTCCTCCTCGTCGAGCTCGGCCTCGCCCCCACCCGGGCGAAGGCCCAGGCATTGGTCCTCGCCGGTCAGGTGGTGGTCGACGATCAGCGCGTCGACAAGCCCGGCACCCGCGTCCCGGCCGACGCCGAAGTTCGCCTCAAGGGCGAGCCCATGCCCTACGTCTCCCGCGGGGGCCTCAAGCTCGAGGCCGCCCTCCGGCACTTCCAGCTCGACGTCCACGGCGCCGTCTGCGCCGACATCGGGGCCAGCACCGGCGGATTCACCGATTGCTTGCTCCAGGCGGGCGCGGCCAAGGTGTACGCGCTCGATGTCGGACGGGGGCAGCTGCACGCCCGGTTGCGGAGCGACCCACGGGTCGTTCTCCACGAGGGGGTGAATGCTCGATACCTGGACCCGTCGGACCTGCCAGAGTCGGTGTCCGTCCTGGCGATCGACGTGAGCTTCATCTCGCTCACGCAGGTGCTCCCCGCGACGGTCAGGTGTCTTCAGCCTGGGGGAGTGACGGTCGTGCTGGTGAAGCCGCAATTCGAGGCGGGTCGGGAGCAGGTGGGCAAGGGTGGCGTGGTCCGTGATGATGCGGTGAGGGCGGAGGCGGTGGCGCGTGTTCAGAACTGCATGGAGGGGCTCGGCCTCATCCCGATCGGCACCCTGGACTCGCCGATCCATGGTCCGGCGGGAAATCGCGAGATTCTCGTGGTGGCGCGCCGCCCCTGACGGGTCCGACCGCGGACCGGTGTCGGGGCGGACTCCCTGACGGAGCGCTGGTCAGTGCCCAGAAAATCTAGGAAAATTGGAGCGCGGATGAACGGGGAGAGCTCCACGCCGGCCCTGGCGCGGCCGCCAGAGGAAGCAGGCGACCGCGAACGTCGCATCGCCGAGCGCATGGCGATGCTCCTGGACATCACCCAGGCGGCCACCTCATCCCTCGAGCTGGAGAAGATCCTCAAGATCGCCGTGGAGAAGGTGAGCCAGGTGCTCCCCACCGACCGGTGCTCCGTCGTCCTGGTGGACTCCCCGAGCTCCACCGAGGCGGTGGTGATGGCCACCCGTGAGCGGGACGACCTCCGCCCGATCACCATCGATCTCTCCAAGTACCCGGAACTGCGCCGCTCCCTCCAGACCCGCGAGGCGACCTACATCGAGGACGCGCTCGAGGATCCCCTGATGGCGGACGTGATGCCGGCCATCGCCCCACTGGCGGTGAAGAGCATCCTGGTCCAGCCCCTCATCAGCCAGGACGACCTGGTGGGGGCCCTCTTCCTCCGCCTGTCCCGGAGGGGAGGCGCCTTCGGTCCCGAGGAGCAGGAGTTCGCCAAGGCGGTCGCCGCGGCGCTGGCCAACTCGGTCCGGAACGCCAAGCTGCACGCCTCGGTGCAGAAGAAGCGCGACGACCTCGAGCTGGCCTACGTGGAACGGTACCGCGAGCTGACCGAGGCGAACCGCCGGCTGCGCGAGCTGGCCCGCTTCAAGGACGAGCTCATCGCCATCATCAGCCACGACCTCCGGGCGCCGCTGCAAGTCACGCTCGGCCACGGCCGGATGCTCGAGGAGGCGAACCTGGCCGGAGACCTCAAGATCTCCGCGGAGGCCATCGTCCGGCAGTCGCGGAAGATCTTGAAAATGGTCGAGTCGCTGCTCGACCGCGGAAAGGGGGAGCAGGCCCGGGTCGCCCTCGACGTGCAGCTGCTCGAGGTGGGCCGCGTGGCCCGGGACTGCGCCTTCGAGCTGGAGATCCTCGCCGCGGAACGCGGGGTCACCTTGAAGGCCCACGCCCCCGAGCGGCTCCCGGTGATGGGAGACGAGCTCAAGCTCCGCGAGGTGCTCCAGAACCTCATCACCAACGGGCTCGAGCACGCGGCCAGGAACGGCACCGTCCTGGTCGAGGGCGAGGTGCTGCACCGCCCCGACGGTCCGGTGGTGAAGGTCGTCGTCCAGGACGACGGCCCGGGGATGCCCGAGGAGCAGATGCACCTCGCCTTCGACCGCTACCGCCACGGGCCGGGCGGCACCGGCCTCGGGCTCGCCATCTGCAAGGAATTCGTCGAGCTGCACGGCGGGGAGATCTGGGCCGAGCGACCCGCGGACGGAGGCTGCGCCTTCGTCTTCACCCTCCCGCTCGCGCAGGCAGATCGGAAGGTCGCCCCGAAGCTGCAGGCGCTGGGCAGCGAGGAGCAGCCCCGGGTCCTCATCGTCGAGGACGAGCCGGACATCGCCGCGGTGCTGGAGGGCATCCTCCGCAAGCGCTACCGGGTGGAGGTGGCCCGCGACGGGCGCGAGGGCGTGGCCAAGGTGCATGCGCTCCACCCCGATCTGGTGGTCATGGACGTCTTCCTGCCCCACCTGGACGGCCTCGACGCCGTCATCTCCCTCAAGGCCTCCAGCGACACCGCCGACATCCCGGTCATCCTGGTGTCGGCGCAGGTGGGAGTCGCCGACCGGGTGCGCGCCCTGAACCTCGGCGCCGTCGACTACCTGGCCAAGCCCTTTCACGCCTCCGAGCTGCTGCAGCGGGCAGAGCGGGCCCTGTCGGTGAACCGGCGCCCAGCGTCCGCGCCCGAAGCCGAGGCGCCCCCGGCCGGAGTGGCCGACGCCGAGACCGGCCTGCTCGACCGGCGGGGACTGGTGGCCCGGCTCACCCAGGAGGCCGCGCGGGCCCGGCGCTACGGGCGGCCGCTCTCGCTTGCGGTGGCCCGGACCGACGCAGTCCACCCGGACCTGCTTCGCACCGCCGCGGCCCGCATGCGCGAGCGCCTCCGCCAGCCCGATGTGCTCGCCCACCTCGGTCAGGGCACCTTCGCCGCGCTGTTGCCCGAGTGCACCTCGGAGCAGGCGATGGCGGTCTTCGGCCGCGTGGAGTCCGACCTCCGCGCCTCCACCAGTCTCCACTGTCAGGTGGAGGTGGCCGAGGTGCCGGGGCGCGAGCTCCCCGAGGCGGTGCTGGACCACCTCCTCGAGCGGCGGCCGGCGAGCTGACGCTTCCGCCCCGGGGGTGGCGCGCACCCACAGGGGGGCCCTGTTAGGCTAACCAGCCGGGAACCTCGCCGTGGTCGCTCCAGTCCTCGCTGCCCTCGTCCTCCTCGGCGCCTCGCCGGCGCATCCGCGGGTGGATGTCTCGGCGATGAAGGAGGCCATCGAGGCGCCGACGGACGACTACTCGTCGGCCTCGGCCTATGCCCACTTCCTCCGCGCGCGCCTGCTCGCGCTGCAGGGTGAGCACGCCCGCAGCGTGGAGCAGCTCCGGCTCGCGATCGCCTCCGACCCCGGCCGTCCCGAGCTGGTGCTCGCGCTGGCCGAGGCGCAGGCCCGGGCCGGCACGCCGGCGCGCGCCGAGGCCACCATCCGCGGGCTCCTGGAGCGCAGGCCGGACCACGTTCCCGCGCTGCTGTTCCTCGGGCGGCTGCTGTTCGAGACCGACCGGCCGCAGCGGGCCCGGGAGGTGCTCGAGCGGGTCCGGAAGCTCGCCCCGCGCGAGCAGGAGCCCTATCTCCTCCTGGCGGAGATGGCGCTCGAGTCGGGGCACCCCGAGGACGCGGTGCGCACGGTGCAGGCGCTCGCCGATCTCAACCGCGACACCACCGGGCTGCGGCGGCTGGGGATGGCGCTCCTGGACCGCGGCGAGCCGGAGACCGCCCGCGCGCTGCTCGAGAGGTCGGTGCAGATCGACCCCGGGGATGCCGAGGCCCAGGGCGCGCTCGGCGAGGCGCTCGAGGCGCTGGGCCGTCCCGCGGACGCCGAGGCCGCGTACGCCCGGGCGCTGGAGCGAGATCCCGACGCGCGGGAGGTGCTGCTCCGCGCCGGCCGGCTGGCGCTCCGGGCCGGCTCCGAGGCCCGGGCCCGGGCCTACCTGGACCGGCTGGCCTCGCTCGACCTGGGGCCCGAGCAGTCGCTGCGCATTGCCCTCACCTGGCTGTCGGCGGGAAAGCCGGCGCCGGCGATCCGGGTGCTGGAGCAGGCCCGCTCCGGCAGCGACGACCCGCGCCTCCTCCTCGCGCTCGGCCTGGTTCAGGGCAAGGTCGGCCGCTGGGCGGACGCTGCCCGCGCCTACGGGCAGGTGCCGACGGGCGCGCCAGGCTGGAAGGATGCGGTGGTGCAGCGGGGACTGGCCCTGGCCCGTGCCGGCGAGCCGGCCGCGGCCGAGCGCACCACCGCCGAAGCGCTGAAGCAGGCCCCGGGCGACGTGGCGCTCGAGGCCGGGCACGCAGCGGTGCTGGAGGCCATCGGCGACCCGGGCCGGGCAGAGCAGTTCCTCCAGGCCCGTATCCGCGCCTCCGGGAGCACCGAGCTGGTGACCGCGCTGGCGCAGATCTTCTCCCGGACCGGGGCGCACTCCGAGGCGGTCTCGGTCCTCGGCGATGCCCTCAAGGCGCACCCGAAGGACGAGGAGCTACTGTACGCGCTGGGCACGGTGCTGGAGCGTGGCGGCGCCACCCAGGAGGCGCTGGCCCGCATGCGTGAGCTGCTGGAGGTGAACCCGCGCAACGCCGCGGCCCTGAACTTCATCGGCTACACCCTCGCCGACCACGGCGAGCAGCTCGAGGAGGCCGAGCGGCTGGTGCGGCGTGCGCTCGCCATCCACCCCGACAGCGGTGCCTACCTCGACTCGCTGGGGTGGGTGCAGTTCCGGCGCGGCGACGCGGTCCGCGCCACGGGCACGCTGGAGCGCGCCGCCGAGCTCGAGCCCGACGAGCCCACCATCCTCGAGCACCTCGGCGACGCCTATGGAGGGGTGAGCCGGAGAGACGCGGCGGTGGGGGCATACCGGAGGGCGCTGGAGGCGATGCGCACCGCGGAAGACCCGCAGGCCCGCGAACGCACCGCGGTGGTGGAACGCAAGCTGAAGGCGCTCACCTCGCCGGTGGCGGATCGCTGAGTCCGGCACCTGCTCGGGATGACGGGCCCGCCCGCGTCGAGGTGACTTCCGGTGGACCTCCGTCAGATCTCCCGGGCATGATCCCGACCGTGGGCCCCCTCCGTGGCCCGTTCCCGATGAACCACCACCAGGAAGGTCACCTCGCCGCGCCGGACGGCACGCGCCTGTGGTTCGAGCGCGACGTCCCGGACGGCGCCCGGGCGCACGTCGTCCTGGTCCACGGCTACGGAGACCACCTGGGCCGCTACCGCACCTTCCGCGACGCCATGCTCTCGGAGCGGCTGGCGGTCCACGCCTACGACGTCCGCGGGCACGGGCGCAGCGAGGGGGTGCGGGGGGCAGTCCGCGCATTCTCCGACTACACCGCCGAGCTGGAGGCGTTCCTGCGCTCGACCCATGCGCTGGCGGCAGGTCTCCCCCTCTTCATCGTCGCCCACAGCCACGGGGGGCTCATCACCCTGCGCTGGCTCGCGGACGGCGGTGCAGACGCCGCGCGCACGCTCGGTCTTCGCGGGCTGGTGCTCTCCGCGCCGTACCTGAGCCTCGCCTTCACCCCACCCGCGTGGAAGACCGCACCGGCGGTGCTGCTCTCGCGCCTCTTGCCGTCGCTGCCCATCCCCACCGGCATCGCCTCGACCGACCTCAGTCGCGATCCCGCCTGGCAGCGAGCCACCGACGAGGATGTGCTCTACGGCCGCAAGGCGACCCCGCGCTGGTACACTGAGCACACCCGCACCCAGGCCGAGGTGCTCGCCTCGGCCACGCGCCTGCGGATTCCAGTGCTGCTGATGCTGCCCGGTGACGACCGCGTCGCCTCGGCAGCGGTGTCGCGGCGCTGGTTCGAGACGCTGACCACACCCGACAAGCGACTCCGGGAGTGGCCGTCCATGCGACACGAGATCTTCAACGAGATCGGCAAGGAGGACGTGTACGCCGAAACCTCTCGCTGGATCTCAGAGCATCTCTAGCGTACGGTTTTCGACGACAGGGGTGAGGATGGCACAGGCCGATCAGGTCGGAATCATCGGAAAGGGCATCGTCATCCGGGGCAACCTCACCGGGGGCGGCAACCTGGTCATCGAGGGCAGGGTGGAGGGGCAGATCGCCCTGAAGAACCACCTCACCATCGAGGGCACGGGCCGGGTGCAGGCCGACATCCGGGCCGAGGAGCTGACCATCAACGGCGAGGCGAGCGGAAACATCGACGCGAGCTCGCGGGTGGCCATCTCCGCCTCGGCGAAGGTGGCGGGTGACATCAAGGCGCCCCGGGTGGTGATCGAGGACGGCGCGGTGTTCAACGGCTCCATCGAGATGGACGTCAAGCTGCCCGAGGACATCTAGCTCTCAGGTCGAGAAACATTCTCCGGCGTGAGCGGCCGCGGGGTTCGCCCGCGCGAGCGGTCGACGCCGGGACGGACACGGGAAGGACGGAACGCACGTGGCGAACACGGTCATCGGATCCAGCATCGTCATCGACGGAGAGATCTCGGGTGACGAGGACCTCGTCATCCAGGGCACGGTCAAGGGGAAAATCTCCCTGCGCGAGAGCCTCTACGTCGAGGGCTCGGGCGTGGTGGAGGCCGACATCGAGACCCAGAACGTGGAGATCGCCGGCCGCGTCACCGGGAACATCCAGGCCAGCGACAAGGTCGAGCTCAAGGCCGACTGCCGGGTGGTGGGGGACGTCAAGGCCCCCCGCATCCTGATCGCCGACGGCGCGAGCTTCAAGGGCAACGTGGACATGGACGTCAAGGAACGCTGACCCATGGCCGCCAAGGATCTGATCACGAGCGGCAACACGGTCATCGGTCCGTCCATCCTCATCAACGGGAAGCTCACCGGTGACGAGGACCTCACCGTCCGCGGTCGGGTGGAGGGCGAGCTGTCCCTCACCAAGACGCTCATCGTCGAGCCCTCCGGGGTGGTGAAGGCGAACGTCTCGGTGAAGAACGCGGTGGTGAGCGGGGTGGTGGTGGGAAACATCCAGGCCACCGAGAGCGTGGAGCTCACCCACGAGGGCCGGATGGTCGGTGACATCCGGGCGCCGCGGGTCATCATCGTCGACGGGGCGAGCTTCCGGGGCCGCGTGGACATGGGCGAGCTGCCGCCTGGCCGGAGCCTCCCCGAGCGAAGCACCCCGCGCACCCAGCTGCGGCCGACCGTCCGGAGCCTCCCTCCGCCTCCTCCGCGCCCGGCCGCGGCGACCCCCGCCCGGGCGGGAAATCCCGTGCCGCCCGCGCCGGCGAAGAAGCCGGGCGGCGGCATGCCGGGCATCGTCCGCAGCGAGGCTGCCCGCCCGACGCCGCCTGCGCCCCCCGCACCGCCGGTGGTGGCCGCCGGGGCGAAGAAGAAGGTCGTGCTGAAGAAGAAGAAGTGACCGGCGGGCACGTTCCCGTGGGCCCCCTGCCCGCGGTAGCGTGCACGGCACGGTCCATGGAGAGGCGCGAGCACCACCAGATGACCTCGGACTCCCCCGAGGAGCGCCCCGGGCCCGAGTCTGGCCCCGGTGAGCCGTCCTCCACCCCCGAGGCGCTCGACGCTGACGGCTCGGTCGCCGCCGATGCGACGATGCCCGCCTTGCCTCCACGCGTCGAGCCCGCCCCGGCGCCGCGGCTCGAGCGCCCCCCCCAGGTGGAGGAACGGCTCGTCCCGCTCGAGGCCCTCGACGAGGACGACACCTTCCAGCTCCGTCCGACGGGAGACGTGGGCCGGCTGGCGATGGACCTCGCGCGGCTGGGGCAGGCCTTCCCGGTGGACGTGCGCCCGCGCGCGGGCACCGAGCAATTCCAGATCCTGGCCGGGTTCCGGCGAGTGGCGGCGCTCCGGTTCCTCCAGCGCACCTCGGTGCTGGCGCGGATCCATGCCCACCTCCCCGACGAGGACGCGCTGCTGCTGGCGCTCGCCGGCATCCTCCACGCCGCCGCGCCCACGCCCGAGGAGCTCCTGGAACTCGAGACCCGGCTGGATCAGGAGGGCCGGCTCTCCGCGGCCGCCCGTGACATGCTGGGCCGGGCCCGGGCCGCCGACGACGGGCTCGCCCCCGAGACGGTGGAGGCTGGCGGCGAGGAGGAGGTCGACGCCGACGAGCTGGCCTCCGACCTCACCGCCCGCATGGGGGAGCTGAACCAGGATCTGGCGCTGCTCGCGCCGGTGTTCGACGCCCTCGAGCCCGGGCGCCGGGCGGAGCTGTTGCAGCAGCTGCGCTACGCGGCCGAGCTGGTGGCCTACTTCGAGGAGGAGTCCTGACCCCATGGCGCTGGACCGGGATCGTGCGCGGCTCCTCGAGCTGCTGACCCAGCTGTCGTTCGAGAAGCGCCGGGTCACGCTCTCCTCCGGCAAGGAGAGCGACTTCTACATCGACTGCAAGCGGACGGTGCTCACCGCCGAGGGCCACTTCCTCGTCGGGCGCCTGCTGTGGCGTGACATCCAGCGGCTGGCGCCGGCCGCGGCCGCGGTGGGCGGCCTCACCCTCGGGGCCGATCCCCTCGCCTCGGCGGTGAGCTTCACCAGCTACCTCGCCGGCTCGCCCATCCCCGCCTTCATCGTGCGCAAGGAGGCGAAGGGCCACGGCACCGGGGAGTGGATCGAGGGCCGGAGCCTCGTCGCCGATCGCGCCGAGGTGGCGGTGGTGGAGGACGTGGTGACCACCGGCGCCAGCACCCTGAAGGCCATCGAGCGGGTCGAGGCGGCGGGCCTCCGGGTCCGCTGCGCCTTCGCGCTCGTCGACCGGCTGGAGGGCGGACGGGAGGCGGTCACCCAGAAGGGCTACGGGCTGTCCACCCTCTTCACCCGGAGCGACTTCCTGCCGTGAGGACCGCGCCGCTGCTGTTCCTGCTCGGCGCCGCCGGATGTGCTTCGGTTCCCCCGGTCATCGGCGAGCCGGGCCCGGAGCTCCCGGACCCGAAGGCCGAGGCAAAGTACCAGGCCGCGCTGGAGAGATTCACCGAGCACCGCGAGGTCTACTCCGGGCTCGACACCCGGCTGTACTGTGCCGCGACCTACCAGAGCCCGGAGTTCCGCGAGGCGCGCGTCCGCCGGCAGGCGCTGTTCCAGACCTGGCCCGAGGCGAAGCTCGACCAGACCCTCGCCGCCGAGCGGGCCGAGGCAGCGAAGGCCCACGAGGTGGTGCTGGGGGTGAGCCTCGTCGATCGGCGCTTCGACGACCTCGACTCCAAGAACACCATCTGGCGGCTCAGCCTGGCCACGGACCAGGGGGAGGTCACGCCGCTGGCCATCAAGCGGGTGGGGCGCGCCAACCAGGATCTCCGCGCCTACTACCCGTACCTGGGCGACTTCTGGACCATGTACACCGTGCGCTTCCCGCTCGAGGTCGGAGGGCGTCCGCTCGTCGGCTCCGCCACGCAGGCCCTGCTGTTCCGCATGTCGTCCACGCAGGGCCAGGTGGAGATGAAGTTCTCTCCCGGGACTCCGCCGCCGCCGGGGCCGACCGTGCCCGCGGCTCCGCCGTCCCCTCCGCCCGCGCGCTGAGCAGCAGGCTGCGATCTCAGTACACCCTGAGCAGGAGCACCCCGCAGCCGCCGTCGGCGCGGTAGAAGGCCCACTCGGTTCGCGTCCCGTCGGGATGCAGCCCCGCGCCCTGGCGCGCGGGCGGCGCGGGCACCGCGGCCAGCGCGAGCGGCGCGTGCTCCACCACGTAGGCGTCGAAGGCCTTGTCCCCGCTCGAGGCGACCAGCTCGGTCGAGGCGATGGACCCGTCGGCGCGCTGGACGATGCGGAGGACGGCCACCGGCACCCCGGCCGCGGCGCGGCGGAGGAGCCGCTGCGCGGCGAAGCTCGGCTGAACGGCCATGGGACCGAGCCGGTTCCCGACGAACTCGTCCATCCGGCCGGTCACGTCCTGCACGTCCTGGGCGGGCATCCGCTCGCCCCGCGGGGGAGGGTCGCGCGACGGCTCGGCCTCCTCCAGCGCGGCGAGCCAGGCGTTGATCCACCGCTGGCCGGCGGTGAGGTCCCCGTGCTTCGGCCCTCCCCCTGGTGGAGGCGGGCCCATGTTCGCCTGGAGCGCGCGCCGGTAGTCCTTGAAGTAGTCGTCGAACCCGGTGGCGACCAGCCGCTCGGCCAGCCCGTCCCGTCGCCAGGTCTCCACCCGCTGCTGCACCCGGCGTCCCTCGGCCTCGCGGCTCTCGGGGACGTCGGGCGAGGTGGACGCGCCGGAGTCTCCAGGCGGGACCGGCCCCGCGCCCCGGGCCACCGCCCCCCCGGGGAACAGCTGGAGGGGTGCGTCGGCGGGTGGCCGTGCCGGTGCGCCGGGCGGGGCGGCGGTCGAGCCACCCTCGGCCGGCGGGCGGGAGGCGGTGGTCGGGGGAGGCGGCCGGGCGGGACCGTGCGGCGTCGGGGAAGCCGTCGGCGCGTGCCGGTCCGGTCCCCGCGGGCGAGGTGGCAGCGGACGGAGCGTGACGCGGGTCGCTGGTCGCGGCGGCACGGGCTCCCGTCTCACCCCGACGGAACGGACCAGCCACACCACCGGTGCCGCGTGCAGGAGGACGGAGACGGCGAGCGCCCGGAGGAACGGCCTCTGATGCACGGGCCTCCGCGGCGTCGGCACGGCTCGCTGCTCCTCCCTCGGCCCCGAGGGGGCCAGCCCGCCCCGGCGCTCGTCCCCGGGGCTGAACGGCCGAGGAAGGTGGAATGTTCCAGGTGCTTCGCGCCGAGCAGCTTACCCGTGGCCACCGGCGGCGCCAGTCTCTACCCGCGCGGTGCGCCGAGCGCGTCCAGCAGCGCATCCGGCCCGGGCTCGACCGAGAGGCGGGCCCGGTCCGACGCGGTGACGAAGCCCTGCGCGACCTGCCGCTCGAGCGTGGCCACCAGCGGATCCCAGAACCCCTCGACGTTCAGCAGGCCCAGCGGCCGGGTGTGCAGCCCGAGCTGGGCCCAGGTGAGCGCCTCGAACAGCTCGTCGAGCGTCCCGAACCCGCCGGGGAGGGCGACGAAGGCATCGCTCTCCGCGGTCATCCGCGCCTTGCGGGCGTGAAGCCCGTCGACGAGCACCAGCTCGGTGAGCCCGGGGTGGGCCACCTCCACGCTCGACAGGGCCCTGGGCAACACTCCCAGGACGGGCGCCCCGGCCGAGAGGGCCGCGTCGGCGAGCGTGCCCATCAGACCGACCCGCGCCCCGCCGTACACCAGTCCCAGGCCCCGCTCCCCGATGCGCCGTCCGAGCGCCGCTGCCGCCGCGGCGTAGGCCGCTGCCCGGCCGCTCCGGGCCCCGCAGAAGACACAGACGTGGAAGCGGCGGGTCATCCAGGCAGGGTTTCCAGGCTCGCGCCGGCATGCAAGCGCACCACGAGGAACACCGCCACCGCAGCCAGGACGAGCAGCGGGAGGGCGAACCGGTCGAAGAGACGGAAGGCCCCTGCCGGGCCGCCGCTCCGGGCCCCGTGACGGATGAGCAACCCGAGCACCAGCCCGCCGAGGAACCCGCCCAGGTGCGCGGCCC
Organism: Myxococcaceae bacterium; assembly: GCA_035519675.1. Classification (GTDB taxonomy): domain Bacteria; phylum Myxococcota; class Myxococcia; order Myxococcales; family Myxococcaceae; genus RPRB01. Next base: position 36,688 of record DATIWB010000092.1, read on the forward strand.
AGCTGACCCGCGGGACGAGACTGACCAGGACCAGGAGGATGGTCCACTGCACCAGCACCTTGCGGGCCCGTCCGTCGAAGATCGGCAGGGCCAGCCCGAGCCACCCGGCGATGACCCCCGAGGCCCCGGCGCTCGGGTAGAACCACATGAAGGCCAGCGCCGCGGCCGAGGAGGTGAGCGCGGCGATGAGCGAGGCCACGGCCATTCTCGCCGTTCCGATCGCCCGCTCGAGCACCGGGCCGAAGCTGAAGATGCTCAGCCCGTTCGCCAGGATGTGCATCGGCGTCACGTGCTCGATGCTCGAGGTGAGCACGCGCCACCACTGCCCCGCGGCGATGGCCGGTCCGTAGAGGACGAAGCGGTCCGGTGGCTCTCGATCCAGGGCGTGCGGCAGGAACACCAGCACGCAGACGCCGAGGAAGGTCCAGGAGAACAGCGGGGGAGGCAGCCGGGGCACCGGCTGGGGCGGCGGAGTCGGAGTGGGTTCCACCGCTTCAGAGCTCGCGCTGGACGACGGTGTCCTTGTTCCAGTTGTGGTCGTCGCGGTTCGGGTAGTCGAGCGTGTAGTGCAGGCCGCGGCTCTCCTTCCGGCGGCTGGCGCACTCGACGATGAGGTGGGCGACGTCGGCGATGTTCCGCAGCTCGATGACGTCGCGGGTCACCTTGAACCGCCAGTAGTAGTCCCGGATCTCCTCGCGGAGCAGGTCCAGCCGGCGGCGGGCGCGCATCAGGCGCTTGTCGGTCCGGACGATGCCCACGTAGTTCCACATCAGCCGGCGGACCTCTTCCCAGTTGTGGGTGACGAGCACTGCCTCGTTCGGGTCCGCCGCCGCGCCCGGGTCCCAGGGTGGGACGTCGTCGCCCTGCGCCTTGGCGGTGAGCTCCTCGGCGGCGACGCGCGCCGTCCGGTGACCGAACACCAGGCCTTCCAGCAGCGAGTTGGAGGCCAGCCGGTTGGCGCCGTGCAGCCCGGTGTGCGCCACCTCGCCCACGGCGAAGAGCCCCGGCACGCTGGTGCGCCCGTCCAGGTCGGTCGACACGCCGCCACACTGGTAGTGGGCCGCAGGGACCACCGGGATGGGCTGGACCGCCATGTCGATGCCGAACGCCTTGCAGGTCTCGTAGATGTTCGGGAAGCGCTCGATGAGGAAGGCGCGACCGAGGTGGGTCATGTCCAGGAGCACGAAGTCGTCGCCGGTGCGCTTCAGCTCCGAGTCGATGGCCCGGGCCACGATGTCACGCGGGGCCAGCTCGGCGCGTGGGTCGTAGCGTTGCATGAACGGCGCGCCATTGCGTAGCCGGAGCTTCCCACCCTCGCCCCGCAGCGCCTCGGAGATGAGGAAGTTCTTCGCCTCGGGGCTGAAGAGGCAGGTGGGGTGGAACTGGTAGAACTCCATGTTGGCGATCCGCGCCCCGGCCCGGTACGCCATCGCCACCCCGTCACCGGTCGCGACATCGGGGTTGGTGGTGTACAGGTACACCTTTCCCGCGCCGCCGGTGGCGAGCACCGTCACCTTGCCGAGGAAGGTCTCGATCTCCCCGGTGGGGAGCAGCACGTAGGCCCCGAGGCACCGCGGCTGCCCGTGGGGACTCCGCCGATCGAGGATGAGGTCGATCGCCGCCGAGTCGGAGAAGAAGCGGATGTTCGGGCGATCGTCGCAGGCGGCGAGCAGCGCCCGCTCGATCTCCCGCCCGGTGATGTCCCCGGCGTGAACGATGCGCCGCCGGGTGTGCCCGCCCTCCCGGCCCAGATCGAACTCCCCGTCGGGTCGGGTATCGAAATGTGCGCCCAAGGCCGCCAGCTCGCGGATGCGCTCCGGGCCCTCCCGGACGGTGACCGACACCGCCTCGGGGTTGTTCAGACCCGCCCCGGCGTCGACCGTGTCCGCGACGTGCTGCTCGAAGCTGTCGCGCTCGGAGAGAACGGCCGCCACCCCCCCTTGGGCATACATGGTGTTGCTCTCGGACCGGCTGCGCTTGGTGAGGACCGCCACCGACCCACGCTGCGCGGCCTCGAGCGCGAACGACAGGCCCGCCACGCCACCGCCGAGCACCAGGAAGTCGAACCGCTGGGGCATGCCCTGGACGTCTAACGCCCCCAACCCGGCGGAAACAAGGCCATTTCTTGAGGTTACCGCCGCGGGTTCAGTAGAGTCGTCGGCTGGCTCCCGTCGATGCGTCTGCTCCCCGTGCTCCTGCTCGCGCTGCTCCCGGCTCTGCCCGCGCGCGCCAGCGCCATCTACACCTACCGCGAGAAGGACGGCACCATCGTCTACACCAACGTGCCGCCGGCGGGAGTGAAGGCGCGACGGCTGGGTGGCTCGTCGTTCCGCCAGGCCCCCCGTCCGGCCGAGGCGCCGGCGCGCTCGGTCATCGCGCCGTCGCTGTACCTCTCCTGGATGGAGGAGGCGGCGCGCAAGTACAACATCCCGCTGGCGCTGGTGCGGGCGGTGGCCCACGCGGAGAGCAACTTCGATCCCCACGCGCTCTCCCGCAAGGGCGCCTCGGGCCTGATGCAGCTGATGCCCGGGACGGCCTCGGACATGTACGTGCGGGACATCTTCGACGCGCGGCAGAACATCTTCGGGGGCGTGCGGTACCTGCGCGTGCTGGCCAACGAGTTCGGTGGTCAGATGGAAACCATCGTCGCCGCCTACAACGCCGGTCCGGATGCGGTGCGGAAGTATGGAAACCAGGTTCCTCCGTTCGAGGAGACCCGGGCCTACGTACAGAAAGTCCTGGCGCTCTACTTCCAGTACAAGCAGGAGGGGGCGATGACCTCGCAGGTGGAGCCCGCGTCGTGGCGGTGAACACGGCGGAGGCCACCGACGCGGTCTTTCTCGAGGCCCTCTATCGCGGGGGCGAGCTGCTCCAGCAGGGGCAGGTGACCGAGGCCCGCGAGCACCTCGAGCGCGCCTACCAGATGCGCCCCGGTGACGAGAAGGCGAAGAACCTCCTGGGGCTCGCCTACTTCAAGCTCGGGGACTTCGTCCGCGCCGCCGAGGTGTACGAGGCGCTGGTGCGGGAGAACGGCGCCGACCCGACGCTGCGGGTCAACCTGGGCCTGGTGTACCTGAAGTCCAACCAGCTGACCCGGGCGGTGCGCGAGTTCGAGACCGCGGTCGACCTGCAGCCCGGTCACCTCAAGGCGCACAACTACCTGGGGCTCGCCCTCGCCCAGGCCGGGCAGTACGGCCGGGCCCGCGAGCACTTCGTGAAGGCTGGCTCGGAGGCGATGGCGGAGAAGATGGCCAAGGCGCTCGCCGCCGAGGCACGGCCGGTCCCCGTGCCGCCGCGGCCGCCGCCGGCCACTCCCCCGGCCGAGCAGAAGATCGCCGGGCTGACCCAGGAGCTCCCGGTGGTGTCGGTGTCGCAGCTCGGCGGCGCGCCGGCCCCCATCCCGCTCACCGAGCCCGTCGCCCCGGCCGCGCCGCTGCCCGCCGCCCCGCTCCCCACCTTCCGAACGGCGGAGGGCGAGGACCAGCCGGCGAAGGCCCGGGACGTCCCGGCAGCGGCATCGGTCCAGCAGTTCCCCCCCGCGACCGTGGCGAGCGTCCCGTCCGCTCCCCCCGAGCCCGTGGCTGCTGCGCCGTCCAGGCCGCTGCGCGAGGCGGCGCGTGCGACGCTGGCCCAGCCGTCGCACGCGGTGGTCCGCCCGACGGAGCTGACCACCGTGGCCGGGAAGCTGCCTGGCGACGGCAGCCGCACCTTCACCGTGACGCCCGAGGCGGTGCGGGTCGAGGTCCGGGGCGAGGTGCTGCTCCGGACCGCGGGGCTGCTGGGATTGACCGGCGTCATCGAGGCCCGGGCCGAGTTCAAGCGCTTCCGCGGCCGGGTCACCGACAAGCCGTTCGGCTGGGGGCCGGCGCGCATGCACCGGCTGCTGGGCACGGGCACGGCGTGGCTCGGCGTGATGGGCCGGACCTTCCTCGCCGTCGACCTCGGCGACGAGAGCGTCTACCTCCGCGAGGACTGGGTCTTCGGCTTCGAGGAGCCGGTGATGTTCGAGAATGGGCGCGTGCCGAGCGAGGTGGCGCCGGATCTCGACCTCGTGCACCTGAGCGGGATGGGGCAGGTCCTGCTCGCGCTGCCCGGTCCGCTGCGCTCCACCGAGGTGCGGCACGACGCGCCGGTCACCGTTCCCCTCCAGCACTGGGTGGGGTGGCAGGGTCAGCTGAGCCCGCGGGTGGTGGCGCTCGGCTGGGAGGGCCCCGAGGGCACGCCCGCGCCGGCGGTGGAGCTGTCGGGCGAGGGTGTGGCCCTGCTCTGCGTGCCGTCCGTGACCGGCTGAGCAGGCTCCCCTGAGCCCGCCGTCAGCCCAGCCGGCCCTGGTGGCCCAGCGAGAGCAGGTCCATGCCCCAGGCGACCACGGTGTGGATGGCGGCGCCCCACCACATCGAGCCGGTCCGGAGGCTCAGCGTCCCCAGCACCCAGCCGGCGACCACGGCGCCCAGGCACTCGGCGAGCGGCTTCTCGAAGTGGATCATGGTGTACGGGACCAGCGAGGCCCAGACCGCGGTGTAACCCATCCTTCGCTTCAGTCCGTGGACGAGGAAGCCGCGGAAGAAGAACTCGATGCCCACGAACTGTGAGGCGTAGAGCAGCTCCCAGAGCCAGAAGTTCGGCCACAGCCGCTCACCCGGCTCGACGCGGTAGAACGGGTAGGTGGCCTGGAACGGCTGGGTGTAGGAGGCGATGACCACCGCCGGGGCGATGAGGAGCAGCATCGCCAGGTAGAGCCAGACGTGAGGGAGGATTCCCCGGGTGCGCAGCCCGAAGTCACCGAGGGGGCGCCGGAGCACCAGGGTCACCACCGCCGCCGGAATCACCAGGAGGGCGAGCGCGCGGGCCGCGGCCCAGAAGACGCGTGCATGAAAGCGGCCCTCCCGGCCGTCCAGCAGGTAGCCCTCGAGGTGGCGGAAGACGCTCTCGAGGTGGAGTACGGCGCAGAGGTGTCGCCAGTGCTCGAGCACCCCGGGCCGGCCGAAGAAGTGGATGAGGGTGAGGCAGAGCACGGCGGTGAGCAGCACCACCCCCGCCTCGCGATCGAGGCGCCGGGCACCGTCTCGTTCCAGCGCCAGACGGGCCCCGGCGTCGGCGCGCTCGGCGGTCTCGGTCACGATGCTGCGCCAGAGCGCCGAGGCCCCCGAGCGCATCGGGTCAGTTCCCGCTCCCGCCGGCCGGCGGTGGCGAGGAGGTCCGGCGCGCGCGCTCGGCGTCCGGGAAGCGCTGGACGGTGCTCCGGTCCGCGGTGGCGCTCACGGCACCCGTTCCCGGTTCCGGACCTCCGGCGGGAGCACCGCACGGCGCGCCCACTCGGCCTTCAGGTAGGTCTCGACGCGCTGCCGCTCCGACCCGGTCATCTTGGCGTCGGCGAAGCGGTCCCGCATGAACCCGAGCTTCGATTCGGTGAGCGCACTGGCCCAGTCCACCTGATCCAGGTCGAACTTCTGGAGTGCGGCGGGGACGGCGCTCTTTTGCGCCGCGTCGTGACAGCGACCACAGGGCTTCATGGCCAACCGGGCATCCTCACGAAGCGCGGTGAGGTCATTCGGATCCTGGCCCGGCGCACCCGGGGCGGCGCGTCCGAGAATGGTCAGCAGGAGCGCTGCCCCCGAGGGCCGCATGACGGGGGCCGAGCGTACCCCCGAAGGCGCGATCGTCGCCAACGTGGGTCTCCGTGGAGTAAGCCCCCGAGGCGTGGCCCAGCCCCCGGCAGAGCGGGAAACTCGGCGGAAGCGGCAACGCCGCCGGCGCGGCGGCGGCGAGCGTCGCCCAGGGGTGCTGCTCAAGGAGTTCTGGAACGTTCCGAACCTCCTGACCTTCGGGCGCATCCTCATCATCCCGCTGTTCATCGTCCTGGCCTACCAGGCCAACCCGATGGCCTCGCTGCTGGCCGGCGCGCTGTTCGCGGTCGCGGCGATCACCGACGTCGTGGACGGCTGGCTCGCCCGGCGAATGGGGCTGGTGACGGTGATCGGCAAGTTCCTCGACCCGCTGGCCGACAAGCTGATCGTCCTGGCGGCGATGGTGATGCTGGTGCGGCTCGGTCGCTTCCCGGCGTGGGTGGCGATCCTCCTGCTCTCGCGGGAGTTCGTGGTCACCGGGCTGCGGCAGATCGCCGCCAGCGAGGGGATGGTCATCGCCGCGGGGCAGGAGGGGAAGTGGAAGACGGCCCTGCAGCTGGTGGGCATCGTCGCGCTGCTGGTCCACTACCGGCACGAGGTCGACCTCTGGGTGTGGCACGGGCCGGTGAGCTTCAACGCCGTGGGCCAGGTGCTGACCTACCTGAGCGTGCTGTTCAGCCTCTGGAGCGCGGGGGTCTACTTCCGCGGCTTCCTCCAGATGCTGGCCCGCCGGGGCGACGGAAGCGGATCGGCGGAGGCCTAGCGCCGGGCGCTACTTGGTGGTGAAGCGGGTGCTGGCCGCGGTCTGGAACCCCACGCCCTCACGGGGGAGCGTTCCGCTCGCGGCGAAGGCGTCGATGCTCGCGTAGGGGCCGATGGCGATCACCCCCCAGTCGTACGGCCGCCCCGAGGGCAGGCCGAGCCCCTGCGCGCTCAGGTCCGGGATGCGGGTGCGCGTGCCTCCGCTGACGATGATGTACGCCGGGTCGTTGCCCGCGCCGCTGAGGAGGAGGATGTGCACTCCGCCCGGGACCGCGGTCCAGACCAGGTCGGTGGTGGTGTCCACACCGGTGGCCCCGTCCGCCGGCGCGGTGGCCAGCGCGGGCGAGGGCAGGGTCAGCGCTGCTCCGCTGGTGCCGGGCGCCAGGCCGGAGAGCTGGGCGCTGGTGACCGCGTTCCCACTGTCGGCCCTAGCGCTGGCGCTGACGATGACGCTGGCCTCGATGCCCGAGGGCACCGGCACGGCGAAGGCCGACGACCCGAGCGAGTCGCTGCTCACCGGGAAATACGCCCCGTCGGCGAAGGTGAGGTACACGCTCCGGTCGGCGATGGTGTGGCCCGCGGGCGCGGTGATGGTCGCGGACACGGTGGCGGTCAGCGGGACGGTCAGCAGCAGATCGGCGTTGGTGACCGTGCCTCCCGAGGTGAGGGAGACGCCGGTCTTCACCCCGTGCGAGCGGTACCCGGTCACGGTCCCGTTGTCGTCCACCGTCCACTGCAGCCCGTGAACGCTGCCGGTGGTGCCGGCGGGTCCGGACCAGGACACGGGGAGGGAGTAGGGCGTGCTGGACACGTAGCTCCCGGTGGAGCTCTCCGCGGAGCCCCAGGAGACGGCGGTGATCGTCCCCGCGGTGGACAGCGGGTCACCTCCGACGATGTTGCCGCCGAGCGTCGCGCTGCGCGTGGGCTGGCTGCTCGCGCCGATGTCGAGGAGCTTCGGGTCGGTGCGGGTGAGCTGTGCGTACACCGTGGCGACCTTGTTCGGCGCCGGCTCGACGATGATCGCATCGTAGGGGGTGGTGACCCCGGCCATGGTGAAGTTGCCGCTGGTGTCGGAGGTGGTCGACTTGCCGCCGACCAGGACCGTCCGCTGGGCCAGCGGCTGGCCGAAGCCGTCCAGGACCTGACCGGAGACGGTGACCCCGCCCCCGCCGCCTCCTCCGCCCCCGCCCCCACCGCCACCGCCACCGCCACCGGGGGGAGGCGTGCCCGATCCGCCGCCACAGGCGAGGAGGAGGACCGTGGTGGCCGCAGCCAGACGGCGGGTCGATCGTTGGGAGTGCACGGGCGATGGGATGTACCATGCCTGACGCCTGCTGCCCGTCAGGTGGGGACGCTTGACCCCCGGGGGGCGCGGTTGGTAACAGGCCGGAGTCGTTCCGTGCGGGAATAGCTCAGTGGTAGAGCATCGCCTTGCCAAGGCGAGGGTCGAGGGTTCAAATCCCTTTTCCCGCTCTCGTAGTCCGTTGTTGCTTCAGCGGTTTTCGTCGCCTGCTGCTCCGTGTGCCGCGTAGGTGCCGTGCGGGGAGTCGAGCCGCTGGACGGCTTCCCTGGTGACGTGCGGTGACAGGTGGGCGTAGCGCATCGTCATCGTCAGGTCCGAGTGTCCAAGGAGTTCTTGGACGGCGCGGAGCGTGACTCCACGCATCGCGAGGTGGCTCGCGAACGTGTGCCGAAGCCCGTGCCAGGTCACCCGCTTGGCCAGCCCCGCTTTGCGGCAGGCCCTGGCGACCACGTCTTTCACGTCGCTGTGGGTATGGCGAGCCCCGTCGTCCCGGCAGAAGACATAGGGCCCCCGGAGATGGCGATGCTCCTTCAGGGCAACGACGACGCTGTCTGCCAAGGGCACCTCCCGAGGCTTCCCGTTCTTCGGAGGCCCCTCGAGGTTCCGCCAGACCGTCCGACGCACCCAGAGCCGCCCGGCAGCCAGGTCCAGGTCGTCCCAGCGCAGGGCCAGGAGCTCGCCGAGGCGCAGGCCTGTCCTGACTGCGGTGAGCGCCATGACGCGCCAGCGGGGCTCCAGGGCCCTTAGAAGCCGGTCCGCCTCGTCGAAGTCGAGGAACGGGGGCGGTTCGGGTCGGATCCGGAACCCCCGGCACCTGGGGGCAGCGGAGATGCGGCCCCATTCGGTGGCCAGGTGGAGGGCCTTTCCCAGGACGGCCAGGTCGTTGTTGATGCTCTTCTTGGCCCTGCCTGCCCGAAGCGCCCGAGCCTTGTAGCCCTCGATCTGCTCGGGCCCGATGGCGTCCAGCCGCGTCGAACCCAGAGCCGGTAGAAGGTGGTTCTTCAGCACCTTCCGCTTCCCGTCGACAGTGCTCGGCTTGTTGTTGGTCTCGCTCCACTCGAGGAACTTCGGCGCCCATTCCTCCAGCGTCGGAGTCTCTTCCCGCTCCTCTCTACGGCCGCTCAATAGGGCCTGGCGCAGCTGGCGCTCGTATTCCTCTGCGCCCTTCCGGGTAGGAACGGGCGAGCGCTTACGGACGCGCTCGGTTCGCCCATCGGGGTGCTGGAAGAAGACGTCCACCGTCCAGGACTCCTGTTTCACACCGCTGCTGTTGGTCCACTGCCTCCGCCTCACGCTCATCGGTCGACTCCGCGCGGGACGGCTGCTTCCTCCGTGGGCCAGCCTAGCAGTGCGGTCCGATGAATGCGGATGACGCGGCCGAGCCGGACGACTCCGGGGAGAGCGTGCCTCGACACAGCCTCGTAGACGGTCTTGCGGTTGCAGCGGAGCAGCGCTGCTACTTCGTCAACGGTGAGGAAGTCCTCGTCCCAGCGCTCAACTCGGCGCTGCTGGGCTGCCTGGGGCTCTCCCGCTCCCCGGCTGGCCGTTGAACCCTTCACGAGTCAACTCCCGAGCGAACTCGCTCGCAGCCCTCCCATTCGACCCGAAGCACCCCGTTGACCACCTGCACTGCGTCTCGCGGTCAGGAACAGCCAGGCTCTTCGAAATTGTCCAGGGCGCGTCAGACTCGCGCGACCTGCGTCAAGGAGGACTGACATCCCTTGGTTCGCGTCAGGTTCAACCGCCTGCTCGTGGTCGCCGTGACATGCCTGGCCTACCTCGCTCGGCCCACATTGAGCTCGGTCGCGCTCGAGCTTCCCATCCCTCCAGCGAAGCTCGATGAAATCACCGACCTCGAAGATCCCTGCTGCATCGTCATCCCTTCCAGTCGGCAGCCGTGCGGCGCGGAACCAACAGGTAGAAGGACTCTATTTGTAACCTATATAGACTCCGCTGGCAAGAGCTCGGGCGGGTGGTGGAACCAGCGAACGGAACCAGTCAAGACATCGCTGACAGTTGACTGCAGGGTGACGGCGCGTTTCTCAGGCGTTTACGGCTCGCGCGTTCAGCAGCGCGTCCTGGGTGACAGTGGCGTTGACACCCTCTGACTGGGGTGCGTTAACGGGTGTAACGGAGCTGACGTCATCGGGTGTCAGCACGTTCGCGAGGGGGGCGATCTCGATCATCCCGAGGTCGACGCCGAAGAAGTGAGCTCGCCAGCGCAGGATCCCTTCCTGCTTGAGACCGACGATCTGGCCCGCGAGCGCCGTGCTGACGAAGACCACGTCGTCGTTCACCGAGATGGTCCTCACCTTTGAGACCAGGCGGTCTTCCACTCGGGCGGGTAGCTCGGGACGAGCGGGTCGAGCGAGCGACGCTCCGAGTCGCGATAGACCTCCGCTGGCGTCTTGCCGCCGAGCGCGTCGTGGGGACGGACCTCGTTGAACTCCATCATCCAACGATCGCACGCGCGCTGCTGAGCGCCGTTGTCCTGCGGGCACCCCGGACGTGAGCGCACCAGACGGATCCCGAGCGAGAGGAGCCAGGCCGAGAGCTGGCTCAGTCCGCCGCGGCCGCGGGTGCACACGCATGGCGTGCTGTTGTCGCTCTGAATGGCGGCTGTTAGGCCGTGCCGCAAGAACAAGCTCCGGAGGACATGCCGGACCAGGGAAGGCCGTATCGAGCAGAGGGGCTCCTCGCGTGGTGAGCACGTCGGGCGCAGTGCCGCTTGCCCTTAGACGGACGCGGTAGGGGATGGGAGGCAGCCCCAGCGAATGACCCCGGCCAGGAAGAACGGCTCCCGACGGCCTCGCGACGGATTCGAGCGTTGGCCGAGGCGGGTGGCCGTCCAGCCGTCGTGGGAGGCCGGCCCCGCGACAGAGCCTCTAGCGACCCGCCCTGCCGCGTTGTCGACCAGCGCGGGGACCTCCGCGAACTCGATGCGCGGCGCGACGCCGTAGAGACTCGTGATGCGCTGGGTAAGGCTCGGCGTGAAGAATGCCTGCGCCGCCTCCTCAGACTCCCACAGGCACACGTTCCTCGCGCGCCGGCTCTCGTCGTCGAGGGTGAACGCCTTCTGACGGAGTCCAGGGATTCCGGCAAACGTCCCCTTCACGTTCTCGGCGATGGCGAGAATGCGCTTGCGGTCGAAGCCCTCCGCGTACTCGAACGTCACGAACACGGCAATCATGGTCAGCTCCTCGGGGAACACATGCGTGCTCCTCGCGCCTCAGGATGCACTGCAGCGGTTCTGGTTCCGGAAGTTGCCTCTGTCCGGGCGGGTAGCTGCCCCGACTGTGCTGTGCCGATCGCAAGCGTCCTCAACTGATTTCCCAAAGTGAATCCCAGTGAGGAACGCTGCTTCTGCTGGGCGCCGACCACTCCTCACGCCACCACGAACGTCTCGTACAGCGAAATCGCGGAGACTGCGCGGGCGGGTCGGAGGATCGCGCTGCGATCGCGGCCGAAGCCTAGGAGCGAGGAGGGAGCGGGGCCACGGAACGGCGTCGCTCCTCCAGTCGCGCAGGGACGCACCGGCGCTGAGGCGTCGGCGGAGGAGATGAACGGGGAGGTCGGTCAGCCGCACGTGGGTGCGCGACAAACTGCGCGCCAATGTCGGTTCGGGGAGCCTCGAGCGGGAGACCCAGCTCGGCCGCTGCCACATCATAGCCCTGCGCTGGTCACCGCCCATTGGTGCAGCCGCACGCCCTCTCGAAGGAACGGAAGGGAAAGCCTCTCGACAGCGCGGACCTCGACGCTCGCACCTTGGACCTGGTTTCATCGCCGGCCAGTCCACGGAGCCTGTGCCCGGTCGCCTTCCCCGTCCTGGCGCCCACTCCGAGTTCGATGACTTGCCCGATGGTCAGGTATCGACAGAGTCCATGTGCGCCAACCAGCCGTCGGTCCTTTCGCCTCAGCCGCCGGCGCCGACCGGTCTGCTCAAGCTCCTCGGGGATGCACGCTCCATCGTTGCTGATACCCTTCCCACTGCCCTCCCTTCCCTCCTCACTCCATCTCAAGACCTTCCTCATCAAGACTCTACAAATGAGGGTCCTTTCGCCCTCGCCCACCCCGTTCGAATTCAGGGGTACCCCAGAGTTTTCCGCTCACGCCCTCAGTTTCATGGTTGTGAGGGCGTGAGCGGGAAACGCCGGGGTGCTCTCGGTGCTGCCGGCGACACGGGCTGGGCGAGGGCGGAAGGGCCCGACATGCCGGACGACGGCTGCTCGAATCCGCCCGGCATCCCGCCCGGCAAATGGCCCGACAATGCGCCCGATCCAGGAGCGTGTTTCAGAGCGCATTTTCGAGCGGATTCGAGGGCCATTTCGAGCTCCAAGAACGCGTTCCCGCAATCGATTGCGGGAGGCGTTTTCAGCGGTGCGCGCCGCGTGTGCTTCCTTTGTGCCGTAGCAGGTCACGATGGCCATCATCCCGAGGCCGATCCCAGAGAGAACCAGACTGACCATCTGCCCGGTGGCCCGGGCAAATCTCATAGACCAGCCGGCAGACCTGGATTCGATGGCCGCCTGCGCCGCCGGCGCGAATCTCGTGAACTCGCGTCATCGCTGCAGTAGCGCCGTAGCGGCGTTCTACCCGACGAGGCTCGACGGCCAGCAGCGCGCGTCGAACTTGCCCACGTTCGAAAGGCCGTACAGAGCCTCAGGGTCGGTTCACGTATTTCAGCACGATCAAGAGCCCGCAGAGGAACCACGGGATCGCCGCGACCCTGAGGAGAAACTAGATATTCCAAGGGCAACTCACGTCTAGCCTAGACACCGTCCGGCCTCGCTCACAAGCTTGTACAGTCCGGCTCTCTCCCACGCTGCCACCTCTTTCTCGGCGCGGGCCCCGGCCCTCGTCAACCTCCCGCCGCCGGGCACTCACTCGGGCGACTCATCCGAGCAAAGAAACAGGTAGATTTGAGTCCCCCACGAAACCACTGCTGATTATCGTGGTTTCGTCAGATGTCCGTTAATCCAAATACCTCCGTCTGAATTCATGACAGCTCGATAGTCTTGCCGCGATCGGTCGACAGCCGGCTTTAAAACAATAACCACGAGCACGGCGATCACCACCAACGAAAGTAACAGTATTCCCACGATTCGTCGGGACATCACGGCAACCTCGACCAAGGATCTGCCCGGAAAATTATTTCCGGTGGCCCGCTTGCATTACGCTGCCATACCTGAACATCGGCGTGAGCTCCCCCGAACCAGCCCGCAGATCGGGTTGGGACGAAGACCCCGTAATCGCTAGACATTGTCTCCCAACTCCACACGGCAAACGCAGAAGCGCGGTCACTACTCACACTTTGATTCATATAGGAAGCGGCTGCTCGGGCGTAGTCAATACACAACGGGGCAGATGGGTCGCCGAATTGGTGTCTTATATTACTCATTGGACCCCACAGTCGGTACATCTCCGGGCGAT
>DATIWB010000093.1:0-4033 GCA_035519675.1 Myxococcaceae bacterium
CACGTACGGGAACGGCGAGTAGCGAGACTGGATGCCGGTGACGTACGGAGTGAGATCGAGCCCGCGCGGATCCCGGTCGTACAGGTGCAGGCTGGTCGCCGCGTAGAACATCTGCTGCCGCACGTCGACGCCCTTCCCGAAGTCATCCGCCGCCCGGAGTTGCTTCACCATCGCCGCCGGGATGGGCTTGCCGGTCTTGACGTCGACCGCGAAGGTCTGGAGGACGCTGGCGTCACGCATCCATTCCTCCAGCATCTGCGAGGGCGCCTCGACGAAGTCCTGCTCGTTGCGGACGCCAGAGTTCGCCGCCCAGCGCGTGTTGCCGCCGACGATGTGATGCAGGAGGTGCCCGAACTCGTGGAACAGAGTCCGGACGTCGTCGTACTCCATCAGCCCGCCGGAGCGGGGGAGGTTGCAGAGCAGCGCACTCTCCGGAAGTCGCCGGCCGGCCTGCCCGGAGATCATCCCGTACTGCGCCGCGTGCTTGAACTTGTTCTCGCGGGGATGAAGGTCGAGGTAGATACGGCCCAGCGACTTCCCGGCTCGCTCTCCGAACGAGGGTCCGGCGACGACGTCGTAGACTTGGACCTCGGGGTGCCAGACCTTCGCGCCCTCCACCGGGCGGTACGTCAGGTCGAGCAGGCGTCCCGAGACGTCGAGCACCCCGCGCAGGACGTGGTCGAACTCGAAGTAGGGTCGCGCGGCCTTCGCGTCGAACCGGAACTGCTCGATCTTCACCCGGTCCGAGTAGTACCCGTAGTCCCACGAGGCGACCTGCTTCGCGGACGGGATGTCCTTGCGCTCGCGCGCCAGCACCCGGGCGAGCTCCTTCGCGGAACGCTCGCTCGCTGCGGCGGTGATCCGTTCCACGAACTCCGAGGCCGCGCGCCCGGTGCCGATCATCTTGTTCTCGGTGGTGTAGTCCGCCCAGTTCGCGTACTCGAGGGCCGTTGCCAGCTCGTAGCGCTTGGCCAGCAACCGCGACAGCACCTCCACGTTCTCCGGTGAAGCACGCGTGTTGTTGGCGCGCCAGAGCTTCTCCCGTGCGCTGGAGCTGCGGGCATAGGCCATGAACGGGTGGTAGTCGGGGTAGTCGGTGGTGATCGCGATCCTCCCGTCCGCACCGGGCGGGTGCGCCTTCCGGAAGTCGTCGGGCACGCCCGCCAGCTCCGCAGGAGTGAAGAACACCGTCTTGGTGCCCTGACGGATGTTCCGCTCGAACTCCTGTCCGATGGCCACGATCTCGTCGTTGAGCGCCCGCACCTTCTCGCGGGTGGTGTCGTCGCGGTCCACGCCGTTGCGCCGGAACTCGCGAAGGTCACGCTTCATCCACCAGACGGTGGATCCATCCAGCCCCGAGAGATCGAGCCCGGAGAGCGCGTCATAGACCGCGCGGTCCTGGTAGATGGCGGTGGCGAAGGCCTGGATCTCGCGGTCGCAGTCCTCGCCCGCCTTGCGCATCTCGGCGTCGGGGCTGGATTGCCGGGCGAGCTCGGCCTGGAAGTCCAGGTCGTTGATCACCGCGTTCGCGTCGTCGTACCAGGTGAGCGCCTTCACCGTGTCCCGCGGAGCCGGCATCGCCTTCAGCGCATCCACACCCACGCGCGCCCGGGCGATGGCGTCCTTGCAGGCCGCGGTCAGCGCGGACGCGGGCCCGGAGACGCGCACCGCGGCACCGCCCACGGGCAGCTCCACCAGCGGCGGCGGCGCCTGCACCGCCGGAGCGGACGTCGGTGCCGGAGCGGAAGCGACGGCGGAGGGTGCCGGCGCGGGGGCGCTCGCGCAGGCGATGACGGTCAGGGCAGGGAAGACCAGGGCAAGACGCATTGGCGCCTCTCGGAGGGGGGAGACCAACCGGCAGGGGTCGCAGGAAGCCGGCGCGCGCTTGCGGACACTGCCGTGAACGGTCACCCGCGTGCAGGGAAACGCCTGGGGGGGGGCGCCTGGTCTCCTGCTTCGCACGTCAGCCGGTACTCGACTCCGCACGACACACGGCGAGCGCCCAGACCGGCATGAGCCGCAGGTAGATGTCGTAGTGGATGGCGCAGGTCCGGTTGAACACGCCGGTGATCGGCTGCTCCGGCCAGCGGCCGTCCTCGCCCTGATGCTCCCGCAACCAGGCGACGCCTCGCCGCACCGGCTCGGAGTCGCGCCGCCCGCATGCGGCCAGCGAGAGCAGCGCCCACGAGGTCTGGACCGCGTGCCCGTTCTTGCCATCCACCCAGCGCCGCTGCCGGTTGGACTCCAGGGTCTCGCTCCAGCTCCCGTCGGGCCGCTGCCGGGCCTCGAGGTAGCTCGCCGCGCGCTGCAGCGCCGGGTCGTCGGGCCGGGCACCGGCCGCGATCAGCCCGGCGGTCCCGAACCACGCCCCGTAGCTGAAGCACACCCCCCAGCTGCCCTCCCAGGATCCGTCTTCCCGCTGAACCTGGCGGATGAAACGTTCGCCGCGCCGGATGGGATCCAAGGAAGAACGACCCGGGTTTTCGAACCGGGGCCTGGGAAGTGAGCGTGTCGCTTCGGCCCGCGAGGGGCGGAGCGATGGTGCGAGGAGGCACCGGGAGAGATGCTCACAGCTGCCGAGGGTAGAGCAGTGCGTGGCCCGTCGTCAGGGCAGGGTGAGTCTCGAACCTCGGACGGCGCTCGCCAGAAGCCGAGCTGGGGCGGGGAGGTGGCCGGGGCGAGTGGAAGCGGCCCGGAGGGAAGCCGCAGGTGCTCGAGGATGGCCTGCGTTTTCCCCCACAGCGAGGGCAGGTGAGGACGTCGGTCTGGAACGTCCGCTTGAGGAGGTCGGCCCAGGGGATGGGACGGTGGGGCCGGGGGAGCGGACGGACGGGCTCGGGTGCCACCGGGCAGAGAGGTGCCTTCGGCAGTAACGCAGGAGGAGGCAAAGGCACGACGCGGTGGCGCACCCTGGCGTTGGGGGCGAAGACGCCGAAGTAGCGCACGAAGTTGGCCCTCGGCGGCGGGACGAGCGCGGCCAGCCGTCGGAGGAAGGCCACCGGAGCCATGACGAGGTGCGTCTGTACGGTGGGAGAGGGCCGCTTCATCCGGTAGGCGAGCCGTCCGTCAGGCAACGCCGACAGTCGCTCGAGCGACAGGGGCCCGCGGGCGCCGTAGTTGCACGCGTGTGCAGTCGATCGACCACGTCCCGAACGTCCCACCCTCTTCGGGCTCCACCAGGAACACGCCGCCCGCTTCCGAGTGATGGGAACACCCCAGCGTGACGAGCACCGAGAGCAGGACAAGCCGAGACATCGTGGCGCGAATGATGCCACGTCGAGTTTGGGCCCGTCTCCGCCTGACCCGGAGCCGGGCACTCCTGACTTCGAACAGCGGGGCCCGCCCAGGCTACGAGGATCCCTCCCCAGTCCGCCGCGCTGACTGCGTGGATGGCAACTCTGCCTGACCCCGTCTCCCCACTTGCTTCCCTCTGGGCAGCTGCTCTGGACGGCCTTCCGAACGCCTCTACCTCCGATGCTGGCTGGCGGCCGTCCAGCAGCCTTTGAGTGCCTACGTCGGAAGTGCCGGGTGCTCTGGGTTGGAGTCGGCGGGCGCAGCCTCGGCCCCCTCAGGCCCTTCCCTCCAGAGCCCGCCTGATCGGCTTAGACCCGCGTCTTCTTCCTTCGCGCAATCTTCCGGCTCCGAACGGGCCTCGACTTCTTTCTCCGTGAATCGACGGCAAGAAGCGCTCGCA
Organism: Myxococcaceae bacterium; assembly: GCA_035519675.1. Classification (GTDB taxonomy): domain Bacteria; phylum Myxococcota; class Myxococcia; order Myxococcales; family Myxococcaceae; genus RPRB01. The sequence goes on from DATIWB010000093.1 coordinate 3,695, forward strand.
CCTTCTTCACCTCGGCCTCGAGATGCCGGAGCTGCCGCTGACGGAAGCGGCGAAGCTCGCCGGGAGTCGGCTCCGTGCTGGGCTCCGCATGTGCTGGCCTATCCGCCGAGTCCCCTTGGAAGAAACGCACCGTTGTGCCCCGTCAAGTGGTGTGCGAGCGAGCGCCACGTCATCCGGGTTGATCAGCCTGCCTTCCTCCTCGTGGTCGTCACTGGCTCGAGTGCTGGCACCTCCTGGGGCGTGCTGCTGACCTGAGCGAGGTAGCGTCGCACGACGGCCCAGTCGTCATGCATCTCCATCAGCACCGCCCCGACGAGCCGGATGACCGCCTCCCGATTC
>DATIWB010000094.1:0-28677 GCA_035519675.1 Myxococcaceae bacterium
CGCCAGATCGCCAAGCGCGGAGTGCCGATGGCGCGCCGGTCAGCCCGGCGGGGCGACGAAGATCGGCTCGGCCATCACCGAGCGGTCGATGCGGGTCACCTTGCCGTAGCGGGCGTCGTGATCGTCGCGAAGCCGGGCCGCCTCGACGGAGCTCCGGTAGGCCTCGATCGCCGCCACGCTCGCCGCCCGGTAGTGGACGACGTAGCGCACCCATCCGTCGGCGGCGCGCGCTAGGTCCTTCCATCGCGTCGCGCCGAGGAACCCCGGCTGGCGGAGCACCGCGGTCACGTGCTCGGCGGCGTGCCACTGGGCCCAGGCCTGCTCCACGGCCGGCGCCACCTCGATGGTCACCCGGTACACCGCGTTGGCCCGGCCGCTCACATCCGCCCCGCGAGGTACTCGATGAGGTCGATCTTGGTGACGATGCCGATGACCTGCTCGTGCTCCTTCACCACCGCCACGTTGTCCTGGGCGAACACCTCGCGCAGCCGGCTCAGCGTGGCCTGCGGGCTCACCACCCCCTGGAGCGGGGCGATCAGCGGATCGATCGGATCGTGGAACCCCTGCTTCTTGGAGACCAGGGCGTTGAGCAGGTCGTACTCGTGGATCATCCCCACCGTGGCCCCATGCCCGTCACGCACCGGCATCTGGCTGATGCCGTGCTTGCGCATCTGCTCCACCACCGCGTCGATCCGCTGGCCCTTCTCGGCGAAGAGCACGTGCTGCTTGCGCGACCCGATGAGGTCCTTCACCCGGCCCGGCGACTTCTCGTCCACCGCGAAGCCGTTGTCCTTCATCCACTCGTCGCTGAAGAACTTGCTGATGTAGCTGTTGCCGGTGTCGGTCAGGACGACGACCACCACCTTGCCCTTTCCCAGCTCGCGGGCGATCTCCACCGCGATGTGCACTGCGGCGCCCGAGCTGCCGCCGCCGAAGAGGCCCTCCTCGCGGGCCAGCCGCCGCGCGGCATTGAAGCACTGCTGGTCGTCGACCTGGCGGATCTCGTCGATCACCGAGAAGTCGAGCGCCTTGCAGAGCATGTCCTCGCCGATGCCCTCGACCTTGTAGACGTGAGGCTCGGGGAGCTTCCCGGTCTGGAAGTAGCCCTGGTACACGCTGCCCACCGGGTCCACCCCGACGTTGCGGATGGCGGGGTTCTTCTCCTTCAGGAACTTGCCCACCCCGGTCATCGTCCCGCCGGTGCCCAGACCGGTGATGAAGACGTCCAGCCGCCCCTCGAGCTGCTCCCAGATCTCCGGCGCGGTGGTGAGGTAGTGCGCCTCGCCATTGTCGGGGTTGTGGTACTGGTTCAGGTAGAAGCTCCCCGGCGTCTCGCGGGCGATGCGCTTCGCCGTCTCGTAGTAGCTCTGGGGCGAGTCGGCCGGCACGTTGGTCGGCGTCACCACCACCTGGGCCCCCAGCGCCTTCAGCCGGTTGACCTTCTCCGCCGACATCTTGTCCGGCATGGTGAACACGCAGCGGTACCCCTTCACCGCCGCGGCCAGCGCCACCCCCATGCCGGTGTTGCCCGAGGTGTTCTCGACGATGGTCCCGCCGGGCTTGAGCTTTCCCTCGCGCTCGGCCTTCTCGATGATGTGCAGCGCCATCCGGTCCTTGATCGACCCACCGGGGTTCATGAACTCGCACTTGGCGTAGACGGTGGCGTCGTTCGGGCCGACCAGCTTGTTCAGCCGGACCAGCGGGGTGTGGCCGATGGCCGAGAGGATGGTGGAGTGAACGTTCATGACGCCCAGGCTCATAGCACCAGCCACGCCCGGAGCGCCCGCCCGAGGCGGCAGTCACCCGCCCCGGTGGTCCAGCAGCCACCGCCGGAGCACGACCGGGTCGGCGGCGAGGGGCTCGGCGTGGGACGGCCGGTCGAGCAGCTCGGCGAGGGACGGCGGAACCTCCACCGGATGCCCCACCAGCGGCTCGACGATGCTCTCGAACTTCGCCGGGTGGGCCGTCGCCGCGACCGCCCAGCTCCCGGTGGCTCCCTGCGCCCGGAGCTGCTCGAGGACGTGCACGCCGGCCGCGGTGTGCGGACAGAAGACCTGCCCGTGCCGCCGCTCGCCCTGCTGGATGGTCCGGGAGATGTGCTCGTCCAGGACTGCCCGGGCGCGGAGCCGCCTCCGCAACTCCTGCGGGCCGGGGAACGTCCAGAGCAACCGCTCGAAGTTGCTCGGGTCGCCGACGTCCATCGCGTTGGCCAGCGTCGCCACGCTCGGACGGCCGCGATACACACCGGACTCGAAGAACTCGACCACGGTGGGGTTGGCGTTGGTCGCCAGCACGATCTCCCCGATCGGCGCGCCGAGCTCGCGCGCCCACACCGCGGCGAGCGCGTTGCCCAGGTTCCCCGTCGGGACGACCAGATTGAGCGTCTCTGCGGAGCTCCAGGCGGCGTGGGCGTGGTACGCGAGCTGGGGCAAGAGCCGGCCGAGGCTGATGCTGTTCGCCGAGGTGAGCCGGAGTTCCTCCAGCTCGGGGTCGGCGAACGCCGCCTTGACCATTCGCTGGCAGTCGTCGAACGCGCCAGGGACACGCAGCGCGGTCACGTTGTCGCCGAACGCTCCGAGCTGGTGCGCCTGTCGCGGGGAGACGCGTCCCTCCGGATAGAGCAGCACCACCCGGAGTGCCGGCATCCGGTGGAACGCCGCGGCCACCGCGCTCCCGGTGTCGCCCGAGGTCGCCACCAGCACCGTCCGCGTCCCGCCGCCCGCCGGATGGAGCCGCCGGACGCACGCCGCGAGAAAACGCGCTCCGAAGTCCTTGAAGGCCGCCGTCGGGCCGTGGAACAGCTCGACCACGAAGTCGCCGCGGCCGCGCAGCGGGACCAGCGGGGCGGGGAAGGTGAAGGCCTCGGCCACCATCGCCGGCAGCAAGGCCTCGAGGGGGTCTCCGGCGAAGAAGGGCGCGAGCATTGCCAGCGCCGAGCCACCGAGGGACGCGCCGCGCGAGCCGCCCACCTCACCTCGGGGGAGCCGCGCCGGGACGAACAGCCCGCCGTCCGGCGCCGTTCCGCGGAGGAGGGCGTCGGCGAGCGGCCGGTCCGCCTTGCCGCCCCGGGTGCTTCCGACGTTCACCCGACCACCCTCGCCGCCGGCGCGGCCACCGGGGAGATCCACACGTCGCAGTCGATGAACGCCGAGCGGAACGCCTGCTCCATCGCCGCGGCGATCCGCTCGGCCCGATCCTTGATGCACCAGGCGAAGACGCTCGGGCCCCCGCCGGAGATGCTCGCCCCCAGCGCGCCCTGCTCGAGCGCGGCGGCCTTCACCGGCGCGAAGCCGCCCACCAGCGGCGCCCGGAGCGGCTCCACCAGCACGTCCCGTAGCCCGGCCCGGATGAGCTCCAGATCGCCCCGGTAGCAGCCGGCGAGCACCAGGGCGAGGTTCGCGGTCTGCTCGACGATCTGGGGCAGCTCGAAGGGGAGCCGCAAGACCGCCCGGGCGGTCTTGGTCTCCAAGATCTGGTGCGGATGCACCAGCACACAGGTCAGCCCCTCCGGCACCGGGATGGGGATGAGGCGGTCGTGCGTGGCCAGCGCCAGGCCCCCGAGCAGCATCGGGCCCACGTTGTCCCCATGCTCGGCACCGCTCGCCGCGGACTCGCCGATCATCGCGCAGTGGTACAGGACGTCCAGGGGAGCGGGGCGCTGGATCACCGCGTTGGCCGCGACCAGCGCGGCGACGCACGACGCCGCCGAGCCCCCCATCCCCGAACCGAGCGGAATTCCCTTCTCGATCCGCACCTCGAAGCCGTGGGTGAGCCCCAGCCGTCCCCGCAGCGCGAGGAGCGCCCGGCCGGCGGTGTTCTTCTCCGGCTCCAGTGGCAGCCCGGTCACCACGCCCTCGATGCCAGCGATGCGGACCTCGTGGGCGTCGATCCGCTGCACGGTCACCCGGTCCACCGGCCCGACGATGGCGTGGCCGAGGATGTCGAAGCCCACGCCCACGTTGCCCACGGACGCAGGGGCGGCGGCAGTCGAGACGGCGGAGCGGCTCATCCGCCGAACCCTAACGCGCTGGGCCACGACGGGTCTGCTACCCTTCGGAGCAATGCACAGCGAGCAGGCCCTGCGCGACCAGGTGGCTCTGGCCACTGGTCGTCCCCAGGACGGCGCCCCGATCGTCCAGCTGAAGGGTGACGCGAGCAACCGCTCCTACCTCCGTGTCGGGCACTGGCCGGACAGCCACGTGGTGATGGTGATGCCGCCTGGGCCTCAGAAGAGCGAGGAGGCCAGCAAGGGCGGTCCTCCCGACGAGCTGCCCTTCGTGAACGTCCACCGCTACCTCGAGGGGCTGGGGGTGCGTGTCCCGCGCATCCTCCGGTACCACCCGGGGGCGACGATGATGGTCCTCGAGGACCTCGGCGACCTGACCCTCGAGCGGGCCCTCGAGGGCGCGTCGCGGGAGGCGCTCTACGGCCGCGCCATCGATCTCCTCGCCCGGATGCGGGCCGCCGCCGAGGCCCGGCCCGACCCACGCTGCCTGGCCTTCACCCGTGCCTTCGACGAGGAGCTCTACACCTGGGAGCTCCATCACTTCCGCGAGTACGGCCTCGAGGCGTGGAGCGGCAAGGTCCCGAGCGACGTCGAGCGCGCGCAGCTGGAGCGCGCCTTCGCCGGCATCGCCCATCGACTGGCGGCGGCGCCGCGCGGCTTCACCCACCGCGACTTCCAGAGCCGCAATCTGATGATGACCGACGGCGACCTGGTGGTCATCGACTTCCAGGACGCGCTCCAGGGACCGTGGCAGTACGACCTGGTGGCCTTGCTGCGCGACAGCTACGTCGAGCTCGAGCCGGCGCTGGTGGACGCGATGATCGACCGCTGGCTCGCCGCGTACACCGGGGCCTCCGGGCGCGCGCTGGGGCGCCGTGAGTTCCGGCGCTTCTTCGACCTGCTGACGGTGCAGCGCAAGCTGAAGGACGCCGCCCGGTTCGAGTTCATCCACCGGGTGAAGAAGAACCCGAGCTTCCTCCCGTCCATCCCCGCCTCGCTCCGCTACGCGCGGGCGGCGATGGAGCGGCTCGCGGACGATCCGGACGTGGTCGCGCTCCGCGAGGTGGCGGTGCGCTACGTCCCCGAGCTCGGCTGATGCCGCGGGGTCGACGAGCCTTCGTCCTCGCCGCCGGACTGGGAACGCGGCTTCGCCCGCTGACCGACACCTGGCCGAAGCCGGCGGTGCCCTTCCTCGGTGCGCCCCTGCTCCGGAGGACCTTCGCGGTGCTCGCCCGGGCCGGCGTGGATCGGGTTGCCCTCAACACCCACCACCTCCCCGAGGTGATGGCCCCGGTGGCCCGGGACGAGGGCGCGCGCCGGGGGCTGGCCGTCACCACGGTGCAGGAGCCCGTCATCCAGGGAACCGGCGGGGGACTGCGCGGCCTCGCCCGCGCGCTGCCCGGCGACGACGTGGTGGTGGCCTGGAACGGCGACATCCTCTTCGCCCCGGACCTGGGTGCCCTGCTCGAGGCGCACCGGGCCTCGGGTGCCGCGGCGACGATGGTGCTCCTGCCCTTGCCTCCCGGCCGGAGCTACGGGGTGGTGGAGGCCGACGCCTCCGGGCGGGTCCATCGCATCGGGCGGGCGAACCCTTCGCCGCTGCCCGGCTGCAGCGCCTGGCACTTCAGCGGGGTGCACCTGCTCTCGCCGCGGGTGTTCGAGGCGATGGCAAAGGAGGGGCCGGAGGACATCAACCACGACGTCTACCCCCGGCTGTTCCCCTCGGCTGCGGTGCGCGGGGTGGTGGTGGACGCCCCCTGGTCGGACCTCGGCTCGCCGGCGAGCTACCTCGAGGCGCAGTCCGACCTGCTTCTTGGCCACCTGCCGGATCCGCTGGGGGCGGAGTCGCCGCTTGCCGGGCGGACCGAGACGGAACCCCTGGTCGAGCCGGGCGCGCGCGTCCACCCGGGTGCGGATCTCGCCCCGGACGTCTTCGTCGCGGCCGGCGTCGAGGTCCCCGCCGGGGCGCACGTCCGCCGGAGCGCGCTGCTCGCCGGGGCCGTGGTTGGGGCGGGGGAGACCGTCGTCGACCAGATCCGGTGGTCGGGACGACGGCTGTCCGGGTAGGCCGCACGAACCTGCGCCAGCGCCCGGCGCTGGGGCAGGCCGGCTGCCCCGGAATCGATCGCCGAGCGACGTTCCTTGGTTGCCCATGGCTCGGCGTTCCGCTCGGATGCGCGCGAACCCAGGACCGGAGACTCACCCCATGCAGATGCCCACCGCCACCGAGGACCACCGGAAGCTCCACCGCCTCGCCGGCACCTGGGTCGGCGAGGAGAAGCTCGAGCCCTCGCCGTGGGGCCCGGGCGGCGCCGCGGTGGGGCGCATCTCCGCGCGCGTCGCGCTCGACGGGATGTTCGTGGTCTCCGACTACGTCGAGGAGAAGGAGGGGAAAGTCTCCTTCCGGGGCCACGGCGTCTTCGGCTGGGACCCGGCCTCCAGGACCGTCACCTGGTACTGGTTCGACACCATGGGAGCCAACCCTCCCGAGCCCGCTCGCGGCACGTGGGACGCTGACACGCTCGTGCTCCGAGTCACCACGGCCGGGGCGCAGGGCCTGTACACCTACCGGTTCCAGGGTGACGACCGGTACGCCTTCTCGATCGAGAGCTCGTTCGACGGTGGCAAGACCTTCGTCAAGTTCATGGAGGGGGTGTACCGTCGGACCGGCAGTGCATCGGAGCCGTGACGCAGGGGTGACATTCCGGACCCCCCGTCCTTCGGTCGATTGCCAGCGTCGGATCCCGGCCCCATCGTTCGGGGTGAAGCCGTGCTCCGCCTCGCCCACCTCAGCGACCTCCACCACCAGATCGACTGGCGGAAGCGCTCGCTCTGGAGCTCGGGGTGGCGCGGCGCTCCCGGACGCTTCGAGCTCCACGCGCTCGGCCGTCTCCGCCGCTTCACCGGCGTCGAGCAGCGCATCGGGCGCCTGGTGGACCAGGTTCTGGCGCTGGCGCCGGACCGGGTCCTCCTCACCGGGGACCTGACCGCGCTGGGTGACGCGTCCGAGCTCCGCCACGCCCGCGCTCTCCTCGAGCCCTTCATCGCCGCGGGGCTACTGGTGGTCATCCCCGGCAACCACGATCGCTACACCGATGCCCGGTCGCGGGCGTTCGAGCTGGTCTTCGCCGATCTCCTCACCAGCGATCTCCCGGAGCTCGCCGATGCCCGCGGCTACCCCTTCGTGAAGCTGGTGGGCGAGGGACACGCCCTGGTGGGCCTGGACAGCACCCGGGTCCAGGGCTGGGGCCACTACCTGGTGGGCCGCCTCGGCTCCAGCCAGCTCCGGGCGCTGGCCCGCGTGCTCGAGCACCCCACGCTCGACAAGCGCACCCTGCTCCTCCTCGCGCACCACGGCCCGGCCGGACCCTCCGGCGCGTTCGACTGGAACGAGTCAGGGCTCATCGACGCCGCTGCGCTCCTCCGGACCATCCGCCACCGCCCGGTGGTGCTCCTCCACGGACACTCGCACCACCGCTACTGGCACCGGGCCCGGCACGGTCGGCCGCACCTCATCGCCGGCGGCAGCTCGACCGAGCGCCCCGGCTTCTGGGAGGTGCACGTGGACGATCACCGCGCGCTGGAGGCGGTGGCCCACCCGCTCCGCTGACGCCCGCGCAGCTCGGGGATCCAGAAGAAGACCGCGGCGATCGCCAGTGCCAGCACCAGCCCGGCGAAGATGTCCACCAGGTAGTGCTGCTTGGTGGTGAGGGTGGACGCCGCCACCGCGGTGGCCCAGAGCAGGAACCCGCCGAAGAGCGCCGGTCGGTGCCGCCAGAGCGAGAACGCCGCCAGGTACGAGCCGGCCACGTGCATGCTCGGCATGCAACTGGTTGCCGCGTCCACTCCCCGGAGCGTGGCGAGGGCACGGGCGCTGGTGCTCCCCCCGTCGAGCGGGAACCCTTCGCGGGGGAACACCGTGGGCCAGAGCAGGTGGATGAACGCCCCCACCACCAGCAGGGCGAAGTAGGTCCTCACGTAGCGGCGGACCGCCGGCCAGGTCTCTTGGAGCAGGAAGGCCGCCGCCACCAGCACGTAGTCCGAGAAGTAGATCCACACCGTCCCCGGAAGGAACGGCACCGCCGCATCCACCGGCGTCCACCACAGCTGGCGCGGGGGAAAGAGCTGAAGGTGGTTGGGCACCAGGTAGAGCACCGCGTTCATCGCCGTGGCCCCGAGCGCGATGAGCAGCTTCTGCCCGACGCTCGGCGCTGCACCATCGGGGGAGGACGCGGCGTCGGTCACTCGAGGCGGCAGCGAGCGAGGATGCAGGTGACGTTGTCGTTGCCGCCCGCGGCGTTGGCCCGCTCGATGAGCTTGGTGCAGGCCTCCTCGAGGTCGGCGGTGTCGCGCAGCAGCTGTTCCATCTCGGCGTCGCTCACCATCCCCGATAGCCCGTCGGAGCAGAGCAGGAACACGTCGCCGTCCTGGGGCTCGAACCGCCCCACGTCCACCTGCACCGTGTCCTTCATCCCCAGCGCCCGGACGATGACGTTCTTGTGGGGGAAGGCCTCGATCTCCTCCGGCGAGAGCTTCTTCGCCTTCAGGTAGTCGTTGAGCAGCGAGTGGTCCTCGGTGACCAGCTCCAGCTTGCCGTCCCGGAGGCGGTACACCCGGCTGTCCCCGACGTGACCGACGTACACGGAGGTCTCGGCGAAGTGCACCGTGGCGATGGTGGTCCCCATCCCCCGGTAGTTCGGGTCGCCGCTCGCCGCCTCGTAGATGCGGGCGTTGGCGAGCTTGATCCCGGTGGCCAGCCGGTTCTCGTCGTAGTTCCGCGTCTTGTCCATCTTGAACGGCCAGGTCACGTCCCGGTCGGTCGAGGTGAGGCGGAAGAACTCGGCCAGCTCGTCGATGGCGATGCGGCTGGCGATCTCGCCGGCGAAGTGTCCGCCCATCCCGTCGGCCACGCAGTAGAGCCGCTGCTCCGGCATCACGAGGAAGCTGTCCTCGTTGATGTTGCGCTTCATGCCGACGTGGCTCTGGCCTGCGACCTCGATGCGCATCACGGGGAATCGAGGACGCTAGCAAAGCCCGGAGCGATGGGCCAAAGACTCACCGGAACGACGCATGGCATTGCTCCGCCCCCTCTCTCCTCCCCTGCGCGTGGTGCTGGTCTCGCCGCGCATCCCGCCCAACACCGGCAACGTCGCCCGGCTCTGCGCGGTGACCGGTGCCAGGCTCGAGCTGGTGGAGCCGCTGGGCTTCTCCATCGCCGACCGCGACCTCAAGCGCGCCGGGCTCGACTACTGGGACAAGGTGTTCCTCGCGCTGCACGCCGACTGGGAGGCCTATCTCGCGTCGAGTGCCGGCGCCCGGCGCTGGCTCTTCACCAGCCACGCGGAGCTGACGCACTGGGACGCGCCCTTCACTCCCGGTGACCACCTGGTGTTCGGGTCGGAGCCCGGGGGACTGCCCCCCTACATCCTCGGGGGAGGTGCGGGCACGGCGGTGGCCATTCCCATGGTGTCGGGCGTTCGCTCGCTCAACCTCTCCACGGCCGTGGGCATCGGGGTCTACGAAGCGCTCCGACGGATCCGGCTAGAGTAGAGGGCCCACCGATGATGGCTCGCCCCTCCCTCCCGCCCGCGGCCGAGGCGCTCTTCCGCGCGCACCAGGACAAGAGCACCGGCTGGCTCACGCTCCTCTGCGGAGGACGGGAAGCGAAGCTGTACCTCCAGCACGGCGACCTGGTGGGCGCGCGGCTGGGCTTCGGGCACCAGACCGATGCGCAGGCCCTGCTGGCCTCGGGCGCGCTGGTCGCCCCGGCGCTCGATCTCCTCTGGTCCCGCGGGCAGCTGGGTGACCCGGCGCGGGTCTGCGAGGCGGCGGGGGTGGACCCCGCCGTCCTGTCCGAGACCCGCGCGCTGGCCTCGGTGCGCCGGGTGGCGACGCTCGCCGAGGAGGCGAGCTTCATGCCTGCGCTGGTCGAGGTCACCTTCCCCCGCGTCCGGGGGGCGCGCGCGGTGCGTGCTGCCTTCGAGGCGCTGCCTCCGGTGCCGGCGACGTCGTGGGTACGGTGCCGTCACCTGTCCGCGGCCGAGCCCTTCCTCGCCTCCGCCGACGAGCGCACCTTCCTCGCCTCGCTCACCGAGTTCCGCACCGCCGAGCAGCTGTCGCCGGTACAGTCGGCGCTGCTCCGCGCGCTCGAGCACGCCGGCCTGGTGGAGGTCCTGTCTCCCGAGGAGTGGGAGGCGCGCGCGGGGGCCGAGCGCGTCGAGTCCGCCCGCCGGGCCGAGGAGGAGTCCCGCCGGGAGGCGGCACGGCTCGCGCTCGAGGCGGCGCGGGCGGCGGAGGAGCGCCGGCAGTCGGAGGTGCGCGAGCGCGCCGAGGCGGCCCGCCGGGCCCTGGAGGCGGCCAAGGCAGCGGAGGCCGCCTGGCGACGGGCCCGCGACGAGAACGGTGCCGAGGCCCCGCCGGTGCACACCACCGAGCGCGAGTTCCCCGGGCCGCCGGTGCGCGGCACCCAGCCCGAGCTCCCTGTCCGCACCACCGAGGTCGAGTTCCACGCCCTCTCCGAGGACATGCCTCCGCTCGAGTCGATGCCCCCACCGGGCGACGAGCCCGGGGTCCCGGTGCTCACCCGCACCACGCTTGCGCCCTTCGAGGCACCGGTGCCGAGCACCGACCCGATGGGGCTCCCGCCGGTGGCGTCGTCGCTCGGCGACGAGGACACCCTCGTTCGGGCACTGGAGCACGCCCGCGGACAGACCGACCCGTTCGCGCCGATGCCCCCCGGCCGGGGCGAGCCGCCTCCGCCCTCCCGCTCGGGGACGGACCCCTACGCGCCCGGGGTCGAGCCCGCGGCGCGGCAGACCGACCCCTACGCCCAGGCGCTCCCGCGCAACACCCCGGCGCAGGGCACCGACGAGCTGCCCACGCCGCCCTCGCAGCCCTTCAGTTTTCCGCCCCCCGCCGCGACGCCCACCCCGGCCGCCGGCACCTCCGAGGAGACCCGCACTCCCCCCGGGGGCATCATGCTCGAGTCCGAGGAGCCGGTGCTCGAGCCCGACGCGCTCCTCCTCTCCGAGGCCGGGCAAGCGGCGACCCCGGCCGCGGGAACGCTGGTCGAGGAGTTGAGCGAGGCGCTCCGGCGCGCCGGCTCGGAGGCGCCCCCGGAGCTCTTCCAGGCGCCGAGCACCGAGGCGGTGGGGAGCAAGCCCGCGGAGCGAACTCCCCTGCGGCTCGGCCCCGAGTCGGGCGAGTCCGAGGCTGACCTCTGGAGGCCGGTCAGCGGCGCGCAGCCCGAGCAGCCCGGCTCGTTCGAGGCGGCGCTGCGCCAGGCCGACGGTCAGCTCGAGGCGCTCGCCGGGCTGCGAGCGCCGACCGACCCCGACGACCCGAGCACCCTCCCGCTCGCCACCACCGACCTCGACGCGCTGGTCAGGGCCTCGTTCGAGTCCGGTGAGTGGACGATGGCCCCGCCGGTCGGGGACAAGGACACCAACCCCGACAGCGGCCGCATCGGCCTGGCCGCGCTGAGTGGCACGCCGGTCCCGGGGCCGCCTCCGCCCACCGCCGTCGACCCCGAGCCGCCCGAGCTGTCGGCCACCCGCCGCCAGGAGCTGCTCCGGCAGGCCCGCGCTGCCGCCGAGCGCGAGCCGGTGGCCAGCATCCCCACGCCGCCGCCACGGTCGCTCGAGGACGCAGAGCTGGCCGACGCCATCGAGGCCCGCCACGCGACGCTGACCCGCGACCCCGACCGGTTCGCCGTCCTGGGCCTGTCACCCGATGCCGGCCGCGACGACGTGAAGCGCGCGTTCATCGAGCTGGCGAAGGCGTTCCACCCCGACCGGCTGCCGCGCTCGCTCCAGATGCTGCGGCCGAAGGCGGCGCGGGTGTTCGACGCCATCCGCGAGGCGCAGGAGTTCCTGCTCGACGACGTGCGCCGCGCCGAGCACGCCGCGCTCCACGTCCAGGGCGGGGCGGCGCGGTCCAGCGATCCGGCTGCGGCGGCCGAGGCGCTGGTGGCGGGGGAGATGGCGATGCGCAGGCGGGAGTACGCCCAGGCCGAGGCCCTCTTCCGCCAGGCCCACGAGACCGATCCCCGCCCGGCCACGCTCGCCGCCGCGGCCTGGGCCATCTACATGGACCCGTCGCGGCGGGCCGAGGCCGCGGGCGCCCGGGCGATGATGGTGGACGCCCTCAAGGCCGATCCGGACTGCGACCGCGCCCACTACCAGCTCGGGGTCATCGCCCGGGTGGAGGGGGACGTCGACCGCGCCGAGAAGCACTTCCGCGAAGCGGTGCGCAGCAACCCCCGCCACCTCGAGGCGGCCCAGGAGCTGCGGCTGCTGGAGATGCGGCGGCGGCCGAAGAGGAAGTAGTCAGGGGGCGCCGCGGACCCAGGCGTCGAGCGCGGCGCGCTCCTCCTTGCCCAGGCGCACGAACTCGATGCCCATCCCCGCCGGCTGCTCGGGGCCGGGGAAGCGCCGGACCCACGCCACCCGGGCCTGGGCCTGAACCGGCGTGGAGCGTCCGGCGATCTGGAACTCCAGCGAGAGCGTCTCGCCCGGCTCGAGCAACAGGTCTGATACGAGGAAGGCGCCGCCAGCGGACAGGTCCGCGCCCGACAGATCGAGGGCGCCGAGCCCATCCATCCCACCGGCGCGGAACTCCACCGAGAGTGTCCGCCGAGCATGCCGGCGCTTGTCCTCGTGGGTCAGCACGGGACGGCAGCTTACTGATAGCCTTTGCCGGAGCCCATGGCCAAGCAGCATCTCCTGCTCGTCGACGGGGATCCGAAGAGTCTCCGCGTGATGGAGGTCAGCCTGAAGAAGGCGGGCTTCTCCGTCACCACCGCGACGGACGGGAAGGATGCGCTGGAGAAGATCCAGATCAGCCTGCCGGACCTGGTGCTCTCCGACACCCGGCTCTCCGAGCTGGACGGTTTCGAGCTCTGCCGCCGCCTGAAGTCCGACGAGCGGCTGAAGCACATCCCCTTCGTCTTCCTCACCAGCCAGAAAGCCGTGGAATTCAAGGTCCGCGGGCTGGAGATGGGCGGCGAGGACTACCTGACCAAGCCCATCTACATCAAGGAGATCGTCACCCGGGCGCGGATGATCCTCCAGAAGGCGGAGAAGGAGCGCTTCGAGCGGCGCGAGACACGCGGTGGCTTCTCTGGAAGCTTGAGCGACCTGGGGGTGGTCGACCTGGTGCAGACCTTCGAGGTGGGCCGGAAGACCGGGCTCATCCGGCTCGACGGTGAACGCTCGGGCACCATCTACTTCCGCGACGGTCGGGTCATCGACGCCGAGCTGGGGCGGCTCGCGGGCGAGAACGCGTTCTACCGGATGCTCAACACCTTCGAGGGGAACTTCGAGGTGCAGTTCGTCCCGGTGGACCGCCCCGAGCGCATCGAGGTCTCCACCCAGGGGCTCCTGCTCGAGGGCATGCGCCGGCTCGACGAGTGGGGGCGGATGCTCGAGCAGCTCCCCCCGCTGGAGACGGTGTTCGAGATCGACTACCGGCAGCTGGCGGAGCGCCTGAGCGAGATTCCCGACGAGGTCAACGGGCTGCTCCGGCTCTTCGACGGACGGCGTCCGCTGGCCCGGGTGGTGGACGACTCGGACTTCGAGGACCTGGCCGCGCTGGGCATCGTCAGCAAGCTGTACTTCGAGGGGCTGGTGCGGGAGGCCGGCGGAACGCCTCCCTTCGGTCCGCGCGAATCGCGGGCGCTCGGGGCCTGGCTGGATGGGACGCCGCCGCCGCCGGTGTGGTCCGGGCCGGTGGCGGTCCAGCCGGACCCGGCGGCGCACACCCCGCCGCCGGGCGCGGTGCCCACCGTGGCTCCGCTGTCCGCCGAGGAGACGGCCGCCCGCTCCGCGCCGGTCACCAATGGAGCCCCGCTTGCTTCGGAGATGGCGGAGGCGCTGAACGGCACGGCGGTGCCTCCGCGGGCGGATGGACCGGACGAGGCGTTCGCTCCGCCACCGGACCCGCCGCACGCCGACCCGTCTGACGTGCTCGCCCCGCTGCCGGCGGCCATTGCCGCCGAGGTGGCCAGCGCCGAGCCCGAGCTGCACGCGCTCTTCACCGCCGGCCCGCCGCAGGAAGGCGGGGTGGCGCTCCGGCCTGGCCCCGCGCCGGGCTCGGCCGACGTGCTGCTCTTCTCCCCACGTCCGGACACCATGCCGGCGCGGCTCCCGGGCTCGGCCTTCCTCGTCGCGCCCCCTCCGGCGGCGCGCGCCGTGGAGCAGGCGCAGGCCAAGGCGCTGACCGACTGGGGTCACCCGCCGCCCCCCCCGCCGGCCGCGCTCGCACCATCGCCGCCACCGGCCCCGGCGCTCCGGGAACCGCTGTTCGGCGGCGCAGCCGACGAGCCCGACGAGCCGGCTCCGGGGCGCCGGGAGCCCGACCCCCAGGGGGCGATGCTCTTCTCCGCGCACGTTCCGAGCCGGAGCAGGCGCTGGGTGGTGGCCGCGGTCGCGGTGGCCGCCGCCGTCGCCGTCGCCGTCGCCGTGGGCGCGTGGGTCCTCGGGTCGCGGGGTCGCGCGTCCGGCCCTGAGCCCACCCCCGCCGTGGTGACGCCTGCGGCCGGCGAGCCCGCGGCCGTCGCACCCCCGCAGGTCGAGAGCCCGTCGAAGGCCTCCGAGCCCGAGCCGTCCGTTCCCCAGCTCGCCGGCTCGCCGCAGCAGGATGCACCGGCGGCGGAGGAGCCGGGGGAGGCGGACTACCGGGCCGCGGTGCTGGCCGCGCGCGAGGCCAACGCGGCGAGCAAGTGGGAGCTTGAGGCCGAGGAGTACCGGCGCGCGCTCGCCGTCCGGCCCGTCTCGCTCGAGGCGAAGGAGGGCCTCGGGTCGGCCATCGTGAAGAGCGCCGGCCGGGCCGGCAGCTACCTCGAGGCGGAGCGGCTCCTGGCCGAGGTCGTCACCGCGGACGCTGCCCGCGCGCGCGCCTGGCTGGTGCTGGGGATGGCCCGGCAGCTCGGCGCCCGCCCTGGGCCGGCCGTCGACGCCTACAAGCGGTACCTCGAGCTCGTGCCCCAGGGTCCCGTCTCCACCGACGTGCGCGCGGTGGTGCGGGAGCTGGACCGGCGCGGCGTGGCGCAGCGGCGCCCGGGGCGGTAGAGCAAGGCCGGTGCGCGTGCTGGGACTCGAGACCTCGTGCGACGAGACGGCAGCCGCCGTGGTGGAGGACGGCCGTCGTGCGCTCTCCGACGTCGTCTCCACCCAGGTGGACATCCACCGGCGCTGGGGTGGGGTGGTGCCCGAGCTGGCGAGCCGGAACCACGTCGTCCAGATCATCCCGGTGGTGGACGAGGCGCTCCGGCGCGCGGGGTGCACCCTGGAGGACATCGACCTGATCGCCGTCACCCGCGGGCCCGGGCTGCTCGGGGCGCTGCTGGTGGGGGTGCAGCTGGGGAAGTCGCTCTCCGCCGCCACCGGCGTCCCGCTGGTGGGGGTCAACCACCTCGAGGGGCACCTGCTGGCCGCGCAGCTGTTGCCCACGCCCCCCGAGCCGCCGTTCCTCGCGCTGGTCGTCTCCGGCGGGCACACCAGCCTGTACGCGGTCCAGGACTTCGGCCAGTACGCCCGCGTCGGCAGCACCCGGGACGACGCCGCCGGCGAGGCCTATGACAAGGTGGCCCGGCTCCTCGGGCTCCCCTACCCGGGCGGGCTGCCGATCGACCGGCTGGCGCAGAGCGGCGATCCCCGCGCCATCCGCTTCCCCCGGGCGCTGAACGTGCCCGGCGTCTACGACTGGAGCTTCAGCGGGCTGAAGACGGCGGTCCGCAACCACCTGCGCGCGCACGGAGTGCCCGAGGGGCAGGCGCTGGCGGACCTCTGCGCCTCGTTCCAGGAGGCGGTGGCGGATTCGCTCTCGCGCAAGCTGGTCGCAGCGGCACGCGCGCTCGGCCACACCGACGTGGTGCTCTGCGGCGGGGTGGCGGCGAACTCGCGGCTCCGGGCGCTGACCCTGGAGCGCGCCGGGGAGCGGGAGATCCGGGTTCACCTGCCGCCTCCCGCACTCTGCACCGACAACGGGGCGATGATCGCCGTCGCAGGCACCGAGGCCTGGCGCCGCGGCGAGCGCGGGGATGGCCGGCCAGTGGTCGACGCCGGCTGGACGCCGTAGGGAACCTGCAGGCGTGGACTCGCCACGGAGGATGCTTCAGCAGCACGGGCTCCGGCCGAAGCACGCCTGGGGCCAGAACTTCCTGGACGACCCGACGGTGCTGGCCGACATCGTCCAGGCTGCGCGGCTGGGTCCGGACTCGGTGGTGGTCGAGCTCGGAGCGGGCCTGGGGCACCTCACCCGGGCGCTGCTCGACACCGGTGCCCGGGTGGTGGCGGTGGAGCGCGACCGGGATCTGCTCCGGGTCCTCGAGGCGTGGAAGGCCGAGCGGCTGACGGTGCTCGCCGCCAACGCCGCCCGCCTCGACCTCGCCGCGGTGGCGGGCAGCCGTCCTCTCACGCTGGTGGGGAACCTGCCCTACCACCTCACCTCGTCGATCCTCTTCGAGGCGCTGGAGCAGCACGCCGATCTGCTGCGCTGCGTCTTCACCGTGCAGCGGGAGGTCGCAGAGCGGGTGGCGTCGGGGGAGGGGAACCGCAATGGTGGACTGCTCACGGTGCTCCTCGGGGTCTGGTTCGACGCCTCCATCGTCCGCAGGGTTCCGGCGGCCGCCTTCCATCCGCCGCCCAAGGTCGACTCGGCGGTGCTGCTCCTCGAGCACCGGGCCGTGCCGCGGGCGGAGGTGGCGGACGAGTCCTGGTTCCGGAAGGTGGTGAAGGCGGCGTTCTCCCAGCGGCGGAAGACGCTCTCCAACGCGCTCCGCTCGGACCCCGAGCTCGGCGATGCCGCTCGGATCCGCACCGCGCTCGCCACCGCGGCCATCGCGCCCACGCGCCGGGCCGAGACGCTCGGCGTGGCCGAGTTCGCCGAGCTGGCCCGGGCGTTGAGGCAGCCGGCGGGGCATGGTTGACTGCCGCCGGCTTGGACCAGCGCTACATCGCCGTCGAGGGGCCGATCGGGGTGGGGAAGACCAGCCTGGCGCGGCTCCTCGCCGAGCGCCTCGGCGGCCGGCTGGTGCTGGAGGAGGTGGAGGACAACCCCTTCCTCGCGCGCTTCTACCAGGACCGCAGCGCCTGGGCCTTCCAGACCCAGCTCTTCTTCCTCCTGAGCCGCTGGCAGCAGCAGCAGAAGCTGCTGCAGACCGACCTGTTCGCCGCCGCGACGGTGAGCGACTACGTCTTCGCCAAGGACCGCATCTTCGCCACCTTGACCCTGCAGCCCGCGGAGCTGGCGCTGTACGACCGGGTCTACGACGCCCTCGGCCCCCGGGTTCCCCAGCCGGACCTGGTCATCTTCCTCCAGTCGCGTCTGGAGGTGCTGATCCAGCGCATCAAGCGGCGGGGCCGGGACTTCGAGCGTCACTTCGACGCCGACTACCTCGAGGCGCTGGCCCGGGCGTACAACGACTTCTTCTTCCACTACACGGACACGCCGCTGCTGGTCATCAACACCAGCGACATCGACTTCGTCCACAATGCCGCGGACCTGGACAACCTGGTCTCGGTGGTCCGGAAGATGCGGAAGGGCGTTCACCATTACCTGCCCCTGTCCGCCCGAAAGTAATTTCCAGTGGCACGGGAGCCGTCCGGTGACGATAGACTAGGGGTCCCCCGGGTCGCCGAGCCGTGAGGCCGGTGAACCCCGACGTCGCAGCAGGGGGATGCAGCACGCAACGACGACCACCCGCAGTCCTCAGACGGAGGTGAACCCGTGGACAAGGTCACCATCCACACGCTGAAGCGCCTGAAGCAGGCCGGCCAGAGAATCACCATGGTCACGGCCTACGACGCCACCTTTGCCCGCATCCTGGACGACGCAGGGGCCGACGTGCTCCTGGTCGGGGACAGCCTGGGGATGGTGGTGCAGGGCAACGAGTCGACCCTGCCCGTCACCATGGACCAGATGGTCTACCACTGCCGCGCGGTGAGCCGCGGAGCGAAGCGGGCCCACGTGGTGGGGGACCTGCCGTTCCTCAGCTACCAGGCATCGGTCCCGGAGGCGGTGAAGAACGCCGGCCGCCTCCTCGCCGAGGGCGGAGCGAGCAGCGTGAAGCTCGAGGGCGGCGCCGAGTTCGGCGAGACCATCGAGGCGATCGTCCGCGCGGGCATCCCGGTCATGGGGCACCTCGGCCTGACGCCGCAGTCGGTGCACCGGATGGGCGGCTTCGTCGTCCAGGGTCGCGAGGAAGAGCAGGCGAAGGCCATCTATCGCGACGCGCAGGCGCTGGAGCGCGCGGGCTGCTACGCCGTGGTGCTGGAGGGCATGCCGAAGGAACTGGCGCGGGACGTCACCGCCGCGCTGCGGGTCCCCACCATCGGCATCGGCGCCGGCATCGACTGCGATGGCCAGGTGCTGGTCTGCTACGACCTCTTCGGCTTCAACCCCGACTTCAAGCCAAAGTTCGTCAAGCGCTTCGCCGACGGGTACGGCGTGCTGCGGGGGGCCGCCGAGGCATTCTGCGCCGAGGTGCGCGACGGGACGTTCCCCGGCGACGAGCACTCCTTCACCAGCAAGGCGCCGCTCCGCGTCCTCCCCGGGCAGCGGCAGGCCGCCTCGGGGGCCTCGAGCGAGCCGGAGAAGGTCGGGCCGGTGTACGGCGTTCCGGTCTGATGCACGTCCTCCGCACCCCGGCCGAGCTCGCCGAGTGGACGGAGACCGCACGACGCCGGGGCCGTCGGGTGGGCCTGGTGCCGACGATGGGGTTCCTCCACCCCGGGCACCTGAGCCTGATCGAGGCCTCGCGGAGCCGTGCCGACTCCACGGTGGTGAGCATCTTCGTGAACCCGACCCAGTTCGGGCCCAGCGAGGACCTGGCGCGCTACCCCCGTGACCTCGAGGGTGACCTCCACCAGTGCCGCGAGGCACGGGTGGACGCGGTCTTCACGCCCGATGCCGGGGCGATGTACCCCCCGGGGCACAGGACGTTCGTCGAGGTGACGCACCTTCAAGACCGGCTGTGCGGCGCTCGCCGACCGGGGCACTTCCGGGGCGTGGCCACCGTGGTGACCCAGCTGTTCGCGCTGGCCAGGCCGCATCTGGGCGTCTTCGGCGAGAAGGACTGGCAACAGCTGCAGATCATCCGGCGGCTCGCGGTGGACCTGCACCTCGGAGTCGAGGTGGTGGGGATGCCCATCGTCCGCGAGCCGGACGGGCTGGCGATGAGCTCGCGCAACGCCTACCTCTCCGGGCCCGAGCGGGCCCGGGCGCTGGCGCTCAGCCGCGGCCTCCGGGCGGCCCGGGACCGGTGGGCGACGGGGGTGCGCGGGGTGGAGGGGCTCCGGGAGGCCGTCCGGGGCGAGCTCCGGGCAGGGGAAGTGCGCGAGGACTACGTCGAGCTGGTCCACCCGGGCACGCTGGAGCCGCTCGAGCGGGCGGAGCAGCCCGAGGCACGGCTCCTGGTGGCCGGCTTCGTGGGCACGACCCGGCTGATCGACAACACCGCCGTCGGCTGATAGGGCCCGGCCCCCCATGGCGCAGAAGGAAGCCCCCGGCGAGCTCGTGGTCGCCACCAACCGGAAGGCGCGCGCCTCCTACACCGTCGAGGACACCCTCGAGGCGGGGCTGGCCCTGCTGGGCAGCGAGGTGAAGAGCCTCCGGGCGGGGGCGGTCCAGATGGCGGATGCCTTCGCCCAGCCACGCGGGGGGGAGCTGTACCTTCACTCCCTGCGGATCGCCCCCTACGGCGCCGCGGCAGCCTTCCCCCATGACCCGGTCCGTCCCCGGAAGCTCCTGCTGCACCGTGCCGAGCTGGACCGCTGGGAGGCAAAGGTGCGCGAACGGGGTTATTCCATCGTCCCGCTCGTGCTTTACTTCAAGAAGGGGAAGGCCAAGGTCCAGCTGGGGCTGGTCCGGGGCAAGACCCACGAGGATCGACGCGAGGACATCAAGGAGCGGGACACCCGACGGGAAATGGATCGCGCACTGCGCCGGCGTTAGACGGTGGACGGTTGGGACCAGGGATGGACGATCGAGCCTCCGAGAAGAAGGACCGCCTGCTTGCCGCGCTGGAGCGTGGCTTGGTGATGGTCCATCTGGACGCCCGCCGGCCCGGGGTCCTGGTCCCCGCCGACCTCCGCTGCGAGTCTCATCTCCGCTTGCACCTCAGTTACAAGTTCGTCCCGCCCGACCTGACCGTCGGCGAGTGGGGCATCCGCAGCACCCTGAGCTTCAGCGGCCGGCGCTTCACCGTCGCGGTGCCGTGGAGCGCGCTCTTCGCCATCACCAGCAAGGTGACGCACGAGTTCTGGATGTTCCCCGAGGACATGCCCGTCGAGCTGACGCAGATTCCGCCACCGACGCTCCGGGCGGCGGCCACCGCGCGTCCCCCGCTGGAGGCGAGGCCGGTGGCGCTCCGCGAGGTGAACGGCGAGCGCAAGTCCGATGACCCCGGGGGCGAAGACGCGCCTCGAGGCCGGGCGCATCTCAAGCTGATCAAGTCGTAGCACGGCGGACCCGGTTCTCGCCGGTCCTGGTGGCCCTGCGTGCTAGCGCTTGCGGAGGTTCGCCTCGAGCGTCGCCTGCTGCCCGCCCATGGTGAGGCCCACCCACGGCTTGTAGCCGGCCTTCCGGACCTCGATGCGGAGCGGTTCCCTCGGCCAGACGTTGTCCCCCGCCCAGGGAGTGACGCCGACCTCCGTCCCGCCCACCAGCACCGTGGCCCCGGACGGCTCGCTGAGGACGAGGAGCGTCGGCGCGGGGGTGCCCACCCGCTTCTCCGTCACCTCCTCCTTCTTCGGCTCGGACTTGAAGAGGTCGGACGAGAATCCCTTCCAACCGGAGAGCTTGCCCGTCGTCACCAGCCACGCGCCTGCCACGAGCACGGCGAGCACCGCGGCCCGGAGGAGCCAGCGGCCCCAGCGGATGTCCGGCGTGGAGTACCGGGTGGGCATCTCCGGCCGGATCGGCGCGAAGTCCGACTCCATCGGCGGCGGTGCCCGGTCGGCCAGCTCCACCCGCTCCGGCCGCTCGGGGACCATCCGCACTTGCGGCGGCAAGGAAATCACCGTCGGCTCGTAGGCCGGGTCGTCGAGCAGCGACTCTCCGGGGGCCCGCGGAACCTCGTTCAGCAGCGGGATGGGCTTGGCGGGCCGGACTGCGCCGTCCTCCCCCAGCGCCTTGCCGGAGAAGATCTGATCCTCGTCCTCGTCGGAGGTCTGGCTCATCGGGTGAGAGCAGCTCAGCTCGGGGCGGGCGCGCGCTCGGTCACGTCGCGGAGTACGGCCCAGGGGAAGATGCCGGTCGCGTGCTGGTCGCTGAAGGTGATGCGCAGCGCGTAGTTCCCCACCAGAGCGACCTCCTGGAGGGTGAGGGTCTCGGGGACGCTGGCCGGGTCCAGCGTCCGGGCGCTGGTCCACTCGTCCACGCACGCCGCGCAGGGACAGGCCAGCCGGAGCGCCCGGGCGGTGGAGGCGGTCCGCTTGCCGTCCTCCCAGTGCAGCCGGAGCACCTTCCCGTCGCGGGTGACTTCCATGATCGCGGTGGGCGCCACCGGCGCCGCGGGCTTCAGCTTGTCCCAGAAGCTCATGGTCGTTCCCATCGCCCCTCGCCGCTCACGATGCAAGCGGCACCGCCCGCGCCGGTGCCTCCGCGAACGCGCCCTTCTTCTCCAGCACCCGGGCCAGCGCGTCGACCACCTCCGGGTCCAGCGACACGCCGCGGAGCCGGTTCATGACCTCCATCGCCGCGTGGGCGGCCATCGCCCGCTGGTAGGGCCTGGTGGAGGTGCAGGCGTCCCAGGTGTCGGCGCAGGCGACGACCCGGGCGATGAGCGGGATGGCCTGGCCCTTCAGCCCCTCGGGGTACCCGGTCCCGTTCCACTTCTCGTGGTGGCTGCGGACCGCGTCGCGGGCCGTCCCCAGGAAGCTCACCGGTCCGACGATGGATGCCCCGATGCTGGGGTGCTCGCGCATGACGGCCATCTCGTCCGGCGTGAGCTGGGTCTGCTTGCAGAGGATGTTCTCGGCGATGCCGATCTTCCCGATGTCGTGGAGGATGCCGGCGTAGCGCAGCTGCTTCACCTCCCGCTCGTTCAGCCCGAGCTCGCGGCCAATCTCCGCCGCCATGTCGCCCACCCGCTGGCTGTGGCCTCGGGTGTAGGCGTCCTTGCTGTCGATGCTGTTGGCCAGGGCGAGGATGGTCTCCAGGTACCCCCGCTCCAGCGACTCGTACAGCCCGCGGTTCTCCTTGTCGTACGCGAGCAGCTGCTGGCTCATGTAGTTGAAGGTGCTGGCCAGCTCGCCCAGCTCGTTCCGGGTCTGAACCTGCACCTGCGTCCCGAACTGTCCGCGGGCGATCTCCAGCGCTCCGCGGGTGAAGCCCTTCAGCGGCCGGGTGAGTCCGCGGGAGAAGACCAGGGCGAGCAGGAGCGCCACCCCGGCCGCGGCCACCAGCCCCAGCCCGATGCGCCGCTGCATCAGGCGCACCTGGGTGTACGCCGCGTCGAGCGGCTGCTCGCTCACCACCGCCCAGCCGGGGCCGGGGATGATGGCAGAGGCGGCGACCACCCGCCCCTCGCCCTCGCCGAAGTTGCCCACCCAGGTGACTTCCCGCTCGGGCGAGCCCTTCAGCATCCTCAGCGCCGGGGCCACCGCCGGCCGACCGGAGGCGTCCTGGCCGGCGCGGACGTGGTCGGGCGGGCCGGCGAGGAGCCGCCCGGCCGCGTCGACGACGTAGGCGAAGCCGGTGCTGCCCACGTGCTCCGCCTCCAGCGCCTGCCCCAGCGCCGCCAGCGACAGCTCCGCAGCGACGTAGCCCCGCGCCGGATCGCCGAGGGGGAAGACGAAGGTGAGGCTGGGCGGACGCCCGGGAAGGATGGTGGCCGGGCTCCAGCGCACCGCCTCCGGTCCGGGCCCGAGCAGGGCCCGGGCCCGGGCCTCGTGCTCGGCGACCTCGGTGGGCGGCAGGTCCTTCACCGCGAACGCCTGCAGCCCCGGGAGCCGCTCGCCGCGAGCCGAGAAGACGGTGATCGCGGTCAGGTCGCGCCGCTCGGTGAGCACCGCCGCGAGGTGGGCCCGCTGCTCGCCCGGCGGGAGCGAGAGGAACCCGGGCACCCGGGCGAGCGCGGTGGCGGCGCGCACCGGCGCATCGAGGGCGACGGTGGCCTTGAGCGAGACCTGCCCCACGCGCTCGGCGGCGAGCTCCTGGGCATCGCGGGTGAGGAGCTCGCGGGTGTCGGAGAGCACCAGCAGCCCCACCAGGCCCGTCGAGACCAGGGCCACCGCGAGCATCAAGAGGAAGATGGCGGTGAAGAGCCTCACTGCCAGGGAGTCTCCTTCACCTCGAGCTTGATGCGCCCCGGGACGAGCTGGACCGCCCGGGTCGCCGCGGGCCCCAGCGTCCCGTCCGGCTGCACCGCGCGCACCGTCCAGCGGTACCTGCCCGCCGGAAGGCCAGGGACCGTCACCACCGGCTGCGCGGTCCGGATGCTCTGGCTCCGGGGGCCTGCCAGCTCGAGCACGTAGCCCGTCGCCTCGGGGACCGGCTTCCAGGCGAAGCGCACCGGACCGAGGCCGCCCGGGGCGGGCTCGAGCGCAAGCTTCAGGCCCGGCTCGGGCGAGATGAGGATCGGGGGCTCGGCGGAAGGCGCGCTTGTCGCGGACTCGAGCTGCGGGGTCCCCGGTGGTTCGCCGCGGATGACGGTGAGCGTCTCGCCGGCGCGCACCGCCCGCGCCCGCCCCTGGGCCTCGACCCGCACCGGCACCCCCTCGCGCACCGCCACCCGGGTGCGCCCGTCGGGCTCCACCGCGACCGCGAAGTGCGAGCGCTCCTCGCGTGCCTCGGCGAGCAGCTTCCACGCCCCGTCGGCCTGCGCCGCCGCCTCGGCGTACCGGGCGCGGGCGAGCAGCGACTCGGCCTCGGCAAGCCGCGCCTCGGCCTCGGTGCGGGCGCTCCCCGCCGGGGCCTGCACCACCGCGCTCCGCGCCGAGCCGATGGCCGCCACCGCCCGGGCGCGCTCCGGGCCGGGGACGAGCACCCGGGTCCCGGCCGCCGGAGTGGCCTGGAGATGGTTGAAGGCGAGCAGCTCGGCGCCGGCGCCCTCGCTTCCCAGGGTGCGCGCGGCCAGCTGGGCCAGTGACTCGCCAGGGCGGACCACCGTCTCACCGGCGACGGGCGTGGTCGCCGCCGAGGTGAGGAGCGCGAGCGCGGCTGCGAGGACGTGGCTCACTGGAAGACGATCTCCCGCCCGGCCCGGACCGTGGCCGCCGGGGTTCCCACGGTGAGCGACTGGTTCGCCGGACGGTCGAGGGTGGCGTCGACCGCGCCGCGGAGCACGGTGACGTCAGTCTGGGGCCGGCCGGGCGCCGCGCGGGTCTCGGCGATGCCGAGCAGCGTGTCCTCGGAGACGACCACCACCGTGCCCGAAGGGAAGCGGAGCTCTGCCGAGCCGCCGCGCTCGGTGCGGAGCTTGTCGTCGTCGTAGAGCGCGGTGCCGTTCACCGCCGCCTGCCACTCATCCCCGGTGGCCCGCTTCACCGAGACCGAACCCTGCACCCCGGCGAGCGTCGCCCGGACGGATTGCTTCGGGGCAGGTGCGGGCGGAGCCTTGGCGTCCCGGCGACACGCCGGAGCGCACACGAGCAGCGGCAGGCACAACGCCATCGGAATCCAGCGGGCGAGCACTTCCCTGCCTCGAGTGTACTTCAGCCCGCCCGTCCAGGGGCTCAGCTGCCCAGGCGCCGGTGCCGGAGGGCGGGGAGGTTCCGGCGTACCCGGGCCAGCAGCTCCGGGTCCAGCTCGGCCAGGGCGAGCCCCTCGCCGTCCGAGGCCCGGGCGACGACGAGCCCCCACGGATCCACGACCATCGCCTGCCCGTAGGTGACACGCTGATCCGTGTGCCGCCCCCCCTGTGCAGGTGCGAGAACGTAGGCCTGGTTCTCGATGGCCCGTGCGCGGAGCAGCACCTCCCAGTGGTCCTTGCCGGTCATCAGGGTGAAGGCCGAGGGCACGGTGAGGAGCGTCGCCCCGGCCTGGGACAGGGCGCGGTACAGCTCCGGGAAGCGCAGGTCATAGCAGATGGTCAGACCCACCGTGCCGAACGGGGTCTCGGCCGTCACCGGGCCCTCGCCGGGGGCGACCGCGTCGGACTCGCGGTAGCTCGCGCCGTCACCGACCTCGGCGTCGAAGAGGTGAATCTTCCGGTACACGGCGAGCCGCCCGCCGTCCGGACCGAGGAGGACGCTGGTGTTGTGGACGCGGCTGCCGGGGGCACCGGTCTCGAGCACCGACCCGGCCAGCAGGTGGATGCGGAGCTCCCGGGCGAGCTCGGCGAAGCGGGTCAAGGTCGGCCCGTCCAGACGCTCGGCGGCGGACGGTCGGTCCTTCTCGGACCCCATCCAGGCGACGTTCTCCGGGAGTCCCACGAAACCGGCGCCGCGCGCTGCCGCCCGGCGCACCAGACGGGTCGCGACGTCCAGGTTTGCCGACCGGTCGGCACCGGAGGCCATCTGTACTGCGGCGATCAGCATCGCTTTTCTGGCAGGCGTACCACGCCTCGTGTGAAAGGGGTGTCTGCCCCTGGCGGTACGCTCGACTGGTCGCTCAGGAGGCATCTCGCGGGTTTGACACGCCCCGGCCCGACCGGGCATGTGATGACTCTTTCATCACCGGAGGTCTCGCCATCGCCGCACCTGGAGCCACCAAACGCCTGAAGGAGCTCGCCCGGCAGCAGAAGCAGCGCGAGAAGGCCGAGAAGCGCGAGCAGCGGAAGCGAGAGAAGGCCGAGCGTCCGGCGCCCGAGGAGGGCGTGGACCCGGACATCGCCGGCATCGTGCCCGGCCCGCAGCCGCCGCTCGAGGTCTGAAGGCGGGCGGGTCCCAGGCCCGCCCCTTGCGAATGTGCCCGAAGTCCGGGTGCTTCCGCAGCCGGGCCGGCTCCGTTCGTCTTGCGCCAGCGCGCCCCCACGTGGTAGGCAGCCCGGCGACATTTTTCGAAGCTGTAGCACCTCGAAAAGTGGGCCCCGTGCCCGCTTTTTGCGTTTCTAGGGCTCATCATGGCCGAGAGCACCCACCGACAGGACGTCGTGTCCCGCGCCCAGGCGCTGGTGGAGCCCATCGTGGGCGCCGAGGGCCTGGAGCTGGTGGAGCTGGAGTACGTGCGCGAACCGGCGGGCTGGGTACTGAGGCTGTTCATCGATCGCCCCGGGCGTGAGCCGATGTCGAAGCAGGGCGGGGTCGGGCTCGAGGAGTGCGCGCAGGTCTCGCACGCGGTGGAGACCGCGCTCGAGGTGGAGGACCTCGTCCCCCACGCATACTCGCTCGAGGTCAGCAGCCCCGGCATCAACCGGCCGCTCCGGCGTCCGGAACACTTTGCGAAGGTGGTGGGGCAACGGGTGAAGGTGAAGACCTTCGGACCCGTCGGCCAGCCTCCGCGGAAGAGCTTCTCAGGTGTCCTGCTGCAGTCGAGCAGCTCGGACATCACCGTGCAGGTCGAGGGCGGTGGGGCGTTCCAGATCCCCCTCCGCGACATCGCCAAGGCGAACCTCGACTTCGAGTTCTGACAGACACCTTTCGAGGAACCGGAACGACCCCCATGGCGACGCCCAGCACTCCGTCCGTCAATCTCAACCTGGTCCTGGAGCAGGTGGCCAAGGACAAGGGCATCGACAAGAGCGTGCTCGTCGCGACCCTCGAGGATGCGATGCAGACCGCGGCCAAGAAGCACTTCGGCCAGGACCGGAACCTGGAGGCCAAGTACGACACCGAGAAGGGCGTGGTGGAGCTCTTCCAGGCGGTGACCGTGGTCGAGGCCATCACCGATCCCATCCAGGCCGTGAACCAGCTCACCCTGGACGAGGCACGCAAGAAGGGGATGGAGGTCGAGCCCGGCGACGAGCTGGTCTTCCAGATCTTCTACCGGGACGAGGACGCCGCCGAGGCCAAGGCGCAGGACGACCAGTACGGCGACATCCTGAAGCTCCGGACCTTCCGGCACGGCTTCGGACGCATCGCTGCGCAGACCGCCAAGCAGGTCATCCTCCAGCGCACCCGCGATGCCGAGCGGGAGAACGTCTACAACGAGTACAAGGACCGCCGGAACGAGATCGTCACCGGCATCGCCCGGCGGTTCGAGCGGGGGAACATCATCGTCGACCTCGGCCGCGCCGAGGCGGTGCTCCCGGTGCGGGAGCAGGTGCCGCGGGAGACCTACCGCGCCGGCGACCGGGTGCAGGCCTACGTGCTCGACGTGCTGCGGGAGTCGAAGGGGCCCCAGATCATCCTCTCCCGGGCGAGCGTGAACCTCCTCACCAAGCTGTTCGAGATGGAGGTCCCGGAGATCGCCGAGGGCATCGTGGTCATCGAGGCCGCGGCCCGCGAGCCCGGCGGCCGGGCGAAGATCGCCGTCAGCAGCCGGGATCCGGACGTGGACCCGGTGGGCGCCTGCGTGGGGATGAAGGGCAGCAGGGTCCAGGCGGTGGTCCAGGAGCTCCGGGGCGAGAAGATCGACATCGTGCCCTGGGACGAGGACCCGGCCCGCTTCGTCTGCGCCGCGCTCGCCCCGGCCGAGGTGGCCCGGGTCATCATCGATGAGGCCAACCACGCGATGGAGCTCATCGTCCCCGACGACCAGCTGTCCCTGGCCATCGGGCGGCGCGGGCAGAACGTGCGGCTGGCGGCCCAGCTCACCGGCTGGAAGCTGGACATCAACAGCGAGACCCGGGTGCGCGAGATGCGCGAGTTCGCCAACCGCTCGCTCGGCGCCCTCCCCGGGGTGACCGAGATGCTGGTGGAGACGCTCTACGCCCACGGCTTCCGCCAGGCCCGTGACGTCTCCGAGGCCTCGCCCGAGGTGCTGGCGCAGATCCCCGGGCTCGATCCGGCCCGCATCCCGGCGATGCAAGAGCAGGCCAAGAAGCAGATGGTGGACGACGAGATCGAGCTCCGCCGGCTGAAGATGGAGCGCGAGCAGGCGCGCGCCATCAAGGCTCGCCGCCATCCGGACGAGCTGTCGCCGGCCGAGCGGATGATGCGCGTCCGGGGGATGAGCGAGAAGACCGTCGAGGCGCTCGCGCTCTCGGGCTACAAGATTCCAGAAGACCTGGCCAAGGAGACCGACATCGCCAAGCTGGGCGACGTGCCGGCCATCGGCATCAAGAAGGCCCGCCAGCTCAAGAGCGCGGCGGAGAGCTACCTGTTAGAGGAGGCCAAGCTGCGCGCCGAGCTCGACGCCGAGCGCGCCGCCCTGGGTGCCTCCGCATCCGCTCCCCCGTCCAGCGAGGAGGCGAAAGCGCCCTGAGCAGGGAGCCCGAACGAACGTGCATCGGGTGCGGGACCAGGCGTCCCCAGCGTGAATTGAGGCGGCTCTGCCTGTCGAGCGAGGGCGAGCTGAAGTGGGACCGAGACCGACGAGCGCCAGGACGGGGCGCTTACCTCTGCGGACCGGGTTGTCTGACCGCGGCGGTGAAGCGTAGGTCGCTGGGGCGGGCCTTCCGGGGAAGGATGACCGGCGGGCTCGAGGCGGTGCAGAAGGAGCTCGACGCCGCCGAGCGGTGAAGTCCAGGGCGCAGGTGGAGTAGAAGGCAGCGTTTCGAAGGGGTCTGGATGTCGAAGAAGCGGGTTCACGAGATCGCCAAGGAGCTGAAGGCCTTCGGCATCGATCTCGACAACAAGGAGGTCGTCACCGAGCTCGCAGCGCTCGGCTACGACGTGAAGAGCCAC
>DATIWB010000095.1:0-3597 GCA_035519675.1 Myxococcaceae bacterium
CGGAAGCGCGCCGAGGAGGGCCTGCTCGAGATGAGCGAGCGATTTCGAACGCTCGCCGAGTCCTCCCTGATTGGCGTCTACCTCATCCAGGACGGGCTCTTTCAGTACGTCAACCCCGTCCTGGCGCGCATGTTCGGCTACACGGTGGAGGAACTGGTGGGTCGGCTTGGCCCGGCAGACCTCGTTCATCCGGAGGATCGACCCCAAGTCGAGGAGAACGTTCGCCGTCGGGTCGAGGGAACAACCGAGGAGATCCGATACGAGCTTCGAGGTCTGCGCAAAGACGGCTCCCTATTCCCCGTAGAGGTCCACGGACGTCGCATCGAGCTCCGCGGAAAGGTCGGGGTGATGGGGGCTCTTCTCGACAACACCGAGCGAAAGCTCGCCGAGCAGGAACTGCGCACCAGCGAGGCAAGGTTCCGGGCACTGATCGAGCACGCTGGCGCCTCGTTCATGCTCTTTGACCAGAAGGGGATGGTGGTCGAGGTCAACCGCGCCGCGTGCGAGAGCCTGGGCTATACCCGTGAGGAGCTGATCGGCATGACGCCCGTGGACTTCGGGGTGCGTGTCACTGCCGCGGACATGGCACGGCGCCGGGCCCTCGTGAACAGCGGGGAGACGCTTCGCTTCGAGAGCTTTCACCGCCGGAAAGACGGCTCGTTGTTCCCGGTCGAGGTTCGGGTGCGGTCCGCGGGCGTCGAGAGCGGCTATGCCATTGCCCTTGCGCAGGACATCACCGAGCGGCGTCGGAACGAGAAGCGGGTGACCGCTCGGCAGAGGGTCACCCAGACCCTGGCGGAGGCAAGGACCCTCGAGGAAGCCGCTCCGAGGCTTCTCGCCGCGATCGCGGACGGTCTGGACTGGGATGTGGGCGAGCTCTGGCGAATCGACCCCGAGCGCGGTGTCCTGCGTCTGGTGGAGTCCTGGGATCGAGCCGCGGGCGCTGCCTCTCCGTTCGAAACCGCGGGCCGCGAGGTGCCGCTTCTCCGCGGTCAAGGTTTGCCGGGGCGGGTCTGGTTGGCGGGGGAGACGATATGGATCCCGGACGTCGTCAAGGAACCTTCCTTGCTGCACATCGAGGAACTACGTGCTCTCGGCCTCCACGCCGGCCTGGGAGTTCCCATCCTTCTCGGTGGGGAGGTGCGGGGAATCGTCGTTCTGTTCAGCACGGAAGTCCGGGACCCGGATCCTGAAGTGCTCGACTTCCTGAGCGGCATCGCGAGCCAGATCGTCCAGTTCATCGAACGGAAGCGGGCCGAGGAAGGCCTGAACGACGCCCGGGCGCAGCTCACTCACCTCACGCGGGTGATGACCATGGGAGAGTTGACCGCGGCAATCGCCCACGAGCTCAAGCAGCCGCTGGCGTCGCTGGCGGCGGCTGCGAGCGCGTCCCGCCACTGGCTCCAGCGGGAGCCTCCCGATCTGCGCGAGGTGGAGGAATGCCTGGACCAGGTCTCCAGCGACGCGCGTCGTGCGGGTGAAGTTCTCGATCGGATTCGCTCGATGGTGGCCCGATCTCCTCCCTCCAAGACGCGGCTCGACCTCAATCAGACGCTGGAGGAGGTGGTCGCGCTCTCGCAGTCCGAGGCCGACCGCCATCGCATCGTGGTGCGCACCTCCCTGTCGGCCGGTCTTCCGCCAGTGCTCGGTGACCGGGTGCAGATCCAGCAAGTGGTCCTCAATCTGGTGCTCAACGGGATCCGCGCAATGGCCACGACCACCGGCCGTCCTCGCGAGCTCTCCATGCGCTCGAAGCGGGTCGGGAACGAGGTGGTGGTCGAGGTGGAGGACCGCGGCGTGGGCGTGAGGCCGGAGGATCTGGACCGGATCTTCGAGCCGTTCTTCACGACCAAGAGCGACGGTCTCGGTGTGGGGCTCGCCATCAGCCGGCGGATCATCGAGGACCACGGAGGGCGCCTGTGGGCCACTGCCAACGAAGGCGCCGGCACGATCTTCCGCTTCACGGTGCCGGCCGACGCGGCCAGGGGCGTGTCCGCCGACGCTCCAGGGGCGGCGCACGGCTGACCCCGGGGCCGGGGCGTTGGCGCCTGGCGCTGCCCACTGACTGCACGCTCCGGTGGTCGGCGGTCACGTAACGCCTGGGGCGGTGGCAGCACGCACGCCCATGCTCGCCAAGATCGCAATCGGGGCTCGACTGCTCCTCGGAATCGTCTTCCTCGGCTTCGGGGTGAACGGTGTTCTGCACCTCGTTCCACTCCCGCAGGGTGACGGCCGGGAGGCACTCCTCATCGGCGGCCTTGCTGCGAGCGGGTACTTCTTTCCGCTCCTCTTCTGGACGTATCTCCTCACCGGAGCGGCTCTGCTGACCGGACGATTCGTGCCGCTGGCGCTGACCGTCCTCGCTCCGATCATCGTCAACGTCGTCTGCATCCATCTCTTCGTCTCGACGACCGGACTGGCGTTCGCGCTCCTCGTTGCGGCCCTCGAGGTCTATCTCGCCTGGGTCTACCGCCCGGCCTTTCGAACGCTGCTCGCGGTCCAGAGCGAGACCGCAGTTCGGCGAGCCCGGGACTCTGGCATCCGTGAATTCTCCCGGAGTGGTTCATGATCGGAGCCAAACCTTACGGAACGCTCAGGTTCCGCGAGATCCGCGGCCGGCGAATGGCTTACGTCGACGAGGGGCAGGGAGACTCCATTGTCTTCCAGCACGGCCAGCCCACCTCCTCGTACGTCTGGCGGAACGTCATGCCCCATCTCGAGGGCATGGGCCGTCTCGTGGCATGCGATCTCATCGGAATGGGGGGCTCGGACAAGCTCGCGCCCTCGGGCCCCGATCGCTACCGTTACCCAGAACATCGCGAATACCTCTTTGCCCTCTGGGAAGCGCTGGAGCTCGGCGACCGCGTGGTTCTCGTCCTCGACGACTGGGGGGCGGTGCTCGGGTTCGACTGGGCCCACCGGCACCCGCATCGCGTGCGGGCCATCGTCCACATGGAGGCGGTGGTGATGCCGATGCGCTGGTCGGACATCGCCGAGCAGGCTCGTCCATTCTTCCGGGCCCTAAGGTCGCCCGAGGGCGAGCGGATGGTGCTGGAAGAGAACCTCTTCGTCGAGAGGCGACTCCCCGGCGCGGCCCTCCGCGGCCTCACCGAGGAGGAGCTGGACCACTACCGGCGGCCTTTCCTCAAGGCCGGCGAGGACCGCCGGCCGACCCTGTCTTGGCCCCGCAGCCTCCCGATCGATGGGGAGCCGGCCGACGTTGCCAGCACCATGAACGACTACCTCCGCTGGCTCCCCACGAGCGACGTCCCGAAGCTCTTCGTCAACGGCGACCCGGGCGCCATCGTCACCGGACGCATCCGGGAAGCCATCCGCACCTGGCGCAACCAGAGCGAGGTGACCGTCCGGGGGCTGAAGCTACTTCAAGAAGACAGCGCGGACGAGATTGGCGCGTCGATCCGGAGCTTCCTCCAAGGGCTCCGTCGTCAAACGCTGGCCCAACCCTGAGCGAAGTCGGTTCGCACCACCATGTCCAACAAGGAGAAGCAAGCAATGGGAGTGTCAAGACTCGCGTACTTGGGAGGAACGACCACTGACCTCGCGGCTTGGAGGAGATACGCCACCGAGGTCCTGGGC
>DATIWB010000096.1:0-24104 GCA_035519675.1 Myxococcaceae bacterium
CACGGTGGTCCAGCCCGGGGGTGAGCGCGACGGGATCGGCCAGCACGTCTCCGGCGTGGCGCCGCTGCCGGTCGGTGAGCGGGTGGTGCTCTTCCTCGAGCGCACCGGAGCCGAGCACCGGGTGGTGGGACTGGCCCAAGGCGTCTACCGGGTGGTCCCCTCCGCCGGCACGGGGGAGCTGCGGGCGGTCCCCGCTGCCCTGGAGGGTCTGGAGCTGATCTCTCCTCCTGGCCCCGCGCCCGGGCTGCGCGCGCCGCTGTCGGTCTCCGAGCTGCGGTCGTCGGTCGAGGCGGTGCGATGAGGGCCGCGGCCGCCGTCCTCCTCTGGGGGTTGCTGCTCGGCCAGTCCCCCGCGACCCAGTACGTCCGCACCAAGACCAACGACGGGCTGCACTGCTTCCGCTGGCCGGTCAGCGCCGGCGCGCGCGGCAGCGTGAGCTTCGTCCAGAGCACCGCCGGGCTCCCGGCGCTCGGGTCGGGGGTCTTCGACGCCGTCTCCCGCTCCGCCCAGACCTGGCAGGCCCAGCTCCAGGCGTGCGGCAACCTGGACCTGGTCGAGGGCGCACGGTCCACTTCGCGGGCCATCGGCTACCTCCAGGGCGGTCCCAACGAGAACCTGACGCTGTTCCGGACCCGCGCCTGCTCCGCGGTGGTGCCCTCCGGAGATCCGTGCCTGGCCGCCGGGACGTGTGGGAATGCCTACGACTGCTGGGACCACGCCGACAACATCGTCGCCCTCACCACCTCGAGCTACGTGACCAGCACCGGCGTGCTGGTGGACGCCGACGTGGAGCTCAACGCGGCGACCGCCTTCCCCACCATCGTCGACTCGCCGCCCTGCACCGTCGGCTCCATCTCCACCAGCTGCGTGGCGAACGACGTGCAGAACGCGGTGACCCACGAGCTCGGGCACTTCCTCGGGCTGGCCCACGCCCCGGATTCGACCTCGACCATGTACGCCAACGAGCCGCTGGGGGAGACCTCGAAGCGGGTGCTGGACCCCGGGAGCAAGCAGTTCGTCTGCGACGTGTACCCGGCCGGCCACCCCTCCAACGACTGCGCGCTGGACTCCGCAGGGAGCAGCTCCTCGGGCTGCACCAGCGCCCCGGACGCGGGCGGGGTGACGCCGCTGCTGGCGCTCCTCCTCGGAGGGCTCGCCGTCCGCAGGCGGCGAGGTGTCTGAGGCTCCGGGGGGGGAGCGGCACGGCCACCCGCCCCGGACTAGGCTCAAGCGGCCGATGAAGCCTCTGCTCCTCGCACTCCTCACCGCTGCGGCTCCGGCCCTGGCCAGCACCGCGCTCCAGATGGACGTCTCCAGCCTCACCGCGCAGGCCACCGACGTGGTGCGCGGGCGGGTGGTGTCCTCCACCCCGGCGTGGACGGCCGACCACCGGCGGATCGTCACCCGGGTGGAGGTGGAGGTGCTCGAGACCTGGAAGGGCAACGCCACCGGCCGCCTGACGGTGCTCCAGCCCGGCGGCGAGCTGGATGGGATCGGCCAGCGGGTCACCGGCGTGGCCGCGCTCGGCACGGGCGAGGAGCTGGTCCTGTTCCTCGAGCGGAGCGGCCCCCACCACCGCATCGTCGGGCTGGCCCAGGGGGTCTACCGGATCACCTCCGCCGCGGGGGTGCGGCAGGCCGTTCCCGCCTCGCTCGACGGGCTCGACCTCGTCTCGCCGCCCGGCCCCGCGCCCGCCGCGCGCCGGACGGTGCCGCTGCTCCAGCTCCGGGAGGCGGTACAGGCGCTGCGATGAGCTTCCCCCTCCTCCTCGGGGTGAGCCTCCTGCTCGGCCAGGTGGACGCCGGCTACGTGCGCGAGCGGACCTCGGATGGCCAGCACTGCCTCCGCTGGCCGGTGAGCGCCCGGTCGACGGCTGCGGTCACCTTCGTGCAGAGCACCGCCGGCGACGACAAGCTCGGCCCCGGCCTCTTCGACGCCGTCTCCCGCTCCGAGGGGAGCTGGGCCGCCCAGGCGAGCGCGTGCAGCAGCCTGGCCCTGCTCGAGGGCGGGCATTCCCCCTCCCGGGACACCGGGTACGACCGGACCGGCAGCAACGAGAACCTCATCCTGGTCCGCACCAGCGACTGTTTCCGCGCGGTGGGGGCCAATGACCCCTGCCGGTCGAACGACACCTGCGGGAACGTCTACGACTGCTGGGACCATGGGGCGGCCATCCTGGCGATCACCCTTCTCACCTACGACGCGACGGGCGCACTCCTCGACACCGACATCGAGGTCAACGGCGCGCTCTCCTACCTGAGCCTGGTGGACTCGCCGCCCTGCTCGCCGGGAGCCATCACCCCGAGCTGCGTGGGGAACGACGTGCAGAACACCGTCACCCACGAGTTCGGGCACGCGCTCGGGCTCGGCCACTCCCCCGACCCGGCCTCCACCATGTACGGCACCGGCCCGCTGGGCGAGACCTCCAAGCGGGTCCTCGATCCGGCGAGCAAGCAGTTCGTCTGTGACGTCTACGCCCCGGGGTTCGCTTCCCGGGACTGCTTCCTCCCGGACGGGGGGACGGACCCGTCGGCCGGAGGCACCGGGGGGACCGGCGGCGGACCCTCGGGGACGGGCGGCCCTGGCGGCCCCGGCATCGCCTCCACGTCCAGTGGCTGCAGTGCCGCAGGGGCCGGAGCGAGCCGTGCTGGACTCCTCGGTGGCGTGCTGGCCGCGCTCCTTGCCGGGAGGCGCCGCGCCGGTCGGTGAGGCGGGCGCCGGATCCGGGAAGCCCTGTCCCGGAGCCGGGACGTCGGCCGGCGCGTCGTGGGGCTCCTGCCCGGGCGTGGTCCTGGCATGCCCCTCGCTTGCGAGCTTCGGAGGATGCACGACCTGCGACTGGCGGCACGCGCGCTCGTTCGCGACCGCGGGACCTCCGGCCTGGCCATCCTCGCGCTCGGCCTGGCCCTCGGGGTGAACACCGGTCTGTTCTCCGCCGTTCACGCCATCCTGCTCCGGCCGCTCCCCTTCGCCGGGGCGGACCGGGTGGGAACGGTGCTCGAAGGCACGTTCGCCGACGAGCGGACCTCGCCGGTGCTCCCGGGAGGGGACCTCGTGGACCTGCCGGGCGCCGTCCGCGCCTTCTCCGCGGTGGCGGGCTGGCGCGGGCACGCCTTCAACGCCGGCTCCGGCGGCACCGCGGTGCGTCTGCCGGGTGCGGTGGCGTCGACCCGCTTCTTCCGCGTCTTCCCCGCGCCATTCCTCGCCGGGCGCACGTTCGACCCGGACCTCCCGGCGGGCACTCGCGAGGCCGTCATCTCCGAGCGGCTGTGGCGGAGGATGTTCGGCTCGGATCCTTCGGTCGTCGGCCGCACACTCAGTCTCAACGGCGAGCCGGTGCCGGTGGTGGGCGTGGTCGCCTCCGAGTTCGCGGTGCCGCCCGAGGCGGAGGTGTGGATGACCCCGCGGTTCGCGGTGCCGGACCATCCGCTTCGCCCGCTGGACGACCACTCGCGCGACTACGGGAGCAACTACATCGAGGTGGCGGCGCGCCTGGCGCCTGGCGCCACCTTCGCCGCCGCCCAGGCCGAGCTCGACGCCTTCTCCAGGCGACGGACCGAGCTGCACCCGGGCACGAGTGGCCCCGACGCCCGGTTGCGCATCCTCCCCTTCCGGGAAGGGCTGGTCGGGACCGTCCGGCCCACCCTCCTGCTGCTCTCCGCCGCCGCTCTCTTCACCCTGGTGCTCGCCTGCGCCAACGTGGCAGCCCTCCTGCTGGCCCGCGCATTGCGCCGACGCCACGCGCTCGCCATCCGGGTGGCGCTGGGGGCCTCGCGCCTCCAGCTGTTCAAGATGAGCTGCCTCGAGGGCCTGCTGCTGGCGCTTGCCGGCGCGGCGCTCGGGGCGGTGCTGGCCCGGCTGATGCCGCCCCTGCTCCTCTCGCTCTGGCCGCAACAGCTGACGGTCGAGATGCTGAGTACCTCGCCCGCGGTCCTCGGCTACACCGTCCTGCTCGCGCTGGGGACGACGCTGGGCATCAGCGTGGCGCCGGTGATGGGACGCCCGGCCGATGCATCCGTGCTCCGCGCGCAGGACCCCTCGGTCGCCGGAGGGCGAAGAGCGCGCGGGGCGCGCGAGCTGCTGGTGGCCGGGCAGATCGCCCTCACCCTCGTGCTGCTCACCTCGGCCGGTCTCCTGGTCCGGAGCCTCGCCGAGCTCCACCGCGTGGCCCCAGGCTTCGAGCCGGCAGGAGTGGTCACCGGCAGCCTGTGGATCCCCCAGGTGCGCTACCCCGACACGGAGCGGCAGCGCGGCTTCTTCCGGCGCGTGCTCGCCGAGCTCAGCGCACGTCCGGAGGTCCTCGACGCAGCCTTTGCCTCGCGCATCCCGCTCGTCGGGGGGAACAGCGACCGGTCCTTCCTCGTCCCGGGCCGTGCCGAGCCGGTGGACGCGGACTACCGGCTGGTGACCGGGGACTATTTCCGGACGCTGCGCATCCCGCTCCGCTCGGGGCGGAGCTTCGTGGCGTCCGAGGAGCGCCCGGGCGCGGGGCTGGCCGTGGTGAACGAGGAGTTCGTTCGTCGGTTTCTCGGGGGGCGGGATCCGCTCGGGCTGACGGTCCAGATGAGCGAGGCCGAGGGCGCGCTCACCATCGTGGGCCTGGTCGGCGACATCCGCTTCCTCGGGCTCGACCGGCCTCCGCGGCCCGAGGTGTACGTCCCGCTGGGCTCCGAGCCCTGGCCGCTCCTCAACGTCGTCGTCCGGGGCGCGGCCTCGGCGAGCGTGCTCCAGGCCGCGGTGCGGGACGCCGTTCGGGCCGTCGACCCCGAGCAAGCCTTTGGTCGTCTCGCGCCCATGGAGGTCCTGGTGGACCGGAGCCTTCTCGATCGGCAGCAGGCGATGCAGCTGCTGTCGCTGGTGGCGGGCCTGGCACTGGTGCTGGCCCTGACCGGGGTCTACGGAGTGGTGGCCCATGCCGTGGCCCAGCGGAGGCACGAGCTGGGCATCCGCATGGCGCTCGGCGCGACAGCAGCGCGCATCCGCGGCGAGCTGCTGCTCGGGGCGATGCGCCCTGTCGGGGTCGGTCTGCTCGCCGGCCTGCTGGCGGCAGCGGCCGCCGCTCCGCTGCTCCGCGGCTTTCTCTTCGGGGTCGAGCCACACGACCCGCTCACCCTCGCGCTCACCGCGGGCGGGCTGTGCCTGGTCGCGCTCGGCGCCAAGGCGCTCGCCGCACGGCGGAGCAGCCGAGCGGGCCCTGCGCTCGCGCTTCAGTCCGAGTGAGGGCGCGCACCGCGAGCGGCCTGTCCGTTTCTGGGATCGGCCGTGCCGCGCCCGCGGTCTGGAACGCACCGACCGACGCCGTCAGAGGTGTTTGACACCTCGAAAAGCGCCGTGATTCCAGTGGACTGCTCCGCCCGGCGGACGATGGCACGACGCTCGCTACCGGCAGCGGCCAACCGCCCGTGGACATCCCTCGCGAAAGAGTTCGAAGCCTCCGCCCGGTCTACCTCGCCGGTGGAGCCACCGTGGTGGTGGCGCTGCTCGCCCTGGGGCTCAGCCGCGTCAAGCCGGCCGCCCCGTCGGTGGAGAAGAGCGGCGTGTGGATCGACACCGTCCGCCGCGGGGCGATGCTCCGGGCGGTGAAGGGCCCGGGCACGCTGGTTCCCGAGCACATCCGGTGGATCACCGCCGACACCGCCGGCCGGGTGGAGCGCATCCACCTGCGTCCCGGCGCCCCGGTGAAGGCGGATACCCTGCTGATCGAGCTCTCCAACCCGGACGTGATGCTCCAGTCGCTCGAGGCCGAGCGCCAGGTCTCCTCCGCCGAGGCGGATCTCCTGGCGCTGAAGAGCAACCTGGCCAGCGACCGGCTCAAGCAGGAGGCCGCGGTGGCCCAGCTGGAGACGGACGCCGCCGACGCCCGGCGGCGCGCCGAGGCGGACCGGAAGCTCCATGCCAAGGCCATGCTCTCCGACATCGACACCGGCCTGAGCTCCGACCGCGCGAACGACCTCACCGAGCGGCTCAAGCTCGGGAAGGACACGGTGCAGGTCATCCAGCGGAGCCTGGCGGACCGCACCCGCGCCGTCTCCGACCAGCTGGAGAAGCTCCGGGCGGTGGCGCGCTTCAGGAAGCAGCTGGTGGACTCGATGAAGGTCCGCGCCGGTGACGATGGCATCCTCCAGGACCTGCCACTCGAGCTGGGCCAGTGGGTCACCCCCGGCACGCTGCTGGCCAAGGTGGTCCAGCCCGGCGAGCTCAAGGCCGAGCTGCGCATTCCCGAGACGCAGGCCCGCGACGTCGCGCTCGGTCAGCGCGTCGAGGTCGACACCCGGAACGGCATCGTTCCCGGCCACGTCCGGCGGGTGAATCCGGCCGCCTCGCAGGGCACGGTGCTGGTCGAGGTGGAGCTCGAGGGCGCGCTCCCCAAGGGCGCCCGGCCGGACCTGACGGTCGAGGGGACCATCGAGATCGAGAAGCTCCCCGACGTGCTCTTCGTCGGCCGCCCCGCCGGCGCCCAGCCCGAGAGCACGGTGGAGCTGTACCGCCTGGCCGCGGGCAGCGACACCGCCCAGCGCACCCGGGTGGCCCTGGGCCGCAGCAGCGTGAACACCATCGAGGTGAAGGGCGGGCTGTCCGAGGGAGACCGGGTGGTGCTCTCGGACATGTCCGCCTGGGACGCCAGCGAGACCGTGAGGCTCCGATGAACGACACTGCAGTCCAGGCCGTTTCCCGAGACGCTCGCCCCGCCGCCGGACAGCGGCTGCTCCATCTGGAGGGCGTGACCAAGGTCTTCCTCACCGACGAGGTGGAGACCCACGCGCTGTCCAACGTGCACATGACGGTGCACCAGGGGGAGTGGGTGGCCATCGTCGGCCCGTCTGGCTCGGGGAAGACCACCCTGCTCGCCATCCTCGGGCTCCTCGACACTCCGACCTCCGGGAGCTACCTGCTCGACGGCCGGCCGGTGTCCGGGCTCAGCGCCTCGCAGCGGGCCTGGGTCCGCAACCGGCAGATCGGCTTCATCTTCCAGAGCTTCAACCTCATCGGCGACCTGACCGTCTTCGAGAACGTGGAGCTGCCGCTCACCTACCGGGGCATGCCCGCGGCGGAGCGGAAGCGGCGGGTGGAGAGCGCGCTGGAGCGGGTGGGCATGGCCCATCGCCGGAAGCACCTCCCCGGGCAGCTCTCGGGCGGGCAGCAGCAGCGCGTGGCGGTGGCCCGTGCCGTCGCCGGCGACCCGCTGCTCCTGCTCGCCGACGAGCCCACCGGAAACCTCGACTCCAAGAATGGCCAGGCGGTGATGGAGCTGCTGCGCGAGCTCCACGCCGGCGGCGCCACCCTGTGCATGGTCACCCACGACCTCGGTCACGCCAAGCTGGCCACCCGCACGGTGAGCCTCTTCGACGGCCGGGTGGTGGAGGACGACAGCGCGGGCGCGCTGGGGTGAGCTGGGGCATGGACGCCACGGCAGAGCGCCGGGGAGCTGTCTTGCTCTTGCTCGCCACCGTGCTGCTCGCGGTGGGCGTCCGCCTCTCGGAGGATCCGGCGCTGGCCGCCGCCGCGCGGGCAGTGCGCACCCGACCGCTGGAGCACGCCGCGGCCGCCGCCGGCTGGGCGGCCCAGGCGCTGTGGGGGGACGAGCCGCGCCCCGAACGCATGGCGCGCATGGGCTGCCAGGGGAGGCGCTGGGAATGATCCGGGTCAGGAACCTCGAGAAGTCGATTCGCTCCGGGACGGGCGCGCTGTTCCT
Source organism: Myxococcaceae bacterium (assembly GCA_035519675.1). Taxonomy (GTDB): domain Bacteria; phylum Myxococcota; class Myxococcia; order Myxococcales; family Myxococcaceae; genus RPRB01. Next base: position 7,694 of record DATIWB010000096.1, read on the forward strand.
CCTCCGGAACGTGAACCTCGCGGTGGAGAAGGGAGACTTCCTCACCCTGATGGGCCCCTCGGGCGCGGGGAAGAGCACCCTCCTCGCGGTGCTGGGGATGCTCGATGGGGAGTGGACGGGTGAGTACGAGCTCGACGGAAACCAGGTTCACCAGCTGCCGGCGCGCGAGCGCCAGGCACTCGCCCGGCGTCACGTGGGGTTCGTCTTCCAGCGCTACCACCTCCTGGACGACCTGACCGTGGCCGAGAACCTCGAGGTCCCGCTCGGTTACCGGGGGTTCTCGCGCAAGGAGATCCAGGCCCGGGTGGCGGACTCGCTCGACCGCTTCCGGATCGTGGGGAAGAAGGACCTCTACCCCTCCCAGCTCTCAGGCGGGCAACAGCAGCTGGTGGGGGTGGCCCGGGCCATCATCCACGAGCCGGGCCTCCTGCTGGCCGACGAACCCACTGGAAACCTGCACTCGGAACAGGCGGCTGAAATCATGGCGCTGTTCCGGCGTCTCAACGCCGAAGGCACCACCATCGTCCAGGTGACCCACAGTGCAGACAACGCCAGCTACGGAAGACGGACCCTCCACATGGCCGACGGCTGGCTCCGGGACTAGGAGGAGACGCACCGTGTCTCTTGCCCACCCGCGCATCCTGGTCGCGGACGATCAGCCGGACGTGGTGGAGGCCCTCCGGCTCCTCCTCAAGGCCAACGGGTTCACCGTGGTGCCCACCAGCTCGCCGGCCGGGGTGCTGGGCGCGGTGGAGACCGAGGACGTGGACGTGGTGCTGATGGACCTCAACTACACCCGCGACACCACCTCGGGCCGCGAGGGCCTCGAGCTGCTGGCCAGGCTGCAGCAGCTGGACCCGCAGCTGCCGGTGGTGGTGATGACCGCCTGGGGCAGCGTGGAAGGTGCAGTGGACGCGATCCGTGGCGGGGCGCGCGACTACGTCACCAAGCCCTGGGACAACACCCGGCTGGTCACCACGCTCCGGGGCCAGGTCGAGCTCGGCGACGCGCTCCGCCGCAGCCGACGGCTGTCGGCGGAGAACGAGCGGCTGCAGACCCGCGCCCCGGGGATGGTGGCCGAGTCACGGGCGATGAAGGCGGTGCTGGAGCTGGTGGACCGCATCGCCCCCTCCGACGCCAACGTGCTCATCAGCGGTGAGCACGGGACCGGCAAGGAGGTGGTGGCCCGGCGCATTCACGCGATGAGCCACCGCGCCGGCAAGCCCTTCGTGCCGGTCAACGCCGGGGCGCTGAGCGAGGGCGTGTTCGAGAGCGAGCTCTTCGGCCACGTCAAGGGCGCCTTCACCGACGCCAAGGCGGACCGGACCGGCTGCTTCGAGCTCGCCGACCAGGGCACGCTCTTCATGGACGAGGTGGCGAACATGCCGCTCGGGCAGCAGGCCAAGCTGCTCCGGGTGCTCCAGACCGGCGAGTTCCACCCGGTGGGGAGCAGCCGCGTCCGCCGCGCCGACACCCGGGTGCTGGCCGCGACCAACGCCGATCTCCACGCCGGGGTGAAATCCGGCGCCTTCCGCGAGGACCTCCTCTACCGGCTCAACACCGTGGAGGTGGTGCTCCCCCCGCTCCGCGACCGCCGCGAGGACATCCCCGCGCTGGCCAGCGCCTTCCTCGCCGCCCAGGCCGCCCGCTACCGGAAGCCGGTGCAGCGCTTCGGGGCCGCGGCGCTCAAGTCGCTGCTCGAGTACCCCTGGCCGGGCAACGTCCGCGAGCTGGAGCACTGCGTGGAGCGCGCGGTGCTGATGGCCCGCGGGGCCGAGCTCACCCCCGAGGACCTGGTCCTCCGCCCGCGCGATGGCGGGGCCCGGGTCGAGGACATGACCCTGGAGGACGCCGAGCGGTACCTCATCCAGCGGGCCCTGGGGCGCACCGACGGCAGCGTGAGTGATGCGGCGAGGCTGCTCGGGCTGTCCCGCAGTGCCCTGTACCGCCGGCTCCAGCAGTACGGGCTGAAGGCCAGCTGACCTGGCATTCTCGGCCCTCGGACATGGGTCGATTCCTCACCTTCGAGCGGAGGCTCGCCCTCGGGGCAGTGCTGGCGGTCCTGCCGGGGCTGGTGCTGGCGACCGTGCTCGGCTGGCGGGCGCTTCCCTCGAGCGGGCTGCGATGGGCGCTGCTGGGCGGGGCGGTCGCGGTCTCGCTGGTGGTCGTCGCCCAGCTCCGCAGCCGGCTGGTCCTCCGCCTGAAGACGCTGAGCAATCTGGTCTCCGCGCTCCGCGAGGGTGACTACTCCGTCCGGGGCCGCGACGCCGACCGCGACGACCCGCTGGGGGAAGTGGCGTGGGAGGTGAACGCGCTCGGAGACCAGCTCCGCACCGAGCGGCTGGGGGAGCTGGAGGCCAGCGCCCTGCTCGGACAGGTGCTGGAGGAGATCGACGTCGGCATCTTCGCCTTCGACAACACCGGCGCGCTCCGCCTGGTCAACCGGGCCGGAGCCCGGCTGCTCCAGCGCCCTCCCTCGCAGCTGCTGGGACGGGATGCGGAGTCGCTGGGAATGGCCGATCTCCTCGAGGGCGAGACGCCGCGGCGGGTGGACACCGAGTTCGGCGGCCAGGGCGGCCCCTACGAGCTGCGGCGCTCGCAGTTCCGGCGCGAGGGGCTGCCGCACACCCTGATGGTGGTGGCGGACCTCCGGCGGGTGGTGCGCGAGGAGGAGCGCGCCGCCTGGCAGCGCATCGTCCGGGTGCTGAGCCACGAGATCAACAACTCCCTCGCCCCCATCCAGAGCATCGCCGCCAGCCTCCAGGCGGTGCTGGGCAGAGGAGCCCCCTCGGAGTGGGTGGAGGACGTGCGCTCCGGGCTGACGGTGGTCGCCCGGCGAAGCGAGGCGCTCTCGAGGTTCCTGGCCGCCTATGCCCGGCTGGCGAAGCTGCCGCCCCCCACCCTGGCCCCGGTGAACGTGCCGGCGCTGGTCCAGCGGGTGACGGCGCTCGACCGGACGCCGGGAGTGCGGGTGGTGCCCGGCCCGCCGGCGTGGGTCCGCGGCGATGCCGACCAGCTGGAGCAGCTGCTCATCAATCTGCTGAAGAACGCCGTCGAGGCGGCGAGCGCGACGGGGGGCGGGGTGACCATCGGCTGGGAGGAGGCGCCCGGCGAGGTGGAGCTGGTGGTGTCCGACGAGGGGCCGGGACTTCTCGACTCCCGCAACCTCTTCGTGCCCTTCTACACCACCAAGCCCGAGGGCTCCGGGATCGGGCTGGTGCTGTGCAGGCAGATCGCCGAGGCGCACCGAGGCGCGCTCAGCCTGCTCAACGCCGAGGGTCGCCGCGGGTGCGACGCCCGGCTCCGGCTGCCGCGGGTGGCGCCGCCCCAGGGAACGAGCCTCCCTGCGCCCTGACGGACCACCGGAGCGGGGGAGTCCCCGGGCAGCTCCGGAGTAGGCGCGTCGGTCGGCATGGGCGGAGCCCGATTGGACCACGTCCGGGCGCGGCACGAGCCGTCCCAGAACCGCACATGGGCCCGGGGACCGGAGCGGTGAACCGCAGAGGTTGGCCGCGGCCCGCTGCTTGCTCGAACAGGCGACGCTGCGGTGTCCTGGTGAGGCCCCGATGTCGTCCCTCGGTCTGGCAGTCCGACAGTCGCTGCGCCGGCTGGTGCGAGCGCCGGCATTCTCTGCCGGGGTGATCCTGACGCTCGGACTGTGCATCGCCGCGAACGCGATCATCGCCACCGGCATCGAGGGGGTGCTGCTGCGCGCCCTGCCCTTCCGCGATCCCTCGCGGCTAGTGTGGATCTGGTCCACCCGCACCGACCGGGACCGCGCCTTCTTCTCCCTCCCCAACCTCGAGGACACGCGCGTGCGGACCACCCGCCTGGACGCGCTGGTGGGGCTCGCGACCTGGGGAGTGAACCTGAGCGGCGACGGACCACCGGTGCGCCTCACCGGGATCCGGGCCTCGGGTGGCCTCGGGGCGTTGCTCGGCGTCTCGCCGGTGCTGGGGCGGATGCTCGAGGCCGACGACGACGATCCGTCCCGTCCGCCGGTGGTGCTGCTCGGCCACCGGCTCTGGGTCGAGGGCTTCGGACGAGCGCCGTCGGTGCTCGGCTCGACGCTCACCCTGGACGGGGTGCCGACCACGGTGGTGGGCGTGCTGCCGGAGAGCTTCGCCCTCCCCAACCTCTCCACCGAGGTGCTCGCCCCGCTGCGGCCCGCCGCCGACCCGCGCCGCAACGAGCGCGGGTCGAACTTCCTGCGCGTCATCGCTCACCTCGCGCCGGGGGCCACGGTGGGCCAGGCGCGCCAGGAGCTGGCCGACATCACCGCCGACCTGGCCGTCCGCTACCCCGAGGAGGACGCGAAGCTCGCCGCGCCGCGCGTCCGCACGCTCCAGGACGAGTGGGTGGGCGCGTACCGGATGGGCCTCCTGCTGCTCGGTGCGGCGGGAGTTCTCCTGCTGCTCATCGCCACCGCGAATCTCTCCAGCCTGTTCCTCGCCCGGGTGGCCGCTCGCCGCTCCGAGCTCGCGGTGCGCTGGGCCCTCGGAGCGACCCGGGGCGCGCTGCTGACCGACCTGGCCGCGGAGGCCGCGCTCCTCGCCGGGGCGGGGACCGCGCTGGGCCTGCTGCTGGCGTGGGTGGGGCAGGACGCGCTGCGGCGGCTCGCCCCGGCGGACCTGCCCCGCCTCGCAGAGCTGGGACTCGACTGGCGCGTCGCGCTCTACGCCGCGGCGCTGCTGGTGGTGGTCACCGCCCTCCTGGTCGCCGGCGCCGCGGCAGCCTCCTCCACCCCCCGGACCGCGGCGGAGCTGGGCGCGCAGGCGACCGCGGGGAGGGCCGCGCTGCGGCTCCGGGCGCTGCTGGTGGCGACCGAGGCAGCGCTGGCGGGCGTGCTGCTGGTGGCGGTGGGCCTGCTCTGGCGAAGCGAGGCGGCGCTGCTCCGCGTCGACCCCGGGGTGAGGCTCGCCGGGCTCTCGGTTGCCCGCGTCTCACTGCCCCTCGCGCGCTACGGCACGCCCCCCGCGCTGCGCGCCTTCCACGACAGTCTTCATGAAAGGCTGGCGCCGGAGGCCCGGCTCGCCGTGGTGAACGTGCTGCCGCTGAGCGGGGTGAACAGCCGCACCGACTTCGACATCGCGGACCGTCCGGCGCCCTCACGCCTCGCGCAGCCGGGCGCCCAGACCCGCTGGGTGAGCCCCGGGTACTTCGAGACCGCGGGCCTCCGGGTGCGGGAGGGGCGCGGGTTCGGCCCGGAGGACGATGCGCAGCACCCGCGGGCGGTGGTGGTGGACGAGGCCCTGGCCCGCGCCTTCTGGCCGGGCAGCAGCCCCCTCGGGGCGACGCTCCACGTGAGCTTCACCGCCGAGCCCGCGGCCGACTACCGGGTGGTGGGCGTGGTGGCGAACGTGAAGCACGAGTCGCTGGACGAGGCCCCCGCCGGAACCCTCTACGCGCCGCTCTACCAGGTGCCCGGGCCGGTGGTGCCGTACCTCGCGACCGGTCTGTCGGTGCTGGTGCGGGCGGAGCGGGCCGGGCCCGGCCTCGCCCGGCGGGTCATCGAGGCGATCCACGCGGTGGATCCGGAGGTTCCCGTCTCCTCGGTCCAGCCCGGGGAGGCGCTCCTGAGCGGCGTGCTCTCGGCGCGGCGGTCGGCGGTGCGGCTGCTCGAGCTGTTCGCCCTCGCCGCGCTCGCGCTCTGCCTCTCGGGACTGTACGCGGTGCTGGCCTACGCCCAGGTCCAGCGGCGCCGCGAGCTGGCCATCCGGAGCGCCCTCGGGGCCACGCCGCTGGTCCAGGCGAGCTCGGTGCTCGGCACCGGGGTGCGCTGGGTCGGCACCGGCGCACTGCTCGGGACGGCCCTGGGCGCGGTGGGCGCGTCCACCTTCACCCGGCTTCTCTTCGGCGTGCACCCGCTCGACCTGCCCACCCTGGCCGGCGTCCTCGCGGTGCTGGTGCTCACCGCGCTGGTGGCGAGCATCTGGCCCGCGCTGCAGGCCGCGCGAGCCTCGCCCGGGCCGGCGCTGGCCGCCGACTAGAAGCGCCAGCTCAGGCCAGCGCTGCCCCCCGTTCCTCCAGCAGCTGGCGGAGGAGCGAGCGGTGGCAGCGGGCCTCGTCCTCGCAGTAGCAGCCGACGGAGAAGTCGGTGCGATGGGAGAGCGCGGCCAGCAGCTCGAGGGCGTGCCTGGCGTCGGGCCGGGCCATCTCCCTCCGGTACGCCTGGACGAACCGCCTCCAGGCCAGATCGCTCCTCTCGCTGCGGAAGGCAGTCATGGTCTTCACCGACGGCGCGAGAACCGGGAACCACACGTCGTAGAAGTCGCGCCGGGCAATCTGCTCCTTCCGGACGCCGCGGGGTGGACGGCGCACGGTGCCGATGCGCAGCCCCTCGTGAGGCACTCGCCTGGTTCCGAGCCGGACCACTCTCACGCTCACCGCGGGGCTCTCTAGTGGTGGGACGCGCCCGGTTGCAATGAAAACTTGAATGTAGAAACTGAGACTTTCTTTTCTTCCATCGGCGGATTGCAGTGTAAGGTCCCGCGCCATGCCAAGGACGCCCGACCGGATGACCGCGATCAGCAGTGCGCTTCAAGATCTCGAGCGTGCCCTCCGCGGCCTGGTGGACGAGAACACCATCCTGAAGAACCAGCTGCAGCGCGTCGTCGTGCGGGCCGGGCGGCTGTTCGACGGTCACGCCCCCCCACGAGGGCGCCCGGCGCGCGGTGGCAAGAGTCCCGACGGCGCTCCGAGGAAGCGAGGACGGGCGTTCAAGTTCACCGGCGACCAGGCGGTGGAGTTCAGAAAGCAAGTCGAGGGCGGGAAGAGCGCCGCCTCGCTGGCCAAGGAGCTGAAGGTCTCGCTCCCCACCATGTACAACACCCTCAAGCGCGCCGGCTGGAAGGGCCAGCGCGGGCGACGCCCCGGAATCCGGGCCGCCAGGGTGGGTGAAGGAGCGCCCCGGAAGCGGGGCCGGGCCTTCAAGTTCACCGTTGATCAGGCGGGCGAATTCAGAAAACTGGTCGAGGGTGGGAGGAGCGCACTCTCCCTGGCCAAGGAGCTGAAGGTCTCGCTCCCCACCATGTACAACACCCTCAAGCGCGCCGGCTGGAAGGGGCGCAACCAGCGCGGACGCCCCCGGGCTGTCCGCAGCGCCAGGATGCGCGACGGGGCCCCGCGCAAGCGCGGACGGGCCTTCAAGTTCACCAACGATCAGGCGGCGGAGTTCCGCAAGCAGATCGAGGGCGGAAAGAGCACCGCCTCGCTGGCCAAGGAGCTGAAGGTCTCGCTGCCCACCATGTACAGCACGCTCAAGCGCGCTGGCTGGAGGGGTCGGAAATAGGGCCGAACGGCGAGCAGACGTCTCCCTGACGTCGCGCGGTTGCCACCCGAACCTGTCAGACCTCTCCCCACATCGTCGCGAGGAGGTGACATGAGCGGAGCCACGCTGTCGTTCGCGCTGTTCTGGACCCTGGTCGGCACAGGGACGCTCGCGCTGGTCGTCGCCCGCCTGGTGAGCCGGGGCGCCGGGCGGATCGGTCCGGAGAAGAGACCCCCGGCCGTTTGAGGGAGCACCGAAGTCCCCCCGGGTCCCCTGCCCGGGCCTCCTTGGACCGGGGCTCACCCCGCTCCGGCCAGGAACGCCTCGTGCGCCCGGAAGAACTCCTCCGGGCGCTCGAAGTATGGCAGCGCCCCTGTCTGCATCGTCCGGAAGGACCAGTTCGACCGGCCGGCGAGGGTGGACTCGCCCCGGTAGTCGACGAAGTCGCCCCGGTCGCCGTGCACCATCCACACGGGCGGGGTGAGCGCCTCGTAGAGCCGGTTGACGTCGCCACTGAACAGGGTGCCCGAGAGGAACGCGAGCGGTGCGTGGTAGGCGCCCGGCTGTGCCGCGGTGAGCACGCAGTAGCGCCAGAGCCCCTCGTCGATGCGCTTGCTGCCGTAGGTCCGCTCGAGGAAGTAGCGGACCACCTTCGGCCGGGTGAGCCAGCGAAACACGGTCGGGCTCCACGGCCGTCCCACGAGCAATGCCCGGGTGAGCCCGACCTCGCGGGTGCTGCCCGGAGGGCCGTAGAAGCGCCGGCTTCCGTTGAAGCCGGTCGGGCTCACCAGGGTCAGCGAGCGAAACCCCTCCGGCCGCTCCACCGCCGCCCGGGCGACGAACTCCGCGCCGAGCGACAGCCCGAGCGCATCGAGCGGTGCACCCCCGTGCCGCCGGCGGACCTCGGCCGCCACCACCAGCACCGCGTCGGTCATGCCCCGGGGCGTGTAGGGGCCGGGTCCCCGCGCTGAGAGTCCGAAGCCGGGGAGGTCGAAGGCGAACACCGGCCGGTCCGCCCGGAAGTGCTCGAACACCGGACGGGTCTCGTAGGCCGAGGCCGCGGCGTTGACGCTGTGGACCAGCAGCATCGGAGGCGCCGGGCTCGACGTCGGACCGGCGGCGTAGCAGCTCAGCCGCCCGCCGGGTGAGTCCAGCCCGAAGACCTCGGCCTCGAAGGGGGGCGGCAGCGCCAGGGACGTCGAGCTCACGCAAGCGAAGACCTAGCAGGGCCGCCCGTTCCCCGGCGAGCGTGCCGGCGCGTCACGCAGAACATGCGCGCCTGCCGCCGGGCGGCACGCTTGCTCCCGCCTCGGGGCGCACGGCCTCGAAGGGCCCGGTGACGCCGTCCTCGAGCGCAGTGCACCATCAGACCGCCCGCGCCGAGCGCCCCGCCGGCGGCGAGGAGCTGCGGGGGAGGCCCCCCTCGCGCGTGATCGAAGCCGGCAGTACGCCTGAGGCTCAGGGCGCGCCGGAGCCGAGCCCGGTCCAGCGCGTTGCGGATCGAGCGCGCGTTGGCGAACAGCGGCTGGGTGCGCCGCACCGCGATGTACTGCTTGAGCGCCTCGACCGCCGCCGGGGTGCGCCCGTAGTTCATCTTCTGCAGCATGAGCTGGGCGAGCTGCAGCAGCTCGGCGTCCGAGTAGTCGGGGAAGTCAATGTGGTGGGCGATGCGCGAGCGGAAGCCCGGGTTGGACTGAAAGAACTTCTCCGTCGATGAAGAGGACGCCCCATCGGCCATCCGGAGCGCCACCGTGGTCTTCCCCGTTCCGGGGTTCCCGGTGAAGCTCATGTGCAGGGTGGGCGCCTCGGTGACCAAGCCCCTGTCGGCGCGCACCCGGTCCACCAGGAGCAGGGCCGCGATCTCCCGGATGCGGGTCTTCACCGGCTGCAGCCCCACCAGCTCGCGGTCGAGCTGCTCCAGGACCGCCGGCAGTCCGCTGCGGCGTCCACCGCGCCCTTGCCCGCGACAGCGAGGTGAGAGCAAAGCTCCGGAGTCCGGCGCAGCGCCGTGGCCGATGCGCATCGCGCGCTCGCTGGCGCTCGAGCCCGAGCACGAGGCCCACGTCGAGGGCGACCAGGAGCCTCCACTCGGGGCGGTCCTCGAAGGTCATCGGAGACTGGACGACCAGCGCGCATCCCCGGTTCGAGCGTGGCGGTGGTCCGGGGGGGCAGCTCGAACTGTCGTCTCTTCGCGAGCTGCGATCAGAACCTCGGCCGACGGTCTCTCCTCCAGCAGGAGAGCGATCCCATGTCGAGGAACGTCAGGATCTGTCTGGCGGCGCTGGCAGCGACCCTTGCAGCGTCGGTCTCTGCATGCGGAAGGAGCAGCGACGCTTCCGTTCCTCTCCCGGGTCCAGGCATCGAGGGAGCGGGCGCCGGCGGAGGCATGGACGGAGGCGTGGATGCAGGCGTCGATGGCGGCGGCTGCGATGGTGGAGCATCCGTCCCACGGCTCGACGCCTCAGCGCTCAGGCTGTACGAATCTGCCTCGGTGCATGCCACGCTGGCGACGTCGCAGCACTACTACATGGCCTATGACGACCAGGTGTGGAGCTGGGACTGCGCGCAGATGTCTCTGGATGGTGCACCGGCGCCTTCGAAGTTGCCGACCGGCAGTCATACCTTCACGGCAAGTTTCCACCGCTGCTACGTCGATCTGCTGGTCGGCACCTGGCTGGATGGGACCGCTTCATCCGCCTACACGGCCACGGACCTCGACGATCTGACCGCACAGGTCTCGGTCAACTCGATGCGGGGGAAGCTGGTGGCCCTTCGCAGCGATCTCTTCGACGTGACGGCGGATGGATCCGGAACGTGGCGGCGCGTGCGCACCGGTACACCGTGGACCACGAGCTGGGCGGAGACCACGACGTACAGTCCGACCACCGGCTCGACCTTGACCAACAACTCGACGACCAACGTCGCGACCTTCGGAGGTGGCTCTTACACCAGAAGCTGGGGGCCCCCTCCGGCGGGAGGAGTTGCAGTTCACGAAGCATTCGACGGCCTCGCAGTCGCGGTCAGCGGCACCAGCTACAGCCTGAACGGCACCATGGACACCGTCTACTGGAACTCGGGCACCCGCTCCTACACGGGCGAAATTCGGATCACGAGCAATGGAACGCTCGTGGCCCGCATCCATGGCGATGCGAGCGGCGCGCTCCGAACGGACGTCCTGGGCCCGCTGCCTTCTTTCTGAGCACGCTCGACGCGTTCGCGCTCCGCACCCGGGCTCTGGCGAATGACATCGCTCCAGGGCCTCCGGTGGCCGCGGTGTCGGGCGAGCCGTCCGGGGCCTCAGGCAACCTCCGGCTCTCCTTCGCCGCCTCGCGGCTGCGCTGAGCCGAGTGCCGTGGTCGCGCCGGGGTCTCGATCGCCGGACTCTCGCGTCGCTCCGAGGAAGCTGATCAGCGCGGCCGTGGGTCGTCCTTTCGCGAGCCGCGATCAAGACCTCGGTCGACGGTCTCTTCTCCAGCAAGGAGAGCGAGCCCATGTCGAGGAACCTCAAATTGTGTCTGGCGACGCTGGCAACAGTGAGTGCTGCTTCGGTGACTGCATGCGGAGGGGGCAGCGATGGCGCCGTTCCTCCCCTGGAGGGTGGAGGCAGCGCGCTCGGGTCTCAACCGGGCCATCTCGTCGCAGCAGCTTCGCCGACCATCATCGTGACGACCGCGCCCGAGCTCGCCGCCGCACTCTCGCCTGCCAACGCGGGAGCGCGGATTCTCGTTCGGGCCGGGGTCTACGACATGAGCCAGGCTCTGACCGTACCGGATGAGGCGACCCTTGCCGGGGAAGGCGTCATGAGCTTCGACGAATCGGGATTGCCGACCGGGTTCGAGGCGTCCGGAAGAACGGTTCTCCGGGCCACGGTGGCACTCGAAGGCGATGTGCTGACTCTCGGCGATCGTTCCACCGTAAAGGATCTCGTCATCGAAGACGTCGTCGGGCGGCCGGTGGCGGGGAACCCCGTCGCAGTTGTTTCGAGAGCGGCCGGCGACTTCATCTCGGCAACGATCACACGGTGCGAGCTCATCAACCCCAATCCGTCAGCGGCCACGCAAGAGCGCCCCACGGGTCGAGGGGTGGCCGTGGTGACGCGCAACCCCAACCTCGGCGACGATCCGCCTCCACACGAGGGCGCCTTGCTCCAGCTGAAGATGACGCAATCGATCGTTCGCTCACCGAGAGGAGGGGACGGCGTCTTCGCGATCAACTTCGCGTCCCTCTCCCAGATCAGCCTCGACCTCAAAAGCAACGTGATCGGCGGCGCTCTTGGGGTGAGCGGTGGCGTAGGCAGGCCCGACGCCGTGACCGGAGCCAGCGTGCTCATTCACTCCAGCCGCAATCTGTATCGATCCGACAGTCCCGGGCCGACGACGACCGGCTGGCAGCTGCTCGGTGGCGCGGACTCGCCGCCTTCTCCCCTCTTCGTGTCCGAAGCCTCGACGTTCAACTGGCTCCAAATTCACTCGAAGCACGACAGGATCGAAGGTGTCGCGATCGGCATCGCTGCAGTCGGAGGACGACGGATCGGGCCGCTTGCCGCGCCCATCTCGTCGAACCGCGTCGAGATGAACCTTCTTGGAACGCGTCTCGCGACGACGACGGCGGACCTCAGACTGTCCGGGGCGAGGTCGCTCGTCCCCGGCGTCTTTCCCGATGAGGGAAACACTCTGCACGTCGTCGTCCATCAGGCAAGCGGCAGCGGTCCTCGGTCGAACATGTACGTGGATGCCGCGACCGCACCTCCGGGGGGGAGCCTTGGAGCCGGAAATCGCCTCGAGATCGTCGGCAACGCAAACGCTTTCGATCGGACCAACGAAGGCTTCGTCCCGCCACCTCCAGCTGAATTCTTCACCGGCGGGCACGTTCCCCGGGACCGTCACGACGACGGCAGTGAAGTGCGTGGCAACGCTTCCGGACCCGAGTCTCGAAAGGTCGGCCACCGCTGACGGAGCTAGATTCTCTCTGAGGGCGCTCGACGCGGCAGTGGGGTTGTCCTCGCTGGCGTCGTCTGCGAAGGCCCATCCGCGTAACGGAACCGCAACGTGCGCGGTGCACGGAGCGCCGGTCCCCGACGTCTAGCCCGTTCCCGGGAACCGGAGCGTGGCCGTCCGGAGCTGGCTCCACTCGCTGGTGAGCATCTCGAAGCGCAGGTGCGAGTGCCACGCGCCGTCGCGCCAGACGTCGTCCTCGTACTGGCCGACGTAGCGGAAGCCGCACTTCTCGATGACGCGGCGCGACGGTGCATTCTCGGCGAGACAGCCGATGGAGATCTTGTGCAGCCCGAGCGTCTCGAACGCGAACCGCAGCACCGCGAGCGCCGCCTCGGTCATCAATCCTTGTTTCCACATCGGCGGCGCGAGCCAGTAGCCCATCTCGGCTCGATCGATGCGCCAGGCGCGCATCTGCCAGGTGATGTCGTCGAGGCCGATCGTCCCCCACACCTTGCCGAGGTATTCAATCGCCCAGGTGCAATGGGTGTTGGCGGCGAGGCCGTCGTGGGTCGTCTTGATGAACGCGCGGGTCTGCTCCTTGTCGGTGTGGGCTACCCAGCTCATCATCCTGGGGAACTGCCGATCGGAGACGTACGGCCACAGGTCGTCGACGTCGTCATCGCGAAGCGGGCGGAGTCTGAGTCGGGGCGTCGTCAGGACAACGTCGAGGTCGGCAAGCTTGGGGATCGTCGCGCGAGGCTGCATGGGGAAAGGAGTAAAGCGCGCTGCGCAGCGTTCCCCAACGTGAGGGCGTGGCTAGGAAAGAGCTGGAAGGGCAGGACGCTCGGCTCGGCGCACGACATCTCCTGCGCCGCCTCCCGGGCCACGCTGGAGAGGGGGCTCGAGCGGTTGAGAAGTGAGAGTCGGTGGTGTCGCCCGAGTCTCAATCGCCGGACCTTTGGGTGGCTCCCGGTAAGTCCGGGTGATCAGGGCGCTCGTGGGTTGTCATTTCGCGAGTGGCGATCAAAACGTCGGTCGACGGTCTCTTCTCCCGCAGGCAGAGCGAGCCCATGTCGAGGACCCTCGTCAGCTTCGGACTACCGCTACTCTGGCTGGTGGCGGCGTGCGACTTCGGTGGCCTCGACTCGCACCGCGTTCAGTCCCGGGCCAGCCTGATCTTCACGATGCAGCCTACGGGGGGGATCGCTGGACTCGCAGGAGTCGGACTCCGCCCCGTCGCAGTGACTGTGTTGGACGAGGACGGGAATACGGTGACGAGCGCTCGCACGAGCATCACAGTGCGGCTCGGCAACAACCCCGGCGGCGGTACGCTCTCAGGGACGGTCACCATCGCGGCGGTGAATGGAGTGGCAACTTTCTCGGACCTGCGTTTGGACACGTCGGGCGTTGGTTACACACTTGTCGCGGAGGCGACCGGTCTGAGCCGGGCGACGAGCAGCCCCTTCAAAGTGACGTTCGCCCCCGCCAAACTCGTCTTCCGGGTCCAGCCAAGCTCGACGGCACCGGGGGAAGCGATCGCTCCAGCAGTCCAGGTGGCGGTGTTGGATGTCGAAGGGAACACCGTCGAGAGTGTGAGCACGAGTGTCACCTTGACGCTCAGGGGCACGGGCGCCCCCCTTCGTGAAGTTGCTACTGCACCGGCGGTGAACGGCGTCGCGACGTTTCCGAACCTTTCCATCGACAAGCCTGGCAGAGGCTATTCGCTCATCGCCTCGGACAGCCGTGCATACCTCAGTGGTCTGAACAGCATCACGAGCGCCCCGTTCACCGTCGGCGGCTTCGCAGCCATCAGCGCCGGCTCGTACACGTGCGGTCTCGAGCTCGCCGGCGCGCCCTACTGCTGGGGGGGCGAGTTTCCCCCCACGCCCCTCGCGATGGCCGGTGGGCTCACCTTCGCGGCAGTGACCGTTGGGAGTCGGACCGGCTGCGGCGTGACGGCGGCGGGTGCGGCCCACTGCTGGGGGGACGGCTTCTCCACGACGCCTGTCGCGGTGGCCGGTGGGCTGCCCTTTACGGCCGTGAGCGGCAGCTGCGGGGTGCTGACGACGGGCGCAGCCTACTGCTGGGGGGACAACGATTCTGGCCAGCTAGGCGACGGGTCGACCGTTAGCAGCAGCACGCCCGTCGCCGTGGCCGGTGGACTCGTCTTTGCGAGCGTGAGCGCTGGCGCTTCGTACAATTGTGGGGTGACGACGACGGGCGCAGCCTACTGCTGGGGGGACAACTACTTTGGCGAGCTGGGCAACGGCTCGTTCGCCAGCAGTCGCGTGCCCGTCGCGGTGGCTGGTGGGCTGACGTTCGCGAGCGTCAGCGCGGGACCTTTTCACAGCTGCGGTGTGACGACCGCGGGCGCGGCCTATTGCTGGGGGGACAACACCTATGGCCAGCTCGGCAATGGCGAGTACGGGCTCTTCGACCCCTGGGGCTATGCCAGCAGCACGCCCGTCGCGGTGGCCGGCGGACTCATCTTTGAGAGGGTCAGTGCGGGCGGTGAGCACAGCTGCGGGGTGACGACCACCGGCGCGACCTACTGCTGGGGAAGGAACGAAAATGGCGAGCTGGGCAACGGCTCGACCAGCACGCTCGAGAGCACGCCCGTCGCGGTGGCCGGCGGACTGACATTCGCGACGGTGAGCGCCGCCGGGCTCGACCCCTGGGGCAATGGTCCCTCTGGGTACAGCTGCGGCGTGACGACTGCCGGAGGAGCCCACTGCTGGGGGAGCAACGGCCATGGCGAGCTGGGCAACGGCTCGACCACCAACAGCAGTACGCCGGTTGCCGTGGCTGGTGAACTGGTCTTCGCGAGTGTGAGCGCCGGAGCCGGGCACAACTGTGGTGTCACGACTGCGGGCGAGGCCTACTGCTGGGGGGACAACTACTTTGGCGAGCTGGGCAACGGCTCGACGACCAACAGCAACATGCCCGTCGCGGTGGCCGGTGGGCTGACATTCGCGAGTGTGAGCGCTGACGCTTTTCGCAGCAGCTGTGGTGTGACGACTGCGGGCGCGGCCTACTGTTGGGGGTTCAGCCACTCCCGTACACCCGTCGCGTTAGCCGGTGAGATCACCTTCGCGACCGTGAGCGCCGGCAGCGGTCACAGCTGCGGTGTGTCGACTGCGGGCGTGGCGTATTGCTGGGGGTACAACGACTCTGGCGAGCTGGGCGACGGCTCGACGATCAACAGCAACACGCCCGTCGTCGTGGCCGGTGGGCTCACCTTCGCGACGGTGAGTGCAGGCAACGGTCACAGCTGCGGCGTGACGACGACCGGCGCAGCCCATTGCTGGGGGGCCAACGCCCATGGTGAGCTGGGCGACGACTCGACGACCAGCAGCAGCAGTCCTGTCGCCGTGGCCGGTGGGCTCACCTTCGCAACCGTCAGCGCTGGAGATGAGTACAGCTGCGGTGTGACGACCTCGGGCGCGGCCTACTGCTGGGGATCCAACGACTCTGGTGAATTAGGCAACAGCTGGATGAAGAACAGCAGCAGGCCCGTCGCTGTGACCGGCGACATCGTCTTCACGACCATCTTCGCCGGGGCCGGAGCGCGGAGTGTCCCGATCGTCGGAATCCGGCGACATAGCTGTGGACTGACAAAGACCGGCGCCGCCTATTGCTGGGGAAGCAACTACTACGGCGAACTAGGCGACGGTTCGTGGATCAACAGCAGCACGCCCCTCGCAGTGGGCGGTGGTCTGACCTTCGCGAGTGTGAGCGCTGGAAGTGGGCACAGCTGCGGCCTGACGACTACCGGCGGGGCCTATTGCTGGGGGGAGAATTCCGGTGGCGAGCTGGGCAACGGCTCAAACACTTACAGCACCGTGCCCTTGCGCGTACCGATACCTTGACGCGCTGTCCTGGCGTTCGGGGCTTCGCCCGAACTGGTGGATCGCCAGCTCACGAGGTGCAATCAAAGACCCGGCTGACGGTCTTGTCTCCGCCAGGGGGGGCCATGTCGAGGAAACTCAGCAGCTTTGGAATGCGGCGACTGGATGCGATCAAAGTCGCATCCGACGGTCTCCTCGTCGGGGACATGGGACAGCCCATGTTCAGGAAACGAGGATGATCAGTTCGGCCCCCGGCGAAGCCGAGGAATCGGACCTGGTGCGCAGCGCTGCCGGTGGAGACCGCGCGGCGCAGCGCGCCCTCTTCGATCGTCATCGCGATGGCGTGATGGGGTACT
>DATIWB010000097.1:0-9287 GCA_035519675.1 Myxococcaceae bacterium
GATGAAGGACTGCAAGGCGAGGACCCCGCTGACCACTGCATTCAGGTTGAGCGGTTCGCGGATCGGTTGCGCCTGGCCGAGCTTGCGGTAGTCGGCGATGACGTTCTCCAGGCGGTCAACCTGCTCGAGCAGCAGCCGGACGAAACGCTCCTGCTCCTCGAGGCTCCGTCCGCGGTGGAGGTTTTCCTGGAGGTACTCGGTCGCGCCCTTCAGCGCGGCGATGGGGTTCTTGAGGTTGTGGGCCAGCTGCTGCGAGAAGCGGCCCAGCAACACCAGCTGCTCCAGCCGATCCCGGGCCTGCGTCCGCTGCGCGTGGATGCCCAGCCCGATGACCAGGGCGACCAGCGCCAGCACCGTCAGCAGGAGCAGCACCACCGCCGGACCGTTGGAGCGCTTGGCCATGAACAGCCAGGCGCTCACCCCGGTGGCCGCTGCGAGCACGGCGATGGGAATGAGCTTCCTGGGGATGGAGATCTCCGGAAGCCCGGGCTGCAGCACCACCACCGAGAGGGCCAGGGTGAAGAGGATGAAGCCGAAGAGGCCGAGCCCGGGCCCGGGCGCGAACTCGGAGACCCCGAGGGCGATGAGCACGCCGATCGCCACCAGCACCCCCCGTGCCTGGGTCCTCTCTCCGGGGCCCGCGGTCCTCGCGTGCTGGATGAGCAGCCACAGACCCAGGCTCGCCGTCACCACCAGGTGGGCGAAGTTGATCGGGTACCACGGGCCCTCGGTGAACCACCGTCCCCAGGCGGCGAGCGGCCCCAGCTCGCCCACCAGGGAAAGCAGCGCCGGCGCACCGGTGACGATCGCCACCACCCAGCTGGCCCCCAGCAGCGCGCGCAGCTGGCGGCGTCGCCCGACGAAGACCAGCGCGAACCCGAAGGCGAGCGGCATGCTCAGCGGGGACAGCGCGTGGTCGACCATGTGCCACACCACCCGCGTCTCACCCGAGGCGTGCCAGGCGTCGTCGGCGAAGTTCCAGGCGGTGAGGTCCAGCACCAGGAACGCCAGCGGTGCCGCCAGCGGGCTCCGCCGGCCCCGCCAGATGACCAGCAGCACCAGCGAGAGGCCGAAGACGCAGGCGATGATGACCGGCCAGTCGCGGAGCGTCATGGGATGGGCCCGGGAGAGAACGGGTCTCCTCCCGGGACGGGAGCACGCCGCGTGCCGACCGGGTAAATCGAGGAATCCGCTGTGCGCGCCGCGGCGCGCACCGTGAGGGGTGCTGCACAGCGTGCAACCCGCTGCACAGCGTGCCGCCGGCGTGCGATCTCGGGCGAGCCGGGTACGGAAGCTGCACCGGAGCACCCCCATGCGTGCCTCGCTCGCGGCCGTGCTCGCCCTGGGTCTCGGCGCGGCCTCCGCGCGTGCCGATGAGCCGCCGCCGGACCTCGGGTTCAAGGTGGGGGTGGTCCCAATCGTGGACTACGGCTCGGACGAGGGCTGGGGGTTCGGCGCGCACTTCAAGCTCACCGAGTTCGGCGACGGGACGCGGAAGCCATTCGTCTACAGCCTCGAGGGGAACGTCTTCGCGACCACCGGTGGCATCCAGTCACACTGGCTCGCGCTCGACCTCCCCCAGATCGGCGGGTCGCCGTACCGGGTGACCCTCCGGGCAGGGTACGAACGGGCCAAGTTCCAGCCGTACAGCGGGCTCGGCAACGGGAGCACGAGGGACGAGAACGCCGATCTCTGCGACGACGACGCGCTGAAGCAGCAGCTGCCGGCACCCCCCAACGCCTGCCCCTCGGCCCCCCCGGACGGCGCGCCCAATCCGCAGTTCCGGGGCAAGCGCTTCTACCAGTACGACGTGGAGACCTTCCCCAGTGTCCAGCTCACGGTCATCCGTCCCATCGGTGGACCGTGGAGCGTGCTCCTCGGCTACCAGTTCCTCCTCGTGGGGTTCCAGCCGCTTTACCGGCCCGACGACCTGGGCCAGGACACCGGGTCGCAGCTCGATGCGGACGCGCAGCGCGGCCTGCTGGTGGGGTGGAATGGCCAGCCTCTTCCGGGCGAGCCCTACCACCGCTTCAAGCAGCGCTATGCGGCGGTGACCGGCGGAGTGCGCTACGACACCCGGGACAACGAGTTCGCCCCCACCCGGGGAATGTTCCACGAGCTGTCGGTGCGAGGAGCGGCCCACGCGCTCGGCGGCGAGTCGGACCTCTTCGGCGCCAACCTCACCCTGCGCCTCTACCAGCGGCTCATCCCGGACTACTGGCGACTGGTCCTCGCGCTGCGGCTCCTCGCCGACGTGGCCACCGACGGGCTGCCCTTCTACCTGCTGCCGGCCACCGGCGGAATCAGCGAGGCTGGGCAGCTCAACGGCCCGGACGCGCTCGGGGGGCGTGCGTCGATCCGTGGCCTCTCGCTCGATCGGTACCAGGGCAACGTGAAGCTGCTCGGCAATGCAGAGCTCCGCTGGCGATTCCTCACCCTGGGGGAGTTCGAGATCGGCACCGTGGCGGGCCTCGACGTGGGCCGCGTCTGGGCCCGGCTCGCTCAGTCCGACGTCGGCCCCTTCCACGTCGGCAGCTCGGTCGGGCTTCGGCTGGCGTGGAGTCACCACCTGGTGGTCCGGGCGGACGTGGGCCTCACGCCCGAGCAGACGTTCTTCCTCGACTTCGGCGAGATGTTTTGACGGGTCGCTGCGCAGGTGTGCAAGCCGATGCACGGCCCGAGACCCACCCCAGGGCGCCGTTCCGCCGCCGGCTCGCTGGACCGTCGATTGCTACGCACTCCGCGAGACGACGCCTTGGGGGTCCTCGCATGCACCGTCACTCGCGGCTGTTCCTGCTGGCCGTCTCGTTCGCTCTCGCCGCCTGCGGCGCCGAGGGCTCGCCACGCGCGGCGTCCGTGCCCCCCGACCCGCGCCGGCCGTCCGCGGCCTCGGCGTCGTCGTCACCGCTGACGCTCACCCCGACTCCGGTGCCCACACCCGCCGCGGGCGTCGTCCAGGACGTCGCGGTGCTGTACCAGAACGGGGACGAGCACGCGGAGAACGTGGAGCTCCACCTCCTGCCCTCGCAGAAGATGCTGCTCGCCTTCCGCGCTGGCGGCACCGGCCAGGCCGAGACCGGGACGGCGCGGATTCGCGTCTACCACTACGATCCGCTGAGCCACGGCGGCACGCTGGCCAGCGAGGTCTTCCCTGCGCCGAGCGACCCCGTGCGCGGCATCCGAGACCCCAAGCTCTTCGAGTGGGACGGCGCGCTCCGGCTCGGCGCCATCTCGCGGGTGGCGGGGTTTCCCATCCGGGACCTGCTCGCCGACACCCAGACCGTCATCGCGGCCTCCCACGACGGAGGCGACCACTTCGACACCCCCGCGCCGGTCCGCTTCAAGCTCACCGACAAGCGCTGGGGGCTCTGGCGCTACGTCGGCTGGAGGTCCCCCCTCGGGGCTCGCATCCTCTACGCCACCGGCTACGACGACGGGGACCAGGAAGCGGCGTACTTCGGCTCCGTCGACGGCGGCCGGTCGTTCATCAAGCTGGGGAGCCTGATGAATGCGCCAGGGCTCGTGCCCAGCGAAGCGGAGCTGAGCTTCCTCGGCAAGGAGCAGACGACCGCGGTCTCGCTGGTGCGCCTCGACGACCAGGGTCTGCTCGAGGACGGACAGACCGCGGTCTGCGTGAAGCGCGGTTCCTGGTTCGGGTTCTTCGGGGACTTCGACTGCAGTCGCCGCCTCGAGCAGCGGCTCGATGGACCCTCGCAGCTGTTCGAGGTGGATGGACGGACCTTCGTCGTGGCGCGCAAGCACCTGTCCTGCACCCGGAAGCGGACCGCGCTCTACGAGCTCCGGGGTGACCTGAGCGAACCCCGCAGCCCGATCCGGCTCCTCGAGGTGGCCGAGCTGCCGTCCAACGGCGACACGGCCTACGCCGCGGTGGCGCCCATCCCCGGCCAGCCGAGGCGCTTCGCGGTGGCGTGGTACTCGACCCCGCTCGGCGCGGACATCCCCTGGCTCCCCGCCCAGTTCGGCCCGACCTGGATCCTCGGCGCGACGCTGGACTTCTCGCGGTACGACCCGGACCTCGCCGTGCCGGCCGGACCGGACGCACGCTGTCCGGCCGGGCCGCTGCCCACGGCGACGCGGGCAGACGTGGAGGGGCCGTTCCTGCTGAGCGTGGGCCCGACCTTCTTTCCGGACCTCCCCGCGGTGTTCGTGGCCCAGGCCACGAGCAGCGGGGACACGCTCACCCTCGGTCTCCAGGCCGTGGACCAGAACGCGCTCCTCGGCACCGGCGCGGTGGTGCCCGTCGGTGACCCCTTCGTCGGCAGCTCCCCGGTGACCGCCGCTGGCCGCTTCACCATCGAGTTCGGGGACCCGGTGATTCCCTTCTCCGCCTATCCGCTGGGCACGTCCGGTGATGGCGGAGCGGGCATCACCTTCCAGCTGCGCGGCTTCCGGCTCGACGGGGTGACGACCTCCGCCGACGGGCTGTGCGGGAACGTCTCGGGCGACGTGCTGGTGCAGGGCCCAGGTCTCATCCCGCCGAACACTCGCCTGCTCTTCGAGGGGTCGACGTTCGGCGTGGACCGGGCGCAGGTGGTCACGCGCTGTCCCTGAGCCGTGACCGCCGGGGGGGAGAGCAGGGCTCCGGGTGCGAGGGGCGTCGTACCGCCGGGGGGGAGACCCCCTCGCGCCCGGAGGTAGTTCCGCCGCGGGCGTCCCTAGAGCTTGAACGGGTCCGGGTGCTTCTGGTTCTTGGCCTTCCCGGCAGCGCGGCTGGTCCGGGGCGCCCGGGGAAGCGCCACGTGGACCTCGCTCTCCGCATCCGGAATCAGCGCGACCTCGGTCGGTCGGCGGCCAGCGTGCTCCAGCCGCAGCCGGCTCGGGTCGCTGGAGCGGGTGAAGGTGGCGCTGAGCGGCGTGGTGCCCAGCGGACGGCCCGACGGGAGCTCGACCACGCGCGCCCCCGGGGGATCCGACACCACCGTGACCTGGACTCCCGGCTCCGGCGAGAGCGGCTCGGGCGGGACCGGGGCGACCTGGGGAGGCTCCGCCGGGTGCGCTACCGGGGAGAGGCCGACGATCCTCCCGGTCACCACCGGCAGCGGCGCGGGCAGCCGGCGGCCGGAGCGGACCGTCACCACCCCCGTTCCCAGCCCGAGCACCGCCATCGCCCCCACAGCCACCATCCAGGGCGGCGGACCGCGGCGCACTGGCGCCTGGGCCGCGACCTCGAGCGCCCGGGCCATCTCGCGCAGCGACGGGTACCGGTCGTCCGGATTCTTGGCCAGACACCGCTTCACCACCGTCCAGAGCGCTCCGGAGATGCGGTCGCCGCTCCGGGTGTGCGTCGGCAGCGGCGGTGGAGGCGAGGAGAGCACCTGCGCCACGAGCTGGCCGAATGCCGGGGCCTGGAACGGGGGATGCCCGGCCAGCAGCTCGTAGAGCACCACGCCCACCGAGTAGAGGTCGGTCCGTGCATCGGCGTTCCCGCCCGTGGCCTGCTCTGGCGCCATGTACGCCGGCGTCCCGACGATGGTGCCCTCGACGGTGGTGGTCAGCGGCAGGTCGCCGAGCGGAGCGACCAGCTTCGCCACCCCGAAGTCGAGCACCTTCACGAAGTCGCGCCCGTCGCGCTCGAGCACGAAGAGATTGTCCGGCTTCACGTCGCGGTGGATGACGCCCACGTCGTGCGCCGCCTGGAGCGCGTCGCACACCTGGCGGACGATGCCCACCGTCCGGGCCACCCCCGGCTGCTCCCGCGCCAGGAGATCCGTCAGGCTGTGGCCCTCCAGCATCTCCATCACGCAGTACACGCGTGACCGGCCGAACACCGCGGTCTCCTCGACGAAGTCGAGGATCTCCACGATGTGCGCGTGGTTGATCTGGTTGACCGCCCGCGCCTCGTGGAAGAAGCGCTGGATGAGGTGGGTGTTCCTGGCGTGCTCGGCCCGGAGCACCTTCACCGCCGCCGGACGCCCGAGGCTCACGTGGCGGGCCTGGAACACCCGACCCATCGCTCCCTCGCCGAGCATTCGCTCGAGCCGGTACTGGCCGAGCACGTCGCCCGGCTTCTCGCGCTCGGACTCGTCCACCAGGAGCAAGGGGGGCTGCTCACCCCCCTCCTTGGTGGGCAGCAGCTGCGTCCGCGGCTGGGCCTCGAGCAGGGCCCGGGCCACCTCGGCGGGACTGGCGAACCCCCCCTCGTCCGGCCTGAGGACGCAGCCGGCGTGGACGCCCTCCAGCCAGCCGAGGTGCTCGGGGCAGGCCTCGCGCATGAGTCGCCCGAGGGCGGTGACGTCCCCTCGCGGGTCGAAGCTGTGGCCGGCATCCCCCAGGCCCGGACCGATCAGCTTCGGGGCGAAGCGGGGGAGCCCTCCGACCAGGAATACCTGGGAGGGGGGAAGCACCTGGACCACGATGCCGCGGCCCCGCAGCTCTTCCAGCACGCTGCACAGCGGGAGGAGCAGCAGCGCCAGCTCGTCGGGCGTCAGGGGTCCCCCCCGCCGGAGGCAAGCGCCGAGGTCCTCGCCGTCGAGGTACTCGCTGACCACGTATGGGCGCCCGTCGTCGAGGCACCCCGCCTGGAGCTGCCTGGCCAGGTGGGGATGGTCGAGCCGGCCCAGCGTGTCGGCACGCTCCTGGAACGCCCAGCGGACGTCCTCGTCCCCCCAGCGGCTCCCGTGGAAGACCCGGACCATGGCGCGACCCCCGCTGGTGCGGGCACGGGCACGCCAGGCCGTCCCGGACGGCCCGTCGTCGAGCTTGGTCAGCAGCTGGTACCCGAAGTCGCTCGTCATCCCATGACCGCGCCTGCTTGCCTGACTGTTGCGCATGCCCCGGGGCGCCGGGGAGCCGGTCTAGGTCGGATGTGGCCTGGGACACCACCCTTCTGTGAACCCCTGGGCAACCGGTCCCACGGGTGGCCGCCTGTCTGGCTGCTTTCGTACAGCTGGGTCCTTCATGACATCGACGCTTGCTCGGTGCGGCACGCGCTGTACTGTCGCGCGCTCACGATGGCCGAGAACTTCATCTTCACCATGCAGGACCTCCGGAAGGTCCGCGGCGGCAAGGACATCCTGAAGGGCATCTACCTGTCCTTCTTCCCGGGGGCGAAGATCGGAGTCATCGGCCCCAACGGCGCCGGGAAGTCGACGCTGCTGCGCATCATGGCCGGCCAGGACAGCGAGTTCTTCGGGACCGCCCGGCCGGACCCGAGCATCCGGGTGGGGTACCTCTCGCAGGAGCCGCAGCTCGAGCCGTCGCTGGACGTGAAGGGAAACGTCGAGCTGGGGGTCAAGCCGCTCCGCGACGTCCTGGACCGGTTCAACGAGGTCTCCAACCAGCTCGGCGAGCCGATGGACGACGCGCAGATGGAGAAGCTCCTCGCCGAGCAGGCCAAGCTCCAGGACGCCATCGACGCGCAGAACGGGTGGGAGCTGGACCGCACGCTCGAGGTGGCCATGGACGCGCTGCGTCTGCCGCCCGGCGACGCGCCGGTGGGGCAGCTCTCGGGCGGGGAGAACCGGCGGGTGGCCCTGTGCCGGATTCTCCTCGAGCGGCCAGATCTGCTCCTGCTCGACGAGCCCACCAACCACCTGGACGCCGAGAGCGTCGCCTGGCTCGAGCGGGCGCTTCAGGAGTACCCGGGCACCGTGGTCAGCATCACCCACGACCGCTACTTCCTGGACAACGTCGCAGGCTGGATCCTGGAGCTGGACCGCGGCGAGGGCGTGCCCTGGAAGGGCAACTACTCCAGCTGGCTGGAGCAGAAGCAGAAGCGGCTGGAGATGGAGGAGAAGCAGGAGTCGGCGCGGCAGAAGCAGCTCAAGCGGGAGCTGGAGTGGGTGCGCTCGAGCCCGCGCGCCCGCCAGGCGAAGAGCAAGGCGCGCGTCGCGGCGTACGAGCAGCTGGTCGCGGCGGCCCCCGAGAAGCGCGACACCTCGGGCGAGATCACCATCCCCAACGGACCGAAGCTCTCCGGTCTGGTGGTCGAGGCGCGGGGCCTCCGGAAGGCCTACGGCGACCGGCTGCTCATCGACGACCTGAACTTCAAGCTCCCGCCCGGTGGCATCGTGGGCGTCATCGGTCCCAACGGCGCGGGCAAGACCACGCTCTTCCGGATGATCACCGGCCAGGAGAAGGCCGACGCAGGCGAGCTCCGCATCGGCGAGAACGTCAAGCTGTCCTACGTGGACCAGAGCCGCGATGCGCTCGCCGGCGAGAAGTCCGTGTTCCAGGAGGTGTCCGGCGGGCTGGATCAGCTCGACCTCGGCGGGCGGATCGTCCCCTCGCGCGCCTACCTCGCGGGGTTCAACTTCAAGGGAGCGGACCAGCAGAAGCGGGTCAAGGACCTGTCCGGCGGCGAGCGCAACCGGGTGCACCTGGCCAAGATGCTCAAGAGCGGCGGCAACCTCCTGCTCCTCGACGAACCAACCAACGACCTGGACGTCGAGACGCTGCGCTCGCTCGAAGAGGCGCTGCTCGCCTTCGCCGGCTGCGCGGTGGTCATCAGCCACGACCGGTGGTTCCTGGACCGGATCGCCACCCACATGCTGGCCTTCGAGGGAGACAGCCGGGTCTTCTTCTTCGAGGGGAACTTCCAGGACTACGAGGCGGACAAGAAGAAGCGGCTCGGAGCGGAGTCGCTCCAGCCGACGCGCATTCGCTACAAGCCGCTGGTCCGAGCCTGATCGACCGCGCGCCGCCGCGCGCTACTTCTTGGCCTTCTTCGTCGAGCTCGAGGCCGGCTTCACCTCGACCTTCTTCGCGGTCATCGTGTACGTGATGGTGACCTTGTCGCCGGCCTTGACGTCGGTCTTGTCGTCGCCGCGGGCAATCTCCCAGTTCTCGCTGCCCTTCTTCACCGTGATCGAGTCCGGCGTGGACGACACGACCGGGCCCGTCACCTGGTAGGTGTGATCGGCGAGAGCGGCAACAGGCAGGACGAGCGCGGAGGCGAGGGCCAGGGTGCGGAAGTTCATGCGGGTCTCCCCTGAGGTGGGACTGCGCGCAGGACGCTCGGGCAGCCGTCCCGGAGTGTCAAGCATCGTGTCCCTGCGGATTGCTGCAGCGGGCGGGCCGTGTCACGCCGCGGCAGGCCAGGAACACCCAGGTGGGGGCGGGCGTTGCGGGGTCTGGCGAGCCTAGAATGGACGGACCCGGGGACCCCCACCCATGGATCAGGAGAGCGAGGCCAGCGCCCGGAGGCGGATCTGGATGAAGCGCGGGGCAGTTGCAGGGCTGGCGGTGGTCTTCGTCGCGGTGACCGCCGTCGTGGCTCCCCGGGTTCAGGCCCGCGGAGGCCTGGGCGGGAACACCTCGACCAAGGG
>DATIWB010000098.1:0-2297 GCA_035519675.1 Myxococcaceae bacterium
GACGTGCAGACTCACCCGAGTCGCTGGAACGAGAGGCGGCCCGCCTTGAACCTATGTCGGATACTGGCACACGTTCCAACACGGGTAGGTCGGTGGACTGAGGTTGCAGACATAGCAGCAATAATGGCAGTCCGTCCCGCCTGTCATCACCGGTTTGAGATTGCACACAATCACCGGGTGAAATTGCACACTCGGTCGCTGATCCGGGTCGGGTAGCTGGTGGCCCGACCGATCCTCACATTGCGTCGCCCTGTGCTGGGGAGACGCCCGTGTACGGATGGGAGCGACTGGTGCTGCTGCGACATTTGCTCGATCAAGGTCTCTCCAAGACGGCCATCGCCCGCCAGACGGGCGTCAGCCGCCGGCTGATTTACCACCTGCTCACGACGGGGCAGCTCGACCGGGACCTGAGCGCCCCGGGGCCCCGGACGCGCGTCCAGCGGCCCGCCAAGCTCGAGCCGTACCAGGCGATCATCGCGACGCGGCTGGGCACCTACCCCGAGCTCAGCGCCGTCCGCCTCTTCGACGAGGTCCGCGCGGCCGGCTACGCCGGCGGCATCACGCAGCTCCGCGACTACGTGGCCCGCGTCCGTCCGCGCCCCGAGCCGGAGCCGGTGATCCGCTTCGAGACCGCCCCGGGCCTGCAGGCCCAGGTGGACTTCGCCGACTTCAAGTTCCCCTGGGGCAAGCGCCACGCGCTGCTCGTCGTCCTCGGCTACTCCCGCCTCCTGTGGGTCCGCTTCTACCCGCGCCAGACCATGCGCACCGTCATCGCCGGCTTGGAGGCCGCCTTCGCGTACTTCGGCGGCGTCCCCCACGAGCTGCTCTTCGACCAGATGAAGGCCGTCATCCTCGAGGACCGCCGCCCCGACGGCGCCCGGCTCTTGGAGAATGCCGAGTTTCTGCGCTTCGCCGCCCACTGGGGCTTCCGGATCCGTGCCTGCCGGCCCTACCGCGCCAAGACCAAGGGCAAGGTCGAGCGCCCCGTGGGCTACGTGCGCGGCAATTTCGTCTATGGCCGCGACTTCCTCGGCGACACCGACCTCGAGGCCCAGCTCGAGCACTGGCTCGAGGCGACGGCCAATGCGCGGATCCACGGCACGACCAGCGAAGTGCCCCGGACGCGCTTTGAGCGCGACGAGCGCGCCACGCTGCTACCCCTGGCACCCCGGCCCTATCACAGCCTCGGGCTGCTCCCGCCGACCCGGACGCGGCAGGTCGCGAGCCTCACGCTGGCCCGCCCGCTCCTCACCGTCGAGCGCCGCCCGCTCGAGACCTACGCCGCGCTCGCCGAGGCGGCCGGATGAGCGCCAGCGCCCCCTCCCAGCGCGATCGGCTCCGGACACAGCTGGCCGATCTGAAGATGCCCGGCGCGCTCGAGGCGCTCGACGACATCCTGCGCCAGCTCGATGGTGGCAGCCTGGCCGCCCCGGCGGCGATCGAGGCCCTCCTGGGGGCCCAGATCGCCCTGCGCAACAATCGCCGGCTGGTGGCCGCCATGCGCTCCTCGCGCCTGCCCGCCGTGAAGACCCTGGCCGACTTCGACTTCACCTTCCAGCCCAGCCTCAAGCGCGAGCAGATCGACAGCCTCCACTCCCTCGGCTTCGTCGAGCGCCGGGAGAATGTCGTGCTCCTCGGGCCCCCCGGTGTGGGAAAAACCCACTTGGCCATCAGCCTGGCCATCGCCGCCGCACAGAGCGGCCGCCGCGTCTACTACGGCACCCTGGCCGACCTCATCACCTCGCTCGAGGAAGCCCAGCAGGCGGGCCACCTCACCCAGCGCCTGAAGACCCTGATCTTCCCCGCGCTCCTGGTGGTGGACGAGATCGGCTACCTGCCCATCAGCCGCAGCGGCGCGATGCTCTTCTTCCAGCTGATGAGCCGCCGCTACGAGACCGGCGCCACCATCCTCACCAGCAACAAGGGCTTCGACGAGTGGGGCGAGGTCTTCGGCGACGACGTCATGGCCGGCGCCCTGATCGACCGCCTCGTCCACCACTGCCACATCGTCAACATCCGGGGCAACAGCTACCGGATGCGCCAGCACGCCGAGCTCTACAGCGTGCTCCACCGCCGCGGGCAGCCCGCCGAGCCCGCCGCCAAGGGCCGCCGCCGCGGCCAGGAGGCCGTCACGTCGTGAGGCTCGTGCCCTCCACGCCGAGTGTGCAATTTCAACCGGTGGAAGTGTGCAACTTCACCCGGTGTTGACAGCCACACACCGGAGCCTGTCCCCAGGGACTCCTATCGTTCTATTCGGCAAACCTGAGGTTCCTACAGTCTTCCGCGGGATCTGGCCG